>NZ_JBPXMT010000017.1:0-181393 GCF_051842835.1 Microbacterium sp. A93
ACACTCGCTCAATGGGCCACAGATGACTCTGTCGCCACCGTCGCGATCGTCGGTGCGGGCGAAAGGGGGCTCTGCGCCGGTGGAGATATCGTGTCGCTGTACAACGATGCCATCTCCGGCGATGGTGCCACTTCTGCCGCGTTCTGGTTCGACGAGTATCATCTCAACGCCGAGATTGCCCGCTTCCCGAAGCCGATCGTTACCGTCCAAGACGGGATCGTTCTGGGAGGAGGGATCGGCATCTCTGCGCATGCATCGCACCGAGTGGTGACCGAGCGGGGGCGTCTGGGCCTGCCCGAGGTTGGTATCGGATTCGTCCCGGACGTCGGAGCAACCTGGTTGCTTTCACGCGCGCCCGGCGAGATTGGGACGTTCCTCGCGCTCACCGCGGCGTCTGTCGGTGCGGCGGATGCGATCGAAGTCGGACTCAGCGACGTCTACATCCGATCCGAAAGGATCGCGAATCTACTGGCGGCACTTGAGACGACCGACGCTGGTGAAACGGTCATGCTTCTCTCGGAAGACCAAGGAGAGGCACCGCTGCGTGCTGCGCGTTCCTGGATCGATGAGGCGTTCGCCACGGATGATGTCGATGAAATCATCAGTCGTTTGCGCGCGAGCGGGATCGCAGAAGCAGGCCAGGCCGCAGACGCGATCGTTGCCAAGTCGCCGACGGCGCTGGCTGTGACCCGAGAATCGTTGCGCCGCGCCGCTCAGCTGTCGTCGCTGGAGGAAGCCCTCGACCAGGAGTATCGGGTGTCGCTGAGGATGCTCAAGGCACACGATTTCACTGAAGGCGTTCGAGCGCAGGTCATCGACAAGGACCGGAACCCCAGGTGGGAGCCGGCCGGTGCCGTCGAAACGGCAGTTGTCACAGCATTCTTTGACCCGTTGGATGTCCGTGAACTGGGCCTTGCTGCACGCACGGCCACCTGAAGGAGAAGTGAAAATATGACGAATATCGCATTCCTTGGCCTGGGCCACATGGGAGGTCCCATGGCGGCCAACCTGGTGAAGGCGGGCCACAGGGTCATCGGCTTCGACCCGATGCCCGCCGCCCTCGACGCTGGACGCGCGGCCGGTATCGAGATTTCCCCGGATGCCGTCTCCGCGGTGGCGGATGTCGACATCGTGATAACGATGCTCCCCAGTGGCGCGCATGTGATTGACGCGTATTCCGGTGTGGCGGGCGACCCGGGGCTGTTGGCCTCGGCGAAGCCGGGGACGTTGTTCATCGATTCTTCGACGATCGCCGTCGACGAAGCTCGGAAGGCTCACGACCTGGCCCTTGAGTCGGGGCACCGCGCAGCGGATGCCCCGGTCTCGGGCGGCGTGGTCGGTGCGGAGAAGGGCACGCTGGCGTTCATGGTCGGAGCCAGCGATGAAGACTTCCAGACGATCCAACCGATCTTGGATGTGATGGGCGGACGCATCGTGCACTGCGGCGGCTCGGGACTGGGGCAGGCAGCGAAGGTCTGCAACAACATGATCCTCGGGATCACCCAGATCGCCGTCGCCGAGGCATTCGTGCTCGGCGAGCGGCTCGGGCTCAGCCATCAGGCGCTGTTCGATGTCGCATCGAACGCCTCCGGGCAGTGCTGGGCGCTGACGACGAACTGTCCCGTCCCCGGCCCCGTGGCTACCAGCCCCGCGAACAACGATTACGAGCCCGGGTTCGCCGGTGCCCTGATGTCGAAGGATCTGGGGCTCGCGGAATCGGCCATCGACCTGACCGGCGTCGATGCGCAGCTTGGGCGTCATGCCCGTGAGATCTACCGCGCGTTCGCCGACGGTGATGGTGCACGCAAGGACTTCTCCGGAATCATCAACACGATCCGTGCGCAGAGCGCGGACGCCTGACAGGAGCAACTGTGAGCGACTACGAAACGATCATCACCGAGACCAAAGGCCGTGTCGGCTGGATCACGCTGAACCGTCCCGAGGCGCTCAACGCGCTGAACGCGAAGCTCATCAGCGAGGTCGTCGCGGCCGGTAAGGCCTTCGATGACGATCCCGCCATCGGTGCCATCGTGATCACCGGTTCCGCGAAAGCGTTCGCAGCGGGAGCGGATATCAAGGAGATGGCGGACAAGGGATACATCGACATGTATCTCAACGACCCCTTCGCCGATTGGAACGACTTCGGCCGGCTACGTACCCCGGTGGTTGCAGCGGTCGCGGGATTCGCGCTTGGTGGCGGATGTGAGCTCGCGATGATGGCGGACATCATCCTCGCCGCCGACACTGCGAAGTTCGGTCAACCGGAGATCAACCTCGGTGTCATCCCCGGTATCGGCGGCACCCAGCGTCTTCCCCGTGCGATCGGGAAGTACAAGGCTGCTGAGCTGGTGCTCACTGGACGCATCATGGGTGCCGAAGAAGCCGAGCGGTCAGGCCTCGTTTCACGAGTCATTCCTGCCGATGAGCTGCTGGACGAAGCGGGGAAAGTCGCTGAGACGATCGCGTCGAAGTCGCTCCCGGTCGTCTATGCGGCCAAGGCCGCGTTGCAGGCGGCGCAGGAGACCACCCTCGCCGAGGGGATGCGGTTCGAGAAGCAGGCGTTCGCGGCGACGTTCGCTCTGGATGACCAGACCGAGGGTATGGCCGCCTTCCGTGACAAGCGCCCGCCGGTCTTCACGCACCGCTGAGCACCTGATGCTGTGCGCTCGCTAGGCGTACAGCATCAGAGCGGGTCAGGCGGCTGCACTGGGTCCGAGAAGTCTCCGGCCTCCTTGCGGAAGCGTGCGAGGATCCGGACGAGGTCGACGGTGTCTTCATCAGCGAGCCCGACGTCACAGAACACTTCGTTCAGTGCTGCGGTTGCCGACTCGATGATCCCCCGGCCGGCGGGAGTCAGGACGACGAGGGCGGCTCGGCCGTCATCAGGATGTTGTTCACGCTGCACCAGCTCGTCTTTCACGAGACGTGTCACAGTGTTCGTCACACTCGTCGGGTGAACCTGCAGGCGCGCTATCGCACTAGCCATCGGCATCCGGCCCTCGCGCGTGAAGGCGAGAAGCCGCAGCATCTCGAACCGTGCGAAAGAAAGCCCGAAAGGCTTCAACGTCCGCTCCACTCGCGCGAGCATGAGCTGCTGTGTGCGCATCACCGACGTCACGGCCGACATGCCGGCGGCGGCATCCTGCCACCCGTGAACGGTCCACTGGCGCTTGGCCTCAGCGATCGGGTCAACAGGAAGCGGATTGTTGCGTGTCATCGTTCACTCTCCCCTTCACCGTCAAACATATTCGTTCTGACTCAATCGGCAGAATGCACCACGCAGGGCTTGTCGGCGCACGGGTGGGCGAGCAGCGGTCCCACAACGGAAAGGGAAAGACTTCGTCTTACCGGTCGGGTAAATATGCAGAATCCTTCGCCATGAAATGGCCATTCATCATGATGAACTTTCCGTAGCGTTGTCTCATGACCACTCCCGTAGTCGCTGACATCGCAGCCCCGCGCGCCGCGTACTTCGTCTCGGACAGCACGGGTGTCACCGCCGAAACCCTCGGCAACGCACTGCTCGCAAACTTCCCCGGCATCCGCTTCCTCAAACACACAATCCCGTTCGTCGTAACCGACGCCGAGGCGCGCACCGTCGTCGCCAGCATCGACGCTGACGCAGAACAAGGCCGCGCACCGCTCGTCTTCACAACGGTTAAGCACGCCGCACTCCGCAGCATCCTGGCCACCTCCAAAGCCACACTCATCGACCTCCTCGCAGGTCACCTGACCGAACTCGAGCAGGCGCTCGGCACGACGGCATCCGAACAGCTCGGCCAGTTTCATGGCCTAGGCGATACCGACCGATACTTCGCGCGGATGCGAGCCGTCGAGTACGCGATCGAGCATGATGACGGGCAGAGCTCCAGGGCCCTCGACCAGGCCGACGTCGTCATCATCGCCCCGTCGCGCTGTGGCAAGACGCCGACGACGATGTACCTCGCGCTGCAGCACGGCCTTCGCGTCGCGAACTACCCGCTGACGGACGACGACTACCCGACTGAAGGCCTCCCGCGCAGCGTCGAGAAGTACGGCGACCGCTGCTTCGGGCTCACCACCACGCCCCTGCGACTGAGCCAGGTGCGCCACGAACGGCGTCCCAGCTCGCAGTACTCCAGCCTCGAGCAGTGCACCATCGAGCTGCGTCGCGCCGAAGACCTCTACCGACGAAACCGTGTTCCCTTCCTGAACTCCTCGACCAAAAGCGTCGAGGAGATGTCCGCGGTCATCATGCAGACCATGAAGCTGCGTGCGTGACCGTGTTTTCAATGAGCCCAGTGAAAGAGGCATCACTATGAGCAACATCCTCTGGTTCGACGAGGTCGGCATGGCAGACCTTCCCCAGGTCGGCGGAAAGAACGCCTCCCTTGGCGAGATGGTGTCGCACCTCTCCGACCTCGGCGTGCGCGTGCCCGGCGGCTTCGCGACGACAGCGGATGCTTATCGCTCCTTCCTCTCGACAAGCGGCCTCGACCTGCGCATCCGCGAGGCGGTCGACGCGATCGACGTCGATGACGTCACCCAGCTCTCGCGCGTCGGCGCAGCGGTACGCGAATGGATCGAGCAGCAGCCGCTTCCCGCCGACATCGAACGCGATATCCGTGACGCCTACACGCGCCTGGTCGAGAACGACCCGGCACCGGATGCCGTCTCCTGGGCCGTGCGCTCATCAGCCACAGCCGAGGACCTCCCCGACGCCTCCTTCGCGGGTCAGCAGGAGACGTTCCTCAACATCTCCGGCATCGAGCACATCCTGCAAGCCGTGAAGCAGGTGTTCTCCTCGCTCTACAACGACCGCGCAATCTCATACCGGGTAAACAACGGCTTCGACCACCACGACGTCGCGCTCTCCGTCGGCGTGCAGCGGATGGTGCGCTCTGACATCGGAGCATCCGGAGTCATGTTCACCGTCGACACCGAATCCGGTTTCGAGGACGCCGTCTTCATCACCAGCTCGTACGGGCTGGGGGAGGCTGTTGTGCAGGGTGCCGTGAACCCCGACGAGTTCTACGTCTACAAGCCCGCGCTCGCCGCCTTCCGCCCGGCGATCCTCAAGCGCTCCGTCGGCGAGAAGGCCATCGCGATGCGGTACACCGAGAGCGAGCAGGTCGGCGGCACGACCGTCTTCGAAGACGTCCCGGCTGACCTGCGCCGACTGCTCAGCATCACGGATGCCGAGGTCGAAGAGCTCGCCCGGCACGCCGTCACAATCGAGCAGCACTACGGCCGGCCCATGGATATCGAGTGGGCGCGCGACGGCGTCGATGGCAGGATCTACATCCTGCAGGCCCGACCGGAGACCGTCGTCTCCCGCGCCGACGCGAACGTCATGCGCCGCTTTGTGCTCGCAGAGCGCAGCGAGGTGCTCTCGACCGGACGCGCGATCGGCCAGAAGATCGGCTCCGGCGCGGTGAGCGTGCTCCGCAGCATCGACGAGATGGCGAGTTTCAAGGCGGGCGACGTACTCGTGGCAGATATGACCGACCCCGACTGGGAGCCGATCATGAAGAAGGCATCCGCGATCGTCACCAACCGCGGCGGACGAACCTGTCACGCGGCGATCATCGCGCGCGAGCTCGGTATCCCCGCCGTCGTCGGCACGGGTGATGCCACCAGCGTGCTCCCTGACGGCCTTGACGTCACCGTCTCGTGCGCCGAAGGCGACGACGGCCTCGTCTACCAGGGGCTCCTCGACTTCACAGAGGAGGAGACGCACCTGGATCGGATGCCGGAGGTCCCGGTCAAGATCATGATGAATGTCGGAACGCCCGATCAGGCTTTCTCGTTCTCTCGTCTGCCCAATCGCGGCATCGGACTCGCGCGCCTGGAGTTCATCATCAACCGCCAGATCGGCATCCATCCGCGTGCGCTGCTCGAATACGAATCGCTCCCGGATGACCTGAAGGCCCAGATCACCGACCGCATCGCGGCCTACTCGTCACCACGCGAATTCTTCGTGCAGCGCGTCGTCGAGGGCGTTGCGATGCTGGCCGCGGCGTTCGCGCCGGAGCCGGTGATCGTGCGGATGAGCGACTTCAAGTCGAATGAGTACGCGAACCTGCTCGGCGGTGACCGCTACGAGCCGCACGAGGAGAACCCGATGATCGGGTACCGCGGGGCGTCGCGCTACATCTCGGCTGACTTCCGCGAGTGCTTCGACATGGAGTGCGAGGCGATCCGTCGGGTGCGCGATGACATGGGTTTGAAGAACGTCAAGATCATGATTCCGTTCGTGCGCACGGTCGCCGAGGGCGCAGCCGTTATCGAGCTTCTCGCCGCCAACGGTCTCCGTCGCGGTGAGAACGGGCTCGAGGTCGTGATGATGTGCGAGGTGCCGTCGAACGCGCTGCTGGCGGACGAGTTCCTCGACCACTTCGACGGCTTCTCGATCGGGTCGAACGACATGACTCAGCTCACCCTCGGCCTTGACCGTGACTCCGCACTCGTCGCGCAGACGTTCGACGAGCGTGACCCCGCGGTGAAGAAGATGCTCGCGATGGCGATCGAGGCATGCCTGCGCCGCGGCAAGTACGTCGGTATCTGCGGGCAGGGCCCGTCGGATCATCCGGACCTCGCCGACTGGTTACTCGATCAGGGCATCGAGTCGATGTCGCTCAACCCCGACACGGTGGTGGAGACCTGGATGCGGTTGGCGCAGCGTGCGGATGCGGCGGTGCCCGCGCTTGGCTGACTGGTCGCCGGAGCCCGTGCCCTCTCCATCGCGCAATAAGCTTCCGGTATGACCCCCAGCTTGATGAATGCCACGCCCGGTGAGGTTCATCACGTCGTTGCTCTGGAGCAGTTCGCTCCGGATGCCGCGGTCGAACTGGCGTCCGCGGCCGACAAGAGCGGTTTTGCCGGCACGGTCGTCGCTGACCGGTTCCAGCCGTGGCTGCCCGGCCAGGGAAATGCGTCGTTCGCGTGGACGGTGCTGGGTGCCATCGGGCAGCGAACGACCGGAATGGTGACGGCTTCGGCCGTGCCGGGCTATCGGATGCATCCGGCAGCGGTGGCGCAGGCGAGCGCGACGCTGGCGGCGTTGTACCCGGACCGGCACCGGCTCATCCTTTCCGCGGGTGATGCGATCGACGAACACATCGTGGGCGAGTACTGGCCGGAAGCGTCCGAGCGCGCGGCGAGGCTGTTCGACGCGGCAGAGGTCATCCGCAAACTCTTCGCAGCCTCGGTCAAGGGCAATGACACTCGGCACTCCGGACCGCACTTCCGGCTGGAATCCTCGCGCCTGTGGACGATGCCCACGTCGTCGCCGATGATGAAGGTGTGGGCAGGCGGCCCGATGACGGCGCGGCGTGCGGGGCGCACCCTCGACGGCATCGTCGTGCAGGCGGGCCCAGCAGAGCGACTGACGGCATTGCTCAATGCGTTTCGAGAAGGCCGGCGGGAGGCCGGACGCTCCACAGGACCCGCTCAGACGGTGGTCCACGCCCAGTTGTCGTGGGCACCCACCGATGACGAGGCGATGACCCAGGCCTTGCGGGACTGGCCGATGGCCGGGTTGCGCTTTCCGCGCGGGGATATCCGCTCTCCATTCGACGTCGATCAACTCGCGCGTTCCGTCACAGCGGACGATATCCGCGCACGCATCCCCATCTCGTCCGACCCCGAGGTTCATCGCGCGTACCTGCAGTCACTCTTCGATCTGGGATTTGATGCGATCCATGTGCATAACGTCGGCTCCCCGACGCAGGGCGAATGGCTCGAGATTGCCGGCCGTGAGATTCTTCCGAAATTGGTGAAATGACATGACTGATCGGATGCAGGTGTGGGCACTTACGGGAATCCCTGAAGTTGCCGCGGGCGCCGACCTGCCCAGGATGATTCTGGATGCTATCGCCACCGCCGGAGATCAGCTGATCGACGGTGACATCCTCATCGTCACGTCGAAGATCATCTCGAAGGCCGAGGGGCGGTCGGTGCGGGCGGAGGACCGCGAGGCCGCGATCACCGCAGAGACCGTCCGCGTCGTCGCGACGCGTGAACGCGCGGATGGTGGTGTGACGCGCATCGTTCAGAACCGTCTCGGAATCGTCGGGGCGGCGGCGGGAGTGGATGCCTCAAATACCGAGCCGGGAACGATCCTGCTGCTGCCCCTGGACCCGGATGCGTCCGCCCGTGCGATCGCGTCTGCAATCCGCGAAGAGACCGGCGCGGACGTCGGCATTATCGTGAGTGACACGCTGGGGCGCCCGTGGCGTGATGGGCAGACCGATGTGGCCATCGGCGCGGCGGGAGTGCACGTCTTCGACCAACTGCACGGGGAGCTCGACAGCGCGGGGCGGCCGCTGATCGTGACGCAGCCCTGCGTCGCGGATGAGTTGGCGGCTGCCGGTGACCTGGTCAAGGGCAAGATCAGCGGATGCCCGGTTGCTGTCGTCCGTGGCATGGGGCGACTGGTGGGCGATCTTGATCTTCCTGGCGCCTCGAGCATCGTGAGATCTTCCGAGAAGGACATGTTCCGTTTGGGCGCCGACGAGGCGCACCGGATCGGGTTCGAAGAAGGATATAGAGCTGCCGGTGTGGCCGCTGAAACGAAGGAGACAGTCAATGACGCTGACACTGGGTTATAAGGCATCCGCTGAGCAGTTCGCTCCGCGTGAATTGGTCGATATTGCTGTTGCCGCAGAACGGCACGGCTTCGAATCGGTGGCGGTGAGTGATCATTTCCAGCCGTGGCGGTACACCGGCGGTCACGCGCCGTTCTCGATCGCATGGGCTGCGGCTGTCGGTGCGCGCACCGAGCGGATCCGGATCGGCACCAGCGTGATGACCCCGACGTTCCGCTACAACCCCGCCGTCATCGCGCAGGCTTTCGCGACACTCGGATGCCTGAGCCCAGGACGGGTGTTCCTCGGCGTCGGCACGGGTGAGGCGCTGAACGAGATCGCAACGGGTTTTCAGGGTGCGGGTGAGCAGGAGTGGCCGGAGTTCCGTGAACGCTTCGCGCGGCTGCGGGAGTCGATCCGCCTGATGCGTGCGTTGTGGACGGGGGAGCGGACGAGCTTCGATGGCGAGTATTACTCGACGCACGATGCATCCATCTATGACGTTCCCGAGGGTGGTGTCCCGGTGTATATCGCCGCGGGAGGGCCGCTGGTCGCGAAGTATGCGGGGCGTGCGGGTGACGGGTTTATTTGCACGTCTGGCAAGGGCCGTGAGCTGTATGTCGACAAGCTGGTTCCTGCTGTCAAGGAAGGAGCGGCGGCAGGTGGTCGCAGCTTCGAGCAGATCGATCGGATGATCGAGATCAAGCTGTCCTACGAGGAGACGGCCACGGCCTCGCTAGAAAACACCCGGTTCTGGGCGCCGCTGTCGTTGTCGAAGGAGCAGAAGCACGACATCACTGACCCGATCGAGATGGAGAAGGCTGCGGATGCCCTCCCGATCGAGCAGGTCGCGAAGCGCTGGATCGTGGGCACGGATCCCGACGAGGTTGTCGCGCAGATCAAGGAGTACATCGACTGGGGCTTCAACCACCTCGTCTTCCACGCCCCCGGCCACGACCAGGAACGCTTCATGACGCTGTTCGAGCGTGACCTGGCGCCGAGGCTGCGGGCGCTGTAGCCCTAAGCTGGCCGCATGCGCTTCGGAACTTTCATCCCTCAAGGCTGGCGATTCGATCTCGTTGGCATCGACCCCGCTGATCACTGGACGACGATGCGCGACCTTGCGCAGGCCACGGATGCCGGACCCTGGGAATCGCTGTGGGTGTATGACCACTTCCACACGACCCCGGTTCCCAGCGAAGAGGCCACCCACGAGGCGTGGACGCTCATGTCGGCATTCGCCGCATCGACCAGTCGCATCCGCCTCGGACAGATGTGCACCTGCATGACGTACCGCAATCCGGCGTACCTCGCGAAGGTTGCGGCGACGGTCGACATCGTCTCCGGCGGGCGCACCGAGATGGGGATCGGCGGTGGGTGGTACGAGCACGAGTGGCGCGCCTACGGCTACGGATTCCCCTCGGTGGGTGACCGCCTCCGCCGTCTCGACGAGGGTGTCCAGATCATGCGCCAGGCGTGGACGACGGGCGAGGCCACTCTGGATGGGAAGTTCTACCAGGTAGACCGGGCGATCGTCCGGCCGCTTCCGCTCCAGGAGGGTGGCATCCCGCTGTGGATCGCCGGCGGCGGCGAGAAGGTCACGCTGAAGATCGCCGCGAAGTACGCGGACTACACGAACTTCGCTGGCAGCCCGGAGGAGTTCACCCGCAAGAGTGAGATCCTGCGGCAGCACACGCTCGACGTCGGAACGAATTTCGACGCGATCGTGCGCTCGACGAACTTCAACACCGTGATCGGTGCGACCGAGGCTGAGGTTGCCGAACGGCTCGCCGTGATCGAGGCGCGCGTTGCTCCTCACCTCGGCGACCGTACGGATGCATATATGCAGAACTATCGCGGCGATCAGGGTCTCGCGGGCACTCCGGAGCAAATCGTGGAGCGGCTGCAGGCCATGTCCGACCGCGGGCTCGGCTACGCGATCCACTACTTCCCCGAGGCCGCCTACGACCGGTCCGGGATCGAGCTGTTCGAGCGTGAGGTCATCCCCGCGCTGAGCTGAGCTCGCACCGAGCGCGCTCTGACCCGAGTCGCAGCCTTAGCGACCGATGACGCGGTCGATCGACATCGTGAGGATCACGCGGTCGGCGCTGTCCGCCGGCGCAGGCGTGTCAGGCGTGCCGTACCGGCGACCAAGCTGCTGATAAAACGCACCGGTGGGGTCATCCGTGATCTCGATGAGGCGCCCGCGCACCTCGACGTATCGGGTCGGGTTATCGGAATCGAACACCGCAAGGCTCATTGACGGATTGCGCTGCAGGTTGCGGTACTTGGCCCGCTTGTTCGTGTGAGTGAAGCGGATGGTGTCACCATCGCGTTCGAACCACATCGGGCTCACGTTCGCGGCGTCGTCACGGCCGACCGTGCCCAGGGCGCCGTACAGTGGCCGCTCCAACAGGTCGATCAGATGGTCGGGGACGCTCGAAGTACTCATGCCTCCGAGTGTATCGACGCCCAGGACGGCGAGGACAATCCGGTGGTGGGCTCGACAGGCTCGGCATCCAGCGGCGAGAATGCGATCAACGGTGAGCCGTCCACCGGATGCGGGATGACGTCGGCGCGCACACCGTAGACGAGCTGGATCAGCTGAGGGGTGAGAGTGTCGGTCGGCGCCCCGGATGCCACGACTCGACCGTGGTCGACGACGATGACCTGGTCGGCGTAGCGGGCAGCGAGCGGGAGGTCGTGCAGCGCCGCGAGGATCGCGATGCCGTCGTCGGCCAGCGTGCGCATCAGCCCGAGCGTGTGCAGCTGCGCATGGATGTCGAGGTGGTTAGTCGGCTCGTCCATGAGTAGCAGTGTCGGCTCCTGCGCGAGTGCGCGGGCCAGCAGCACTCGCTGGCGTTCGCCGCCGGAGAGCTCCTGGAACCGCCGCCCTGAGAAGGCATCCGCCCCCGCGCGACGCAGCGCCGCTCGGGCGATTTCAGCATCCGCCTGATCCGGCCCTCCGAGCATCGAGAGGTGAGGAGTGCGCCCGAGAAGGACGACATCGAGCACGCTCAGGTCGAGATCGGTGTCTGCCTGCTGCTCGACGAGCGCGGTGTAGCGTGCCCGCGCGCGGCGACGCATCGTGCGAGCATCCGTCCCGCCGAGCTCGATCGCGCCCGTCGTCGGCGCCTCCGCTGCGGCGATCAGATGCAGCAGCGTCGACTTGCCCGCACCGTTGGGGCCGACGAGCGCGGTGAGGGAACCGGCCTCGACCGTGCAGTCGATACCGTCGATCAGCATCCGCCCGCCACGGTTGAATGAGATGCCGTGAGTACGAAGGGGCGCGCGCGTCATGAGATCCTCCGAGAGCGCAGCAGCAGGAGCCCGAACAACGGTGCCCCGATGAGCGCAGTGACGACGCCGACGGGCAACTCCCTCGGGTCAAAGAGCGTGCGAGCCAGTGTGTCGGCCCAGATCAGGACGATTGCACCGGTCAGTGCCGACAGTGGCAGCAGTACGCGGTGCCGAGCGCCGACGATCAGTCGCACCGCGTGCGGAACGACCAGACCGATGAAGCCGATCGAACCGCTCACCGCGACCAGGCACCCCGTCAGCAGCGCCGTGGCGCCGAGAAGGATCCAGCGGGTTCGTTCGACCGAGACCCCGAGGGATGCTGCCGCGCGGTCGCCGAAGGCGAAGGCATCCAGTGCGCCCGCGCTGAGCATCAGCGGCCCGCCCACCAGTGCAATCGCCGCCAGCGCGAGGATGGCCATCGGCCAGGTAACACCGGCCAGCGACCCGAGCAGCCATCCGAGGATCTCCCGGTAGGTGTCGCCGGTCGCGCTCCAGAAGATCACCAGACTCGTCAGCGCGCCGAGCGCGGCAGAGACGGCGACGCCGGCCAGGATCGTCCGCGACGCGGTCATGCGCCCGATCGCACCGGCCATCACGAGCGTCAGTGCCAGCGCGCCCAGCGCACCGCCGAACGCGGCGAGAGGCAGTGCGATCGAGAACCCCAGCACGATCACCAGGACGGCACCGAGGGATGCGCCGGAGGAGACGCCGAGCAGATAAGGGTCAGCGAGCGGATTGCGCAGCACCGCCTGCATGATCGCCCCGCAGATCGCGAGTCCGGCGCCGACGGCGGCGGCTGCGAGCACGCGCGGCATCCGCAGTTGCCAGATGATTCCGTCGCGCAACGGCGTCAGAGAGGATTCCCCGATCCCCAGATGAGACAGGATGCTTCCCCACACCTCGCCGGCGGATATCTGCGCCGGGCCCAGGGTGACGCTGACCACGACGGAGAGCCCGAGCGCGATGATCAGCGCGACCGTCCACGCACTGGTACGCGCGCCGGACCGATCACGCCGATCGTTATCGGGCGCAATAACCGGTTGATTCGAGGTGAGGGCGGTCACGGCAGGTCGATCGCCTCCAACTGGGTGAGCAGAGACTCGACGGCCTCGACATTGCGGACCCCGGCTTCGGCGGTGGGGAACGGCACGACCAAGTACCGGCCGTTCAGAACCGCCGGAAGCTGCGCCGTCGCCGGGTTCGCCTCGAGCAGGCTGATCTTCTTCTCCGTCGAGCCCCACGCAGAATCGACCAGCACGATGACGTCGGGGTTCGCGTCGACGATGACCTCCCAGCTCAGGCTCGACCAGGTCTCGTCCACGTCTGCGGCGATGTTGGTGAGGCCAGCGGCATCCATCATCATCTGTGGTGCGCCGATGCCGGCGCCGACGAACGGGGTGTCGCTGCCGGAGCTGAACCAGAGCGCGGTCAGGCCGCGGTCATCAGGGGTGACCGCATCGAGTCGGGTCTGCAGTTCGGTGACGAGGTCGGCCGCGGCATCCGATGCGTCGAAGATCGCACCGACCTGCTCGATCTCGGCGAAGACGTCATCGAAAGTCAGCGGAACCGGCTGATAGCCAGGCTCCTGGCAGGCCGAAGGCGAGACGAACGTGTTCACGCCGAGAGAAGCGAGCACCTCGCGGTCACCGGCGCCGTCGGCCGTGACGTTCGACTCCCACCCCGCGTACACGAGGTCAGGTTCGAGCTCGAGCGTCGCCTCTTGGCCGGGCACCTTGTCGGAGATTACCGGGACCTCGGCGCCACGATCTGCCCACGCTTCTGCGAGCGGTCCGTCCGAGAAGGCAGTACCGATCATCCGGTCTTCCAGGCCCAACGCGAGCATCATCTCGATCGAGGTCGACTTGATCGCGAGGGTGCGCTCTGGCGCTTCGTCGAACGTGACGCGGGTACCGCAGTTGTCGATCGTCAGCGGGTAAGCAGAGCCCGCAACGGAAGCCGGGACATCTTCTGCCGCCGTGCTCGGCGTGCTGGCGGAGCATCCGCTGGCGACGAGCGCGGTGAGCAGAATGGCGGATGCCGCGAGAGGGCGGCCGGTGACAACGGGCATGGATCTCCTGAGCGCAAGTCGAAAGTGAAGACGTGCGGCCAAGATTCCGGCCGAGAAACCCCGCCAATGCGGGCGAGGTGTGTCGCGAGTCTAGCGGAACGGACGGGCGCCGTGCACAACTTCGGATCACGGGCGCGACACGCCGGTCTGCGGCATCCGTTCTCGGGGTGTCACCCTTTCGAATCCGAAGTTGTGCCTACGCGGAGAGCCCGAGCTCGATCGCGAGCGGACGCAGAGTCTCCAGCGGGTCGTCACTGGCGGGCAGCACCTGGACGCAGACGTGGTTGGCGCCGGCATCGAGGTGGCCACGAACCGTTGTCGCGAGCTGGGCTGCCGTCCCGTGCGGTGTGAGCGCATCCACGGCTGCGTCGGTCGCTCCGTCGTCGAGATCCGCGGCGGCGAAGCCGTGGCTCTCCAGCGTGCGCCGGTAGTTCGACAAGCCGAGATAGCGGGAGAGGAAGCGGCGACCCGCTGCGCGGGCTTCATCCTGGTCTGTGTTCAGGATGAGCCGCTGTTCCGGCGCGATGAGGGAGTCGTCCCCGACGACCTCGCGGGCGAACCGGGTGTGCGTTGGCGTCGTCATGTATGGGTGGGTGCCCGCAGCGCGTTCGGCCGCGAGTTTCAGAGTCTTCGGTCCGAGCGCCGAGATCACCCGACGCTCGGCGGGCACTCCCGCGTCATCGAGTGCATCGAGATAGGCGACGAGCGCGGCGTACGGCTTCTGGTAGGTGTCGCCCTGGGCCTCACGGTGGCCGATACCGATGCCGAGGAGGAACCGACCGGGGTGGGTCTGCTCGAGGCGATGGAACGATGCTGCGACCGAAGCGGCCGGGGCGGTCCAGATATTCACGATCCCGGTGGCGATCGTCAGGTGCTCAGTGGCATCCAACAGCTCTTCGGCGATGTTGAGATCGGCCGCAGGCGAGCCGCCGATCCACAGCGCTCCATATCCGAGCTTCTCGATGGAGGATGCGATCTCGGGGGTGAGGAGGCTGCCGCCGCGCCACACGCCGACCTGGCCGACTGACTGGATTGCCGATGATGGAGAGATGGGCATGTGGATCCCCTTTATGGTGAAATCGCCGTGCTTCACGGCCGGTGATGAGGACCGTGGGTGGCACTGCGCAGGAGCCTACACGTCGCGATCGATCCGACGGCGATGAGCCGGTGCATGCCAAAGTAGAACCCATGAGGAAAACGGCGCGAAGAGTCACCGCCATCGTCAACGTTCCTGCTCGGAAGAAGGCGAAAGTTGCCCTGTGTACCGCGGTGATCGCGGCGGGCTTCGTCTTGACCGGATGCACCGCTCCGACGGCGGAGGAGACGGCGCCGCACGTCGAGCAGACGCCTTCCGAGGTGACCGAGCAGACCGCCGGGCCCGAACCCACGCCAGAGCCCACGCCCGAACCCACGCTGGGAGCGACCGAGAGCTTTCGGGCATGGCTGGAGGCTTCACGCATCCCCGAGGTCGATGAGGCCTGTGCCACGTTGGCTCCCGAGCTCGTGACTCGCATGCTCGCCGAAATGGCGGAGTCGGGCATCGAAGCTTCCTCGTGCGAGGAGATGATCACGGTCACCGCAGATCTTTACCGCGCATTCGATCAGAACGCAGACATCACCATCGCCGCCGTGTCGGAGACCGAGACGGATGCAGTGCTGCACGTCACCTATCTCGCTTCCGGCGATTGCGGAACGGTTGTCATGACGCGTCCGGCATCCGAATGGATCATCACCGAGCAGACGCAGGAAACATGTGAGTAGTCGCACGCGCTCCGTGCGCTGAGCACGATCGATACAACGTTGTAGAGTGGCCGAAAAGGGGGTAGCGCATGGCGGCGACGCTGCATGACGTGGCGAGGCTCTCCGGAGTGTCGATCAAGACGGTCTCGAACGTCATCCATGACTATCCGCACATCCGCCCCGAAACGCGGGCGAAGGTCGAGAAGGCCATCGCTGAGCTCGGCTATACGCCGAACCTCACCGCCCGGAACCTCCGCTCGGGACGCACCGGTGCCATCGCTCTCGCGCTGCCGGATCTGAGCTTGGCGTACTTCGCCGAGCTTGCCGCTCAGGTCATCCACGAAGCGGAAGCCGCCGGAGTGGTCGTCCTCGTCGAGCAGACCGGCGCGGATCGCACCCGCGAGCTCGAACTGCTGCGCAGCCCCAGGCTCAAGCTCACTGATGGTCTCATCTTCAGCCCGCTCGGCATGGGCCAGGAGGATGCCGCGGCACTCGATGTGTCGTTTCCGCTCGTCCTTCTGGGTGAACGCATTTTCGATGGGCCCACTGACCACATCACGATGCGCAATGTGGATGCCGCGCGCGCGGCAACCGAGTATCTGATCGCCTCCGGAAATCGCCGTATCGCCGTTGTTGGTGCACATGAGGGCGAAGTGATCGGATCGGCGGGTCTGCGTCTGCGCGGCTATCGAGAGGCATTGGATGCCGCAGGCATCCCCTTCGACGAGAGCATCGTCGGCTACACGACCCTGTGGCATCGCGCGAACGGCGCCGAATCGATGCGTGAGCTGCTCGCGCGCGGAGTGAAGTTCGATGCCGTCTTCGGGTTGAACGACACCCTCGCCCTCGGTGCGATGCGCGTATTGCAGGAAGCCGGGCTGCGGGTGCCTGACGACGTGCGCGTGCTCGGATTCGATGGGCTGGACGAGGCCGAGTACTCCATCCCGTCGCTGACGACGGTCGATCCCGGCCGAGACTGGATCGCGAAGACCGCGGTCGCAACGCTGCTTGAACGCATCAAGGGCGGCGATGTGGGCGAGCCTCGCACTCTCCTGTCCGACTTCCGCATCCTGTCTCGTGAATCAGCGCCCGCCACTCACTGAACAGGTCGTTGACAGGGTCCAGCATCCTGTGTCACTATTCTCTACAACGTTTACTACAACGTTGTAGAAGTTTGGGAATCTCGTTATGGCCATGGGCCACACGACATAGATGTCACGTAATCCCCCGAGAGGAAACACAGCACAATGAAGTCACGAATCCTTGCCGCAGTGGGCGTGGTCGCCCTCGCGTCGGCAACCATCACCGGCTGCTCAAGCGGCGGCGACACCGGAGACAGCGGCGGCACCGACACGCTCACCTTCATGTTCCGCGGAGCTGACGCTGAGAAGGCCGCGTACACCGCTGCCATCGAAGAGTTCGAGAAGACCCACGACGTCGACGTCAAGATCATCATGACGACCGCAGACGAGTACAGCACCAAGCTCAAGGCCGCCATCACCGGCAGGCAGATCCCCGATGTCTTCTACGTCGACCCTGGCAGCGTGCAGGCCTACGTGAAGACCGGCATCATCAAGGACCTCACCGAGGCAGTGGAATCCTCCGACGTCGTGAATCTCGACAACGTCTGGGACTACGGCATCGACAGCTATCGTTTCGACGGTGAGCTCATGGGGCAGGGCCCGATCTACGCCATGCCCAAGGATGTCGGGCCCTTCTCCTTCGGCTACAACAAGACGATGTTCGAGGCGGCGGGCATCCCGCTGCCCGACATCGACACCCCGTACACATGGGACGAGTTCGTCGCGATCTCGCAGCAGCTCACGCAGGACCTCGACGGCGACGGCAAGGTCGACCAGTGGGGCACAGGACTGAACGTGACCTGGAACCTGCAGCCGTTCGTCTGGTCCAACGGTGGAGACTGGCTCAACGAGGACCGTACCGAAGTCACCGTCACCGATCCCGAGTTCGCCGAGGCTCTGCAGTTCTTCGCCGACCTGTCGACCGAGTACGAGGTCACCCCATCGGCCGGCGACGCGCAGACGCTCGACACCTACCAGCGCTGGATGCAGGGACAGATCGGGTTCTTCCCGGTCGCACCGTGGGACATCCCCACCTATGAGACTCTCGACTTCGAGTGGGACCTGCTCCCATACCCGGTCGGCGCCACCGGCGAACCCGCCACCTGGATCGGCACGCTCGGCTTCGCTGTCGCTGAGTCGTCGAAGAACGCTGATCTGGCATCTGAGCTCGCGATCTACCTGAGCGTCGACCCGACCGCGCAGCAGGCTCTCGTCGATGCCGGCATTCAGGTGCCGACACTCATCGACATGGCCGATGAGTGGGTTGCCGCCTCGACGCTGCCGCCGAACAACAAGCAGGAGTTCCTCGACATCCTCAAGGACTACGGCCGCGCGCTGCCGGCGAACACCACCTACAGTGCCGAGTGGTATGACGAGCTCTTCAAGAACATCCAGCCTGTTCTCGACGGAGACCAGACCGCTGCGGACTACCTCGAAGAGGTGCAGCCACGCATGCAGGAGATGCTCGACAAGGCGAACGCCGAAGCCGGCATCGGCTGACCGGCAGACGGATGCCGCGGCTCTATGCGGCCGCGGCATCCCTCCCCGACCCTTCCCTGTGTGAGAACGAGGACCCCTCATGACGACGACGTCCACTCCCCGTCGATCGAAGCTGCACCGCCGCGAGCATCAGGCCGCACTCGGCTTCGTCGCGTTGCCGGTGATCGGCTTTCTGATCTTCATCGCCTATCCGCTGGTGTTCTCGGTGTACGCCTCCTTCACCAAATGGAACGGCCTGAGCGCTCCGGTGCCGAATGGGTTCGACAACTTCGTCGAGATGTTCGGTGATCGCTACTTCTGGCAGTCGATGGGCAACACGGTGTTCTACATGATCGGCATCCCGATCGGCCTCGTCCTGTCTCTCCTGCTGGCCCTGGCGTTGAACCGCAAGATGCGCGGCACCACTTTCTTCCGCACCGTCTACTACGTGCCGGTGGTCTCATCGCTCGCGGCCGTCGCCATCCTGTGGCAGTGGGCCTACAACGGCGACTTCGGCCTGGTGAACCAGGTGCTCGCGATCTTCGGCGTCGAGGGACCGAACTGGCTGCAGAACCCCGACACCGCCAAACCCGCGATCATCATCATGTCGGTGTGGAAGGGGCTCGGCTTCTCGATGCTGCTGTATCTGGCGGCGCTGCAGTCCGTGCCGCCGCACCTGCTCGAGGCAGCATCCCTCGACGGTGCCAGCGCATTCCAGAAGTTCCGGCACATCATCGTTCCGCTGCTAAACCCGGTCACCTTCTTCCTTGTGGTGACCAGCATCATCGGCGGGGCTCAGATCTTCATTGAGATCAACATCATGACCCCCACCGGTGGCCCGGAATTCTCGACCGCATCCATCGTCTGGTACATCTGGCAGAAGGCATTCAACTACCTCCAGATGGGCTACGCGACCTCGATGTCGGTGGTGCTCGGACTGCTCGTGTTCATCATCACGGCCATCCAATTCCGACTCAACCGCCGATTCCAATTCTCGATCGACTGAGGCGAGCCATGTCCAATACTCTGTCTTCCCAGGCTCCGGCCATCCTCGGCTCGACCACTGTCGGCGACGACACCGCCACGCATCTGCTGCCACGTGGTCGCGGGCGCCTTCCCGGGCGCAAGCTGTCGCGCTCATACCGAATCGTCAACGCCATCATGCTGGCGGTACTCAGCCTCGGCGGCGTCGTCATGGTCGCGCCGCTGGTGTGGACCTTCAGCACCTCGCTGAAGACCCGTGAGGCCGTATTCGCCCTGCCGCCGCAGTGGATTCCCGACCCGGTGATGTGGGAAAACTACATCAGGGTCTGGTCCGCGGCACCTCTCGCCACCGGCATTGTCAACAGCGTCATCGTGTCCGCGACCGTCACCATCTTCGGCACCGTCACCTCGATGCTGGCGGCGTTCGCCTTCGCGAAGATGCGCCTGCCGATGAAGAACGTGCTTTTCCTAATGCTGCTGGCAGCCATCATGATCCCGTTCCCGACGATCATGATTCCGCAGTTCTCGCTGTTCGCCGGCGTGGGCCTGGTCGACACCCTCTGGCCGCTGATCCTGCCTGGCATTTTCGGCAATATCGTCATGGTCTTCTTCATCCGCCAGTATCTCGATTCTGTGCCGGATTCGATCATCGAGGCGGCCAAGATCGATGGCGCGGGTTACCTGCGCATCTTCTTCACGCTGATCTTCCCCGCCATCCGTCCGGCGATCGCGGCACAGTTCATCCTGTGGTTCATGGCGGTGTGGAACGACTACCTCGGCCCGATCATCTACCTGAACTCGCCGGAGAAGCAGACGCTGCAGCTCGTGATCGCGAGCCTCAACATGACCTATGCGAGCCAGACCGACTATCCGCTGATCATGGCGGGATCGTTCATCGCGCTCATTCCGGTGCTGGTCGTGTTCATCATCTTCCAGCGTCAGATCATCGAGTCCGTCGCGTTGACGGGAGCCAAGGGATGACGATCCACGCACCCAGTGCTGACACGACGACGTGGGGGGCGCGCAACGCACACGACCCGACCGTCGTGCACGGGGACGACGGCCTCTGGTACATGTTCTCGACCGATGCCGCCGCACGCCTGGACGAGATCCCTGCTGGCGTTCATGTGCGCACGTCGCCCGACCTGGTGCACTGGACGTTCGCCGGTACTGCGCTGGACGGAGTGCCGGATGCCGCGAGGCAGCACTCCGGAGCCGTCGGCCTGTGGGCGCCGGAAGTAGTGCGCTGGCCGGCCGCCGACGACTCCCGCCGCTGGCACATATACTACTCGGCATCCTCGTTCGGGTCGCGAACCTCGGCGATCGGACTGGCCACGGCGCCGGAGGCGCGCGGACCATGGACCGACGAGGGCATCGTCGTCTCGACATCGCACGATGACGACGGGTACAACGCCATCGACGCTGCGATCGTGTTCGACCGCGACGGCGTCCCCTGGCTCACCTACGGGTCGTTCTTTGGGGGCATCCACACGCTGCCGCTCGACGTGGGAACCGGTCGGCCTGCGCGTCCTGCGGATCGTGGCACGCTCATCGCCCGGCGTCCTGCCACCGTCGATGGCGCGATCGAAGGCGCCTACATCGACTACGACGCCGACGCCGATCTGTACGTCCTTTACGTCTCCTACGATTCACTGTTCGATACGTACAACATGCGGGTCGGGATCGCAGCGCAGATCCAGGGCCCGTACCTCGATGCCGCCGGCCTGCCGTTGCTCGATCCTGCCGAGGACGACGCGGCGCGTGCCGGGACGAAGATCCTCGGCGGGCACCGGTTCGCCGGCGGCGAGGCCTGGATCGCGCCGGGGCACAACTCGACATTCCGTGACGGCCAGGCCCGCTTCGTCGTCCATCACGTTCGCCGCGCTGACGACCCGGCCCAGCACGAGGCGCAGATCCGGCGCGTGCACACCACCGCGTCCGGCTGGCCGGTCGTGTCACCTCACCCGTTCGCCGGCTACGCCGCCGAGACGCTGCCCGCCGCCCGCGAGGTCACGGGGAACTGGCAGGTGGTGTGCTTCGCGCCCGAGCAGAGCGCACTGATCGACGCCGTTCCCCTCGCTGTCACCGGCGCGATGCGCACTGCGGGTGATGCCGTCGCTGGGGAGATCGTCCTGCATGCCCCCCGCGGTGACGTGCGTCTGGATGCTGTCGTCTTCGGCGCATGGGATCCGGTTGCTGCCCGATCGGTCCTGGCATTCGGTGGTCTCGATGACACCGGTGTGGTCTGGGTCGGGTCTCAGGAGGTCGGATCATGATTATCGAGCATGGGTGGGCAGGGCGGGTGATGACCTGGCTGCGTGTCGTATCGACACTCATCATCATCAACCTGATGTTCCTTGCAGGCGTCCTCGTCGGACTCGTCGTGCTCGGCGTCATGCCGGCGGCCGTCGCGGCGACAGCGTGCCTGACCCGACTTCGTGACGGTGAGAACGACGGGATGGTCCGCGCGTTCATCGCGTCATACCGTGGCGCGTTCTGGCGCGCCAACCTGCTCGGCGTTCCCTTCGCCATCGTTCTGCTGCTGATCCTCGCCGACACCGCGGTGCTGCCATTGCTGCCCGCGCCGGCCTCCGCCGCGTTGGTCGTCGTGACCTGGGCGATCGCTGCCATCGCTGTGGTGGCATTGGTCGCCGTGCTCACGATCGATGTGCGCTACGAGGATCGCCCGCTTGCGACGCTACGGTACGCGGTGATGCTTCCGCTGGTCTCGCCGCTGATGAGTGCCGTCATGCTGGTGTCTCTGCTTGCCGTTGGTGCCGCACTCGCGCTGTTGCCCATGCTCGTCCCACTTGTCGGTATCTCGGTGCCGCTGTTCATCAGCGGATGGTTCATCGACCATCGGCTGGCCGGGCTCGACCCAGGACACCCCCGTGCCGCTGAGCGCCCGCCCGTGGCGCTGCCGGCGCACTGAGCTATCCCAAATCCACCACCCCGCGGGCCTCGCCCGCTGTATCCGTGCTGCCCCAGCCGGTCCATCAAAGAGAGATCAAAGAGAAGGAAAATCGTGAGCACCGCACGCATTTCTGTCGACCGCGAAGCAGTCGTCGCCCCCCTCAACCGAAGGATCTTCGGGTCGTTCGTCGAGCACCTGGGGCGCTGCGTCTACGACGGCATCTACGAGCCCGGCCACCCGACCGCGAACGAGGACGGCTTCCGCCTCGACGTCGTCGACCTGGTGCGCGAGCTCGGCTCGAGCACCATCCGCTACCCCGGCGGCAACTTCGTCTCCGGCTTCCGCTGGGAAGACAGTGTCGGGCCCCGTGAGCAGCGCCCCGTACGCCGCGACCTCGCATGGCACGCGCTGGAGACCAACCAGGTCGGCGTCGACGAGTTCTCGCGCTGGCTGAAGCTGACCGGCTCCGAGTTGATGATGGCCGTCAACCTGGGGACCAGGGGCATCGAAGCTGCTCTCGACCTGCTCGAGTACTCCAACCATCCATCTGGCACGGCGCTGAGCGACCAGCGCATCGCCAACGGTACGCCGGAGCCGCACGACATCCGCATGTGGTGCCTCGGCAATGAGATGGACGGTCCCTGGCAGACCGGCTACATGACGGCTGACGACTACGGCAAGATCGCGGCCCGCACGGCGCAGGCGATGAAGGCGGCAGACAAGAACCTGGAGCTCGTCGTGTGCGGCTCTTCCGGTTCGGGTATGCCGACCTTCGGCGATTGGGAGCGCACCGTCCTCGAGCACTCATACGAGCACGTCGACTACATCTCCTGCCATGCCTACTACCAGGAGCGCGGCGGCGACCTCGCCTCCTACCTCGCCTCGTCGATCGACATGCAGTACTTCATCGAGACCGTCGTGGCCACCGCCGATCACGTCGGCAACAAGTTGAAGTCGAAGAAGAAGATCAAGCTCTCCTTTGACGAATGGAACATCTGGTACCTCGATGAGCACCGCGACTCTGACGAGGTCAACGACGAATGGCGCTACGCCCCGCGTCAGCTGGAGGATGTGTACTCGGTGGCGGATGCCGTGGTCCTCGGCAACCTGCTCATCACGCTCCTGCAGAACCACGACCGCGTGGTCTCGGCATCCTTGGCGCAGCTCGTCAACGTGATCGCCCCGATCATGACCGAGCCAGGTGGGGATGCCTGGCGTCAGACGACGTTCTTCCCATTCTCCGTCACCTCGCGTCTGGCGAAGGGTGAGGTGCTGAAACCGCGTATCGACGCTGGCACGTACGAGACGGCCGTGTATGGCGCAGCTCCGCTCATCGACTCGGTCGTCACCCGCTCCGACGACGGCTCGGCAGTGTTCCTGGTCAACCGCAGCCTGACGGAGTCCATCGAGGTCACGGTCGATGTGGCCGAACTGGGGATCTCTTCGATCGAGGAGGCCGTCACGCTCTGGGACGACGATGTATACGCGAAGAACACGCTCGTCGACCAGGACCGTGTAGGGCTCAAGTCGCTCGAGGGCGCGGTGCTTACGAATGGTGTTCTCACCGTGACGCTGCCTCCTGTGTCGTGGTCGGCATTGTCGTTGGTGTGAGGGCAGCCATCTTGAGACCAGCGATCTTGAGATCAGTGACCGCCGTGGCCGCGATTCTTTTCGCGGCCACGGCGCTCGCCGGATGCTCCCCGGCCGTCGCTCCCGAGCTCAGCGGTGACATCTGGGTACACGATCCGGCGTATGTTCAGCAGGACGACGCCTCGTACATTTACTCCACCGGCAACGGTCAGATCGGCGACGGCAACATCCAGATCCGTCGCTCGGAAGATGACGAGATCTGGGAGTACGTCGGCGAGGTGTGGAGTGAGAAGCCGGCCTGGCTTGAGGAACGCGTGCCGGGAGTCGACAACCTCTGGGCGCCCGAGCTCTACGAACACGACGGCACCTGGTACCTCTACTACGCCGCATCCACGTTCGGAAGCAACCGTTCGGTGATCGCGCTCGCCACCAACACGACGCTCGAGCTCGAAGACCCCGACTATGAGTGGGTCGATCGCGGCGAGGTCATCGCCAGCGAGGGGACCGACTTCAACGCGATCGACGCCGGCATCGTCGAGGATGCCGACGGCACTCCATGGATGTCATTCGGATCGTTCTCCAGCGGTCTGCACATGGTGCAGCTGGAATGGCCGAGCGGCCTGCGCGCGGACGATGAAGAACCGCTGCTGATCGCCGACCGCGGCCTCGTGGAGAACGCGATCGAGGCGCCGTTCATCCTGCCCCATGACGGACAGTTCTATCTGTTCGCCTCACGCGGCTTCTGCTGCCGCGGGGTCGACAGCACCTACGAGATCATCGTCGGTCGATCGGATGCCGTGACCGGCCCCTATCTGGATGCCGACGGTGGCGAACTGCTCGACGACGGCGGAACGGTCATCCTGACGACAGACGGCACACGGATCGGGCCCGGCGGCCAGTCCATCTCCGGCGACATGCTCGCATTCCATTACTACGACGGCAACGCCGACGGTCAGTTCACGCTGGGCTTGCTGCCGCTGCGCTGGCACGATGGCTGGCCTACCGCCGAATGGCCAGCGGAGTCGGACCCGTTCAAGTAGCGCAGATGGCTGCATCCGATGGGTGGATGCAGCCATTTGTGCCTGTCGAATGCGAGTGGCGGCTACGCCGCGAGCTCGATCACTGACCAGGACAGCGGGGGCAGCGTCGCGCGGACGGCACCCTCGACAACCTCTGCCGCGGCAAGCGGCACCATGCGCACGGCATCCGGTGCCGTCTCGAGGTTTGCTGTGTGGCGATCGCCGGCGTCGGGGATCGTCAGCGTCTCGGCGTTCGTGACCCGCAGATCGCCGAGGCCGCGAAGGTCGATCGTGAGGTCGTTCGACTCCTCCAGCGACCGGTTCGCGACGAATACGACGACCTGCCCCGTCTCCTCGTCATACGTTGCCGCGGCATCCACAGCGTCGACATCGCCGTAGCGCTTCGTGCTGATCTGCGACGACGACACAGCGAGGCGCAGGATGCGACCGCGTGCGAGCTGCGACATCCGGGCGAACGGCCAGAAGCTCGCCTGTCGCCACGCCGCCCCACCCTCTTCGGATCGGATCGGCGCGATCACGTTCACGAGCTGCGCCTGGTTCGCGATGCGCACCCGGTCGCCGTGGCGCAGCAGGCTGTTGAGGAACGTGCCGACGACGACGGCATCCGTCACCGAATATGTGTCTTCGATCAGGCGAGGGTGGGTGCGCCAGGACTTCGATACCTGGTGCGGCTGGTCCTCGCTGTCGAGGCCGCTCTGGTACCAGACGTTCCACTCGTCGAACGAGATGTCGACCTGCTTGGTGTGCTTGCCCGCGGCCTTGACCGCGTCGATTGTCGCGACGACGCCCTCGATGAAGGCATCCATCTCCACCGCTTCGGCCAGGAACGACTCTGCGTCACCATCGTGCTCCTGGTAGTAGGCGTGCATGGAGATGTAATCGACCTCGTCATAGGCGTGTGTGAGCACCGTGTGCTCCCACGTCCCGAAGGTCGGCATTCCTCGATTAGAGGATCCGACGGCCACCAACTCGATCGACGGGTCGACCAGCTTCATGGCCTTCGCCGACTCCTGAGCGAGGCGGCCGTATTCGTGGGCGGTCTTGTGTCCGATCTGCCACGGCCCGTCCAGTTCATTGCCGAGGCACCAGAGTTTGATGTCGAAGGGGTCAGCCGCACCGTTCTTGCGACGCAGGTCTGACCACGCCGTGCCGCCGGGGTGGTTTGCGTACTCGACGAGTGCGCGCGCCTCCTCGACGCCGCGGGTGCCCAGGTTGATGGCCTCCATCACTTCGACTTCGGCTTCCTTCGCCCAGTCCACGAACTCGTGCAGGCCGAAGGCGTTGGTCTCGATCGTGTGCCAGGCGCCGTCGATGCGTGTCGGGCGCTCGGCGGCGGGGCCGACCCCGTCTTCCCAGCGGTAGCCGGAGACGAAGTTGCCGCCCGGATAGCGGATGACGGTCGGTCCCATCTCGCGTACCAGCTCCAGCACGTCCTTCCGGAAACCGCGCGCGTCGGCTGCCGGATGGCCTGGTTCGTATATGCCGGTGTACACGCAGCGACCCATGTGCTCGACGAACGAGCCGAAGAGCCTGCGCGGCACCTCGGCGATCGTGAAGTCGCGGTCGATGGTGATACGGGCCTTGCTCATTGTGCTCCTTGATTCTGGCTCTGACGCCGGTGGGGATGGATTACTGACCGCCGAAGCCGCTGGTCGCGACTCCCTTGACGATCTGCTTCTGGAAGATGATGAAAACGATGATGAGCGGGAGAGCAGCGAGCACGGCCTGCGCCATGACCTGGGCGTACTGCACGCCGTAGGCGCTGATGACGGTCTGCAGGCCGACAGGCAGGGTCATCAGGGTGGTGTCATTGATGACGAGGAATGGCCAGAGGAAGTTGTTCCACGCGCCGATGAACACGAAGATCGCGACGGATGCCATGATCGGACGCGACAACGGCAGCACGATCGACCAGAAGATGCGGAACCTGCTCGCACCGTCGACGCGGGCAGCGTCCTCGAGCTCGATCGGGATCGCGTCGAAGAATCGCTTGAGGATGAACACCATGGCCGGCGCCACTACCTGCGGCAGAATCAGACCCCAGTACGTATCGATCATGTTGAACGCGAGCATCTCGTAGAACAGCGGGATGATCAGCACCTGCGGCGGCACCACGATCGAGGCGATGATCGCCACGAACAGCCACTTGCGGCCGGAGAAGTCCAGTCGCGAGAACGCGTAGGCGGCGAGGGCCGAGATCGTGAGCGTGATCAGAGTCACCGCGACCGACGTCCACAGACTGTTGAATGCCCAGACGTAGACGTTGCCCTGCGACAGGATCGCGACGAACGCCTCGATGGTCGGACCGGTCGCGCCGATCCAGCCGGCGTCGCCGGACGCGGCATCCGTCTCGGTCTTGAACGCTGTCGCGATTGCCCACAGGAACGGCAGCAACCAGCTGATTGCGAGGAGTGCGAGCACGACGAATGCGGCGACGCGCAGCGGGGCGAAGGGCTTCTGGCCAGGCAGACGGGGCCGATGAGAGCGACGAGCCTTCGGCACGGTGATCGCCTCGGTCGGGGAGAGGGTGGCGGTGGACATCACAGCTCCTTCCGGCGGCGCGTGACCAGGGCCTGCGCGACACCGACGATGACGATGAGGGCGAAGAAGATGTACGAGATCGCGGCGGAGTAGCCGAAGCGATAGCTCACGAATCCGGCCTCGTAGATGTACTGCACGATCGAGCGGGTCGTGTCACTGGCGACCCCTCCGAGCATCTGGTACGCCTGGTCGAACAGCTTCAGGGAGGCGAGGATCTGCAGCAGCAGGATGAGCACGGTGGCGGGGCCCAGCTGCGGCAGCGTGATCGACCAGAACTGGCGCCAGGCGCCGGCGCCGTCGAGGGATGCTGCCTCGTACTGCTGCGAGGGGATATTCTGCATGGCGGCGAGGTACAGCAGGAAGTTGAACCCGACCGTCCACCACACCGTCGCGATGACGATGGAGAGCATGTTCGTATCGGGGTTCTGCAGCCAGGCGATCGGCTCGAGCCCGAAGAAGGTCAAGATGTTGTTCGCCGCACCGATCTGCGGGTTGAAGATCCACACCCAGATCTGCGAGATCACGGTCGATGCCAGCAGATACGGCATGAAGAAGGACAGCCGCCACAGCCACTGGCCCGGCAGCCCGCGGTCGACGAGGGCTGCCATCACCAGGGCGATCGCGACCAGCGGAACGGTGGAGAGCAGTGTGAACCACACCGTGTTCCACATTGACTGCCACATCACCGGGTCGGTGAGAGCTTCGGCGTAGTTGGCGAATCCGACGAACGCTCCGCCGGCTCCGGTGAGCGACTGGTTTGTGAAGCTCAGGAAGATGCCGTGTGCGATCGGCCAGGCGAGGAACAGTATGAAGGCCACGAGGAACGGGGCGAGGAATGCCCAGCTGATCAGCTGCTCCCGGCGCTGGAAACCGGCGCGGCGGGGCCGGAAATCGGATGCTCCGGCGGCGACGATTGCGCGCGTGGCGCTGGCGGTGGTCGTCATGGCTTCCACGTCCCTTCGGGGTCGGCCGGGTTCGGCTGGGCGAGCAGGGTGTTCACACGGGATTCGAACCGGTCGATCGCGGCGGCGGGGTCATCGCCGGAGAGCAGCACACCCTGCACTGCGGCGCCGAACTCGCCCTGGAAGTTGGATCCGGATCCGGTGAACCATGCGGTCGGGTCGTAGACGACGTGGTCGGCGGCCTCGGCGTAGTGCGCCTGAGGGACGAGTTCCGCGTACTCGGGCGAGGAGGTCACGGGGAGGAATGCCGGGATGTGCCCGGCCTCTGCCCACCCGAAGGATCCCTTCAACATGTCGGCAACGAACCGATAGGTCAGGTCGCGATTCACCGGATTCGCGTTCGCCTGATGGGGGAGGACGAACGAGTGCGAGTCGGCGTAGACGGCCGGCGTTCCGTAAAGGGTGGGGATCATCGTCGCATCGAACGGGATGCCGGCGTTCTGCATCGTGCGCAACTCCCAGACACCGGTCATCAGCATGCCGCTCTTGCCGGTTGCGAACTCGGCGATCGCGCTGCCGTAGTCGTTCTGCGCGGCGGCGATCTCGCCGTCGAGCAGGCTCTGCATGAAGAGGAGCGACTCGACTGCTGCGTCCTTGTCGATCACGGCCTTGCCTCCGACGGGCAGCTCCATGGCGAGCCCGTGCTGTGCGTACAGACCGTAGAAGAGACGCCACATCTGCGCACCATCGCCGAGGTAACCATAGGAGAGGGCGTGTCCTTCGGTGGCGCCGCCGACGGTGCGGAGCTGATCGAGGAACTCCTCGGGGGAGGACGTCTCCTTCAGCGCACCCTTGGAGTCGAGAACACCGGCCGCATCACACACATCCGTGTTGAACATCAGGACGAACGGATGCGCGTCAAGCGCGACGCTGAATAACCGGTCGCCGACGAACCCCTTCTCCCAGATCGGAGTGGGGAATGTGCTCTCGTCGACGCCGAGCTCGGCGAGGCGATCGAGGTCCCAGTCATCGAGGAGCCCACCCGGTGCCCAGCCGTTCACGCGGGTGGCGTGCATGATGGCGACGTCGGGTGCGCGCCCACCTGCACCGGCCATGGCGAGCTTCGTATAGTACGGCGTGCCCCAGGCGAGCACTGTCGGGCGGATCTTGTAGGCATCCTGCGCGGCATTGACCTGGTCCAGCAGCGACGACATGGTGACGCCGTCACCGCCGCTGAGGAGATGCCAGAACTGCAGTGTCTGGGCGTTCGATGCGGGGTTGGTGCCGGGGGCGCATCCTGCGAGCAGGGCAGCGGCGGCGGCTACTGAAGCGGCAGTCATGAACTGCCGGCGGGACAGATCGAGCGGGGGCGTCATCGTCACTCCTTCGTGACCGGGGCGGGGCGCCTACATCCTTACATCGATGTAATCGGTGGCGCAAGGGAAGATGGCCGATCCATCGATGCTGCGCTCAGGGATGGTAGCCGGCGGGTGTGTGCGCCGTGCTCGCCCGTTCCAACAGTCGATGGGCAAGGGTGAGTGAGCGTGTCGGGGCGGCGCGATCCTGCATCCGTGATTCGAGGAGACCCAGTGCGGCCTCGGCGAATGCGCGGCGGTCGAACGCGACGGACGTGAGCGACGGTGAGGTGAACTCCGAGAACTCGACGTCATCGAAACCGGTGACGATCACGTCGTCCGGTACGCGTATCCCGTGGTCGTGCAGGGTATGCAGCACGCCGAGCGCGAGTGAGTCGGTGAGCGCTACGACGGCGTCGAAGGGAACCTGTCGGGAGAGCAGCACGCGCGCGGCCTCGGCGCCGGATGCCATCGACCAGGGTAGTCGGTTCACTTCCAGGCGTGGATCGCGCGGGATGCCGGCTTCGCGCAATGCGTCGTGCACTCCCTCGAGGCGGAGCCGGCTGGTTGCGGTCGCGACAGCGGCATCGTCGTCCGCGCCGATCACCGCGATCTTCCGCGCGCCCCGTGAAAGCACGTGACGGGTGGCATCTGCCGCCGCGAGGCGACTGTCGATGCGCACGTGATCGGCGCGATTCTGCTCGACTTCACCGATCACGACTAGGGGTGGCAGCCGGTCGGCGTAGCGGATGACGCTGTCTTCCAGACGGATGGGATTGAGAATGAGTCCGTCGATGAGGTGCGAGCGCGCGCGAGAAAGAAGCTCTTTCTCGCGCTGAGGCTCGGCGGCGGTCTCCTCGATGAGCACCGCGAGTCCGCGCTCATGCGCGGCGGCGACGATCCGATGCAGCAGTTCCGCTGAGTACGCGGTGGCGAGGTCGGGGAGTGCGAGTGCGATGATTCCGGAGCGTCCCTTCCGGAGCCCCCTGGCGCTGAGGTTGGGGACGAAGTCGAGCTGCAGCATCGCTGCCTCGACCTTCGCCCTGGTCTCCTCGCGAACGGCGACAGTGCCGGTGACGACGTTGGACACCGTCTTCGGTGATACTCCCGCGAGCGCGGCGACATCCTTCATCGTCGCGCGTGGCGGCAGCGTCGCTGTCATCCGGTCAGCTTAGCTGCGTCGTCGGATCAGTCGCGAGAGTACATCGATGTATTCCGATCGCACACGCCGGACGATGTGAAGATCCGCGGCCGTGATGCATTCGTTGCTTTTCGACCTCATAAGACACTTGTGAGCGCTAACAGTGAGCGCTAACATTTCGAACGTGGCCATGGCGGCCGCCCCGTACGCATCGCGGCTCATCCCCGTACTGGTACCGGACGAACAAGGAGGTTCACCCATGAAGAAGCTCATTTCGATCGCTGCGGCCGGCATCCTGCTGCTCAGCCTGGCCGGTTGCGCCTCGGGCGGTGAAACGCCTGCCGCTGGCGGATCAGACGGGCCAAAGGCCCTCGACGAACTCGTTGTCGGGTTCGCTCAGGTTGGCGCAGAATCCGGCTGGCGCACGGCGAACACCAAGGACGTCCAGGCGGCGTTCAAGGATGCCGGCATTGAGCTGAAGTTCTCCGACGCGCAGCAGAAGCAGGAGAACCAGATCAAGGCGATCCGCTCCTACATCCAGCAGGGCGTCGACTACATCGCCTTCTCTCCGGTCGTGGAGACCGGGTGGGACGCGGTGCTCAACGAGGCCAAGGCCGCCGGAGTTCCCGTCATCCTCACCGACCGTGCCGTGGACTCGCAGGACGAGTCGCTGTACGTCAGCTTCCTCGGCTCCGACTTCATCGAAGAGGGCCAGAAGGCCGGCGCATGGGTCGTTGAAGAGTTCGCGGATGCGGACTCCGTCAAGATCGTCCAGTTGGAGGGCACTACCGGTGCTGCACCGGCGATCGACCGTGCCGAAGGCTTCGCCGAGGTGATCGGTGAAGACGATAAGTTCGAGATCGTCGCAAGCCAGACCGGCGACTTCACTCGCGCCGGCGGCCTGCAGGTGATGGAGGCGCTGCTCAAGTCCAACCCGGACATCGACCTCGTCTACTCGCACAACGACGACATGGGTCTCGGCGCGATCGAGGCGATCGAGGCGGCCGGGCTTGTTCCGGGCGTCGATATCAAGATTGTCACCGTCGACGCGGTCAAGGACGGTATGCAAGCGCTCGCCGACGGCAAGATCAACTTCATCGTCGAGTGCTCGCCGCTGCTCGGCGCACAGTTGGTTGACATCGTCGAGACTCTGAACGAAGGCGGTACCGTCGAACGTCGCATCGTGACGGAAGAGACCACCTTCACCCAGGAGCAGGCCATCGAGGCGCTGCCCGACCGCCAGTACTGAGCACGACCCTGCCGGGAGCGGGCATCACCCGCTCCCGGCTTCGCCTTCGATGGAGAAGCAGGATGACTGAGCTGAGCAGACCCGCAGCCCCGACCGCGCACCCCGACCCGATCATTGAGATCCGCGATGCGTCGGTCTCGTTCCCCGGAATCAAGGCCCTCGACGCAGTCTCATTCCGGATGTTCCCCGGTGAAGTGCACTCACTGATGGGTGAGAACGGTGCGGGCAAGTCGACGCTGATCAAAGCCCTGACCGGCGTCTATCAGATCGACTCGGGCAGCATCGAGTTCGACGGCGCCCCGGTGTCGTTCCACGGCACCGCGCAGGCGCAGGATGCCGGGATCAGCACGGTCTACCAGGAGGTGAATCTCCTCCCCAATCTCTCCGTCGCCGAGAACATCATGCTCGGCCGTGAGCCGCGCCGCTGGGGTTCCATCGATGTCAGGTCCATGCGTGCACAGAGCCGCACCGTGCTGGACACCCTGGGCCTCGACGTCGACCCTGAATCGATGCTCGGCACGCATTCGCTCGCGATCCAGCAGCTGATCTCCATCGCTCGCGCGATCCACATCAATGCAAAGGTGCTGATCCTCGACGAGCCGACCTCGAGCCTCGACGCCGACGAGGTCACCGAACTCTTCCGCATCATCCGCAACCTTCGAGATGGAGGCGTTGCCATTCTCTTCGTCTCGCACTTTCTCGACCAGGTGTACGAAATCGCCGACCGGCTCACGGTCCTGCGCAACGGCCGACTCGTCGGCGAGCACCTGACCCCCGAACTGCTGCGCATCGAACTCGTGCAGAAGATGATCGGCAAGGAAGTCGGCGCTCTCGAAGACCTCGAGCAGCGCGTCCGTGAGAACGAGCAGAGCTCGCCGGAGTCTGTCCCGTTCATCCAGGCGACAGGAATCGGACGCAAGGGCGCCGTCTTCCCCGTCGACATCAGCATCGGCGAGGGCGAGGTCGTCGGCTTCGCTGGCCTGCTCGGCTCCGGCCGTACCGAGGTCGCCCGACTGCTCGGCGGAATCGACAGAGCAGACACCGGAACGATCGCCATCCAGGGCGAGAGCATCCGCCTACGCACGCCCCGCCAGGCGCTTTCACGGCGGATCGCATTCTCCAGTGAGAACCGCAGGGCCGAAGGCATCGTCGATGAGCTGACCGTCCGCGACAACATCATCCTCGCGCTGCAGGCCGATCGCGGCTGGTTTCGCCCGATCCCGCGCAAGCGTCAGGATGAGCTCGCGCAGAGCTACATCGACGCCCTGCACATCCGTCCAGCGAACCCGGATGCGATCGTGCGCAACCTCTCCGGAGGTAACCAGCAGAAGGTACTCCTCGGGCGCTGGCTCGCCGTCGCCCCGCGCCTGCTCATCCTCGACGAGCCCACCCGCGGCATCGACATCGGTGCGAAGGCGGAGATCCAGAAACTCGTGATCAGCCTCGCCGAGAACGGCATGAGCGTCGTGTTCATCAGCGCCGAGCTCGAGGAAGTGCTGCGGCTCAGCCATCGAATAGTTGTCATGCGCGACCGGCACAAGGTCGCAGACCTCGAAAACGACGACCTGACCATCGACAGCCTGCTCGCCCTCATCGCCGAGGGTGACGCGGACGAAGACCTCGGAGTGACCGCATGAGTGCCCTGCTCGCCCGGATCGCCTCCAGCCGGCTGGTCTGGCCGCTGGTGATGCTCGGCATCCTGTTTCTGATCAATGTCATCGCGTTCCCCGGGTTCTTCTCCATCACGATCCGCGACGGCAATCTCTACGGCAGCCTGATCGACATCCTGCGCAATGGTGCACCGATGATGATCGTCGCAATCGGGATGACGCTCGTCATTGCCACCCGCGGCATCGACCTCTCGGTCGGGGCCGTCGCCGCGATCGCCGGCGCGGTGGCCTGCAGCATCCTGCTCGGCGCACCCGACCCCGCGAATCCGGGAACTGTTGCGGTGGCCATCCTCACCGCCGTGCTGATCTCGCTCGTGCTCGGTGCATGGAACGGATTTCTCGTCGCGGTCATCGGCATACAACCGATCATCGCGACGCTGATTCTGATGACCGCGGGACGCGGGGCCGCGATGCTCATCACCGAGGGGCAGATCCTCACGGTGAGCAGCGCACCATTCAAAATGCTCGGCGCAGGCTTCCTGTGGGGCATCCCTGTCGCGGTCTACATTGCAGCCGGCGCCTTCCTCATCGCCGTTGTCTTCACTCGACGCACCGCGCTCGGGATGCTCATCGAAGCCGTCGGGATCAACCCAGAGGCCGCCAGGCAAGCGGGGGTGCGCTCTCGCGCGCTGCTGTTCCTCGTGTACATTTTCGTGGCGCTGTGCGCGGCCGCCGCGGGGCTCATCCTCACGGCGAACACGATGGCCGCCGACGCGAACAACGCTGCGCTGTTCATCGAGCTCGACGCGATTCTCGCCGTCGTCATCGGCGGCACCTCGCTCGCCGGGGGTAAGTACTCGCTGACCGGCACGGTGGTCGGAGCGCTCGTGATCCAGACCCTGGTCACGACGGTCTACACGGTCGGCATTCCGCCGATCATCACGATGGTGTTCAAGGCAGTTGTGGTGACGCTGGTGTGCCTGCTGCAGTCACCGACGACGAACGAGGCGTTCGCGTCGTTGCGGCGAAGGCTCGCGTTGCGAGCAGGCAAGGAAGCGGTGTCCGTATGAACACGCACGTCAAGACGCCGGCGCCCACTGCGAAGGCCTCCACCTCGAAGGCTGCCACCGGGATCGAGCTGTTCCTGCAGCGCGTGCGGGCCACGTTCACGAGTCCGAAGTACGGACCGGTGCTGGTCACTGCGATCCTGTTCGTCGCGGTGTTCATCGCAGGCGGCATCCGCTACCAAGGATTCTTCGCGGGGCAGGTGATCCTCAACCTTTTCATCGACAACGCCTATCTCATCGTGCTCGCGGTAGGAATGACGTTCGTCATCCTCACCGGCGGCATCGATCTGTCCGTCGGCGCGGTGGTGGCTCTTTCGACGATGATGGTGGCGAGTCTGCTGCAGACAGGTGTACCCGCCGGCATTGTGATCCCGCTCGTCATTGTGGCCACCACGTTTCTGGGGCTGCTGGTGGGGTTGATGGTCCACTACTTCAAGGTGCAACCGTTCATCGCGACCCTGGCCGCGATGTTCCTCGCCCGCGGGCTCTGCTACGTCATCAGCCAAAGCTCGATCTCGATCTCCGATCCAGCGTTCATCGCTCTGGCGGTGACGCGCATCCCGCTCGGCGGCGGAATGTCGATCACCTGGAGTGTGGTGATCGCGCTCGTGATCGTGGCCACCGCTGTGTGGACGCTGCACCGAACCCGGTTCGGTCGCACGGTCTATGCGATCGGCGGGGGTGAGAACAGCGCCGTGCTGATGGGGCTTCCTGTCGCACGCACCAAAGTGCTCGTCTACGCCGTCAGCGGTCTGTGCTCAGGGCTCGCAGGCATCCTGTTCTCCTTCTACACGCTCTCCGGGTATCCGCTGACTGCGATCGGCACTGAACTCGACGCGATCGCGGCGGTCGTCATCGGCGGCACTCTCCTCACCGGCGGATACGGTTTCGTGCTCGGATCGGTTCTGGGGGTGCTGGTGCTCGGCATCATCCAGACGATCATCACCTTCGAAGGCACGCTGTCGTCGTGGTGGACGAAGATCTTCATCGGTGCGCTGCTGCTTGCCTTCATCGGCCTGCAGCGGGTGCTTACGGCGCGCAAAACGTGACGTGCCGGAGCGCGGCCGGTCATGACGCGATAATGGGGAAAGGAAAGCGTCGCAGGACGCCCGAGGGGAGCAGGCGGAGCCGGTGAGTCCGAACGACGAGCGGCCGCGGGCCACGACGACGATCTTCGACGTCGCCCGCCTGGCGGGGGTCTCTCATCAGACCGTGTCGCGGGTGCTCAACGATCTCCCGAATGTCAGGGCTACCACCCGTGAGCGTGTCGAGCAGGCGATCCGTCAGCTGAACTATGTGCCATCACAGGCAGCGCGCGCGCTCGTCACTCGGCGATCCCGCACGATCGGTCTCGTCGCCACGGGCCTGCCGGACTTCGGTCCATCAAGCATCGTGCTCAGCTTCAACCGGTCGGCGCGCGAGGCCGGCTACGCAGTCATTGCATCTCACCCCACTGACGTTGAGGGCCCGACCCTGCGCTCAGCGGCAGAGATGCTCATTCGGCAGAGTGTCGAAGCCATCGTCCTGCTCGCGTCCGAGCGGGGAGTGCTCGACGCCTTCGACGGGTGGGAGCTGGGCGTTCCTCTGATCGCGATCGCGTCGGAGGTGCGCGGGCGCGGCGTGAGAGTGAGCCTCGACCAGTACGGTGGCGCGCGCCGTGCCGTCGGGCACCTGCAGGAACTCGGCCATCGTGACATCGTGCATATCGCGGGGCCGGCAGGATCCATGGATGCCGAGGAGCGACTGCGCGGCTGGCGCGATGCGCTCGTCGACGCCGCGATGCCGGTGGCCGAGCCCTTGCGCGGAGACTGGTCGTCTGGCTCCGGCTATCGCCTCGGCCGGCAGTTGCTGGCAGAGCGCGTTCCGGACGCAGTATTCGTCGGCAACGATCAGATGACACTGGGATTCCTGCACGCGGTTCAGGATGCCGGGCTCAAGGTGCCCGCAGACATCAGCGTCGTCGGCTTCGACGACCTGCCCGACTCCGCGCATTTCTCGCCGCCGCTGACCACGGTCAGACAGGATTTCACCGCGCTCGGCCAGGAAGCAGTGTCGGCGGTGCTCGCTCAGCTCCGAGATGAGGACTCGCCCGTTCAGGCAGTGATGCGTGTCCCTGAGCTCGTCATCAGGGAGAGCACTCGGCGGAGGTGACTCGTCACCCGTTCGACAGGCGCAAATTGCGGTATCTGCGCGCCGGATTGAGCCATTTGCGCTTGTCTCACGTCATATCTGGGTGCCGGATCGCCGTACAGTGGTCGGCGTGAGCGAGTTGAGAGCGGGCGCTGCCCGCACCGTCGGCGTCAGGGACGTCGCCGCGCTCGCCGGGGTCTCCCGGCAAACCGTCTCGCGTGTGCTGAACGACCATCCCGACGTTGCGGCCGAGACCACAGCCCGCGTGCGGCAGGCGATGGACGAGCTGGGCTACCGCATGAACAACGCTGCCCGCGCCCTCGGCACCCGCCGTTCGCGCACGATTGGCATTCTCGCGTCCGACACGCTGCTGTATGGCCCTTCGCGCAGCATCGCGGCGATCGAAGCATCCGCGCGTGACGTCGGGTACTGGGTGAGCGCGGCATTCGCGGAGTCTGGCGACCCGGACGCCGTCGCTGCAGCCGTCGAGCACCTCGTCGCCCAGGGAGTAGAAGGCATTGTGGTCGTGACGCCGCACGCGCGCACCCTGCAGGCCCTCGAGGCGTTGCACGTGGGCGTGCCCGTGTTGACTCTGCAGTCGGCGGGCCGCGGTTCCCGGGGGCTCTCTGTCGATCAGGTCGCCGGAGCCCGTCTCGCTGTCGCCGCGCTCGCGAATGTCGGACACACCCGCATCGCACACCTCGCCGGTCCCGCGCACTGGCTGGAAGCGGAACTGCGTGCGGATGGCTTCGCCGCTGAGATCGCGGCCAGAGGGCTCGAGCCCGGCTTTGTGCTCGAGGGGGACTGGACCGCGCGCTCCGGGTACGAGGCGGCGCCTGCGGTGATCGACGCCGGCGTCACCGCGGTCTTCGCAGCAAATGACCAGATGGCGTTGGGGCTGATCGGCGGTCTGCACGAGGCGGGCGTCGCCGTGCCCGGTGACGTCAGCATCGTCGGCTTCGACGACGTCCCCGATGCCGCCTTCTACTGGCCGCAGCTCACCACCGTCCGCCAGGACTTCGAAGAGCTCGCGCGCCGCGCGGTCGCTGCGCTCACCGGGGGTGCGGATGGCGACAGCGGTGCGGATGGCGATGGCGTTACGGATACCGCGGCATCCGATCTCCCGCCTGTCGAACCCGTACTCATCGAGCGCCGCTCGGTCGCCGCTCCTGCCGCTCCCAATGCGTCATCTTGACGCCCCGAGTCCTGCACGCCTAAACTTCTGAGACCGGAACTGTGACCGGTCACAGCCCTACGAGCATCCGATGAGGTATCCGTGAGCCACGAAGCACCCGCCTACACCGCCGAGGTGGAAGCATCCATCCAGACAGTCCGCGCCGACGTCGCGCGACTGCACGGCGAACTGGTCCGCAACGGCCTGGTCGTCTGGACCGGCGGCAATGTCTCTGGCCGAGTGCGCCTTTCAGAAGACGGTGGCGCCGACCTGTTCGTGATCAAGCCGTCCGGCGTCTCCTACGACGACCTCACCGCCGAGAACATGATCCTGTGCGACCTCGACGGCAACGTCATCCCTGGTTCCGCCGGCAGCGACCGCTCGCCCTCAAGCGACACCGCCGCCCACGCCTACGTGTACCGGAACATGCCCGGCGTCGGCGGCGTCGTGCACACGCACTCCACGTTCGCGGTCGCCTGGGCCGCGCGCGGCGAGGAGATCCCGTGCGTCATCACCGCGATGGCCGACGAGTTCGGCGGCCCGATCCCGGTCGGACCGTTCGCGATCATCGGTGATGACTCCATCGGCCGCGGCGTCGTCGAGACCCTGACCGGTCACCGCTCGCGCGCCGTACTCATGCAGAACCACGGCCCGTTCACGATCGGTGTCGACGCGAAGGATGCCGTGAAGGCAGCGGTCATGGTCGAAGACGTCGCCCGCACCGTGCACTACGCCCGCGAAGCCGGGCCCGTGATCCCGATTCCGCGAGAAGCGATCGACAGCCTCTTCAACCGGTACCAGAACGTGTACGGCCAGAACTCGGATGCCCGCCGATGACTCTTGGACAGGGCGTGAGCGCCGCAGCTGATATCGCCGCAGGCCGTACGAGTCTCGGCATCGAGCTTGGCTCCACCCGTATCAAGGCCTGCCTGATCGGGCCGGATGCCACCGAGGTTCTCGCCACTGGATCCTTCTCCTGGGAGAACAGCCTCGAAGACGGCCTCTGGACCTACGGGCTCGACGAGGTCTGGCAGGGGCTGCAGACCGCATACGCGGATCTCATCGACAATGCCGAGAAGCGGCATGGCATCCGCCCTGAGACCTTCGGTGCCATCGGGATCTCGGCGATGATGCACGGCTATCTCGGCTTCGACGAGGCTGGCGAACTGCTCGTGCCGTTCCGCACCTGGCGCAACACCAACACCACTGTCGCCGCTGCGGAGCTCACCGAACTGCTGGGCGTCAACATTCCTCTGCGCTGGTCGATCGCGCACCTGCACCAGGCCGTCGTCGACGATGAACCGCACGTGCCGAACCTCGACTTCGTCACGACGCTCGCCGGCTACGTGCACTGGCGCCTCACCGGCGAGAGGGTGCTCGGTGTGGGAGATGCCTCCGGCATGTTCCCGATCGACTCCGCAACCTGCGACTACGACGCGCGGATGCTGGACGCTTACAGCGCGCTGGCCGCCGACCGTCTCCCGGCGCCGGTGACGGAGCTGCTCCCGCGGGTGTTGCCTGCTGGCGCATCTGCCGGATCCCTGACCGCCGAAGGTGCGAAGCTGCTGGATCCGAGCGGCGCGCTGCCCGCCGGCATCCCGCTCTGCCCGCCCGAGGGCGACGCCGGCACCGGCATGGTCGCGACGAACTCGGTCGCTCCGCGCACCGGCAACGTCTCCGCAGGCACGAGCATCTTCGCGATGGTGGTGCTGGAGCATCCGCTGGGCGAGGTGCACCACGAACTCGATCTCGTCACCACGCCAGCCGGAGACGGCGTCGCGATGGTGCACTGCAACAACGGAGCCAGCGAGCTGGCCGCGTGGGTGGGCCTGTTCACTCAGTTCTCGGCGGCCGCCGGTCAGCCGATCGACAGCGACGCTGCCTTTGACGCGCTGTTCCGCGAAGCGCTGGAAGGCGAAGCGGATGCCGGCGGCCTTCTCGCCTACAACCACCTCGCGGGTGAGCCGATCGCCGGCCTCACCGAGGGGCGCCCGCTGTTCGTGCGCACCCCGGACAGTGCCTTCACCCTGGCGAACTTCATGCGCGCGCAGCTCTACGGCGTGTTCGGCACGCTCGCGCTCGGCATGAAGGTGCTGGAGGCGGAGGGTGTGGGGCTCGACCGGATGTTCGCGCACGGCGGGATGTTCCGCACGGCAGGTGTCGCCCAGCGCTTCCTCGCCGGTGCGCTCGGAGCCCCGGTCGCTGTCGGAGAGCTCGCTGCTGAGGGCGGCGCCTGGGGGATTGCGGTGCTGGCCTCGTACCTCGCGCACGCCGAATCTTCGGATCTCGGCACATACCTCGACGAGCAGGTGTTCGCCACGGCATCCATCTCGACGGTCGATCCGACCCCCGCGGATGTTCAGGGTTTCGCCACCTACCTCACCCGCTACCGCGCCGGCCTCGCCATCGAGTCCGCCGCCGTCACCTCGCTCTAACCCGTCCCAGCCGCGAGACTTCACGAATGTCACCTTTTCGGGCCGAAAACGTGACACACGCGAAGTCTCGCGAGCTGAGTGAAAGGAACACCATGTCAACGCTCAACACAACACTCGACGGCTTCGAGGTCTGGTTCCTCACCGGCAGCCAGCACCTGTACGGCCCTGAGACGCTCGCGCAGGTTGCTTCGCAGTCGCAGGAGATCGCTCGTCTGCTCGACACTGCGGGCGACGTGCCGGTGAAGATCGTGTGGAAGCCCGTCCTCACCGACAGCGACGCGATTCGCCGCACCGCGCTCGAAGCCAACTCTGACGACCGCGTCATCGGGCTCGTCGCCTGGATGCACACCTTCAGCCCCGCGAAGATGTGGATCGCCGGCCTGGATGCACTGAAGAAGCCGCTTGCACATTTGCACACGCAGGCGAATGTCGAGCTGCCCTGGGCCGACATCGACTTCGACTTCATGAACCTCAACCAGGCCGCCCACGGCGACCGCGAGTTCGGATACATCCAGACCCGCCTCGGCGTGCCGCGCAAGACCATCGTCGGCCACGCCAGCGATCCGCGCGTGCAGCAAGAACTCGGCACCTGGCAGCGCGCAGCGGCAGGGTTCGCGGCATCCCGTTCGCTGAAGCTCGCCCGTTTCGGCGACAACATGCGCTTCGTCGCCGTCACCGAGGGCGACAAGACCGAGGCCGAGCTGCGCTTCGGCGTGCAGGTGAACACCTGGGGTGTGAACGAGCTGGCGGATGCTGTCGATGCGGCCACCGACGCCCAAATTGATGCGCTCGTCGCTGAGTACGAAGAGCTCTACGAGGTTGTTCCTGAGCTGCGAAAGGGCGCCGAGCGTCACCAGTCGCTCCGCGATGGCGCGGCGATCGAGATCGGACTGCGGTCGTTCCTCGAAGACGGCGGCTTCGGCGCCTTCACCACCTCGTTCGAAGATCTCGGGTCTCTCAAGCAGCTGCCCGGCCTTGCCGTGCAGCGATTGATGGCCGAGGGTTATGGTTTCGGCGCCGAAGGCGACTGGAAGACGGCCATCCTCGTGCGCATCGCGAACGTGATGGGTGCGGGGCTCCCCGGTGGCGCGAGCCTTATGGAGGACTACACCTATGACATGACCCCCGGCGACGAGCTCATCCTCGGCGCGCACATGCTCGAGGTCTCGCCGTCGCTGACGAGCGTGAAGCCCACGCTGGAAATCCACCCGCTCGGCATCGGCGGCAAGGACGACCCGGTGCGTCTGGTCTTCACGGCCGACCCCGGCCCCGCGATTGTCGTCGCCATGAGTGACATGCGCGACCGCTTCCGCCTCACCGCCAACGTGGTCGAGAACGTCGCACCGCGTGCCTCACTGCCCAATCTGCCGGTCGGCCGTGCCGTCTGGAAGCCGCAGCCGGACTTCAACACCAGTGCCGCAGCCTGGCTGACCGCCGGTGCCGCACACCACAGCGTCATGTCCACCGCCGTGGGACTGGAGGCGTTCCGCGACTTCGCCGAGATGGCCGAGGTTGAGTTGCTCGTGATCAACGACGAGACCACGCTGCCGGAATTCCAGAAGCAGGTCCGCTGGAACCAGGCTTACTACCGTCTCGCGCAGGGGCTGTGATCCCGACGGCTATCGTCGAATACATGAACGCTTCTTCCCCCGCATCCGGTCGTCAATTGCGCATCTCGGCACACGGATACGAGGCGGCCATCGCCAGCGTTGGTGCGTCGCTGCGCGTGCTCCAGTACGACAGTCGCGACCTCGTCGTGCCATTCGGCGCGGATGAGGTCCGCCCCGCCTACCGTGGTGCGACGCTCGCTCCGTGGCCGAACCGCGTCGTCGACGGTCAGTACTCCTTCGCGGATGCCGAGTATCAGCTGCCGCTCACCGAGCCAGCCCGCGGTCACGCGCTGCATGGTCTCCTGGCCTGGACGGAGTTCGCTGACCGTCTCGTCGAGAGCGACCGGGTTGTGTTGGTCGCCGTCATCGAACCGCAGTTCGGGTACCCGTTCCGCGTCGAGGTTGAGGTCGAGTTCCGCCTCGCAGCCGACGGCCTCACCCAGACCGTGACGGCGCGCAACCTCGGGGCGGACGCTGCGCCCTGGGGTACCGGACCGCATCCGTATCTCGTCGGAGGCGATGGCCGTGTGGATGACTGGACGCTCACGCTTCCGGCATCTGAGGTACTCACGGTCACCCCCGATCGGCTGAGCCCGGTCGCGGTGGAGCCTGTCGAGCAGCATCCGGAATGGGACTTCCGCGAGGCGCGCGCGATCGGCGACGTCTTCATCGACCACGCGTTCACCGAGCTCTCGCGGGCTGATGGTGTCGCCGAAGTCCGGGTCGTGGCAGCGGACGGTCACGGTGTGGCGCTGAGTTGGGATGAGAGCTGCCCGTGGGTGCAGGTGCACACGGCGGACACTCCGGACCCGGCCACCCACCGGATTGGCCTTGCGGTCGAGCCGATGACATGCCCGCCCGATGCCTTCAACTCCGGCGTGGACCTGATCGTTCTCGAACCCGGTGCCGAGGCCGCGGCATCCTGGCGGTTTACCGCGCTCTGAGTCCCGGTTGACCGGAGTCCGAGCGTCGCCGCGCCTAGCGGGCGAGCCAGCGTCGTAGGGTGCGAGTGACCCAGGGGAGCACCCAGTACGTCATGATCGGCGTCAGCACGAGCGTCGTCGCGAGCACGCGCAGCCAGAGGGGGAGTTCGCCCCAGACCGGGATCGGCGACATCAGGTAGGTGAAGAGCAGATTCGTCGGAAAGAACCCCAACCAGATCGCTACGGCCTGCTTCCATCGCGCCGGCGCAGGCGGAGGAGTGTCGAATTCGGCTGTAGCGGGTAGGTTGATGGCCCCGGTCGCCGGTTCGTCGAACCAGCCCTCGATTCCGGTGCGACGTCTCGAGCGCTCGCTGCGGACGAAGCCCTGGCCCATCGACAGCCACCAGGTCCGCTCGGACGAGTGCTCCCACGCTTCGAGCGTCTCGGTGCTCGCGAAGCGGTAGAGCATGTGCCAGACCTGGGAATCATCGCCAGCACGCACCCACCCTGACCCCAGGAATCCGGGGTACTTGTGGGCGAGATTCACCCCGGTCTGTACCCAGGTCGTCGCCTCGGAGATGCGTGCGGGATCGACCTCTCGGCGGATCGAGACGGTGATGGGTTCGCTGGACATGGGTGGGCCCCTCGGGAAGAAAGCTGCTTGTGGCGAATCCGAGTGTACGTCGACTGTGTTTCGCGTTTGCTACGAGGGCGTCGGGCTCTATCCGTTCGACAGGCGCAAATGGCGGCATCTGGCATGCAGATCGAGCCATTTGCGCCTGTCGAACGCCGCGTCATCGGCCGAGCGCGGCCGAGACCCGACGGACAAGCTCGGCGGGGCGCTTCAGGAGCGGGCCTGTCACCTCGATGACTGTCCAGCCCGCGGCGCGCAGCGCAGCTAAGCGCTCGACGTCTTGCGCCCAGCTCTCGCCGTGCAACATTCCGAGGTACTCGATCGCCACCTTCTCGCCGGGATAGACCATATCGACGCACCCCAGGAACCGTCCAGACTCGTCGAACACGTCGATGTTGAGCTCATCACGCGTAGCCAGCGGCGCACGACCGGCGTTCGGTCGCCCGTAGCCCGCCCTCCATTGCCGGCAGAAGTAGTCGCCCAGGGCGACCAGATCGATCACCGGCAGTGTGCCGAGCATCGCCCAGGTTGACGCCTATCGCGCACACGTGCAGCTTGAGCTCGGCCTCAGTGGCGAGCGTGTCACACCGTGTAACCGCGCGGTTACACGTCGAATGTCGGCCCGAACTCGGGCGGAAGCTCCTGTCGTCGTCCCATCCGCACACCGTGCCACAGCCGCCGGCTCCGCCGCCAAGGGTATCCACAGGCTGGTGCTCCGTTCGACAAGCGCAAATGACTCAATCTGGCCACCGGATGCAGCCATTTGCGCTTGTCGAACGCCCCGGAGGCTATCGCCGCCCAGGGATCCGCGCCACGATCGGCGCGAGCGCACCGCGGACCAAGCCGACCAGGCCGAACGGCACGAAGAACGCGAACAGGATCAGCACGATGCCGTAGGTCGCGCCGGTCGCCGACGGGCTGATGCTGGAGGTGAACGTCGGGACGTACTGGATGAACAGGGCTCCGAGCACCGCGCCAGGCACGGTGGCGAGGCCGCCGACGACGATCAGCGTGACGAACGAGATCGACATCATCAGCCCAAAGTTCTCGGGGCCGACGAACTCCAGCATCATCGCGTACAGACCTCCGGCGACGCCGGCATAGGCAGCGGACGCCGCGAACAGCCGCGTCTTGGTCTGCCACACGTCCACGCCCAGTGTCTCGGCGACGAGTTCTGCATCGCGCACGGCGATGAATGATCGCCCCAGCCGTCCGCGGGCGAGGCGCCGAGTCACGACGTAGGCGATTGCCACGACCAGCAGTGCCAGGTAGTAGACCCACTGATCGTGCGCGAGCGGTATCCATGCGGGCGGATCTCCGTCGATCGCGATGCCGCGGCTGCCGTGCGTGATCGGCTCGAACGCCCGGATCGCGGCCGGTGTTGCCATGGCCATCGCGAGGGTCACCAGGCCCAGCTGCAGACCCTTCAACCGCAGCGCGGGCAGGCCGATCAGATACCCCAGAATGAAGGGCAGGATGCCGGCGGCGATGAGCGTGAACGGATGCAGCCACCCCGCCTCTCCGCCGACGGCGACCGTGTATGCGCCGATCGCGAAGAAGGCGGAGTGGCCGAGCGAGATCTGGCCGCCGAAGCCGACCAGCAGATTCAGCCCGAGTCCGACGATCGTCCAGATCATCACCAGCGTGACCGTGAGGTTGATGTAGCTCGGGTTCACCAGCGGAATGAGCACAAGCGCGACCGCCAGCGCGACGAGCAGCACGAGCAGAAGCCAGCGCGGCAAGGCCAGCGCAGGACGAGGCCGGCGCAGCCATTCACTCACCGAGGTGCGCTGCGTGCGCGCGGCCAGCAGATTCCGGATGGGGGAGGTCACCGCGGTCATGCGCGCACCAGCTCTCGTCGTCCGAAAAGTCCCTGCGGTCTGACCAACAGCACAACCACGATGATGAGCAGCGCCACCACCTGCTTGAGCTCGCCACCGATCACCGGGATGTAAGTCCCCGCCAGATTCTCGACTACGCCGACCGTGACGCCGCCGACGAGCGCGCCCAGTGGCGAGTCCAGCCCGCCCAGAGTGGCGGCAGCGAATGCGTAGATGAGCACCGGCGCCATCATGCCTGGATGCAGGAAGAGCTCAGGGGCGATGAGGGTTCCGGCAAGAGCGCCGACAGCCCCCGCGATCGCCCAGCCAGTCGACATGGTCCTGCCGGTTGAGATGCCGCTGAGCTCGGCAGACTCCGGCGCCGAGACAGCTGCCCGCATCCTCAGGCCGATCCGGGTTCGACCCAGCAACAGGGCCAACGCCACGGCGGCAACGCTCACGCAAACGGCGATGCCGACATCCTGTCGTGACAGCGAGATCGGCCCCAGCGTGAACGAGCCCGAGCCGAACAGTGCGGGCACCTCTTTGGTCTGATACGTCCACGCCCATCCGATCAGCGCATTCAGCGCGATCATGAGGCCCAGGCTGACGATGATCAGCGCGAGATGCTGATTCCGGCGCACGAGGGGACGGAACAACACCCGCTCGATGCCGGCGGAGAGCATCGCCAGCGCGAGCATCGAGATGACGAGAGCGACCCAGATGGGCACACCCCACGCGGTCAGCTGCCATGACACATAGGCGCCGAGCAGCGCGAGCTCGCCCTGGGCGAAGTTGAGCGTGTGCGAGGCGCGGTAGACGAGCACGATCGCGAGGGCGAGGGTGCCGTAGATCGCGCCAGTGGCGATGCCGTCGACGAGTTGCTGAAGGAACATCTCACACTCCCAGGTACGCGCGGCGGACGTCGTCGTTGTCGCGCAGATCGGATGCCGTGCCACGCAGTGTGATCTCGCCGCTCTCGATGACGAGTGCCTCCTCGGCGATGCCGAGCGCGAGCTGGGCGTTCTGCTCGACGACCAGCAGGGCGGTGCCGCGCTCGCGGGAGAGGCCATCGAGTGTCGAGAACAGCTCGGTCGTGATCTTTGGTGCCAAGCCCAGAGAGGGCTCATCGAGAAGCACCAGGCGAGGGTTCGACATGAAGGCGCGGGCGATCGCGAGCAACTGCTGCTCCCCGCCGCTCAGACCGGATGCTGGGCGGGAGCTGCGTTCCGCTAACCGGGGAAAGCGCTCCAGCCAGCGGTCGGCATCCGCCATCGCGTCGCGCCGGGAGCGCGTGGTGCCACCGGCGAGCAGGTTCTCGCGCACAGTGAGATCGCCGAAGGTACCGCGGCCCTGCGGCACGTGGGCGATGCCGGATGCCGCGACGCGGTGCGGCGCAAGCCCCGCGAGCTCGCGACCGTCGAAGCGGACGGATCCGGCCATCCGACACATCCCTGAGATCGTGCGCAGCGTCGTCGTCTTGCCCGCACCGTTCGCACCGAGGATGACAAGGCGTCCGCCCTCAGGAATCTCGAACTGGATATCGCGCAGGATCGTCACCGGTCCGTAGCCAGCGGCAGAGATGTCGAGGCTCAGCAGGCTCATGCGGCGCTTCCCAGATATGCGGTGATGACCTCAGGGTCACGAGAGACCACGAGAGGGTCGCCCTCGGCGATGAGATGTCCGAAATTCAGCACCACGACGCGGTCGCACACGCTGGTCACCAGGCCCATGTGATGCTCGACCAGGAGGATCGCCGTTCCTCGTTCGGTCGCCAGTCGGCGCAGAGTCGCACCGAGCTCATGCACCTCGCTGTGGATCAGACCATTCGCCGGCTCGTCGATCAGCAGCAGACGCGGTGTGGTCAGCATGGCGCGGGCCAGCTCGACTCTCTTGAGCGTGCCAAAGGGAAGTACCGCCACGACCTGGTCCGCGACTGCTGAGAGCCCCAGCTCTTCGAGCAGTGCATCGGCGTCGGCGCGTAGCGCGCGCTCGGTCGCAGCGGTCCGTGGCAGGGCGAGAGCGGTCGCCCAGTAGCCCCCGCGCGTGGTGTGGTAGCCGCCGGCGAGCACATTCTCGCGGACAGTCTGCGATGGCAGCAGGCCAAGATTCTGGAAGGTGCGGCTCACACCGAGACCGGTGATGCGGTGGCGACGCATCCTCGTCACCTCGGTGCCGGCGACACTGATGCTGCCGCTCTGCGGGCGGTAGAGGCCGCCGATGCAGTTGAACAGGCTGGTTTTGCCCGCGCCGTTGGGGCCGATGAGACCCACCACTTCGCCGTCGGCGACCTCGAAGCTCGGCCCGTCCAGTGCCTGCAGGCCGCCGAACGATAGGTGCACGTCCCGCACGTCGAGTAATGCGTTCATGTCATCTCCCCGGTGAGATGGGTGGGCTTCCGGTATTCGGAAGCCGACCCAGGTTCGTCAGTCGACCGTGTAGGTGTCGGGAGCCAGGTCCCAGGTCTCCCCGTTGAATACCTGCACGCCCAGCTCTCGGAACGCGAACGGATAGTCCGGCGTGGTGGTGATGGCCACCGGCGACAGGTCGAGCTCGAGTTCTTCGAACGAGGATGCCGCTTCCAGCAGCGATTCGCGGGTGCAGCCTTCCATCTGTGCTAGCGCTGCTTCAAGTAGCTGCGCCGTCTGATAGCCGGCGGCGGCCGGGGCACTGAGAGCATTGATGTCATCAGAATGCGCACCGGCGAACTCGGTCCAGGCATCGAAGCCGGCATCGCCAGCCAGCGAAGGGTCGGTGATGTCCTTCGTGTAGGCGATAGAGACGACGCCGTCAGCTGCCCCTGGACCGGCCGGCTTCAGGAAGAACGTCGCATCGGCGGCCGGGGCGTTGATGACCGTGGTGGCATCCCAACCGAGCTCGAGCTTCTTCTTCAGTGACTGCGTTGCGAAGGCGCCCACGGCCCAGTTCAGGAACACGTCGGCACCGGATGCGGCCAGGTTCGTCACCTGACTGTCGATGGTCGCCGAAGTCAGTTCATAGGGCTCAGCGGCGACGATCTCCAGATCTGTGCCCTCGAAGGCGGCTTCGAAGCCGGCCCGGATGCTCTCGCCGAAATCGTCATTCTGGTAGAGGATCGCAGCCTTGGCGCCAGGGTGATTCTCGACGAGGTACTCCGCGAGTGCCTTCACCTCGAAGCCGTACTGCGGCATGAAACCGGTCGTCCATGACGGGTCGTCGGCGTGAAGTTCGAGCATGGCATCCGTGCCCGTGCCGGTGAACAGATTGGGCACGCCCTGCTCTTCGATATAGGGAGCGACGCTGATCGCTGCTCCGGTGCCGAGCACGCCGGCGAGGGCGAACACGCCATCCTGCTCAACAAGGGTGCGGACGTTGGTAGCAGTCTTCGCCGGATCGTAGCCGTCGTCCATGATCTCGACGTTGACCTCGCGCTTCTTGCCATCGGTGAACTCCAGGCCACCGGCGGCGTTGATGTCGTCGAAGTAGATCTTCATGGTCTGGGCGATGGCGCCGTACGTGGCAGCGGGGCCGGATAGGGCGATGCTGTTGCCGATCTTCACCTCCGTGTCGGTGAAGCCAGGGCTGCACTGCACAGCATCGCCTGCAGCGGCGGGTGCGGCATCGGCCGGGTCGTCGCGACCGGCGCAGCCGGACAGGACGAGGCCGGCGGTGAGCGTGCTGGCTATGGCGATCGGCAGTGCGCGATTTCGGGTGGTGCGCAGAGTGGACATCATTCCTCCTTGAATGAACGTGGAGCTCAGGTGCTGCGAGGTAGGTGGTCGGGGACGATCACTTCGCGCGGGCCGACCTTCTCCAGCGCGAAGTAGTACAGGGCGCCGTCGTCATCGGCGGCGTGTCGACCGGTCATGACGCCGAGGACGGCATCGGGGCTGAGGCGGGTGAACAGGTCGATGATCGGCATGCCGTCGTAGACCATGGCGGCGGTGCGGATGCCTTCGTGCTCCACCGTGCGCAGCATTGCGCCGCCTCGAGTGAGGGCGACATCAGCCGTCAGCACGCCGTCGAAGCCTTCGCAGACGAGCGGCACCACGTCGTCGTCGGAGCGGAACAGCTTTCCGAACCATCCGCTTCGGGTGAGCATCTGGTGCGTGCGATGCTGAGGACTCAGACCGATGCCCTGCCAGAGTCCACGGAGCTCTTCCGGGCGCACTGCGGGCAGCGACCTCCAGAGTGTGGGCAGGTCGGCGGCCGGTACCCGGCCGTCCCGCAGCAGATCGATCAGCGCACCGGTAGGGGGCATCGTCGTGGGCAGAGACACGTCGTCGGCATCCATCATCAACACCGGTTTGATCGCGCGCCCGGCGCGTGCGTCGTCGATGGCCACGCCGATCTCATCGAATCGATAGCTGCGGATCAGCTTCTCGACCGGGAGGTGGCCGGCTCGCCACAGCCCGATGAGCATCGCGATGTCACGATCGATCTGCGCATCGCCCTCGACAACGCCGGTGAGCGTGCGGCCCCACAGCAGCTGCGACTGCGAGACCGTGACGCGGTTCGATCCGGAGTGCAGCGCGACCGTGGCGCACACGCCGCGCGGGCGTAGGGCGGCGAGCCCCGCATCGATGGTGTCCTGTCGGCCGACCGTGTCGAGCGCGTGAGTGACGCCGAGTCGTCGTGCATCGAGTTCACCGGGGGCCCATGCCTCGGTGGCGCCGAGCTCGAGCGCGAGCGCCCTTCGCGCCGGATCGGGGTCGCTAACGATGATGCGCAGGGCGCCGCGGTGATGCGCGGCCATGACCCCTGCGAGCCCGGTAGTGCCTGCCCCGAGGACGAGGAGTGAGTCTGCGGGCCCAGGTCGCAGCACGTTGATGACACTGCCCGCGCCGGTGAGGATGCCGCAGCCAAGGGGTGCGGCGACCTCCCATGGCACGTCGTCGGGGATCCGTACAGCGTTGGTCTCGCGCGCCAGTGCCAACGTTGACCAGGATGACTGCGCCATCCATCCGGTTGTGATCGACTCGTGCGCGGTCTCGGCATCCGAGCGGGGAAGATGATTGCGTTCCGCGAAGCGTTCGCAGTACGCAGGGTGGCCGTTGTCGCATGACGTGCACGCGCCGCAGGCGTCGAAGCTCAGCACCACACGGTCGCCGATTTGCACCTTCGTCACCGCGGGGCCGGTCGCCTCGACGATACCCGCCCCCTCGTGTCCGAAGACCGCGGGGAATCGATCGCCGGCACCGCCGGACATGCCGAACAGGTCGGTCGGGCACACGCCTGAGGCGTAGATGCGAACGAGAATCTCGTCCTCGCCAGGCTCACGCATCGTGACGTCGGAGAGCACGACGGATCCGCCGCGCTCTCGAACGAGCGCGGCCACAGCTGCATTCATTGGCTAGGCCACCGACACTTTGGAGTCGACATGTTCGCGGTCGGCCGCGCGCAGCGCGACCTTGTTCACCTTGCCGCCGGCATTGCGGGGCAGCGCGTCCATGAAAACGAGCGCCTTGGGCTGCTTGAAGCGGGCGAGCTTGTCACCCAGCCACGACTGCAGCTCTTCGAGGGTGAACTCTTCGCCTGGACGCACGGCGACGGCGGCGACCGGGATCTCTCCCCAGCGCTCGTCGGCCCGACCGTAAACGGCGGCGTCGAGCACCTTCGGGTGCGCGGCCAGCACGTTCTCGACCTCTGCGCAGTAGATGTTCTCGCCGCCCGAGATGATCATGTCCTTCTTGCGGTCGACGACCCAGACGAAGCCCTCGTCATCCTGACGGACCAGGTCGCCGGAGTGGAACCAGCCGCCCTCGAAGACCTCGGTGGTCTCCGTGGGCTTGCGCCAATACCCCTTCATGAGGTTGGGACCGCGATAGACGATCTCGCCGACCTCACCGCGGGGCACGTCATCGAAGTTCTCGTCGACTACGCGATACTGGAGCGTTGGAATGGGCCTGCCGACGCTGCCGAGCTTGCGCAGGGAGTCCTCGCCGCTGAGCGCGCAGGTGATCGGCGTCATCTCGGTCTGCCCGAACACCGCGACGTTCGTCGCCTTCGGGAAGCAATCGGCCATCTGCCGCAGCAGGGTGTCGGATGCGGGAGCCGCACCCCAGCTGATGATGCGCAGGTACAGATCGCGGTCCGCGATGGTGGGATCGGCGCAGATTACCTGCCACTGCTGCGGCACGTTGAAGACGATCGTCGCCTTCTCGGTCTCCCAGGCGTCGAGCAGTTCGGTCGGGTTGAAGGCGCCGAGTGGATGGATGACGGTCGGGATGCCGATCACGAAGTTCGGTGCGATCGAGCCGAGGCCAGCGATGTGGAACAGGGGAGCGGTCATAAACGCGATGTCGTCTTCACCGAAGACCTGGTTCACGCGCAGCAGGGTGAGCGATTGCGCGAACAGATTGATGTGGTCGAGCATCGCGCCCTTCGGGCGACCCGTGGTTCCCGAGGTGTACATGATGAGGCAGGTGGTGTCTTCTGGTACATCGGGGGCCTCGAACCCGTCCAGGTCTTCCGCGACGAGGTCGTCCCACGACTCCTGCCCGTCACCTGCTTCGCCGATCACGATGACGCGCGTGATGCGGTCGGTCACCTGCGCCACCGCGCCCACCAAAGGTGCCAATGGGCCATCGACGATGAGGATATCGGCGTCGGCATCGTCGACGATGTAGGCGATCTCGGGAGGCGTGAGGCGGATGTTGAGAGGGACAGCGATCGCGCCGAGGCGATTGATGCCGAAAACCGAGAGCACCACCTCGGGGCGGTTCAGAGTTAGCAGCAGCACACGGTCGCCGAAGCCGACGCCGCGTCGAGCAAGGGCTGCGGCGAAGGAGTCCATCTTTTCGGCGGTCTGACGCCAGGTGGTCACATCTCCGAGGTACTTGAACGCGGTGTCATCTGGCTTCATCTCGCTGTGTGTCGCGACCTGGTTCATCCAGTGGTTGCGGCGCGTGGCCGCGGGGATCGCGGAAGGAATCTGGTCGGACATCGGATCGTCCCTCTCATTACGTCTCTGTAAGGCTGCCGCGTCACTGCGGCTGGGCTTGCCACGAGTATGCCAGGACTTCGCGCCGATGTCACGACTTTTGTTAATGAAAATTCACATTATGCTAGGCGCGATAAGTTAACAGCCAATCACGTCAGGTGTGGCCATCTCGGCGAGTAGGCTGTCGATCATGCCCCGCATCGATGGCCCACCTGCGAATCGCACGCGTCCGCGCGACCGCAAGCGTCACATTCAGGATGCGGCGGCGTCGGCTTTCGCGCGTAACGGGTATCACGCCGTCGGCATGCAGGACATCGCGGATGCCGTGGGCATCTCGGCGCCTGCTCTTTATCGGCACTTCCCGAACAAGTACGCCCTCTTCGTACGCACGGCCTTCGCGCTCGTGCAGCAGCTGATCGAGGCGACGGAAGAGGCAGCCGCCCGCCCTGCAGAGACCGTGGATGAGGCGCGTGCCGCACTGAATGCGTTGCTGGACGCGGTCATCGCCACGACCGTCGGGCTGCGCGACATCGGCGGAATCTATCGCTGGGAGGGTCGCTACCTCGAGCGTCCTGATCGCGAGCAGCTGACCGGGCAGTTCCGGGTGCTGCGCGAGAGGTTCGAGCGTGTGCATCGGGTGTATCGGCCGGAGATGGATGAGCGTCAGCGACTTCTCGTGGTGCTCGGCGCGCTCAGCGTCGTTGCCAGCATCACGGCGCACCGTACGGCCGTGGCGGCGCGCAGCCTGCGGGCACTGCTCAAGACGGCGGCCTGGCGCATGCTCGACGTCGGTTCAGCGGACGCGGCGTCGTCGATCGGTGGCGGCGATTTCGTCGAGTCCGTCGATGTCGGCGTCGGACGGCGAGAGCAGCTCGTCGACACCGCTGTCCGGCTTTTCGCCGCTCGTGGCTACAACGAGGTCACGATCGAAGACCTCGCCGTCGAGGTCGACCTGACGCCTTCGGGTGTCTATCGTCACTTCGACGGCAAGCCGGCCGTGCTGCTGGCCGCGTGCGACCGGGCGGCCGTGGCGCTGGAGCGTGCCGTGCTGCGCGTGCGTGAATCGGCGAACACCCCGGAGGAGGCGCTTCGTCGGCTGTGCCGTGCCTACGTGGACCATTCGTTCCGCAACCTCGCGCTGATGCGGATCTACTTCTCCGAGTTGGGGAATCTCGCGCCCGAAGACCAACGACGGCTGCGGGCCATGCAGCGTGCGCACATCGCTGACTGGACCGCTCTGCTGCAGGCTGTTCGTCCGGAACTCGGCGGACGCGAGGCTGCCGTGCTCGTGCATGCAGGCCTGAGCGTCGTCACCGACGAGATCCCGCTACTGTCGGAATTCGATGAAGCTGCGGCCGTGCGGCTCGCCCACTTTGTGGAGACCGTGCTCGGAATCTGACCCGCCTCAGCGACTGCGGCCGTGCAGCATCGGGATCATCTTCGCCACCAGATGCATGTCGCGCCCGGAGCGCTCCATTGTCAGAAGATTCAGTGCGGCCTTCCCGGTCTGGCGTGCGATCGACTTCGGCACGCTGAACTCACGCAGGCCGTCGGCGCCGTGGATCCGACCGAAGCCAGACCCCTTGACACCGCCGAAGGGAAGCGCAGGGATCGCGGCGAAGCCGAGCACCGAGTTGATGGTGACGACCCCGGCGCGCAGACGCGCGGCGACGGCCTCGCCCGTCTTCGCGCTCTTCGTGAAGACCGCGGCGCCCAGGCCGAATTCGGTACCGTTCGCGCGCTCGATCGCTTCGTCGAGATTCACGACGGCGTTGATCACGACGGTCGGGCCGAATGTCTCCTTCTGTACGGCATCCGAATCCTCCGGCACGTCGACCAGGACGACCGGTGCCACGTGGCGCCCGTCGACCGACTCGGGGCCGCCGAGGACAGCGTGACCGCCTCGTGCCAGCGCATCTGCGATGTGATCGGCGATCACTTCGGACTGCGGCGCGAGCGTCAACGGCCCATAGGAGGGATCATCGCCGTCCAGGCGCAGCCGCCGCGCGCGTTCGACGACCTTCTCGACCAGGGCATCCCGCACCGAACGCACGACATAGACGCGCTCAACGCCGACGCAGGTCTGGCCGGCGTTGCCGAGGCCGCCGAACACGATGAAGTCCGCAGCGGAATCGAGGTTGGCATCCGCGGCGACGATCATGGCATCCTTGCCGCCGCACTCGGCGACCAGCGGTGTCAGCCTTTCTGCGCAGGCGGCCATCACGCGCTTCGCGCTCGCCGTGGATCCGGTGAACGCCACCTTGTCGATGTCGGAGGCGACGAGGGCGGCGCCCGTGACGCGATCGCCGGTGGCTACCTGCAGGACGGGGTGTTCGCTGACTTCATTCCACCGTGCTTCGATCCAGCGGGCGGTGCCGGGTGTCAGCTCGCTGGGCTTGAACACGATCGCGTTTCCGGCGGACAGCGCGTACGAGATCGAACCCATCGGCGTGTACAGCGGGTAGTTCCACGGTCCGATGACGCCAACGACGCCGTACGGCTCGTAGCGCAGCGTCGCCTTCTGGTTGTAGTTGATGATCCCGGCCTTCACGCGACGGGGCTTAAGTACGGAGTGCGCGTTCTTGGCTGCCCAGTCCAGATGGCCGAGAGTGAGCATGACCTCGAGCAGGGCGTCGCCTGCGGGCTTGCCCGTCTCGCGGGAGATGATCGCGGCAAGATCGTCGGCGCCGCGAGCAATCGCCGACTTCCACGCCAGCAGGGTGCGCTTGCGGCCGTCGAAGCCGATCTCGGCCCACCAGGCGGCGGCCTTTCGCGCGGTGCGCACGCGCTCGGTGACGCGTGCGTCGTCTTCGAGCGCGTACTCGGCGATCACGGATCCATCGCGCGGATCGCGGGTGGTGAGACCGATGGTGGCTTCTGCTTCGCGGTTGATTGTCATGGGGCACCTCTTTGCTCGTCATTGAGAAAAAGTTAATCGATATTCACATTAGGGTGATTGGTGTCGAAGGGCAAGAGCTCGGAGAATATTTTCGAATCCTGGTTAGAATGAGCCAGGGAGGCGAGATGATCACGCAGCAGTCGTCGAAGTCGGCACGCACACGTCAGCGCATCCTGGATGCCGCAGCTCAGGTGCTCAGTCGCAAGGGCTACGCCGGTACTCGCCTCACTGATGTCGCCGAGGTCGCAGGTGTCCAAGCGCCCGCAATCTACTACTACTTCGCTTCGCGCGATGAGCTCGTCGAAGAAGTCATGTGGGCGGGCGCTCATCGCGTGCGGGTGCATGTGGAAGAGGTCCTCGCGGCGTTGCCTGATGACGCTGCGCCGCGCGAACGGATCCTCGTCGGAGTCAGCGCGCATCTGCGCTATGAGCTGCAGATCTCCGATTACACGACGGCATCCGTGCGCAACGCGGGACACGTTCCCGAGCATCTGCGGGTACGCCCTGCAGCAGAGGAGGGTGAGTACAGTCGACTCTGGCGCGAACTCTTCCTCGCAGCGCAGGATGTCGGCGAGCTGCGTGAGGGCCTCGACATCAATGTGTTCCGCCTGCTGTTGCTCGGTTCGATGAACTGGGCAGTTGAGTGGTGGAACCCGCGCACGCGATCGCTCGATGACCTCGTACGCGGGGCCCAGGACATGGTCCGCTACGGGACCTTCGCGCAGCCCTGACGGAACGCGCTCAGGCGAACATCCCCAGTCGGTCGGTGAGCACCTGGTGCGCCTGCGCGACCGTGCGACGCACAACTTCCCCCGCGGTCGGGATGTCGCGGATAATGCCCTGCACCTGGCCGACCGTCCAGATCCCGGCATCGAGGTCGCCGTCCTCGAAGACCTTGCGGCCTCGGACGCCGGCGACGAGCGGTTGCACGTCGGGAAACTGCCCGCCGTCGGCCAGGATCTGCACGACCTCGTCGGAGACGGCATTCTTCGCCACGCGGGCAGTGTTGCGAAGGCTGCGGAAGATGAGGTTGGTGTCGAGTTCGGATGCCTCGACGATGCGCTCCTTCACCGCCTGAGCGACCGGCGACTCCACGGTGCTCATGAACCGTGAGCCCATGTTCACTCCGCTCGCGCCGAGCGACAGCGCCGCAGCAAGCCCTCGACCGTCAGCGAAGCCGCCCGAGGCGATGAACGGAATCGTCAGCGCATCGGCTGCCGCAGGAATCAGCACCAAACCTGGCACGTCATCCTCGCCGGGGTGTCCTGCGCACTCGAAGCCATCGATCGATACTGCGGTCACTCCGACCGCCTGCGCCTTGAGCGCGTGGCGCACCGAGGTGCACTTGTGGATGACCCTCACGCCCGCAGCGTTGAAGATCTCCATGTGTGGCTCGGGGCTAGACCCCGCAGTCTCGACGATCGTGATTCCTGCGTCGATGATCGCGCGCCGGTACTCGTCGTAGGGCGGCGGGTTGATCGACGGCATGATCGTGAGATTCACCCCGAACGGCTTGTCGGTGAGCGTGCGTGCCCGTTCGATCTCCTTTACGAGATCCGCCGGGGTCGGCTGGGTGAGTGCTGTGATCATCCCGAGCCCGCCTGCCTCAGACACGGCTGCGGCGAGTTCGGCGCGGCCGACCCACATCATGCCGCCCTGGACGACCGGATGCTCGATACCGAGCACCTCGGTGAACGGGGTGCGCAGGTGCGGCGTCGTGGTTGTCTCACTCATCGGTACTCCTCCCCGACCTCGGCGCGAGCCAACAACGACTCAGGTGGCGTAAAGCGCTCGCCGTAGGTTTCGGCCAGCTCCTTTGCTCGTTCGACGAAGCCGGGCAGTCCGCCCTCATACTGGTTGACGTACTGCAGCACCCCGCCGGTCCAGGCAGGGAACCCGATGCCGTAGATCGAGCCGATGTTCGCGTCGGCGACTGAGGTGAGCACGTTGTTGTCGAGGCAGTCGATCGTGTCGAGGGCCTCGGCGAACAACATCCGCTCCTGCAGATCTAGCAGCGGCAGCTCGGTGCGACCCGAATCGTATTTCTCGCGCAGCCCTGGCCAGATTCCGACCCTGCGACCGTTCTCGTCGTAGTCGTAGAATCCGCCGCCCGACTTGCGGCCAGGCCGCTTCGCGTCATCGACGATCCAGTCCATAATCGCCTCTGACGGATGCTCGACCCATGCACCGCCCTCGGCCTCGACCGCCGTGCGCGTCTCCTGCCGAATCCTCTGCGACAGCGAGATGGTCAGCTCGTCCAACAGCTGCAGGGCACCGGCCGGGTACCCGGCCTGGAGTGCCGCCTGCTCGACGGATGCCGGCTCCACGCCCTCGCCGACAGCGGCGACCGCCTCGGCGATGAACTTTCCGATGACTCGGGAGGTGAAGAAGCCTCGCGAATCGTTGACGACGATCGGAGTCTTACGGATCTGCTGCACGTAATCGAACGTCTTCGCGAGCACCTCGTCGCCGGTGTTCTCGCCGCGGACGATCTCCACGAGCGGCATCTTGTCGACGGGGGAGAAGAAGTGGATGCCGATGAAGTCGCCCCGCCGCGTGATCCCCTCCGAGAGCACCGTGATCGGCAACGTCGAAGTGTTGGAGCCGAGCACGGCATCCGATGCCACGATGTCCTCGATCTCCTGGAACACGCCCTGCTTGACAGGGACGGATTCGAACACCGCCTCGATGACGAAGTCGACGCCGTCGAAGTCGGCTGCATCGCCCGTCGGGTGGATGCGTGCCAGCAGCGCCTCGCTCTTCTCCGGCGTCGTCTTGCCCCGGGCGAGTACCTTCTCTTCGAGCGTGCGGGCGTAGTCCTTGCCCTTTTCTGCGGCCTCGGCGGAGACGTCCTTCAGCACGACCTCGATGCCGGCCTTCGCTGAGACGTAGGCGATTCCTGCGCCCATCATGCCCGCGCCGATGACGCCGAGCTTCTTCGCGGTGTGCTTCGGGAACGGCTCTCCGTTCGCCTGCAGTGGGCGGCTGCCGCCGGAGTTGATCTCCTGCAGATCGAAGAAGAACGCCTTGATCATGTTCTTCGCGACCTGCCCGTGGGTCAGGCTCACCAGGTAGCGCGTCTCGACTTTGGATGCCGTGTCGAAATCAACATATGCACCCTCCACTGCTGCTGCGAGAGCCGCGCGAGGAGCAGGCATCGGTGAACCCTTGAGTTGCTTGCGCAGCAGTGCGGGAAGGGCTGGGAGCAGCGCGGCCACCGAGGGGGAGCTTGGAGCGCCTCCCGGAAGCCGGAAGCCCTTCTCGTCCCACGGCTTCACGGGAGACGGGTTCGCCGCGATCCACGCGCGGGCGCGGGCATCCAGTTCCGCCAACGGTGCGACCTCGTCGATGATTCCCACCGTCAATGCATCCTCAGCGCGGAATCGGGTCGCAGGGAGAATGACGTCCTGCAGAGCTTTTTGCAGACCGAGCATCCGGACCAGACGCGTCACGCCGCCGCCACCGGGCAGCAGGCCGAGCGAGACTTCGGGCACTCCGAACTGAGCGCCCTTGGCATCGGATGCGACGATGCGATGGTGAGTCGCGAGCGCAACTTCGAGTCCGCCGCCGAGTGCCGTGCCCGTGAGGGTGGCGACAACGGGCTTCCCGAGTTGCTCAACCCTGCGCAGCAGCGCCTTCACGTGGTCGATGTGGGCGGTTTCTTCCGCTGCCTTGGCGGGGTCTGCTGCACGGAGCAGATTCAGATCTCCGCCGGCGAACCAGCTCTTCTTCGCCGAGGTGAGGATGGCGCCGGCGATGTCATCACGCTCCATCTCCAAGCGCTCAACCGTCGCCTCGAGCGATGCGACGAAGTGCGGGTTCATGGTGTTGACCGCAGCATCCGGGTCATCCATGGTGATCGTGACGATGCCGTCGGCATCCTTCTCCCAGGCGTAGCCGGTGTATACGCCCGTGTTCTCTGCAGTGTTCATGATTCTCCTCAGACCTTTCGGCTCAGACGCGCTCGATGATGGTGGCGATGCCCATGCCCGCTCCGACGCAGAGTGTTGCGAGGCCGCGCTTGAGATCCCGACGCTCGAGCTCGTCGAGCAGGGTGCCGAGGATCATGGCGCCGGTCGCACCCAGGGGGTGGCCGAAAGCGATCGCGCCGCCGTTGACGTTGACCTTGTCGTCGGGGATGCCGAGATCCTTCTGCCACTTCATGACGACCGCGGCGAAGGCCTCGTTGAGCTCGAACAGGTCGATGTCATCGACCGTGAGCCCTGCACGATCGAGCGCCTTCTGCGTCGCGGGCGTCGGACCGGTCAGCATGATGGTCGGCTCTGAGCCGACGACCGCAGTCGAGATGATGCGGGCGCGCGGTGTCAGACCTGCGGCCTCACCGGCCGAAGCGGATCCGATCAGCATGAGGGCCGCGCCATCCACGATGCCCGAAGAATTTCCTGGCCCGTGCACATGCTCGATGTGTTCGACCGCGTGATACTTCTGCAGTGCCACGGCGTCGAAGCCGCCCTGTGCGCCGACGGCGGCGAAACTCGCCGGAAGCTTTCCGAGCGATTCGACGGTCGACTCGGGGCGACGGTGTTCGTCGGTATCGAGCAACACCACGCCGTTGATATCGCGCACGGGGATGATCGACTTCTCGAAGCGACCCTCCCGCCAGGCGGTCTCGGCGCGCTGCTGTGAACGCTCGGCGAAACCATCGACATCCTCACGGCTGAAACCCTCGAGCGTCGCGATGAGGTCGGCGCCGATGCCCTGCGGCACGAAGTAGTTGTCGTATGCGGTGGTTGGATCCTGCGCGTAGGCGCCGCCGTCCGAACCGATCGGCACGCGTGACATCGACTCGACGCCGCCTGCCAGCACGAGATCCTCGAATCCGGACGCGACCTTCTGCGCCGCGAGGTTCACAGCCTCCAGGCCCGAGGCGCAGAACCGGTTGATCTGCACTCCGGCAACGGTCTCGGGAAGGTTCGCCACCAGAGCTGCGGTGCGGGCGATGTCGCCGCCCTGCTCGCCGATCGGCGATACGACACCGAGCACGATGTCATCGATGGCTGCGGCATTCAACCCTGGATTGCGATCGCGGATGGCGTCGATCAACGTCACCACCAGGTCGACCGGCTTGGTGCCGTGCAGCGCCCCGCCCTTGTTCTTACCGCGGGGTGTGCGCACGGCGTCGTAGATATACGCGTCTGTCATGTTCTGCTCCTATGCCTGCTCTGTGCGAGTACGCGGATGACTAAAGCCCGAGGTCCCGGCCGACGATCTCTTTCATGATCTCCGTCGTTCCTCCGTAGATGGTGGTGATGCGCGCATCGAGATAGTCCTGTGCGATGCGGTACTCCTTCATGTACCCGTATCCACCGTGCAGTTGCAGGCAGCGGTTCACGATGTCGACGTACTGCTCGGTGGTCAAGAACTTCGCCGCCGAGGCATCCGCGGCCGTCAGCTCGCCCGCGTTGTGCTGCGTGATCGCCTGGTCGATGTATGCGCGACTGGCGGCCGTCGCCGTCACCATCTCGGCGAGCTCGAAGCGGGTGTTCTGGAACGATCCGATCGGTTTGCCGAATGCGGTGCGCTCCTTCACATAGTCGAGCGTGCGTGCAAGCACGCCTTCGCTGGATGCCACGGCGGCGGATGCGATCGACAGGCGCTCCTGCGGGAGGTTCCTCATCAGCCCGAGGAAACCCGCTCCCTCATCGCCGAGCAGGTTGGCGGCCGGAACTCGTACATCCTCGAAGATGAGTTCGCTCGTGTCCTGTGCGTGTAGTCCTACCTTGTCGAGGTTCTGGCCGCGCGAGAAGCCGGTCATTCCTCGCTCGATCACGAGCAGGCTGAGACCCTTGTGTGGGTCGGGGGAGGTGCGCACCGCGGTGGCGACCAGGTCCGCGTTCTGGCCGTTGGAGATGAAGATCTTCGATCCGTTGACGATGTAGTCGTCACCATCGCGCACGGCGGTGGTGCGGATGCCGCTGAGATCACTGCCGGTACCGGGTTCGGTCATCGCAATCGCGGTGATCAGTTCGCCTCGGGCGATGCCAGGCAGCCAGCGCTGCTTCTGCTCGTCATTCGTGAGATCGGTGAAGTAGGGGATGGTGATGTCGTTCGACAGGGCGATGCCCGCCATTCCGCTGGAGACCGGATTGCCTGCAAGTTCTTCGCCCATGATCGCGTTGAAGCGGAAATCGTCTGTCCCGCCTCCGCCGTGGGCCTCATCGATTGCGAAGCCGAGGATACCGGCATCCGCTGCGGCAGTGAAGAGCCCGCGGTCGACCACGCCTTCGGCATCCCAGCGTTCGATATGCGGTCGGACGTTGCGCTCGACGAAGTCCCGAACGATCTTGCGGAATTCTTCGTGCTCTTCGTCGTACAGGTGTCGTGTCAGCGCCATCGCCGCTCTCTCCTTCTCCGCGTCGTCGCGGGTCACAGTTTTTATTATCCATTCAAAATGGCAAGAGTCAAGCCCGAGGAAATCAATTGGCTATGGGTTGCATTGCGGCAGGAATTTAATGAAAATTAGAGAAAGCCTGACGATCGAAGGAGATCTCATGTCGGATGCCGATGTACTGCTCGCCGGCCGCACAGCGCTGGTCACCGGTGCCAGCCGGGGGATCGGCCTCGCCATCGCGCAGCGTCTGGTCGCCGACGGCGCGTCGGTGTGTGTGACCGCGCGACGCAGTGAGCCGTTGGAAGAGGCCGTCGCGGGCCTAGGCGGACGCGCAATCTGGGTGGCAGGGTCTGCCGACGATCCGGAGCACCGTCGAGAGGTGTTCGAGCGAATCACCGCGGAGTTCGGCCGGCTCGACATTCTCGTCAACAACGCTGGAATCAACCCTGTGTACGGGCCGCTCGTCGATCTCGACCTGGATGCGGCGCGCAAAATACTCGAGGTCAACGTGATCGGTACCCTCGCCTGGACGCAGGAGTCGGTGCGCGCGGGGCTCGGTTCGCAGGTGACAGGTGGCGTTGTCGTCAACCTCTCGTCCGTCACCGGTGAGGTGTCATCGCCCGGAATCGGCTGGTACGGAGTGAGCAAGGCGGCGGTGAGTCATCTCACACGCACGCTGTCGGTGGAGCTCGCCCCGCGCATCCGTGTCAATGCGGTGGCACCTGCGGTCGTCAAGACGCGCTTCGCGCGGGCGCTCTATGAAGGACGCGAAGAGGAAGTCGCCTCCGCCTACCCGATGGGCAGACTCGGAGCGCCGGAAGACGTGGCGGATGCTGTCGCGTACCTCTGCTCCGACGGCTCCGCGTGGATCACCGGCCAGGTGCTCAATGTTGATGGCGGACTACTGAACGCAGGAGGAACCGCATGAACGATCTCGTTGCCGTCACCGATCTCATTGCGCGCACGCGCACCTTCATCCGGGAAGTCGTGATCCCTGCGGAGCCCGCATGGGGTGAGACGCTGTCGGATGCAGCGCTGCAGAGGCTGCGCGCCCAGGCGAAGGATGCCGGTGTCTATGCGCCGCACGCACCGAAGGAATATGGCGGTCTCGGGCGGTCCTTGCCGCAGTGGTCGCCGGTGTTCCAGGAGGCGGGCTACTCGCTGATCGGACCTGCGGTGCTGAACTGCATGGCGCCGGACGAGGGCAACATGCGCCTGCTCGAGGTTGTGGGTACCGATGAGCAGAAGGAGCGGTATTTGCGGCCGCTCGTGGGCGGCGGCATCCGCTCCTCCTTCGCGATGACGGAACCGCATCCGGGCGCAGGGTCCGACCCGGATGCCCTCGCGACCGTCGCCGAGCGCGTCGACGGCGGGTGGCGTATCAGCGGGGAGAAGCGCTTCATCTCCGGTGCCGAAGGTGCAGCGTTCGCGATCGTGATGGCGCGCACTGAGGCGACCGGGGAGCATTCGGCCGGGGCGACGATGCTGCTCACGCCTTTGAGTGCCGAAGGCGTGCGGATCGGGCCGTCGATTCGCACGATCGAGGCGGCGATCTCCGGCGGGCACCCGCACGTCACCTTTGACCGAGTCTTCGTTCCGGATGCTGATGTGCTCGGGACTCCCGGAGGCGGCTTCCGCTACGCACAGGTGCGGCTGGGGCCGGCCAGGCTCACGCACTGCATGCGGTGGCTGGGGCTGGCCAGGCGTGCGTTCGACATCAGTCTGGATCGCGCGAACTCGCGCTCGCTTTTCGGGTCGCAGCTTGCCGACCTAGGCGTCGCGCAGTCGCTGATCGCCGACAGCGCGATAGACATTGATACCAGCGACGCGATGATCGATCGGGCGGCTCGGGTGCTTGAGGATGATCCGCGCGCGGGCGCGGCGCTGTCGTCGATCGCGAAGGTGTACTGCTCCGAGGCGGTGAACCGCATCATCGATCGCGCCGTGCAGTTGTGTGGAGGTGATGGTGTGAGCTCTGGATTGCCGTTGATCCAGTACCTGAACGAGGTGCGCCCGTTCCGGATCTACGACGGGTCGAGTGAGACCCACCGCTGGGCGATCGCGCGTCGAGCGGCTAAGGCGCGGCAGCGTGACGTGGATGCGGGAGAGCCGCGCCGCGACATCGTGAATCCACGCATCGTCGGGGGCGCGTCGTGATTGACGCCGATCTCGAAGTGGTGCGCACTCGCGAGGAGGCATCGCTGCTGGGGCGACCGCCGTTACTCGTGCTCGATGCGCTGGCTGATCATCTCCGTGAGGTTGGCCTCGGCGATGGGGATCTGCAGTGGTCGAGGATCGGCGACGGGCACTCGAATATCACGTATTTATTGGATGTCGGTGGCCGGAAGTTGGTGCTGCGGCGCGGGCCCCGGCCGCCCCTGCCTCCGTCGACGCACGACATGCTCCGTGAGGCAAGGGTGCAGCGGCTGCTGGGGGCTGCCGGCGTTCCGGTCCCAGAGATCCTGGATGTCTGTGCGGACGAGAGCGTGCTGGGTGTGCCGTTCTATGTCATGGAGCACCTCGATGGGGATGTCGTGACCGATCGGATGCCGCCGGCTCTCGATGATGCAGAGGGTCGGCGCGCGCTGCCGTTCGCTGCCGTCGACACACTCGCCGGGTTGCATGCGCTCGATGTGAGCACGGAAGGGTTGTCGACGCTCGGTCGTCCCGATGGTTATCTGCGTCGGCAGGTGGAGAGGTTCGCCTCGCTGTGGCCGAACGTGTCACGGCGGACTTTGCCAGAGGTCGATCGGCTGGCCGACTGGTTGCTGGCGAACCTCCCTGTATCGGCGCGTGCGTCGGTAGTGCACGGTGATTATCGGATCGGCAACCTCATGTATCGCAGGGAGGGTCCCGCATCCGTGCACGCAATCCTGGACTGGGAGATGGCGACGCTCGGCGATCCGCTCGCTGACCTCGGCTATCTCGTGGCGACCTATGCGGAGGCGGATGCCGTGCCGACGCCGCTGGAGCTGACAACCGTGACGCGAGGTGAGGGATACCCGCGGCGCGCGGACCTGATCGAGCGCTACGTCGAGCGCACCGGAGCGGACGTCTCGGCACTTGCCTGGTACGAGGTGCTCGCACTGTGGAAGGCCGCGGTGTTCTGTGAGGCGATCTACACGCGCTGGCTCGACGGCGAGCGGCCTGGCGACACGTTCGCCCCGACGCTGGCGCAAGGTGTCCCCGTGCTGCTGGCTCAGGCTGCGGCTCGCGCCGCAGCCTGAGCGCCGTTCGACAAGCGCAAATGGCTCGGTCTGACCGTCGGATGCAACCATTTGCGCCTGTTGAACCTCATCGCTGTGCAAAAGGAAAGATCCCCGCCGACCCGATTCGGCGGGGATCTTCTCATCCGGGAGCTGAGCTCACCGTGGCGCGGAAGGCGTCTGAGTTACCCGATCCGGTCTGAGATTCTCCCGCGCACAAGCAGTTGTACGTGCCGAAGGTGACTGGGTGGTGAACGGAGTCGGAACAGGTGGATGCGACTTCTTCTGCACCGATCTGACTTCGCGGCGAGTTGTCCACAATGCCCGGAATCTCACGGAGGGCCTTCTCTTAAATCGGTCATCATCGTGGGCATGACTGAAACAACCAACCCCCTCAAGAGTCGGGTACTTGACCGCGATGATGACCTGCGTGACGTGCTGGAAGTGCTGCTGCAGCGCGCGAACAGGCGGCAGATGTGGCTGATGTTCATGGACGATCGCGGATGCCTCGGCGACCCGCTCATGCCCATGGCCGACTACCCCGATGACCCGAGCCACGTGGTGGAGATCGATGATCTCGGCCAGGTGACCGAGGCGCATGTGCTCATGCATCGCGCGGGCATGCTGCGGGAGATGACCGGCAACGCCAGCGTGGTGCTTGCGTGGGAGCGGGGCGGTTCGAGCGCCGTCTCGAAGGATGACCGAGCCTGGGCGCAGGCGATGGCCGAGGCGGCGCAGAAGCTCGACATCCCGCTACGCGCGCAGTTCATCGTGCATTCGCGAGGGGTGCGCCAGCTTCATCCAGACGACTACCTCTGAGTCCTGGCCAGGGGCGAGCACAAGCGAAATACAAGGGCACCCTAGTAAATCTCAGGATGCCAGAGTAATCTGGTCATCGTGCCAATGGCGGCACGAAGGGACATCGCATAATGACTCGTACCATCCCCCATTTCATAGGCGGATCGCTCCTCACCCCGGATGCCGGGCGCTTCAGTGACGTGTTCGACCCGAGCACGGGAGCCGTACAGGCACGTGTACCGCTCGCCTCGGCCGACGACGTTCGTCGAGTGATCGACGATGCCGAGGCCGCGCAACCCGCGTGGGCCGCGACCAACCCGCAGAAGCGCGCACGCGTGCTGCTGCGTTTCCTTGATCTCGTGAATCGCGACATGGATTCGCTGGCACGTCTGCTCTCCAGCGAGCATGGCAAGACTTTCGATGATGCGAAGGGCGACATTCAGCGCGGGCTGGAAGTCATCGAATTCTCCGCGGGCGCCCCGCATCTGCTGAAAGGGGAGTTCGCCACTGGCGCGGGCACCGGCATCGACGTCTACTCGATGCGCCAGCCGCTTGGCGTCGTCGCCGGGATCACTCCATTCAACTTCCCGGCGATGATCCCGTTGTGGAAGGCAGGTCCCGCGCTCGCCGCAGGCAACTCCTTCATCCTCAAGCCGAGCGAACGCGACCCCTCCGTACCGGTGCGGCTCGCCGAACTCTTCCACGAAGCGGGTCTGCCGGCCGGTGTCTTCAACGTCGTCCACGGCGACAAGGAAGCGGTCGACACGCTGCTCACCGATCCGCGCATCCAGGCGGTGGGCTTTGTCGGCTCGACTCCGATCGCCGAGTACATCTACTCCACTGCTGCTGCGCACGGCAAACGCGCGCAGTGCTTCGGCGGAGCGAAGAACCACATGGTCGTGATGCCGGATGCCGACCTCGACCAGGTTGCCGATGCGCTCATCGGCGCAGGATACGGTTCTGCGGGAGAGCGTTGCATGGCGATTTCCGTCGCGGTCCCGGTCGGCGAAGAGACTGCTGATGCCCTGGCGGCGAAGCTCGCCGAACGAGTGGCGGAGCTGAAGGTCGGGCCCTCGCTTGCCGAGGGTGTCGACTATGGTCCGCTCGTTGCGCGCTCGGCGGTCGAACGCGTCGAGGGATACATCCAGCAGGGCGTCGACGAGGGTGCGACGCTGCTGGCTGACGGCCGAGGCTTCACCGTGCCCGGTCACGAAGAGGGCTTCTACCTCGGCCCGACGCTGTTCGATCACGTCACGACCGACATGGCGATCTATCGCGAAGAGGTCTTCGGGCCGGTGCTCGTGATCGCACGCGCCGCGGATTACGAGCAGGCGCTGGCCATGGCATCCGATCATGAGTTCGGCAACGGCGTCTCGATCTTCACTCGCGACGGCGACGCCGCCCGTGACTTCACCGCACGCGTCAACGTCGGCATGGTCGGTGTCAACGTGCCGATTCCCGTGCCGATCGCCTACTTCAGCTTCGGAGGATGGAAGAAGTCAGGGTTCGGCGATCTGAATCAGCACGGCACCGATGCCTTCCGCTTCTACACGAAAACCAAGACCGTGACGAGCAGATGGCTCTCGGACACCGTTCGTGAAGGTGCCAGTTTCGTCATCCCCACGATGAGCTGAGGAGCCAGCCATGACCATCACCGCCACTGTCACCACGGCCGAGGAGCGAGAAGCGATCCTCGGTGCCGTTCGCGAGTATGCCGAAACTGAACTCGCCCCCTACGCGATCGAGCGCGATGAGAAGCACGAGTTCCCACGTGAGGCGCTACGTCGCGGGGGTGAACTGGGCCTCGGCGGTATCTATGTGCGCGAGGAGTCGGGTGGCACCGGGCTCGGCCGCGTCGACACCGTGGCGATCTTCGAGGAACTCGCCAAGGGTGACCCGACGATCGCGGCGTACATCTCTATCCACAACATGGTCGCCTGGATGATCGACACCTACGGTGATGACGCGCAGCGCAGCGAGTGGATCGAGAAGCTCGCAGCCATGACGGAGTTCGGAAGCTACTGCCTCACCGAGCCCGGAGCGGGGTCGGATGCCGCTGCCATTGCCACGAGCGCTCGCCGCGACGGGGACGAGTACGTGCTCACCGGAGTCAAGCAGTTCATCTCGGGCGCAGGTGAATCGGGCGTCTACGTCGTCATAGCGCGCACGGGCGATGCCGACAGTGGGGCGCGCGGGATCAGCGCGTTCCTCGTCCCCGCCGATGCCGATGGGCTGAGCTTCGGGGCGCTCGAGAAGAAGATGGGCTGGCACGCTCAGCCCACACGGCAGGTCATCTTTGACGGACTGCGCGTGCCGGCATCCGCCATGCTGGGCGACGAAGGCCGCGGTTTCGCGATCGCCATGTCGGCGCTCAACGGCGGTCGCCTCAACATCGCGGCGTGCTCGCTGGGCGGCGCGCAGTGGGCACTCGATCGTGCGGTGCAGTACGTGCAGGAGCGTGTCGCGTTCGGAGAACCTCTGGCAGAGAAACAGTCGATCCTGTTCACCATCGCCGACATGCGCACCGAGTTGCAGGCCGCGCGCTTGATGGTCAGGGACGGCGCACAGGCCGTTGATGATGAGGCTCCGGATGCCACGATGCGGTGCGCGATGGCCAAGCGGTTCGCCACCGACGCCGGGTTCAATGTCGCCAACCAGGCCCTCCAGCTGCACGGTGGCTACGGGTACCTGCAGGATTACGGGATCGAGAAGGTGGTGCGGGATCTGCGCGTGCACCAGATACTGGAGGGAACCAACGAGATCATGCGGCTGATCGTCGGCCGCGAGATGCTTCGCCCGGCCGGATCCGCATCGATGCGAAGCGCCGCGAACGAACACCCGAGGAGTGCATGATGACCAGAATCGGTTTTCTCGGCCTCGGCCACATGGGTATGCCGATGGCTGTCAACCTGATGAAGGCCGGCCACGACGTGCGCGGCTTCGACCTCGTGCCCGCGGCGATCGAGGCAGCGCTGGCGGCCGGAATCCCGATCGCCGAAAGCGCCGCGGATGCTGCGGCAGGCGTCGATGTCGTGATCACGATGTTCCCCGCAGGTAAGCACGTCATCGAGGCGTATCAGGGCGGGCTGCTGGCGGCGGCTCGGCCAGACACGCTGTTCATCGAATCGTCCACGATCGCCGTGGAGGAAGCCCAGACCGCGCATGCGCTGGCCGTCGCTGCCGGGCATCGCAACATCGACGCTCCGGTCTCGGGCGGCGTCGTTGGCGCCGAGAACGGGACTCTGGCGTTCATGGTTGGTGGTTCGGAAGAGGATTTCGCCACGGCGCTGCCGTTGCTCGAAGCGATGGGTAAGCGCATCGTGCACTGCGGCGGCCCTGGCCTTGGGCAGGCAGCGAAGGTGTGCAACAACATGATCCTGGCGGTGTCGCAGATCGCTGTCGCCGAAGCATTCGTGCTGGGGGAGCGGCTGGGGCTGGAGCATCAGGCGCTGTTCGATGTCGTTTCGCAGGCGTCGGGCCAGTGCTGGTCGATCACGACGAACTGTCCGGTACCGGGGCCGGTGCCGACGAGCCCCGCCAACCGTGACTATCAGCCCGGGTTCGCAGGCGCATTGATGGCGAAGGACCTCGGGCTCGCCCTGCAGGCGATCGAGGGCACGGGGACGGATGCCAGGATGGGTATGCTCGCCCAGCAGATCTACGCGACGTTTGCCGCGGGAGATGGCGCGGGGCGCGATTTCTCCGGCATCATCACCGACATTCGGGACACGTCTTCTGCTGATCTGTGACCGATGGGTAAGAGTAGACCCGGATAACCTCGACGTGGTGCTCTCGATGCTCGGTGTTCCTTATACATTCCGACGTGTCTCGCTGTACTCGGCGGGGATGACGAACATCGTGCGCGCGATGGCGCAGCACGACGTACGCCGCCTCGTGTGCGTGAGCTCGAGCGGCACGGATCCCGCGTTACACTCACGCGACACGGGCGGAGGATTCCTATTCGAGAAGATGCTCAAGCCGCTCGTGGTCGCCACGCTCGGTCGGACGGTCTACGCCGACATGCTGCGGATGGAGCAGCTGGTCACGGCATCCGCTCTCGACTGGACGATTGTGTGCCCTGGCGCGCTCTTCCACACTGCCGATGTCACGGACTATCGCACGGCCGACGATTTTTTCGCTGGGCGATACACCTCCAGGGCGGACCTGGCGGACTGCGTGCTGCGACAGCTCGATGACAGGCGTCGCGTCCGCACGGTGGTCGCCGTCGCCACGGTCGCCGTGCAGCCCACCATGGTGGGTATCTTCTGGAACGAGGCGCTGCAGAGCGTCTCGAGGTGACGCGGATGCGGCGATACTGGACGAGAACCACGGACACTGGACGAACCACAATGAAGCGGTGAAGGGGAACGAGATGACTGAGTACGAGACGATCCTGGTCGAGCAGCGAGGCCGCGTCGGGTGGATCACCCTCAACCGCCCGCAGGCGCTGAATGCCCTGAATGCCCAGCTCTCCCAGGAGGTCACTGCGGCGGCGGTCGCCTTCGATTCGGATGACGGGGTCGGCGCGATCGTGGTGACCGGGTCGGAGAAGGCATTCGCCGCGGGCGCCGACATCAAGGAGATGGAGTCGATGTCGGCCGCCGAGATGCGCGAGACCGACCACTTCGGTGCATGGAGCGACTTCGCCGCAGTTCGCACGCCCGTGATCGCTGCCGTGAGCGGCTTCGCGCTCGGCGGCGGATGCGAGCTGGCGATGATGTGCGACATCATCCTGGCCGCCGACACCGCGAAGTTCGGGCAGCCGGAGATCAATCTCGGGGTGATCCCTGGGATGGGTGGGACGCAGCGACTCATCCGCGCCGTGGGCTATTACAAGGCCGCCGAGCTCGTTCTTTCTGGCCGCATCGTGGGTGCCGAGGAAGCGGAGCGTGCGGGTTTGGTGTCGCGTGTGATTCCGGCATCCGATCTTCTTGCAGAAGCTACGAAGCTTGCCGAAACGATCGCGTCGAAGAGTCTGCCTTCGGTCTATGCGGCGAAGGCTGCGCTGGATGCGGCGATGGAGACGCCGCTCGCGGAGGGGCTCGCGCACGAGAAGGATGCCTTCGCCGCGCTGTTCGACACTGCGGATCAGAAGGAGGGCATGTCTGCCTTCCGTGAGAAGCGGGCGCCGAACTTCACGAACAGCTGAGACGCCAGCCGCAGGGTTTGGCTACGTCCGCTGCGTGAGACACCAACGAGGACGTGGTGCCTTACGCAGCGGATGTTGCGGTGCGCGTACGCTGGCGCGTCAGGCACGCATTCAGAATCGAGAACACGCAAACCGTCCTTCCGGCGAGGCGGGAAGGGCGGTTTGTGCGTTCTCGGTCTCAGCGCTCAAGGGATGCAGCGAGCAACTCGTTGCGTTCGGAGATCAGCCGGCGCATGTACTCCCGCATGAAGAGGCGGTCGACAAGCCTGCCGATCGGTCCGAACGGCGAGCGAAAGGTCACCGTGTCGCGCATCAGCGTGCCGTCCGGATGCTCCAGGAACAGATGTTCGTGATGGAATGCGCCGAACGGACCTTTCGTCTGCTCGTCGCAGAACCGGTGCGGCGGGTCGATGTCGAACACGATCGAGCTGAGGTGGAACGGCACGCCGAAGTGCCGCGCGCGCCAGGTGACCGTTGATCCCTCAGTGAACGTGCCTCCGGCAGGACCGGAAGTCATCGTCTCGCCGTAGCGCGCCATGGACTCGACATGAAGTGCCGGATCGAGGGATGCCGCGAACGCTTCCGCAGGCGCTGCGCGGATGACCCGCTCCAGCACGAACTCCGCCATCAGAGCGGATCCGGCTGCGGGCGCGGATCGGTGAAGTCCCCGGCATCCTTACGCAGACGGGCGACGATCGACACGAGATCGGCGGCATCGGCGTGGTTCACGCCCGGTTCGTTGAATACCTGCGCATTGAGAGCCGTAGTCGCCCGCTCCACCAGATCGCGCCCGGCATCGGTGAGCGCCAGCATCGCCGCGCGCCCATCGTGAGGATGCGGCTCGCGCAGGATCAGTCCATCGCGCACCAGCCGGTCGGCCGTGCTCGTGACCGTGGTGGGGTGCACCTGAAGGCGTGCGACGACGCTCGACAGGGGGAGGCGACCCGAGCGGCTGAATGCGAGCAGCCGGAGCACCTCAAAACGCGCGAAGGAAAGCCCGAAAGGTTTGAGCGATGTATCCACTCGTGCGAGCAGCAACTGCTGGGCGCGCATGATCGAGGTCACGACCGCCATGCCGTCTGCGGCATCCGTCCACCCGTGCGAGATCCACTGACGCTTCGCCTCGGCGAGAGGGTCGATCGGGAGCGGACGAGGTTGGGCCACGAAGTCCACGGTACCGGGAAGTGCGTCGTGCGGATGAATTGTTCGTTCTGTATACATTAGGCCGCCGTTTTGGGAGTCAGTTCGGGGGTTATGGCCTGGATTGGCTACATAGCACGAGATATAGCTAGACTCAGCGGTGTCGTGAGGAGTAGTCGATGAAGATCTTCGTCTTGGTCAAAGAGGTGCCGGACACCTATGGCGATCGCAAGCTGAATCTGGAAACAGGTTTGGCCGATCGTGCGGCGGGTGATGTGGTCCTCGATGAGATCACTGAGCGCGCTCTTGAGGTTGCGCTGTCGTATGCCGATAAGTCAGAGGGCACCGAGGTTGTGGCGCTCACGATGGCTCCCGCGTCTTCGACGGCGTCGCTTCGCCGTGCGCTTGCGATCGGTGCGGCATCCGCTGTGCACATCGTTGATGAGCAGTTGGCCGGTGCCGATCTGGGTTTGACCGCCGAGGCGCTGGCTGCGGCGATCCGCCGTGCCGAGCCTGATCTGGTCATCACCGGAAACCTCTCCACCGATGGCTCCGGTGGTGTGATCCCGTCGATGTTGGCGGAGCACCTCGGCTACGCGCAGGCGACTGCCCTCAACGCGGTGGAGATCACCGCCGAGGGTGTCTCGGGTACGCGCGCTGCTGACGATGGCTCGCAGCCCGTTTCCGTGTCGTTCCCTGCGGTGATCTCGATCACCGAGGCTCTGCCGGATGCGCGGTTCCCGAACTTCAAGGGCATTATGGCTGCGAAGAAGAAGCCGCTGGAGGTGTTGTCGCTCGATGACCTCGGTGTCTCGGCTGATCCTGCCGCGGCGCCGCGTGCGATCATGACGACCATTTCCCAGAAGCCCCCGCGTGCGGCGGGCGTGAAGATCACTGATGAGGGTGACGCCGGCGCGAAGCTGGTCGAGTTCCTCGTGCAGAACAGGCTGGTGTGACGACGATGAGCTACCCCGACAAGTCGATCCTCGTCCTGGTGGACGTGACGCCCACTGGCGCTGCGGCAAGTTCTACTGCCGCGCTCATCGGCGCAGCATCGCTGATTGGCTCACCGGTCGCGCTGGTGCCCGGTGGCTCGCAGAGCGCAATGGATGCCGCCTCCGCTGCCGGCGCATCCGTCGTGCTGACCGCTGACGCCGATGCCGCATCTCTCACCGTGCCGCTTGTGGATGCTCTGCAGGCGGCGTATCAGCGCGTGCAGCCCGACGCGGTGTTGGTGTCGAACTCGATCACGGGTCGCGATGTCGCGGGCCGTCTTGCGGTGCGCGAGAAGCTCGCACTTTCGGTTGACGCGGTCGGTGTCTCCCGAGATGACGAGGGTATCGTCGCGCATCACTCTGTCTACGGTGGCGCGTACCTTGTGGAATCCGCGCCCACCTTCGGTGCGCCTGTCATTACGGTGCGTCAGGGTGCGGTGGATGCGCGCGGCGAGGCCGTCGCCTCGCCGACTGTCGAGGCCTTGGAGGTCACGGCCTCCGGCTCTGCTGCCGCGACCGCGGGCGCCACGGAGGTCATTGAGGTCGAGTCGTCTCGTCCTGATCTGCGGGGGGCCGCGAAGGTCGTCTCCGGTGGCCGCGGCCTCGGGTCGAAGGAGAAGTTCGTGCTCGTCGAGCAGCTCGCGGATGCGCTGGGGGCTGCTATCGGCGCCTCTCGAGCAGCGGTCGATGCCGGCTACATCCCGTACGCGCACCAGGTCGGTCAGACCGGCGTCTCCGTGTCGCCGCAGCTCTACATCGCGCTCGGCATTTCCGGTGCGATCCAGCACCGTGCCGGGATGCAGACCGCCAAGAACATCGTCGCGATCAACAAGGACGGCGAAGCGCCGATCTTCGACGTCGCCGACTTCGGCATCGTCGGTGATCTGTTCACCGTCGTGCCACAGGTGATCGCCGCGCTCGAAGCGCGGAAGAAGTAGCGAACGATGGGTGCGCAGAAGCTGCGTCGGGGGCTTCCCCGCGTTGTCGGCGGCGACGGATGGCCGCCGGCCGGTGACGTCGAGACGGCGGATGCTCCGGCGGTGGATGCTGTCGTTGAGGTCGCTCCGGTAGCGGATGCTGCTTCGGTGGCTGCGCCGGTAGCGGATGCTGCTGCGCCCGTTGTCGAGACTGCGGCTGTCGCTCAGTCGTCGGCGCCTGTGGCCGCGTCTGCTGCCCCGGCTGCGGCCAGCGGCGTGCGTCGAGGACTGCCTCGCACGCCCGGTGGCGAGCCGTGGCCTCCGTCTGACGCTGCGCCTTCGGTCGGTGCCGCTTCCGCCGCCGCGCCTTCGGTCGCCGCGCCTTCGGTCGCTGCGCCTGCAGTAAGCAGCCCAGTTGCTGCGTCTGTTGACGCGCCCGCTACGAGCACCCCGAGTGCCGCGCCCGTCCACGCCTCCAGCGCTCCGGCGGTTACCGCGCCGGCCCCGGCCGGCGGAGGTTCCACCGTGCGTCGTGGGCTCCCGCGCACGACCGGTGGCGAGCCTTGGCCGCCCGCCGGCACGAGCGCACAGATCGCCGCTGTCGCGACCGCGGCACCCGAGGCAACAGTGTCGCCCGCAACGGTGCCGTCCGCGACGACAGCCGTTGCGGTACCCGTTGAGTCGTCGACGGCCGTGGCGCCGGTTGACGTGAGTGCTCCGCTGCCTTTCCGGCGCACGGTCTTCGCGGGCGAGTACGCCTTCGCCCGTCCGGCTCCCGTCCCGGAGCCGGTGCGTATGGGCCCTTTCACCAAGGGGCAGTGGGCGGGGGCCGTCATCGTTGGCGGCATCGGTCTGTTGGGCGCTGCGGCCATGGCCGTGCTGTTCGTGCGCTGGCTGCTGAGCCTGTCGGGCATGCAGGACTTCCTACAGACCTACCCCGGCGAGTATCACCTGCCCGAGGGCGCTCCGGTGGGCTTCCCGAGCTGGCTGGGCTGGCAGCACTTCTTCAACGTGTTCCTGATCGTGCTGATCATCCGATCCGGGCTCAGCGTGCGCCATGACGAGCGCCCGACCGCGTTTTGGACCGCACGCGGCAACGGCAAGACCAAGATCAGTCTGACGCTCTGGTTCCACCAGGCGCTCGACATCCTGTGGCTCGTGAACGGCATCGTCTTCGTGATCCTGCTGTTCGTCACGGGGCAGTGGATGCGGGTCATCCCCACCAGCTGGGAGGTCTTCCCGAACGCGCTGTCGGCTGTGCTGCAGTACGTGTCGCTGGACTGGCCGACCGAGAACGGTTGGGTGAATTACAACTCCCTGCAGCAGCTCGCATACGGCACGACGATCTTCGTCGCCGCTCCTCTCGCCGCCATCACCGGTGTGCGGATGAGCGGACTGTGGCCGAAGAACGCCGCGAAGCTGAACAAGGCGTATCCGGTCGAGCTGGCGCGGGCACTGCACTTCCCGGTGATGCTCTACTTCGTGGTCTTCATCTTCGTCCACGTCGCCCTGGTGCTCGCCACCGGTGCGCTGCGCAACCTCAACCACATGTATGCCGCGCAGGGCTCCATCGACGGCATCGCCTACGCAGACAACTGGACCGGGTTCTGGATGCTCGTGGCATCCCTCGTCGTCATCGCCATCGCATGGGTCGCCGCGCGACCGCTCGTGCTCGCACCGATCGCAAAGCTGTTCGGCACGGTCTCCGCGCGTTGATGTCCGCAGCTCTCGATCGGCCGCAGTCGATGCGTGTGCGCAGTGACGGCATCACGTTGACCGGCGATCATTGGCCGGTACAGGCGGACGCGCACGGCAGCGTGCTGCTGCTGCACGGCGGCGGCCAGCGTCGGCACTCGTGGCGTCGCACAGGGGAGTGGCTCGCCGAGGCAGGGTGGTCCTCGTACGCCTTCGATGCCCGTGGGCACGGTGAAAGTGACCGTTCTCCGACGGGTGATTATTCCGTGTCAGCGCTGGTCGGTGATGTTCTCAAGATCATTGAGCAGATCGGCGAGGCGCCCGTTCTCGTCGGCGCATCGATGGGTGGCATGACCTCTCTCATTGCTGAGGGGGAGCATGGTCCGCTCGCTCGTGCACTCGTCTTGGTCGATATTGTGGCGAAGGTCGAAGCTGAGGGGGCACGCCGCATCCAGACATTCATGTCGAGTGCTCCGAACGGATTCGCCTCGCTCCAAGAGGCATCCGATGCCATCGCCGCGTACAACCCGCACCGGCCGCGCCCGAAGTCGCTCGACGGGCTGCGCAAGAACCTCGTGCTGCGCCCAGACGGACGCTGGCATTGGCACTGGGACCCGAAGGTGATGTCCCGTGGCACTGAACCGGAGCGCGAGATCGGGCGCGAGCGTGCGGTCGCGGCGGCCCGTAACATCACCGCGCCCACTCTGCTGGTGCGCGGCGCGCAGTCCGACATCGTGAGTGACGAGGGTCTGCAGGAGATGCAGGAGCTCATCCCGCATGCGCAGGCCGTTGAAGTGCAGGCCGCGGGTCACATGATCGCGGGCGATGACAACGACGTGTTCACGACGGAGCTACTGCGCTTCATCGAATCCACGCGCTAACGCGGGGCCCCGGCAGAAGAGCGCCGGGGTGACCCGCGCTCAGCGTACGAAGCGGACTTCGGTCAGCTGCTCGCCGAGGAACGGCTCGGTGTGGCTCGCGCCATCGAGTGTGAACCCGTTGCGCTCGTAGAAGCGGTGGGCGCGGGGGTTGTCCTCGGCGACCCAGAGATACAGCGGCTCGTCCTTGTCGACAGCGGCATCGAACAGCTTCTGACCGAGACCGGTGGAGTGCCATTCGCCCAGCAGGTAGATGAAGTACAGCTCGCGGAACGCGGGAGAATCCTTGTCGCGCGCGGGGCCAGAGCCGACGAAGCCGACGATCTCGCCGTCGACGAGCGCAGCGCTCATGTGGAAGTCGTCGCCCTGTGCGGCCCAGTGTGTCCACAGCTCGGCGAGGCGACGAGGGGAGACCTTCTCGAGGGCCGCCTTGCTGATCAGGTGATCGTAGGTCTCGTGCCAGCACTTGGCGTGCACGCGACCTAGGGCCTCCGAATCAACATCACGGACCGGACGGACAATGACTTCAGGCTGGGCTTCGGCGCTCATGCCGCGACTCTACGCGCGACCCGCGCTAAGGCGAAATCGAGCGACGCTCCTGTGCGATATCCACAAAGGAGTGCGCAGTTCATGCGCCGGTGACTACGATCGAACCTCGTGAACGTGATCTGGCGGACCCTGCTTGTGATGTGGAACGCGCGCCGTCGCCTGCGCAAGGAAGGACGCCTCGCGTCCACGGAAGTGGGGCGCGTGCGCGTGACGACGCTGCCCACCGACCTCGACGTGCTTCGGCACATGAACAACGGCCGTTACCTGTCGCTGTTCGACTTGGGCCGCTGGGATCTGCTGGTGCGCACCGGGATGAGCGGTGCGATGAAACGCCACGGCTGGTATGCCGTCGTGTCTTCCGAGACCGTCACGTTCCGCAAATCCCTCGAGCTGTGGCAACGCTTCGACGTCGAATCGCGCCTGCTCGGCCACGACGACAAGGCGATCTACCTTGAGCACCGTGCCGTGGTCGACGGTGAGATCTACGCCAAGGCGATCGTCAGGGCGCGGATGCTGAAACGAAGCGGAGGCACGCTCTCGCATCAGGAGCTGTTTGCCGCCATCGGGCGTCCAGAGGGCCTGCCGGACGTTGAGCAGTGGGTGCACGAGTGGGCCGCGGCATCCGCCCTTCCTCCCGCGCGCGCGGATGCGCCCAGTACCTGGTCTTGAGCGAGGCGTGTGGCGTCGCTGCCACCACCGGCACTAGCGTGGACTCGTGCTGACGCTTCTCGCTTCCATCGGCCGTGTGCTCCTCGCCCGCTGGCCGGCGCTGCTGGCGTGGTATCTCGGCGGCGCGCTGGTGCACTACTTCGGCATCATCGGCGCCGCGTACGCCGGGGCGACGAGCGCAGCGATCGGCTTCCTACTGCTGCCCTTGGCGATTCTCGCGAAGCTCATCGCCTTCGTGGCGATGTTCCTCGTCGTCCGAGACGCACTGCGCGAACTACAGGCGATCGCCCCGCTGCCGGAAAGCGGCGTCGAGCGGCGTCGTACCTTTGCGGTGACCCTGCTCGCCAGCATCCTGCCGTTCTTCGCGATCTACACGGCCTGGGGATTCCTGCAGGACGACGTCGACTCCTATGCGCAGCGGGCGCTGGCGATCAGATCGGGGCTCGCCTGGCAGGCGGTCGTCGACGGGACAGACTCCCTCGAAGGTGGCGCTGTCCTCGAACTGAACGTGACCGTGCTGTCGCTGTTCACGATCGTCTCCGCATTCTCCGCCCGCTGGGCGTTCAAACGTTTCGGCGCAAAGCTGCCCAAGTGGACGACTCTGCTCGCGGTCTACTTCGAGGCCGTCTGGGTGTTCTTCTCGCTGTACCTCATAGCCGGCGGGTTCGCCGCCCTCGGCGAGTGGGTCGATTCGCGGGTCGCGATGGTGTGGCTCGGTGACATCCGGGACTGGCTCGGCGCATGGCTGGTTCCGATCGCGTGGCTGTGGGATGCTATCGGCGTCGTCGCGGGCAATATCGCGGGCCTCCTCGTGCAGCCTCTGGCCTGGCTGACCATCGCCGGCGTCATCTACGGGCAGGCGATCGAGGCCGAGCAGCCGGGATTCCAGAAGAGGTTCACCGCGACCACGCAGAAGCGGCTGAAGAAGTTGCCGAATACCGTCGTGCGCTGGCTCGGTGAGCTCGCGGGCGAGTTCACCTCCCGTTTCCGTCCCATCGTGAACGCGCTCGTGCTCATGTGGCGGGCGGGGCCCGTGCTCATCGCCTCATATGTGCTGCTGTACACGATCGTGTTGGCACTTGACCCCTCGCTGCAATGGCTGCTCAGCCGCATCGTCGGCCCGCAGGATCTGAACGACTTCTGGCGGGCGTATGGTCCCGCGCTGTTCCTCGTCGTACCCTTCCTGCTCGAACCGGTGCGCATAGCCGTCGTCAGCGGCGCCTATGACAGCACGCTGGGTCGACTGCGCAAGAAGTCCGATCAGGGATCGATTGAGAAGCGGATCACCGAGGGGATGGCATCTACCGAAGCGATCTCCACCCAGAACGGCCCTTCGGCGTCGGCTGGCACGATGAACGGCACGATCATCTCGTAGGACGCGACCCTGTTCTCGCCGTCCGTCACGCAGCTCGTCGGCTCCTCGCTGGATGAGAGCAGACCGAGCTGGAAGCGAGATTCGGGAAAACGGATGCCGGTGCTCTGCTGCACGAGGGTCGGCGCGGAGCAGGACGGCGCATCGCCGTGCGGATCGACCGTGATCGCGGCGGCGATGATCCGCGCATCCGTTGGCATGTCGAAACCGGAGGTGTCGGTGATCTCGGATGCCCGGACAGGTCCCCAGGTCGTGTCGATGAGCTCCATGCTGTCGCCGTCGGCGACGTCGATCGGGATGGTGTTCGTGAACAGGTTGTGGTCCTGCCAGCCGTCCCAAGTGATGGCGCCGAAAGTGACAGGGGTGAGCACAACGAGGGCTCCGAGTGCCACGGCGTTGCGCCGCCACCAGCCGGTCATCGGATCCACTCCGGCCCGAAGACCTGCGCCTCGGAGAGCGGACTGATCTCGTCGAGATCGATCGGGATTTCGAGCACCGAGTCCATCCTGGTGTCGGTGCTGAGCGACAGCTTCAGCACGCCGGTGCCGGCGAGTTCTGGTAGTTCGAAGGCCACGGATCCATGTCGGGGGACACCAGGGTTCAGTCGCACATTGAGCATCGATGGCGCGCGCTCGGTCGCGCGGTACTCGCGCCCGTCGAGTTCGAACATTGCGCTTCCGAGATTGACAGAGCCGGTGATGTACGTGGTCCGCGGGCCGGTCACGCTCGCGGCATCCAGATCGACGATGAGCCAGTTCCCGTCGGCGGTCCAGGTGGTGTCCCCGTTGTGATCTTCGTCGCCGGTCACCGTGGTCGTGGTGCGGACATCGGTCACCGTGGCGATGAGATCGCGCCCTGTCACCTGCTCGCCGATCTCGCCACTGACGACGAATGCGGCAACCTCGGCATCCTCAGCGGGGGCGATGGCGGACACGACACCAGCAGCGGCGAGCAGCACGATGGTTGCCAGCCAGATCTTCAGATGATTCATTCCGCTTCCCCCTTCCCGAGGTCCTCGATCGCGAGGTCGGCGTAGGCGCCGGTGTACTGGTCGGACCAGTAGACGCCGTAGAGGACGGACTGACCCATGCGGCGGGTCGACGTCGGTAGCGCGAGGCGCATCGTGTCGCCGTCGCTGAATGCGCCCACTGGCACCGCCCAGCTGAGCACGACGCGCACCGGAATCTCCGGCTGCAGCCAGGGGCCGAAGGTACCGTCGTCAAGGCGTGCGACCGAGGGTGAGATCCCGCTCATCACCTGCAGCTCGGTCAGCTCGGTGGTTTCGAGGACATCCTGCAGTCCTTCGACTCTTGTCAGCCCCAACACGCTGTCCGTGCTGGATGCCCGTGCGAACTCGCTCATATTGCGGACATCCATGACGAGGCTGAGGATGCGCTGCTCGCCGGGTGTGGGGAAGACGCCTGTGCTCCCCAGCTTGTCGATCACCGTCAGACGCACGGGAGTCATCTCGAGCTCGCCGCCGATGAATGTGTCGCCGGCTGCGATCACCGGCGTCTCCGGCGTCGGCACCGCTTCGAGTCCGCCGAACAGGGCCGTCACACCGAGGAATACTGCGAGCGCCGCGGTGCTGAGCCATTTCACCGGCACCCGGTCGATGGCGCGCTGGGCGAGGGTGCGCTTGCCTCCGGATGCCGCAGGCGCAGCCCCTGGCATCGTGGCCGTAGCTGCAACGGTCGCGGCCGCGCGTGAGGTGGAACCGGCTCCGGCGGGCCCGCCGGGGGTGATCGGGGTGCCCGGCTTGGTCGCGGAGGAACTGCCGCCGAGCGCCGCGGCGAGACTCTGCTCTCCCGCGGCCGGTCTGTCCCCCTCGGCCGGTGTCACGGATCCAGCATAGAACGCGGCAAACCAGAGAAGAAGCATCCTCGCCACTGTGTGTCACCGCTCCGAGGGGATACCTCGCTCTTAGGCTGAACATATGTCAGAGTCGTCAGCGCCAGGCGCGGCCTCGCTCGCCGATCAGTCGGTCGAACTCGCACGCCGTTGGGTCGCCGAAGCAGCCGATGCAGAGGTCGATCCGGCCGCCGCTCGACTCGCCGATATGTTGCAGGATGAGAACGGCCTGCCCTTCACGCTCGGATTCGTCGACGGCGTCATGAGGCCGGAGAGCCTCGCGGCCGCCGCATCCCAGCTGCAGCGCATCGCACCGATCGTTCCCGGCTTCCTGCCCTGGTATCTGCGCGGCGCCGTGCGCCTTGGTGGTGGTGTCGCACCGCTGATGCCGTCGCCGGTCGTGCCGATCGCCCGGCGCGTTCTGCGTGACATGGTCGGGCACCTCATCGTCGATGCGCGACCGGCCAAGCTCGGCGCCGCGATCGAGAAGCTTCGCGGCAGTGGCGCACGGCTGAACCTCAACCTGCTCGGCGAGGCAGTGCTCGGTGAAGCCGAAGCGCAACGGCGGCTGGACGGCATCCATGAACTTATCCGGCGGGAGGATGTCGACTATGTCTCAGTGAAAGTTTCATCCGTCATCAGTCATATCTCGCTGTGGGCATTCGATGAGATCGTCGACAGGGTGGTCGAGCGGCTTCTGCCGCTGTACGTCACGGCCGCCAAGACCGGAACCTTCATCAATCTCGACATGGAGGAGTACCGCGACCTCGATCTGACCATCGCGGTGTTCACGCGCATCCTCGAGGATCCACGCCTGCTATTGCTCGAGGCCGGCATCGTGTTGCAGGCCTATCTGCCCGATGCGCTCTCTGCGCTGCGCGAGCTGACGGCGTGGGCGAAGGATCGAGTCGAGCACGATGGCGCTGCAATCAAGATCCGTGTGGTCAAGGGTGCGAATCTCGCGATGGAGCGAGTGGACGCCGCGATGCACGGGTGGCCACTGGCCACCTACGAGACCAAGCTCGACACCGACGCGAACTACCTGCGGATGCTCGATGAGGCGCTGCGTCCGGAGAACACCGCGGCCGTGCGAATCGGCGTGGCCGGTCACAACCTGTTCGGCATCGCATACGCCTGGTTGCTGGCAGGCGAGCGGGGTGTGCGAGACGAGGTCGAGTTCGAGATGCTGCTGGGCATGGCGCAGGGGCAGGTAGAAGCTGTCTCCCGCGAGGTCGGGCAGGTGCTGCTGTATGTGCCGGTCGTGAAGCCCGATGAGTTTGACGTCGCGATCAGCTACCTCGTCAGACGACTGGAAGAGAACGCCGAGCCTGCGAACTTCCTCTCTGCGGCGTTCCACTTGCACACCGACGAGAGCCTGTTCGATCGGGAGCGCGATCGTTTCATTCGCGCACTGGCCCGTTCTGCGGACCGGACGCTGCGGATCGTCCCTCGTCGTACGCAGAATCGCCAGACTCCGGTACATGAGTCATTGCGGCCATCGCCGGCAGCGCACGTCGAGGACGCCGACCTCACGAATGTCGTGCTCGGCATCGCCCGCGGATCCGGTGGAGAGCCCTTCGTCGAGACCGCTGTGTATTCCCGGCGCGAGATGGACTCCGACTCCGCGGGGGCACCCGGTTTCACAAACACCGCCGACAGCGACCCCGCACTGCCGACGAACAGGAAATGGGCGCAGGAAATCCGCTCCCGCATCGAGACGTCCACGGCGGGTGACGTCACGCTGCGCGAATCGAGGATCACCGATCCCGAAGCGCTGGAGAGGACGATCGCTCGAGTACGCGCTGCGGCATCCGCGTGGGGAACCCGCCCGGCATCAGAGCGGGCCGAGACGTTGATACGGGCGGCCGTCGCGCTCGAGTCTCGTCGCGCGGAACTCATCGAGGTCGCGGCATCCGAAACGGGCAAGGTGCTGGCCGAGAGTGACGTCGAGGTCAGCGAAGCGGTCGATTTCGCCCGTTTCTACGCGGCGAAGGCACGAGAGCTGGATGCCGTTGCCGGCGCCAGCTTCGAGCCCGCACGTGTCACCGTGGTCACGCCGCCGTGGAACTTTCCGATCGCGATCCCCGCCGGAGGCGTGCTCGCCGCGCTCGCCGCAGGTTCCGGCGTCGTGTTCAAGCCGGCGCCGCAGGCTCGCAGGTGTGCGGCAGTCGTCGCCGAGGCGCTCTGGGAAGCAGGAGTCCCGCGGGACGTCCTCACTCTCGCTGACATCGAAGAGGGCGAGCTCGGTCGACAGCTCATTTCACATGACGCGGTGGATCGCGTCATCCTCACCGGCGCGTGGGAAACGGCGGCGCTGTTCCGTTCTTGGCGCGCGGATCTGCCGCTGCTCGCGGAGACCAGCGGCAAGAACGCGATCGTGATCACGCCATCGGCAGACCTGGATCTCGCCGTCGCCGACCTGGTCAAGAGTGCGTTCGGGCATGCCGGGCAGAAGTGCTCTGCGGCCTCTCTCGCGATTCTCGTCGGCCCGGTCGGTCGGTCCAAGCGCTTCGCGCGTCAGTTGGTGGATGCCGTGCGCTCGCTGCACGTCGGATGGCCGAGCGATCCACTCGCAGAGGTCGGACCGGTGATCGAGGAGCCGCAAGGCAAACTCGCGTGGGCGCTCAGCGAGCTCGAGGGTGATGAGCAGTGGCTGATCAAGCCTTCGCGTGTGGATGGGGATGAAACCGGAAGGCTGTGGCGCCCTGGCATCCGCGTCGGTGTGCAAGGGGGCTCGCGTTTTCACCTTGAGGAGTTCTTCGGGCCGGTGCTCGGCATCATGCACGCGCCCAACCTTGGCCGTGCGATCGAACTGCAGAACGCGGTGGAGTACGGTCTGACGGCGGGGCTGCACACGCAGAACCCCGATGACCTGTCCGAGTGGCTCGATCGGGTGCAGGCCGGAAACCTCTATGTGAATCGCGGGATTACCGGCGCCATCGTGCAGCGTCAGCCCTTCGGTGGGTGGAAGCGCTCCTCGGTCGGCCCCGGCACCAAGGCGGGCGGACCGAACTACCTCATCGGGCTTGGGTCATGGCGATCGCGTGGCGGCGGGCAGGCATCCAGCACTCTGCACCTGCGTGGGCTCGACACCCGGATCACGGAGCTGATCGAGGCAGCGCAGCCCTCGCTGGACTTCGAGAGCTTCGAATGGCTGCGCCGTGCCGCGCTTTCGGATGCCGTCGCCTGGGACCGCGAGTTCGGACAGGTGCGTGATGTCGCGCAGCTCGGCGTCGAGCGCAACCTGTTCCGGTATCGTCCGGTGCCGGTGATGATCCGGGCGTCCGGGGATGCCGCATGGCACGAGCTGCTGCGGGTGGTAGTCGCCGCGATCCGCACCGGTGCGAGATTCTTCCTGAGTACGCCGGTCGGGCTGCCGGCTGACGTGCGTCGAGTGCTGTCGGAGCTGAATGTTTCGGTCGCGGTCGAAAGTGATGAGCAGTGGATCGAGCGGATGTCGCGCAGCGACGACCCGGCCGACGTGCTCAATCCCGCGGTCGAGCATCGTGCGCAGCGGGTGCGCCTGGTCGGCACGCGGGATGCCGTGGCCACCGTGCATCGCGCGCTGGCCGAGGCCGTCGGTGGCGACCCTGATCTCGCCATATACGACGGCGAGGTGACCTCGGCTGGTCGCATCGAACTGCTGCCCTTCGTACACGAGCAGGCAATCAGCATCACCGCACACCGCTTTGGTAACCCGGACGACTGGAGCGTCGAGGTCATCTGAGCCCGTTCGATGAGCGCAAATTGCTGTATCCGGCGGTCGGATGCCGCTGTTTGCGCTTGTCGAAAGTGAACCCCGCCCCTGCCGATATGCTCGGCTGACCGCATGAGCATGGGCGCGTACATCCGTCAGGCGCTGGACGGTTGGCGGGACCGGCCGGGCCTATGCCAGTACCGAAATGGTGCAAGAAGTGGTCTTCCATCGGATGCGCAGGACGGGACAGGCTCAGGCGGTGGCGGATGCGCGTGACATCGCGCGCTATCTCATAATCTTGAACTTCGATCACGCGGTTCTGGAGACCGCCCTCGCGCTCATCGAGTCGACCGAAGTGTGCGGTCGCGACGCCGTGCACGCTGCCACGGCGCTCGCGTACGGGATCGAGACGATCGCATCCTCGGATCCGGCGTTCGACGGCATCCCCGGTCTGCGCAGACTCGATCCGCTCCTGCCACGAGACTGACGCGCCTCTGGCGCGCACACAGATGCGGGTGTCACAATAAGACATGGCGTGCCAGCGTCGCATCTTCCCCCTCGTCTCGGTAATGAGCGGAGGGTCGAACTTCCGCCTGGCCCCTGGACAGCGTCCGCCGCATCCCTCTCAAGGAGAATGATGTCGACGCCAGAAACGATCACCGCACCCGCCCCGGTTCCTGAACCTGTCGCAGCGCGCACGGCGCAGAACCGCCGCTATCTGATGTGCCGGCCGGAGCATTTCACCGTCAGCTACACGATCAACCCGTGGATGGAGCCTGCGAAGCCGACGGACACGGCGAAGGCCGTCGCGCAGTGGCAGAAGTTGTACGACCTGTACCTTCACCTCGGCCACGACGTCGAGCTCATCGAACCTCTCGCCGATTACCCGGACATGGTTTACACGGCCAACGGCGGTTTCGTCATCGGTGGCCGCGCCTACGTGCCGAAGTTCCGCTTCACAGAGCGTGCCGGTGAAGCTCCGGCATTCGCAGACTGGTTCCGCGCGAGCGGGTACGACACTGTCGAGCCGAAAGAGGTCAACGAGGGAGAAGGTGACTTCCTGCTCGTCGGCGACGTGATCCTCGCCGGCACCGGATTCCGCTCCACCGGCGACAGCCACCGCGAGGTGGGCGAGGTCTTCGACCGCGAGGTCATTTCACTGAACCTCGTCGACCCGCGTTTCTACCACCTCGACACCGCGCTCACAGTGCTTGACCCGGTGCAGGGCGAGCAGGACGGTGGGCCGGAACGGGCGAACATCGCGTACCTGCCCGGGGCGTTCGATGACGCCAGTCGTGCGATCCTCGAGGAGCGTTTCCCGGACGCCATCCTGGTTTCGGACGAGGACGGCTCAGTCTTCGGCCTTAACTCCGCCAGCGACGGATACAACGTCATCATCTCGCCGCGCGCTGTCGGGTTTGAGGCGCAGTTGCGCGAGCGCGGATACAACCCCATCACCGTCGACCTGTCCGAGCTGCTGCTCGGCGGCGGCGGCATCAAGTGCTGCACGCTCGAGCTACGCGCGGCAGAGGAGGAGCAGGCATGACGACTTCGGCCCCCACGAACACAGAGTCCCACGTCGCCGAGAACTACCACCCGCTACCCGTGACGATCGCGTCGGGTGAGGGTGCCTGGGTCACCGACACTGAGGGTAAGCGCTACCTCGACCTGCTCGCGGCGTACTCGGCCGTGAACTTTGGTCACCGGCATCCGACGCTCATCGCTGCGGCGACCGAGCAGCTCGACCGGGTCACTCTCGTCAGTCGCGCGTTCATGAGCGACCGTCTCGAACCGTTCGCCGAGGCGCTCGCGCGGATGTGCGGCAAGGACCTCGTGCTGCCGATGAACACGGGCGCGGAGGCCGTCGAAACAGGCATCAAGGTCGCCCGCGCGTGGGGTTACCGGGTCAAGGGCATCGCACCCGAGAAGGCGCGCATCATCGTGGCGGCCGGCAACTTCCACGGCCGCACGACGACGATCGTCAGCTTCAGCGACGACGAGCAGGCCCGCGATGACTTCGGACCGTACACTCCAGGCTTCGACGTGGTGCCGTTCGGAGATGCGGATGCCATCGCCGCAGCCATCACGGATGACACGGCGGCCATCCTGGTCGAGCCGATCCAGGGCGAAGCAGGCGTCATCATCCCGCCGGAGGGGTATCTGCGCCGCATCCGTGAGCTCTGCGATGAGCGCAACGTGTTGTTCATCGCCGATGAGATCCAGGCAGGGCTCGGCCGCGTCGGCGAGACCTTCGCGTGTGATCGCGAGGGCGTCGTGCCGGATCTTTACCTGCTGGGCAAGGCGCTCGGCGGCGGCATCCTGCCGGTGTCGGCCGTGGTCGGAAACCGAGATGTGCTGGGCGTCATTCGCCCCGGCGAGCATGGTTCGACCTTCGGGGGTAATCCGCTGGCCGCGGCCGTCGGCCTGCGTGTGGTGGAGCTGCTGGAGATCGGGGAGTTCCAGGAACGCGCCCGCGCGCTTGGCGCGCACCTCGAGTCCGGGCTGGAGAAGCTCGTCGGCAATGGTGTCACTGGCATCCGTGTTGCGGGGCTGTGGGCCGGCGTCGACATCGATCCCGAGCGAGGCACCGGACGCGAAATCAGCGAGAAGCTGATGGAGCGCGGCGTTCTCGTGAAAGACACCCACGGGCAGACGATCCGCATTGCTCCGCCGCTCGTGATTCGCGCGACCGAGATCGATTGGGCGCTGGAGCAGCTGCGGCTGGTTCTGGAGGGCTGAGCGCTGGACGTTAGCGCCGCGGCGCCGTGCGGATCGGTGTGGTGGCGGCTGCGACCTCGTCGCTGAACTCCACCGGATCGACGCGCAGGACCGAAATTGGCCGGGTCTCGTCGAGCGTCAGCCGGAACCGCGAGTTTTCCTGACGGTGCAGCCTGCCGGATACCAGGATCCAGGCGAGGCCGATCGCCATGGCCACGATCCCCGCGATGCCGCCGACGAGGATGGCGGCTCGCGGCCCGGCGACATCGGTGATCCACCCAGCGATCGGCGCGCCGATCGGTGTCGAGCCCATGACGACGGCCATGTACAGCGCCAGCACGCGTCCGCGCAGTGCCGGATCAGTGGTGGTCTGCACGTAGCCGTTCGCCGTGGTCAGCATGGACACCGTGGCGAGTCCGACGAAAATGAGCACGGTTGCGTACGTCCAGTACGTCGGCATCCACGCCGAGATCACGGATGCCACACCGAACCCGCCGGCGGCGATGATCAGAACTCTCACTCGTGCGCGGTCACGTCGTGCGGCGAGCAGCGCGCCGGCCAGCGAGCCGATCGCCAGTACCGAGCTCAATATTCCGTAGCCGTCGGCGTCGCGGCCGAACTCCAGTGCCATGGTCGATGCGAAGATCGGGAAGTTCATCCCGAAGGCGCCGATGAGGAAGACCATCACGAAAGTGATCTTGAGATCGCTCCGGCCCCATACGTAGCGGAAGCCTTCGGCGAGACCGTTTCGCCCCTTGCTCTTGGTTCGGGGGAGGAGCTCGCGCGAACGGATGAGCACGAGCGCGACGAGCATGGCGAGGAAGGTCACGGCGTTGAGCACGAACACCCATCCGGTGCCCACGGCAACGATCAGCAGGCCGCCGACAGCGGGCCCGATGAGCCGTGCCATGTTGAACGATGCGGAGTTGAGTGCGACCGCGTTCGACGCGTCTTCGAGCGTGACCATGTCTGAGACGAAGGCCTGGCGCGCCGGTGCGTCGAAGGCGTTCGTGACGCCGAAGGCCAGAGCGAAACAGAACATCAATGGAAGCGTCATGACATCGGTCAGCAGCAGCGCGGCCACGCCGAGCGCGAGCAGCAGCAACATCGACTGGGTAAGCAGCAGGATCTTGCGGCGGTCGAACCGATCCGCGACCCATCCGGTCATGCTCACTAAGACGAGCGGCGGTCCGAACTGCAGAGCCATCGTGAGGCCCATCGCAGTGGCATCATTGTCCGTCAGTTCGGTGAGGACCACCCAGTCTTGCGCGGTGGCCTGCATCCAGCCGCCGACGTTCGAGACGAGGGCGCCGAGGAACCAGATCCGATAGTTGAAGTTCGAGAATGACCGGAACATCGCGCTCATCGTTCGGCCACCTTCCGCATCAGGGCCGAGGCTGCTCTCAGCGTCGCCAGTTCCTCACCGGTGAAGTCGAACTCGGCCAGTGCCGCGGCAAGGGCGGTGTCGCGCTTGCGCACAGTCGCGGTGACGATCTCGATGCCGGCATCCGTGATCTCGATGTACACCCGACGGCGGTCCGCCTCATCGGGAACCCGAACGACGAGCCCGCTTTCCGCCAGAGCATCCACCGTGTTCGACATCGTCGGTGCGCTCACGCGCTCTCGGTGGGCCAGCTCGCCCACCGGAAGGCGGCCGTTCATCCTCAGGCAGGCGAGCACGGCGAACTGCGCGTCACTGAGGGTGTCTACCGCCCTCTCGCGGCGCAGTCGGCGAGCGAGACGAAAGGTGGCGAGGCGCAGATCAGTGGCAGTGGCGAGTACGGGATCATCAGGTTCAGTCATTACTTAGGTAGTCTAACTAAGTTTTCTGAGAATAGGGGCAGAATGGATGCCGTGAACATCGCGCTCGAACTCGCCGTCCAAGACCCCGCAGGGGTTCGCATCGCCCGGGAGGTCGGCGCTGCGCGCGTCGAACTCGCCCAAGCTCTCGCTCTTGGCGGGCTCACGCCATCACCCGCCACTCTCGAGCTGGCGCTGGAAGCCGCGGGGGAGACCGGACCCGAAATCCACGTTCTCATCCGCCCTCGCGCGGGCGGATTCCACTACGACGCCGACGAGATCGCGCTCGCGGTGCGAGACGTGGAATTGGCTGTGACCGCCGGCGCTTCCGGGGTCGTCATCGGTGCGCTGGATGCCGCTGGCGCGCTCGACTTCGACGCGGTGGCTCGGCTGCGCGATGCCGCGGGTGAGGCCGCGGTCACCCTGCACCGCGCGATCGACGTCACCGCTGACCCGGTGGCAACGCTAGACAGCGCGATCGCACTCGGGCTGCGCCGGGTGCTCACCTCTGGCGGTGCCTCCTCCGCGATCGAGGGCATTGAGACGTTGCGTGCGATGGTGGTGGCCGCTGACGGCCGGATCGAGATCATGGCGGGCAGCGGAGTGAACGCCTCGAGCGCTGCTGCTTTGGCTGCCACGGACGTCGATGCGCTGCACTTTTCCGCCAAACGCAACGTTGTCGTCGACGGTGCTGGCGGTGGTGGCGTGCGGATGGGATCGGCTGCCGACGGCGTCGGAGGGTACGAGGTCACCGACCGCGATGCCGCGTTCGCGGTACGAGACGCGCTCGGACTCTGACACAGGTCTAGCCGTTTTCCCTGGCATCCGTAGACTCGACCCATGCCCCAGACTTCGGAGTTCACCGACGCGCACGGAGTCGTGATCGTCTACGACGTCCACCCTGCACAGGGCGCACCGCGAGGCGTGGTGCAGTTACTGCATGGCGTTGGCGAGCACGCCGGGCGCTACGGCGCGCTGATCGCCGCGCTCACCGCTGCCGGCTTCACCGTGTATGCAGATGACCACCGCGGTCATGGGCGCACCGGCATCCGTCAGCACGGGGGCCCCGCGAAGCTCGGCAAACTTGGCAAGGGTGGGATGAACGCGGCCAAGGACGCGATCTGGCAGTTGACCGGAATCATCCGCGCCGAGCATCCTGATTTGCCGCTCGTGTTGCTGGGCCACTCCTGGGGCTCATTCCTCGCGCAGATGCTGGTCAACGACCATCCAGAGGCCTGGGACGCCGTCGTCCTGTCCGGCTCCGCGCTGCGCACCCCTCGCGACCTCAATGCGGCACCGTTGAATGCCCGATGGGAGGGGACGGATGCCACTGGATACGAGTGGCTCAGCCGCGATGCCGCCGTCGGTAAGGCCTTCGACGACGACCCGCTCACCACGAACGTGCCGTTGCTGAGGCTGTTCGGTCCGATCGAAGCACTGAAGCTCTACGGGCGGCCGGCGAAGAATCTCGCTCGCGACATTCCGATGCTGTTGATGGTCGGTCGAGATGACCCGGTGGGCGGGCCGCACAGCGTGCACAAACTCGCCGAGGAGTATCGCACCCGCTCGGGTCTGACGGATGTCACCACACTCGTCTACCCGGATGCGCGTCACGAGATCTTCAACGAACTGCAGCAGGACGAGGTTCGCGCCGACCTGCTTGCCTGGCTCGATAAGCACGTGCCGGTCCGGACCTGACAACCGGGGTTCCCGAGCCCATCGAACCTCGCGCGGCTTAAGCTGGAGTCGTGCATGGTGAATACAAGGTTCCCGGTGGAAAGCTCGTGGTCGTCGACGTCGAAATCGAAGACGGCAGGCTGAGCGACTTCCGCCTCGCGGGCGATTTCTTTCTTGAGCCAGACAGCGCGCTCGAAGACATCAATGCGGCCGTCAACGGGCTGCCAGCGGAATCGGATGCCACGGCCATTGCCGCAGCGGTCCGAGCGGCGCTGCCCGCCGGTGCGCAGCTGCTCGGATTCAACCCGGAATCGGTTGGCACCGCCGTGCGTCGCGCACTCGTTACTGCTCCGGGCTGGCGCGACTTCGATTGGGAGATCGTGCACGAGAAAGCGGTGTCGCCGCGGATGAACCTCGCACTCGACGAGGTGCTCACTTCCCGCGTCGGCGAGGGGCGTCGCCGTCCGACGCTCAGAATCTGGGAGTGGGATGAGTCCGCGGTCGTGATCGGCTCCTTCCAGTCGTACCGCAACGAGGTCGACCCCGAAGGCGCTGCCAAACACGGCTTCGACGTCGTGCGTCGTATCTCCGGCGGCGGCGCGATGCTGATGGCCGCGGGGCAGATCATCACGTACTCGCTGTATGTTCCGGCATCCCTCGTGCAGGGTATGACGTTCGCCGATTCCTATGCGTTCCTCGATGACTGGGTGCTTCAGGCGCTGCGCTCCGTCGGTATTGATGCGACCTATCAGCCGCTCAACGACATCGCGAGCCCGACCGGGAAGATCGGCGGTGCTGCGCAGAAGCGTCTGGCCAATGGTGGTGTGCTGCACCATGCCACGATCTCGTACGACATCGACGGGCAGGTCATGACCGAGGTGCTGCGCATCGGTCGCGAGAAGCTCAGCGACAAGGGCACGACCTCGGCCGCCAAGCGTGTTGACCCGTTGCGCACCCAGACCGGGCTCAGCCGTGCCGAGATCATCGACAGCTTCAAGGAAACATTCCGCTCGTTGACGAATGCGGAAGACGGCGGCATCACCGCCGAGGAGTATGCCGACGCGGAGTCACTCGTGGAGTCGAAGTTCGCGACCGACGCGTGGCTGCAGCGCGTCCCGTGAGCTCCGCTCTTCCTGAACCCGACGCGGTCCCAGGCTCCGTATCGATCCTTCAGGGTGACAACCTCACCGCGGCGCGATCTTTGCCATCGGCATCCTTCACGCTCGTCTACCTCGACCCGCCCTTCAACACCGGCCGCACGCAGACCCGGCAGGTAGTTACCGCGCGTCGTACGTTCACAACGTCGCAAGAACCGGAAGCGGAGCCGAAGGAGATCCGGCACGGCTTCCACGGCCACGAGTACGAGCGCGTGCGCGGAATGCTGCGCACCTACGACGACAGTTTCGACGACTACGGCGACTTCCTCATGCCGCGACTCGAGGAGGCCTGGCGCCTGCTCGCCGATGACGGAACGCTCTATCTGCACCTGGACTATCGCGAAGCGCACTACGCGAAGGTCATGCTTGACGCCGTATTCGGGCGCGACGCCTTCCTCAACGAGTTGATCTGGGCATACGACTACGGCGCGAAGTCACGGCGCCGCTGGCCGACCAAGCACGACACGATCCTCGTTTACGTGAAGACGCCCGGCGCGCACGTATTCAACGCCGACGACATCGACCGTGAGCCCTACATGGCGCCCGGCCTCGTCACCGCGGAGAAGGCAGCGAGGGGCAAGCTGCCCACCGACGTCTGGTGGCACACGATCGTTCCGACCACCGGCCGGGAGAAGACCGGCTACCCGACGCAGAAGCCCGAGGGGATCCTCCGTCGGATCGTGCAGGCTTCCAGCCGCCCGGGCGACCGTGTGCTCGACCTCTTCGCCGGCAGCGGCACGACCGGGGCGGTGGCATCTGCACTCGGTCGCAACGCCGTGCTCGTCGACGACAACCCCGAGGCGGTGCGCGTGATGCAGAAGCGGATGCCGCACGCCGAGGTCACGACGCTCTGACCCGTCAACGACTGAGGCTCTCGGCGGATGCGACGCATCCACAGAGAGCCTCAAAGCTGCGGGTCAGATCAGCGGATCAGGCCGAGCGTCTCCGGCAGCCACATCGAGATCGCCGGAACGAAGGCGACGATGAACAGGCCGACCACGAGCGCCCAGAAGAACGGCCACAGTCGTGCGATGACCTTCTCCAGGCGCACGTTCCCGACGCGGGCGGCGACGAACAGGTTGTTGCCGATCGGAGGCGAGATATTGCCGAGGCACATGTTGAAGACCATCATCGCGCCGAAGTGAATCGGGCTGACGCCGAGTTCCATCACCACCGGGAGGAAGATCGGCGTGAAGATCAGGATCGCCGGTGTCGGGTCCATCACCGTTCCTGCAAGCAGGAGCACGATCATGATGATGATCAGCACGACCGCGACGTTGTCGGTGAACCCGAGTAGTCCCTCGGTCACCAGTTGTGGGATGCGCGCGAACGCGAGCACGTAGCCGAGGATGCCGGAGACGCCGATCAGCAGCATGATGATGCCGGTGACCTTGGATGCCTCGAGGATGATCTTCGGCAGTTCCCTGATCGGCAGTGTCCGCTGAATCAGGCCGAGGAAGAAGCAGTACAGCACGGCGATCACCGCGGATTCGGTCGCGGTGAAGAAGCCGCTGAGGATGCCGCCGATCACGACGAAGATCATCAGCAGCGCGGGCAGCGCCTTCAAGAAGACGATCGTGACCTGTCCGACGCTGGGGCGCACCGAGCCCTTGGCTTGGCGCAGCTCGGGGTGCTTGTGGGCGTAGAGGGCCACGACCACGATGCAGACCAGTGCCCAGATGAGACCCGGTCCGACACCGGCCATGAACAGCGCGCCAATCGAGGTGCTCGAGACGAGCGAATACACGATGAAGGTATTGCTCGGCGGAATCAGCATCCCTGCCGGTGACGACGCAGCATTGACGGCGGCGGAGAATGCCGGATCGTACTTCTCCTGACGCATCCGCGGCGTCATGACGGTGCCGATCGCAGCAGCAGAGGCAACCGAAGCGCCGGAGACCGCACCGAACATGGTGTTCGCAACGATGGTGGTCTGTGCGAGCGATGCGGGCAGGCGACCGGCCACGACCTGGGCCAGATCGATGAGGCGGGCGGCGATGCCACCGGTGTTCATGAGTCCGCCGGCGAGTATGAAGAACGGTATCGCGAGCAAACTGAAGGAGTTACTGCCCTGGAAGATCTTCTGGGAAGCGGTGAATGTCGCACCTTCCCAGTCGCCAAGGAGGATGAAGATCGCGATTGCCGAGGGCAGGCCCATGGCGACGGCGACGGGCAGTCCGATGGCGATGCCGATGGCGATGCCTGCGACCAGGACGATCGACGCGACAAGTGTGATGGTGTCCATGTCAGATCGCCTCGCTGATGTCGTTGGTGTCGGGAGTGGGCTCCTCGACACCGGCCAGAAGACCGATGATCTGCACGATGGAGTAAAAGAGGATGAGCACGCCGGAGATCGGCATGATCAGGTAGATCTGCCCGATCGTGAGCGGGAGTGATGACAGGCTCTGGTGCCAGGCATTCTGTGCCACGGCGAGGCCGCCGATGATGAATACGGCGACGATGAAGAAGACCACGATGAGCTCGATCACGACAGCGGCGGCGCGACGTGATCGCAGCGGGAGTTTCTCGATGAGAATCTCGACCGCGATGTGTCCTCGCTCGGAGAAGACATAGGCCGCAGCGATCATCGCAAGGATGACGAAGCTGTACTGCGCGGCCTCCTGCGTCCACGCTGCGGTGTCGCCTAGTACCTCGCGGGTGAAGACCTGCCAGGCGACGATGGCGACCAGTGCCACGAAGACAATGATGCACAGCCATCCGAGCAGTCGGTCGACGCCTTTGCGGGCGGTGCCAAGCACAGCCATCAGGCCATGCCAGCGGGTGGCGCCGGCCGGAGGGTTCGCCTCGCCAGCGTCATCGGGTGGGTTCGTGGTCACGGTGTCCTCCGTTCCGGCCTGACAGCGGGATGCTGTCGCCGATTTCGCACGTCGTCGTTGCGGGATGGAGCCTGAGCAGACCGGCGAGGACGCCAAGCGGTCGAGGTGACCGCCCTGCGCCCTCGCCGGGTGCGTCAGGTCTTACTCTGCAGCGCTGCGGATGGCTTCGTAAAGAGCGATCTGCGAGTCCTCGGTGAGGAACTCGTCGATCAGGGGCTCGAGGGCCTCTGCGAAGGCCTCGGTGTCGACCTCGGCGAACTCGGCGCCGCCGGCCTCAGCATCGGCGATAGCCTTCTTGGTGTCGGTCTTCCACAGCTCGGTGTGGTGCTTCCACGCGGCGGTCCAGCCTTCGTCGAAGGCCGCGCGGTCCTCGTCTGACATCTCGGCGAGCGTGTCGCTGTTGATGATCAGGAAGTCCGCACCGACCAGGTGACGCGTCAGCGAGAAGTACGGTGCCACCTCGTGGTGCTTGTTGCTGAAGTACGAGATCTCGTTGTTCTCTGCGCCGTCGACGACGCCGGACTGCAGGCCGCTGTACACATCACCGAACGGCAGCGGCGTGGGGGAGGCGCCGAGCACTTCGATCATCGCGAGGAAGACGGGGCTCTCCTGCACGCGGATCTTCTTGCCCGCCAGGTCAGCAGGCGTTTCGACGATGCCGTCCTTGGTGTAGATGCTGCGCTCGCCCTGTGTGAGCCCACCGACGACGGAGATGTTGTTGCTCTCCTCGAGCGATGAGTACACGTCACCGACGAGTTCCTGATCGTCGAGTACCGACATCTGGTGGTCGATGTTGTCGAAGACCTTCGGAAGGCTGAAGAGGACGAATTCTTTGTTCAGGTTCTCCAGCTGCGGAGCCGAGACGATCGCGAGGTCGATGACGCCCTGGCTGACCGACTGCAGGTACTCATCCTGGTTGCCGAGGGTGCTGTTGGCGTGCACTTCGATGTCCCAGCGGCCGTCGGTGGCTTCCTTGAGCTGCTCACCGAAGGCCTCGAGCGCGATGTACGAGGGGTGCGTCTCTGGCTGGTTGAGCGCCAACTTCATGACGGTGGGGCTGGTCGCGGCGCCGTCGCCAGCGCTGTCCCCGGCATTGTCGCCTCCGGTGCCGGAGCATCCGGCAAGAGCGAGGGCGGTGATCGCAGTGGCCGCCAGGAAGGCGATCCGGGTTTTGCTCCGCATGAGATTCTCCTTTGAAATGCTGTGAGTGTGGGGGACAGCGGTCTGCAACGACCGGTCTCATACATTCATCCATCTGCATCGAGATCTTGGCAACCAGTTGCCATGGGTTGCCGTGCGAGCGTGATTGGGAATGCCGGTCCTCGGCTCAGCGGTCGCCGTCGTCCGTGAACGCCGGGCGGCCGCCGTTTGGCCAGTCATTCGTCGGGTTCGCGGGCCCAGTGGATGCCCTGGTCACCAGGCGAGCGGGGAGCAAAGCCGTCTTCAACGGACCTCCTGGCGACGTGCGCGGAATTCGCGGTGTGCCGCGCAGGTCATCGAGCAGGATCTGCACTGCCACCGCGCCCAACTGGCGCAGCGGCGCGGCAACAGTTGTCAGCTGCGGCGTGCAGAAGTCCGCGCCGAAGATGTTGTCGAAGCCGACGACCGAGACATCCTCGGGAATGCGGATGCCGAGACTCTGCAGTCCGCGCATCATGCCAATCGCCAGCAGATCGTTGTACGCGATGACAGCAGTGCTCGGTGATGCGGTCAGCTCCCCGGCCGCGGAGAGCCCGCCGGCCTGGGTGGGGGAGAAAGGCCCGATACGTCGCGCGCGCAGGCCGAGTTCGTGGCACGCCTCACGTAGTGCCTGCCATCGGATACCGTTCGCCCACGACGCATCGGGGCCGGCAACATACGTGATGCCGGTGTGTCCGAGTGCGCCGAGATGCTCGACGGCTCGGCGCATGCCGCGTGCATTGTCAGTCGCAACGCTGGCAATATCGCTCATCGAGCGGTTGAGCACGACTGTCGGACGCTGCTTGGCGGCGACCCGGATGGAGGAGTCGGACATGCGAGAAGTGGCGAGCACGACGCCCTCGACCATGGGCAGCACCCGGTCGAGCGCTCGCCGCTCGGCTTCGACCGATTCCTGCACGTCGGCGACCAGCAAGGTGTAGCCAGCTTTGGTCGCGGTGTCCTCTGCGCCGCGCAGTAACTCGAAGAAGAAGGGGTTGGTGACGTCGGCGACGATGATCGCGAGCAGCGACGTCTTGCCGGTCGGCAGTGCCCTGGCGAGGGGGTTGGTGCGATAGCCCATATCGGCCGCGATCTGTCTGATCCGCTCCGCGGTCTCGGCGTTGACGCGGCCGGGGCGAGAGAACGCCCTGGATACTGTTGAAGGCGCGACTCCTGCCGCTTTGGCGACGTCGTAGATCGTCGGGCGCGGTTTGCGCTCGACGTCGGTGGAGGGCTCCTCAGTCATGCCGCGAGCCTAAGTCAGTCGTGCAACTGATGGCAACCGATTGCTGCTTTGTTGCCGCGCGGGCTGAATGGAACTGTCAAGAACGACGACCGCGCTGAGCGCACGACGATGAGGACCCGCGTGAACAACGACGACATGCTTGCTGAGGCCGAGATGGCAGAGGCGGAACTGGGCAGGCTGGGCCTCGGTTACGTGCGGGTCCGTGCACACGGAGAGCTCGCCTGCCTTGACGTTCCGTTGAACGAGATTCCCGTGCTCGCCGGTGATCCGCTGCGCTCCGAGGTGCTGCGTGCAGTGCGCGGAGCCGGATTCGAGCGCGTCGCCGTGCACATTGATACGGAGTGACATCATGACTACGCGACTCCACGGCCACATATGGCAACCGGTTGACGTCCATGCAGACCGTCTGAATCATGGAGGGATGCCAGTGCCGCTCGAACTTGACGACGACCGCCTTCTGCCCGTGGACCCCGCCACCAGGGCGGTGGCACGCGACCTCTATGCCCTGGTCGCCGATCTGCCGATCATCTCCCCACATGGGCACGTCGACCCAGCCATGCTGCTCGAGGATCAGCCTTTCTCTGACCCGGCTGAGCTGTTCATCACCAAGGATCACTACGTCACGCGACTGCTGCATGCCTCGGGCATCGACCTCGCTTCCCTCGGTGCAGGCAGCACGACAGGTGCCGATCCGCGCCAGGTGTGGCGACTGTTCGCCGAGAACTGGCATCTGTTGGCAGGCACGGCATCCGGCTACTGGCTCACGCACGAGCTTGTCACCCTCTTCGGGATTGACGTCGAGCCGTCCGCCGAGACGGCCGATGCGATTTACGACACGATCGCGGAGCGGCTGACCGAGCCCGCATACCGGCCTCGCGCGCTGTTCGAGAGGTTTGGCATCGAGGTGCTGGCCACCACAGACGACCCGATGGATGATCTCGCCGTGCACGCGGCGCTCGCTGCAGACGAGTCCTTCACCGGGCGCGTGCTGCCGACTTTTCGACCTGATGCGTATCTTGACCCGACGGCTCCGGGGTTCCGCGAGCGGATCGAGCGTTTGACGGCATCGAATCAGAGCGCACCGGATGATTTCTCGGGCTATCTCGCCGCCCTCGAAGCGCGACGCGCCCATTTCATCGCCCACGGTGCAGTCTCCGCCGACCACGGCGTCGTCGACCCGTACACGGTTGATCTGAGTGATGACGACGCGGCCGCGCTCTACCGGCGCGCGGTCGCTGGCGAGTTGGATGCTGCGAGCGCCCGCGAGTTCCGCGGCAACATGCTGTTGCGGATGGCGGGCATGAGTGCGCGGGACGGGCTCGTCATGACCATTCACCCCGGTGTGTACCGCAACCATTCCTCGGCCACGTTCGAGGGGTTCGGAGCGGACACCGGGCACGACATCCCCGTGACGACGACATACACCCAGAACCTTCGCCCGTTGCTGGAGAAGCACGGACTCGACGCGAACCTCACCCTCGTGCTGTTCACCGTGGACGAGACTGTCTACTCGCGCGAGATCGCCCCGCTCGCCGGTTTCTACCCGAGCGTTTTCATCGGCGTTCCCTGGTGGTTCCTGGATGCTCCGGATGCCGTGCTCCGCTTCCGCTCAGCCGTGACAGAGACTGCGGGTTTTTACCGCGGCTCCGGGTTCATCGACGACACCCGCGCATTCCTGTCGATCCCGGCACGTCACGACATGGCGCGGCGGTTGGACGCCGCCTTCCTCGCACGGCTCGTCGGTGAGGGGCGACTGCCGCGTGCACAGGCCGAGCGCATCGCGGTCGACCTCGTGACGACCGTGCCGCGAAAGGCGTTCAAGCTGTGACCGATACTCGCGCTGTAACGGAGATTGCCATCGCCGGGCTGGATCGCGCATCCGCCGCCGCTCGTGCCGGCCGTGCGTTCGACCGAGCGCCCGTGCGCATCGTGCACCTCGGCCTCGGCGCCTTCCACCGCGCGCACCAGGCCTGGTACACCGACGTTGCCGACGAGGCGAACGAGTGGGGAATCCGCGCCTTCACCGGGCGCAGCGCAACTGCCGCCGAAGAGCTCGCAGCCCAGGACGGCCTCTACTCGTTGATCGAGCGATCCGGTGCCGGAGACAGCATCACGCTCATCGACTCCATCGTCGATGCGGTCGATGGAGCCCGCATCGACATCCTGGCCGCAACGCTCGCCGAGCCAGCGACCGCACTGGTCACCCTCACGATCACTGAGGCGGGCTATGCGGTGGATGCCGAGCACCGCCCCGATCTGAACAACGCCGCGGTCGCGGCCGATGTCAAATGGCTTCGTGCGAATCTGGCTGCGGACGTGCTCGATCTGTCCACTGCGCCGCAGACGGCACTTGCCCGACTGCTCGTCGGTCTCGAGGCCAGGCGCCGCGCGGCTGCGGGCGCGATCGCTGTCGTGTCATGCGACAACCTTCCTGGCAACGGCGAGCTGACCCGGGCGGCGCTGACCTCGCTCGGAGAGCTTGCCGGTGCATCCGACACCCTCGCATACCTCAAGGCGCAGGTGAGTTTCCCCTCGACCTCAATCGATCGCATCACGCCCAAGACGACGTCCGCCGAAATCGCGCTCGTGCGCGAGCAGACCGGATGGGACGACCGTAGCCCGGTGGTCACCGAGCCTTTTCATGACTGGGTGATCAGCGGGGAGTTCCCTGCTGGTCGGCCGGAGTGGGAGAAGGCCGGGGCGCGCTTCGTTGACGACATCGATCCGTTCGAGCGTCGGAAGCTGTGGCTGCTCAACGGTTCGCACTCTTTTCTCGCCTACGCGGGCGCCGCTCGCGGCCACGAGACGGTGGCGCAGGCGATCGGCGATCCGCAGATCCGCGCATGGGTGGGTGAGTTGTGGGATGAAGCAGCACGCCACCTCACCGAACCGCACCTTGATATCGACGACTACCGCACAGCTCTTCTGGAGCGGTTCGATAATGCCCGCATCCAGCACCTGCTCGCCCAGATCGGCCAGGACGGCACGATCAAGCTGCGCGCCCGCATCCTTGAGGTGCTGTTCGCCGAACGGGCAGCCGGTCGTGACGGTGCAGCGTGCATCCGTGTGCTCGCGGCCTGGGTGGCACGTGCACTGGGCGGCCAGCTTCCGGCAGACAGCAATGGCGCAGCAGTGTCCGATGCCGCCACACTGGATACGTCCGCCGCAGTGCCGGCGCTGCTGGCAGTGATCGATCAGCGACTCACCGACCCTGAGATCGTGGCAGCGGTCGTCCGTGCCGCTGCCGACTTCGTACAGAACTGATGAACACCACTGGAGGACCCCATGATCATCGATAAGGCTGAAGTCATTGTCACCAGCCCCGGCCGGAACTTCGTCACACTGCGATTGACGACGGATGAGGGCCATGTCGGCATCGGCGATGCGACCCTCAACGGTCGCGAGCTCGCAGTCGTGAGCTATCTGAAGGATCACGTCGTTCCGTTGCTACTGGGCCGGGATGCACACCGCATCGAGGACACCTGGCAGTTCCTGTATCGCTCGGCGTATTGGCGTCGCGGTCCGGTGACGATGGCGGCAATCGCCGCGGTCGACATGGCGCTGTGGGACATCAAGGGCAAGGCGGCCGGGATGCCGGTGTACCAGCTGCTGGGTGGCGCAAGCCGCACCGGGCTGATGGCATACGGCCACGCCTCCGGCAAGGAGCTGCCGGAGCTGTTCGACTCGATCCGCGCGCATCAGGAGCAGGGATACCGCTCGATCCGCGTGCAGACCGGCGTGCCAGGACTGAAGGCAATCTACGGGATCGCCTCGCAGGCCGCGGACACCGCGGATGGCAGCATCCGTTACGACCACGAGCCAGCCCGTCGTGGGGCGAAGCCCACGGAGGAGGACTGGGACACTCGGGCGTACCTGCGCACCCTGCCCGGTGTCTTCGAGGCGGTACGCAACGAGTTCGGCCCCGAACTGCCGCTGCTGCACGACGGACATCACCGGATGACGCCGATCCAGGCCGCACAGCTCGGCAAGTCGCTCGAGCCTTACGACCTGTTCTGGCTCGAGGACTGCACTCCGGCCGAGAACCAGGAAGCGCTGCGTCTGGTGCGTCAGCACACCACCACGCCGTTGGCGATCGGTGAGATCTTCAACACCGTCTGGGACTTCAAGGATCTGATTAGTGAGCAGCTGATCGACTACGTCCGCGGAGCGGTGACGCACATGGGTGGCATCAGCCCGTTGAAGAAAACGCTGGACTACGCGGCGCAGTACCAGATCAAATCCGGCATGCACGGACCGACAGACATCTCCCCGGTGGGGATGGCCGCGGCGATGCATCTCGGACTGAGCATCCACAACTTCGGAATCCAGGAGTACATGCAGCACTCTGCCGAGACGGATTCGGTGTTCCAGCAGTCGTACACCTGGGAGAACGGCATGCTCCACCCCGGCGACCAGCCCGGGCTCGGCGTCACTCTGGACGTCGACGAAGCAGGCAAGTACCCGTACGAGCAGGCCTACCTGCCCTACAACCGCCTCGCCGATGGAACAGTACATGACTGGTGAGCGGGAATGACCGATGAGAACGCGCCGTTGATCTGCGTGATGGGGGTGTCGGCGGCGGGTAAAACCACCGTCGGCATCGCCCTTGCCGAGCAGTTGGGTGTGCCATTCAACGACGCCGACGCGCTGCATTCGGACGCCAATCGCGCCAAGATGGCCTCTGGCACACCGCTGACAGATGACGACCGTTGGCCCTGGCTGGAAACGGTCGGTGACCGCTTCCGCAGCCGCAGCGACACCGGACTTGTCATGGCCTGCAGTGCACTTCGGCGCGTGTACCGTGACCGGATCCGCTCGGTCGCACCCGACGTGTTGTTCGTGCACCTGCACGGTTCACGCGAGCTGTTGCTGGAGCGAGCCCAAGCCAGGACTGATCACTTCATGCCTGCTGCGCTGTTCGACTCGCAGCTCGCAACGCTGGAGGTGCTCGACGAGGACGAGGCCGGTTTCGTCGTCATCGTCGATCGGGAGCCGCACGAGCTCGTCGAGGAGATTGTCGGTCGGCTGGCTAAGTCGTCCGTTCGCTGAGCGGCCCGTTTTCAGACCAGCGTGTTTTCAGGCCAGCGCGTTTCAGACCAGTGCGAGCACGCTGTCGTAGGCGTCGCTGGTGACCTCTTCACCTGATCCGCCGAAGATCCGCGTGGTTCCGGGGTCTGTGCGCCAGGTTGCCCAGCCTGGGTCTCCATCGACGATGAGCGCCACGGCCGCGCCGTGCAACTCGTCGGCCAACGATTGCGGCGGGTGCGGCCCGGTGAGGGCATCGACACGTACCCGGTCAAGCCCGTCGAACCAGAACGGCACATCGAGACAGTGGCAGGCCCAGCCCTTGGTGGGGGAGACCCAGGAGAACCGATACGCCCAGGTCGGGGCATCCGCGCTCTGTCTAGCCTCCGCCACTCGCGGCACGAGCACCCGGAAGATGTGGTCGCTGACGTAGCGCCCGGCCATCGCCGCCGTGCCCTTTGCGCGCTGTGGCGCGTTCGCGTCGAGATAGGCGTGACGCACGGTGCGATCGTGGATGAACGGCCGCAGCAGCAGTCCTGCCGGGACTCGGCGCAGCACCGAGCGTTCGCGCTCTGCGACCATCGTGAACTCGTCATCAGCCGCGCCGAGCAATAGCGGCTTGTCCGCGCCGATCCCGGCCCGCAGCGCATCCACGGTGGGCCGAGCGATCAGCTCACCGTCGACCATCGGACCCCATGGCAGTCCGTTCTCCATGAGGTCCGCGATGACCCCGAGCCCGCGTTTGGCGCTGGCGGCCTTGCCCTGGAAGCTGTGCAGAGTCGCTTCGTCAACAGAGCGGAAGCCGCAGGCTGTGGCGTCGACGCCGGCCAGTTTCGCCAGCCGGGCCGAACGCGCCTTGGCCTCCTCCATCGGGACGTCGGCCAGTGCTCCCGACGCCGACAGCGCGCGGTGGAACAGGTGCTGCGCCGATGGCATCCCGAGCAGTGTGAGTACGGCGCCGCCGCCGGCTGACTGTCCACCGATCGTCACCTGGGCCGGGTCTCCGCCGAAGGCCGCGATGTTCTGCTGCACCCACTCGAGCGCGGCGATCCAGTCGAGTACGCCGCGGTTATGCGGGGCGTCCTCGATGTAGCCGAAGCCGTCAAAGCCCAGCCGGTAAGAGATCGACACGGTGACGACGCCGTCGCGATTGAATCGGGCCCCGTCGTACCACGGACTCGCCGGAGATCCTTCGGTGTAGCCACCGCCGTGGATCCAGACCAGCACCGGTAGTGATGCCTCGGTCGACGGTGTGAACACGTTGACGTTGAGAGTGCTGTCGCCTGCAACGGCGGGTTCGGGGATGAGTGTGTCGGTGCCCGTCGTGCGCAGTGCAGTTGCGCCATATTCGGTCGCGTCGCGCACCTCAGACCACGGCGCAGGGGGCACAGGGGCCGCGAAGCGCAGCTCACCCACGGGCGGGGCTGCGAACGGGATGCCGAGAAAAGCGGAGGATCCGTCCCGCGCGAGCCCGCGGACTGGCCCTGAGCTGGTGATGACGACGGGGGCGTGCGGCACGCTGTCTCCTTCGAATGTGGGTGGCATCGCCAGCGTAGCGGCGCGCCGCTGCCGTAATGTGACTCAAAGTGTCGCTCTTGTGTGACACTTCATGTCATACTGTTGACGACGATGCACGAGGACATACTGTGACGAAACCTCTGGCAGGGCCGCAAACCCTGTTGCGTACGCTTAATTCGAGAGCGATCCTGGAGGCTTTGGCGCAGCGTGGGCCTTTGACTCGTGCGGAGTTGATGGGCGAGACCGGGTTGTCGCGGACTGCTGTGACTCAGGTCCTGAGGATGCTCGAGGCTGGGGACGCCGTAGCATCCGCTGGGGTGGACCGAGACACGCGTGGGCCGGCGGCAACCCGCGTCTCCCTACATCCCCGACTGGGGTTCGCGGCCGCCGTGCATGTTGATCACTATGCGATGCACGTCAGTCTGATCGATCCCACCGGCACCGTGCGCGCCGCGCAGGATGCCCCGCTCGGTCGTGTCGAGGAGCGCGCCGTCGATATCGCCCGCATGATCGCGGATTGCGCGCAGACTGCCCCGGGCCGGCTGCGCCACGCGGTCGTCGCCATGCCGGGGATCGTCCGGCCCGACGGTGAGATCAGAGACGACCAGGGTCCGGATGGTGGTGCCTTCCGTGCGGCTCTGGAAGGGCTTCTCGGTTGCCAGGTGCAGGTCGAGAACGATGTGAACCTCGCGGCGCTCGCCGAGGCGGAGTCCGGTGTCGGGCATGACCTGGAGAGCTTCACCCTGCTGATGATCGACCAGGGGCTCGGTGCGGGCACCGTGCTGGGCGGCCTGCTGCGCCGCGGCTTCGCCGGGGTCTCCGGTGAAGTGCAGTATTTGCCGCAGTCGCCGGTGCCCATCGGTGTTCCGCTCATCAACGAGACGGTCGTCGAAGACCTCGCCCGCAGCAACGGGCGTGACCCGGCTGACCCGCTTGCTGTGCACCTCGACGCCTGCGCGGCCGGCGATGACGCCGCCCAGACGATGATCGACGAGCTGGCGAGGCGGCTGGTGCTCGTGGCAGGGAGTGTGACCCTTGTCGTCGACCCAGAAGCCTTCGTGTTGGGTGGGCACGCCGCGCATCCGTGTTTCTTTGCCGCGATCCTTCGGGCGGCCGAGGCGATTTCTCATCTGCTGACGCTGCGCTTCGTGCCCTCCGCCTTCGGGCGAGAGGCGACGATGATCGGTGCGATCGGTGAGGCGACATTGGCGCTGCGCGAGCGCGAGTTCACCGGCATCCTTTCTGGACAGTCCGGCATCCTTTCTGGAAAGTACCGGGTGACGCGATGACATCGCTCGTCTCTCGATTGGGTTTTCCGTCCGACGCGAAAGCGATCATCCTCAACGCCGACGATTTCGGCATGTGCCATGCGGCGAATGAGGCCATCACCGAGATGCTTGTCGGAGGGCATCTCGACTCGACAACCGTCATGGTGCCCTGCGCGTGGGCGCCGGAAGCGCTCGCCTTCGCCGCAGCCAACCCGACGCTGGATGTCGGCGTGCATCTGGTGCTCACCAGTGAGTGGAGCAGGTACCGCTGGCGTCCGCTGACTGGCATCGGATCCACCCTCGTCGATGCGGACGGCTACTTCCCGGCCGATGTCCGCTCGGTGGAAGAAAACGCCTCCGTCGCCGATGTTGCAGCCGAGCTTGCGGCGCAGTTGGAAGCAGCGCTGCACGCGGGCGTCGACGTCACCCACATCGACAACCACATGGGGTCGGTCTACGGCCTGCACACCGGGCGCGATCTGCTTGGCCCGGTATTCGAGCTTGCGGTGCGGCACGGTCTGCCGTTCCGGCTGCCCCGCGTCGTCGAAGGGACCGAGTTCGGCGCGGACCTCCAGCCGGTCCTCGATCGTGCAACGCAGGCGGCGGATGCCGCAGGCATCGTCATCCTCGACCGGCTGTGGACGCACCCCTTCGCGCTGGCAGGTGAGGGCACGGATGCGGAGGAGACGTACGAGCAGGTCAGGGATGGGTTCCTCGAATTGCTGCGCGCCGTGCCGACCGGAGTCACTGAGATTTACCTGCATCCGATGGTCGATTCTGCAGAGTTGCGCGTGGCTGTCGATCACAGTTCGAGCAAACGTGGGTATGAGCGTCGGCTGCTTGCTGATCCGGTTGTTCATCAGACCATCGAGGAAGAGGGCCTCATCCGGATAGGCTGGCGTGCGCTGCGTGACCTGCAGCGCCGATAGGAGCCCCGCAGATGAGTCTCACCGCGCGTATCCGCGACCGTCGCCTTGGCGCTGCGCCCACCCGTGCCCAATCCATGGCTTTCGGTGCATCGGGTTTCCCGGTGCAGCTGATGGGGCAGACCTTCTCGGCCTTCGTCGTCTACTTCTACGTCGCCCACCTCGGCGTGGCCGCAGAGTGGGTGGCGGCGGCGATGATCGCCCACGGCATCGTGAACGCCGTGCTGAATCCGGTGGTCGGTGCGCTCTCCGATCGAATTCGCACGCCCTGGGGGCGGCGCATCCCGTGGATCGGGCTCGGCATCGTTCCGCTGGTCGTCGCGTTCGCGCTGATCTGGATGCCTCCGGAGCTGCCCGCGGGCGGGCTGATCGCCTGGTTCCTCATTGTCGTCGCCGTGTACGACATCGCATTCGTGGTTGTCGTGTTGAACATCTCGGCGCTGTTCCCGGAGATATTCCGCACGACCGAGGAACGGGCGCGCGGCAATGTGCCTCGTCAAGTCTTCGCGATCGTCGGGATGATTCTCGGCACTGCCGGGGCGCCGCTGCTCTACGACAGCATCGGCTGGCCGGGGATGGCAATCGCACTCGGATTCGTGTGTCTGGTGATGTTCGGCTGGTCGTTCGCCGGCGGAATGGTCGAGCGTCGAGGCGAGGTCGCGGCGTCGGCGTCGTCTTCGATGACGTGGAAGGACCAGCTGCGATACACGTTCGCCAACCGGGCCTTCGTGCCGTACGTGCTGGGGTCGCTGTTCGTGCAGACCTCGATCGCCGTGATCCTCGCGGCCATCCCGTTCTACGTGCGGTACTCGCTGCATGCGGCGGAGGGCGAGAGCAGCATCCTGCTCGGAGTGATCTTCGTGGTCGCGGTGCCGGCGATCTTCCTGTGGAGCTGGGTCGTCCGCCGCACTTCACCGCGTGCCGCGCTGCTGTGGGCGGTCGGTGTGTTCGGCATCGCCGTGCTCGGGTACCTGCTGCCTTCGGGCGTTCTTGGCGCGGCGCTGGTCGGCGTCGCGGTCGGTGTTGGGGTGGGCGGCCTGTTGCAGCTGCTGGAGGTCGTGCTCTCGCAGATTATCGATGACGATGCGCAGCGCACCGGTCTTCGCCGTGAGGGCGTGTACTTCGGAGTCAACGGCTTCGTGGTGAAGGGCTCCATCGTGTTGCAGGCGATCGTTGCCGCGTGGGTGCTCAACGCCAGCGGGTTCGACGCCGCGCTGGGCGATTCGCAGCAGGAGGCCGTGGATGGTGGCATCCGGATCATGCTCGCTGTCGTGCCGATGGTGTTCACCGCGCTCGGGTGGGTGTGTTTCTGGCTGTACCCGATCCGGGTGCGCGATGTGGAGCCTGTTCAGGGCTGATCCCGCGGTACAGATGTCTGGTCAGATCACGGATGTCGGTCGAGATCCCGGTGTTCGGCAGGCATCCGTACTTCTGACCGACATCTGTACCGCTGGGACGGTCAGATTTCGGGGATGAGCTGTTTCACCCGGCGGCGTTCGGACAATGTGAGGCCCGGTCGCTCGTCGAGCTTGGTTCCGCCGTCCTCGGTCCAACCGTGACGCTCGTAGAAGTCCGCCGCGCGATCGTTGCCATCCAGCACCCACAGGTAGGCGCCGTCATGCCCGGCATCGCGAAGCGCATCCTCGACCGCAGCAAGGAGCGCGTGCCCGACGCCGGTCGACCAGGAATCCGGGTGGGCGTAGATGCCCCACAGCTCACCGGTCGCCGGTGCATCGTCATCGCGCGCTGCGCCGAATGATGCCCACGCCAGGATCTCGCCGTGTGCTTCGGCGACCAGCGTGTGCGAGTTCGTCGCGGGTTCGGCGAGGATGCCGACCCAGTGCTCGGCGCGATCCTCAATCGAGAGCCCGTCGAGCACATCCTGCGGCAGGAGGCCGCGGTAGGCGCTCTGCCACGAGTGGACATGCACGCGGGCGATGCCGCGCGCGTCAGCAGTGGTGGCATCCCGGATCAGCATCGGACTACTCGACGTTGCGGCGGGCTTCCCAGCCGGTGCGCACCATCTCGTCGACGGTGTAGCGCATCTTCCAGTCCAGGTCGCGGGCGGCGAGCTCGCCGGTGGCGACGATCCGGTCGGGGTCGCCGGGGCGGCGCGGGCCGATCTCCGGCGTGAAGTCGATTCCAGTGACACGTGCGACGGCATCCATGATCTGCTTCACGCTCAGCCCGTCGCCGGATCCGAGGTTGTAGGCGGCCTCGATGGATGCGCCGGACGCGAGCCGCTTTGCAGCCTCGACATGGGCTGCGGCGATGTCGCCGACGTGCACGTAGTCGCGGACGTTGGTGCCGTCCGGGGTGTTGTAGTCATCGCCGAAGATCTTCGGAGTCTTCTCGGCGATCAGCGCCTCGAACACGATCGGGAAGAGGTTGTGCGGGCTGACGTCGTACACCGTGGGGTCCGCGGAGCCGACGACGTTGAAGTAGCGCAGCGAGGTGTGGCGCAGCGGCTTGTCGCTGTCGGCGGTCGCGATTGCCTGGTCACGCAGCAGCCACTCGCCGATGAGCTTCGACTCGCCATAGGGGCTGGCGGGCTTCTTTGCGGTCTCCTCGACAACGAGCGACACGTCGGGGGTGCCGAAGACAGCGGCGGACGAGGAGAACACGATGTTCGTGACGCCTGCGGCATCCATCGCCTCGAGGATCACGCGAGTGCCCTCGACATTCTGTGCGTAGGTGTGCATCGGGCGCTGCACCGAGACTCCGGCGTACTTGAAGCCGGCGACGTGGATGACACCCTCGGCGTTGTGCTCGCGGAGCGTCTTTTCGACGAGTTCGCGGTCGAGGATGCTGCCCTGCACGAACGGCACGCCCTCAGGGACGAAGGATGCAACGCCGCTGGACAGGTCATCCAAGATCACCGGGGTGAGTCCGGCATCCGCAAGTGCGCGCACGACGTGCGCTCCGATGTAGCCGGCGCCGCCGGTGACGATCCAGGACATTCGTTCCCTCTTCCTCGTGACTCTTTATTCTCGCAGGCGTCAGGAGTCGCGGTGGGCGCCAGCGGCGGGCGTCACCGTGAAGATGTGCGGAGCCGTGAAACCGGATGCGGCGAACGCTGCGGTCACGGCATCCGACACCTGTTGCACGGAACCCTGCTCGACGAGCGCGATCGCTGCGCCGCCGAAGCCGCCGCCGGTCATGCGCGCGCCGATCGCGCCGGCAGTCAGGGCTGTCTCCACGGCGGTGTCGAGTTCGGGAATCGAGATCTCGAAGTCATCGCGCATCGAGACGTGGGATGCGACGATCAGCGCGCCGATCGCGCGGGGGCCCTGTGCGCGCAGCGCGGTGACGGTGTCGAGCACCCGCTGGTTCTCGGTCACGACGTGGCGCACTCGGCGGAAGGTCACGTCGTCCATGAGCTCCTTGGCGCGGGGCAGGTCGTCGACGGACACGTCGCGCAGCGACGGAACACGCATGATCGCGGCACCGCGCTCACAGGACGCGCGGCGCTCGCCGTATCCGCCGGTCGAGTGCGCGTGCTTGACACGGGTGTCCATGACGAGGATCGCGAGTCCGGTTTCACTCATGCTGAGTGGGACCAGGTTGGCGTCGAGGGTGCGGCAGTCCAGGAACAGTGCGGCGTCGGTTTCGCCGAGCATCGATGCCATCTGGTCCATGATGCCGGTCGGGGCGCCGACGGCCTCGTTCTCCGAGCGGCGGCCGATTCGGGCCAGGGCACTGCGGTCAAGCTGCGCGTCCCAGAGCTCGTTCAGAGCGGATGCTGTGGCACCCTCGATCGCGGCAGACGAGGAGAGCCCCGCGCCGACGGGGACGTCAGAGGCGATCGCGATGTCGACGCCCACTCCGGTGGCTCCGGCTAGCTGCAGCGCCCAGGCCACGCCGAGCGGGTATGCGGCCCACTCCTGCACCGCCGGCTCTGCGCCGGTCGCCGTCGGGAAGAGGGTGTTCAGCTCATCGAGGGCAACTTCGACGGCCTCTTCGGCGAAGGTCGAGGCGACGCGAATGCGTCCGTCCTCGCGCATGCCGACCGCGGCATATGTGCGGTGCGGGATCGCGAACGGCAGCACGAAACCGTCGTTGTAGTCGGTGTGCTCACCGATGAGGTTCACACGGCCCGGTGCCGACCAGACGCCAGCGGGGGCGTGGCCGGTGAGCTTCTCGAAGAGGGTGCGTGCGGCATCCTGCGGAGTGGTCATGCGCTGATCTCCTGTGCATTGTTGTCCTGTGCAGTGTTGCGGTCTGCACTGTTGTTCTCTGCGCGCTCGATCGCTTCGCGGATGCGGGCGGCGCCCTGCTCGGGAGTGACTTCAGCAGCCCAGGCCCACATGGCAGCTTCGGAGCCGGCGAGGAACTTCAGCTTGTCGGCGGCGCGACGCGGACTCGTCAGCTGCAGGTGCAGCCGTACCGTCTCGCGTCCGACGTTCACCGGTGCCTGGTGCCAGGCGGCGATGTACGGCGTGGGGGTGCTGTAGAGCGCGTCGACGCCCTTGAGTAGCTTCAGGTACAGCGGGGCGAGCTCATCGCGTTCGGCGACGGTCGTCTCGGCGAAGTCCGGCACATGACGGTGCGGCATGAGATGCACCTCGAGTGGCCAGCGTGCGGCGAACGGCACGAAAGCGGTCCAGTGCTCGCCGCGAAACACAACGCGCTCCGAGTCCTGCTCTGACTCGAGGATGCGCTGGTACAGATCGGGTGCGGTGCGGTCGATGCTTTCCAGTGCACGGGCGGTGCGCGGAGTGACGTACGGGTAGGCGTAGATCTGGCCGTGCGGGTGCGGGAGCGTGACGCCGATCGCTTCGCCGCGGTTCTCGAACGGGAAGATCTGCTCGATGCCGGGGATCTGCGACAGCGCGGCGGTGCGGTCTGCCCAGGCCTCGATCACGGTGCGGGCACGAGTGACGGTCTGAGTGCCAAAGGAACCCGAGTGGTCGGGGCTGAAGCAGACGACCTCGCAGCGGCCGACCGAGGTGCGGGTGCGGCCGAGACCGAGTGCGGCGAGATCATCCAGACCTCGTGGCGGGTTGGCCGCGGTGGGCACTCCGCCGAAGCCATCGGGCAAAGCGGGGCCGAACGCGGGGGAGCGGTTCTCGAAGACGGCGACGTCATAGAGCGACGGTACTTCTGAGGGGTTCGTCGGCGATTGCGGTGCCAGCGGGTCGGCGTCGGCGCTGGGCATCATGACGCGGTTCTGCCGGTTCGCGGCGATGGTGATCCAGTCTCCGGTGAGCACATCGAGGCGCATGTTCGCGGTGTCAGGACGCGGATCGAGCACGCGCGCATCGACAGCGCGCTCCGCGCCGAGTGTGGTGCCCGGGTCGTCGTAGTAGACGAGGTCGCGGCCGTCGGCGAGCGTGGTGGCGCGCTTGATGATGCCGGCACTCAACTCGGACGTGCGTAACTCCGCAGATTCTTGCATGTTCACGTAAACACGGTACCTGCTGGGCGATGGTAACGTCAACATTGCAGAATTGTGAGCGGCGCAGTCATGAACGGTTGAGGGAGACGGATGCCCGGGGAAGACGACCTGATCCAGCCCAACCGGGTGCGCCCGCGACGCCCCTCGTCGGGCCGAGTGTCCATGGCGCAAGTCGCCAGCCGCGCGGGAGTCTCCGGCCAGACCGTGTCGCGGGTCGTCAACGACAGCCCTCGTGTCGACCCCGCCACCCGTGCCAAGGTCGAGAAGGCGATGGTCGAACTCGGCTACCGGCCCCATCGGGCGGCCAGAGCGCTGCGTACGGGCCGCACGCAGACCATCGGCCTCGTCGTGACCACGCTGGCGACGGTGGGAAACTCGCGGATGCTGCAGGCGACCGCCGCAGCGGCCGAGCTGCGTGGCTACGCGCTGCTCGTTGTCACGGCTGGCGACTCGGTCGCGACAGCATTTGATCGCCTCCACGAACAGGGCGTCGACGGTGCGATCGTTCTGAACGAAGCGTCGGCGATGACGCGCGCGAGCGATCTGCCAGAGGGACTGCGGCTGGTCGTCGTCGATGCGCCTGCGGCATCCGATCTTCACATCGTGCACAGCGATCACGCCGGTGGAGCCGCGGCGGCGACGAAGAGGATGCTCGATCTCGGCCACGACACCGTCTGGCACTTGGCCGGGCCGGAGGGATCGTTTGCCGCGACAGAGCGCGAGCGCGGCTGGCGGGAGACGCTTCGAAGCGCGGGCCTTGACCCGGAACCCGTGGTGAGAGGTGACTGGTCTGCCGATTCCGGCTACGCGGCTGCACCTGGCATGTCCGGGGCCGCCGCTGTCTTTAGCGCCAATGATCAGATGGCGCTTGGCCTCATTCGCGCACTCGCCGAGCAGGGGCGACGGGTTCCGGAAGACGTCAGCGTGATCGGCTTCGATGACGTGCCGGATGCCGCGAACTACCGCCCGCCGCTGACCACTGTGAGGCAAGATTTCGCTGCGCTCGCGAACGCTGCCGTCTCGGCGCTCGTCGCCGAGATCAACGGGAAAGAGCTGGTTCCGCCCGCAGTCATTCCCGCTACGCTCATCGACCGAGCCAGCACTCGCTCGACATAGCTCACGGCCGCGGCGTGAGCCTCAGAGACCTCCAACGATCGCGTTGTCGAGCTCGTCGATGTTGATGCCTTCACGCATCGCCCGGTTTGTCAGCAGCACCCATGCAACGCCTGCGGTTGGATGCACCCAGAATTCCGTTCCGGCCCAGCCGCTGTGGCCGTACACGTCACGGTCAACGAGGTCAGGTGCACGCGTGCGCAGGTTCCAGGTGAAACCCCAGTCCTGCCCGCGCTCGGCGGGATACGGCTCGAGCCGGGGGATCTTGCCCGTCAGCGGACGTCGCATCATCTCCAGGGTCGCTGGATGCAGGATTCCGCCGTGTTCGCCCTCGCCGATGCGCAGCAGCGCCGTGCCGAGCCGCAGCAAGTCGTCGGCGCGTCCGGCAACACCCGCGCCGGGAGATTGCTTGCGCGCGAATCGGGTCATGTCCAGGCCTGCCGCGGCCGCATCGATGACCGGATGCGCGTCGGACAGGTCGAGACTCAGCCCGTCTGCGCCGATCTCGGCGACCCACGCTGCGACCTCGGCCTCCCACGTTCTGTCGGTGGCCTGCTCGATAAGCGCGGCGATGCCCTCGAACGCGAGTGTCGAGTACCGCGATGCTGCGCCAGCGACGAAGTCGCGACCCTGTGCGAGCAGTTCCTCGCGCAGGGGCGGCGCGGAGTCCATCGGGGGTTCGCTGATCCCGGAGGTGTGGCTGACCAGGTGCCGCAGCCGCACAGTGTCGTCGTCGTGCGTGTCGTCGCGCGCGTCGCCGAACGCCGGCAGCGCGGCGGTCAATGGCGTATCCAGCGTGAGCAGGCCGCGCTCAATCGCGCGCGCCGCGGCGATGCCGACGAGAGGCTTGGTGATCGAGAACAGCGGATAGCGGTCGTCAACGCGTGCGTCGCCGAACGACTCCAGGGCGACGGTACCGTCGGCGGAGGCGATGCCGAGCACGGCGGTGGGCAAACGGCCAGCCTCGACGTGCGTGCGGACCCAGTCGAACGCAGCGGAAAAGGTCATCGGTCGAGCAGGAAGTCGGTCTCGCCGACCCGGAAGTGGGAAGTCACGCCGTCAGCCTAACCCGAGGGACTAACATGGAGCCGTGACACGGAGAGCGCTTTCCCGCATCCCCGACCTCATCGATGGGTCTCACCCGACGTGGTCGGTGCTGCGGCTGCTCATGCGCCGCCCCGGACGGATGCTCGTCGCCGTTCTCGCCTTCACGGTGAAGGAGATCCCGCTGTGGTTCCTCCCCGTCGTCACGGCGGCCATCATCGACATCGTCGCCGACGGGGGTGAGCCATCCGCCGTGCTGTGGTGGTTCGCACTGGCCGCTTTCCTGCTGCTGCAGAACTACCCGAACCACATCCTCTACACTCGCAGCTTCATGACGGTCGTGCGTGATACCGGCGCCGATCTGCGCAATGCACTGGCTGCGCGACTGCAGAGTCTGTCGATCGGATATCACACCAGAGTCAGCTCCTCGATCGTGCAGACCAAGGTCGTGCGCGACGTCGAGAACGTCGAACTCATGCTTCAGCAGGTCACCCATCCGTTGCTGTCCGCGGCGATGGTCATGACCGGCGCGATCGCGATGACGTCGATCGTGGTGCCGCAGTTCCTGCCGGTCTACGCGCTGACCGTTCCGATCGCAATCGGCATCCGCTACGGCATGCGCACACGCTCGCGTACGCGCAACGAGGTTTTTCGCCGCGAGGTGGAGACGCTGTCGGTGAGGGTGGGGGAGATGGCCTCGCTCATCCCCATCACCAGAGCGCACGGCCTTGAGCAGACCGCAGTCACCCGCGTGGCCAGCGGCGCCGATGGTGTGCGCCGCGCGGGCCTTCACCTCGACATGCTCAACGGGCACGTCGCCTCCATCTCCTGGGTTGCGATGCAACTGCTCGGCGTCGGCTGCCTCGTGCTCGCCGCCGTGTTTTCGCTCACCGGCTTCCTGCCGGTCACTCCCGGTGAGGTCGTGCTGCTGTCGACATACTTCACGCTGCTGACCGGTGGACTGGCCCAGTTGCTCATGCTGATTCCAGTCGGTGCGCGCGGCCTGGAGTCCGTGCGCTCGATCGCCGAGGTGCTGCAGGAACCAGACGTCGAGCTGAACGAGGGCAAGCTCCGGGTCGATGCCGTCGAGGGCACGATCACGCTCGAGGACGCCTCTCAGCGCTACGCCGGCGCGGACGTCGACGCCTTGCATCGTATCGATCTCGAGATCCCCACCGGAGCGACAGTCGCCTTCGTCGGCTCGTCCGGATCGGGCAAGTCAACCCTCATGAACCTGGTGCTCGGCTTCGTGCGGCCGAGCGGGGGACGCATCCTGCTTGACGGCGCCGACATGCGGGAGCTCGACATGCGCACCGTGCGCCGGTTCGTCTCGGTCGTGCCGCAGGAATCAGTATTGTTCGAGGGATCGATCCGCGACAACATCGCGTACGGGATGCCGGATGCCACGGACGAACGCATCAGCCAGGCGCTGCGCGATGCCAACGCGTGGGAGTTCGTGCAGGACCAGCCACGGGGCTGGGATGCCGTCGTCGGCGAGCGGGGTGCGCGACTGTCGGGCGGGCAGCGTCAGCGTCTGGCGATCGCCCGCGCGCTCGTGCGCGATCCGCGGATCCTGCTACTCGACGAGGCCACCTCGGCACTCGACCCCGAATCGGAGGGGCTCGTCAAGGAGGCGCTCGAACGGCTCATGCGCGGGCGCACCACCCTCGTCGTCGCCCACCGGCTGTCCACGGTGCGGCAGGCCGATCGCATCGTCGTGCTCGAGCACGGCCAGATCGTCGAGAGCGGCACCCACGACGACCTGCTCGCCGCAGGAGGTCGCTACGCGAAACTGCACCTCACCCAGGCGGGGCTCACCTGAGCCACTGCCTCGCGTCCTAATCCACGAAGGAGTGACATGACCCTGACCGTCGATCGTGCCGCCACCGAGATCGTCGTCCGCGACGGCGACGTCGAGCTGCTCCGGTATGTCTTCGTTCCTGATTCGCCGCAGCTCGAGTCGCCGAAGCCGTACCTCGATCCGCTGCGCACGCGAGCTGGGCGGGTGGTGAGCCTGTTCCGGCCGTGGGATCACGTCTGGCACAAGGGTATCGCCTGGTCCCTGCCGGTCGTCGACGACCAGAATTTCTGGGGCGGGCCCACATACGTACACGGGCATGGCTACGTCCAGCTGCCCAACGACGGCACACAGGCGCATATCGCCGTCACCGCAGTCGACGAGGGCCAGATCGCCCGCTTCGCGCACGATCTGGAATGGATCACCGAGAATGGCCGCCGTCTTTTCACCGAGCGCCGCGAGCTCACCGCGCGACTACTGACCGACGAGGCATGGGCGCTCACGTTCGCGACCGAGATGACCAACATCACGGATGCGCCGATCCTGATCGGCTCTCCGACGACGAAGGGCCGCGACAACGCCGGTTACGGCGGACTGTTCTGGCGCGGCCCGCGCTCGTTCACCGACGGAATGCTCGTCACCGCAGACGGGACAGGGTCTGGATCCGACGTCCGTGGCCAGCGTCACGAGTGGATGGGCTTCGCCGGCCGGCATGACGAGATCGATGTGACGTCGCTGCTCGTGATGGTCGATGCGACGTCCAACCCTCATCACCCGCCGCAGTGGTTCGCCCGCTCCGAGGAGTTCGCCGCGTTGAATCCGGCACCGTTCTTCAGTGAGGAATTCACGATCGCCCCGGGTGAGACGGCGACGTTCCGCTACGCGGTCGGGATCGCGGATGCTGGAGCGGATGCCGCCGCGGATCTCGCGGCGCGACTGCGGGAGCTGCTGTGACCGGCATCGGAACGATGTCCTCTGGTGCGCGTCGTAAAGTTCAAAGCGTTCCTTCTTCGAGACTCTAAGGCTCCCGCATGATCTCCCCCCTCCGCGCCGCGATCGTCGGCACCGGCTCAGTTGCCAACCTCCACGCCCAGGCGGTGGCGGTGCATCCGCGCGCCGAGCTTGTCGCCGTGACCGACCTGTCGCGCGCCGCGGCCGACGCCTTCGCTGAGCGGCACGGCGGTCCGGCTGTGTACGACACGCTCGACGCGCTGCTGGATGCGGAGCATCCGGACGTCGTTCTTATCTGCACGCCGCCGGTGGTGCACCGCGAGCAGGCGCTTGCCGCGCTCGCCGCCGGTGCGCACGTCGTGGTGGAGAAGCCGCCGGCGCCGTCGCTGAATGATCTGGACGAGATGCGCACGGCGGCGGCGGCGGCCGATCGTCAGCTGGCGGTGGTGTTCCAACAGCGCACCGGTACCGCCGCCGCGCACATCCGGCGTCTGTTGCACGAGGGCGCGCTGGGTCGCCCGCTGATCGCCGTCTGCCAGACGCTCTGGTATCGCGGCGAGGACTACTTCGCAGCGCCGTGGCGCGGCAAGTGGAAGACCGAGGGCGGCGGCACGACGCTGGGTCACGGCATCCATCAGCTCGATCTGCTCGCGTTTCTTCTCGGTGACTGGGCGAGCGTGCAGGGGCGACTGTGGCGGCTCGATCGCGAGACCGAGACCGAGGACGCATCCACGGCTACCATCACCTTTGCGAACGGCGCCGTCGCGCAGGCAACGACCAGTGCGGTCTCGCCACGCGAGACCAGCTCGATCCGCATCGACACCCAGAAGGCAACCGTGACCGTCGACCATCTCTACGGGCACGGTCACGTGAACTGGTCGATCACACCGGCTCCCGGTTTCGAGGGTGAGTCCGACGGCTGGGCGCTGCCGCCGGTCGAAGAGCAAAGCGGCCACGCGGTGTTGCTACGCGACGTGTTCGACGCGTTGCTGGACGGCCGCGACCTGCCGGAGACCGCAGACGAACCGGCCCGCTCGTTCGAGCTCGTCGCTGCGATCTACGCCTCGGCAGCCAGGGACGGAGCCGTCATCACGCCGGCCGATCTCGCTTCGCACTCGACGCATCGCACCGGTTTCGCGAGCCCGGTGACCGACATGCGGGACGCCGACGCATGATGCTCACCGGTGTCGAGACCCACCGCGGGTGCGCGGAGGAATGCCGGTGACGCGTCACGATTCAGACTCAAGGGGGAAGCGTTGCGTCACGCGCTTGCAAAACGTTTCAACGCGTAGTACCGTGACCGGCAAGCGCTTTCCCTGAATGTAATCTTCTGTTCGATATGAATAGCGCCCACCCTGCACCCACATGGACAATGAACGTTCGCCCGAGCACAGAGAACGCGGACGTTCACAGAGAGGACAAAGATGTTCAACAAGAAGCGGTCACTCGCAGCGGTCGCGCTCGTCACCGGCGCAGCCCTGGCACTCGCCGGCTGCGCCGCCGGCGGTAACGGGCCAGCAGAGGAGGTCGACTCCGAGGAGGAGGTCACGCTTGACCTCGCGTTTTGGGGCAACGACGTGCGCGCGGACATGTACAACCAGGTCATCGAGGCGTTCAACGAGGAGCACCCGAACATCACGGTGAACGCCACCTTCCTGGGCTTCCCTGAATTCTGGGAGAAGCGCCAGACTGAGGCCGCCGGCAAGAACTTGCCGGACGTCATGCAGTTCGATTACTCCTACCTTCGTCAGTACGCCGAGAACGGGCTTCTCCTCGACCTTGACCCGTACCTGGGTGACATCATTCAGACCGAGCCGCTCTCCGAGAACATCTTGTCGATCGGCGTTGTGGCTGACACCACCTATGCGATCCCGACCTCGACCAATGCGTGGGGTCTGTTCACCAATCCGACGCTGCTCGCGACGGTCGGCGCCGAGGACTTCGGCGGCGGTTCGTGGGCCGACTACACCGACTGGATGGCCGGCGTCACCGAGGCTGCAGGCGGCGAGTTCTGGGGCGGCGCTGACTACACCGCTCGCATCCAGAACTTCGAGCTCCAGTTGCGCGCAGAGGGCGGGAATCTCTTCAACGAGGATGGCACGCTCGGCTTCGATGAGGATCGCCTCGCCGAATTCTGGGAAGAAGGGCAGGAGGTCCGCGACGGGATCGGCGTCCCGCGGCAGCTCATCGAAGAGCTGATGCCCCTCGACCCGTTCGACGCGGCCAAGACCACCAGCGCGCTCACCTGGGACAACTTCGGCAGTGGCTTCCTCGGCAACCTCGGCGAGGGGTACACCGAGCTGGGTCTGCTGGCTCCACCGGTGACTGTTGAAGGTGCGAAGGACCTGTATCTGAAGCCCTCGATGCTGCACTCGATTGCCGCGAGCACCGAGCACCCCGCGGCTGCCGCCACGCTGGTCGACTTCCTGATCAACTCTCCGCAGTCGGGCGAGATCTTCGGTACGAACCGCGGCCTGCCTGCGTCGAGCACCGCGCTCGAGGCGGCTGGCCTCGATCCGTTGAGCCTGCAGATCAAGGACTACCAGTCCTCGATCGCCGACCGCCTCGGCGATGCCCCGCCGGTGCCGATCGTCGGCTCTGGCACCATCGAGGAGAAGTTCCGCCTGCTCGGCGCTGAGCTGAGCTTCGGCACGATCACCGTCGAGGACGCGGTCGCGCAACTCTTCACAGAGATCGACGTCATCCTGAACGGCTGATCTGGCTGACGGGTACGGGGTTCGGGCGGTAGCATCACCGCACGGACCCCGCACCCAGGACGCCACCCGAACTGCCCTCATCCCCACAGGAGCCCCCGTGAGTACGACTGAGACGAGAGTCATCGTCACCGGTGAGAAGCGGCGCCAGCCGCTGCGCCGCCGCCGGCCCGAGAGTCTGAACCGCCCCAGTCAGAAGCGTCGCCAGCTGCGCGAGACCGCCGCCGGGTACGGTTTTCTCATCCCGTGGTTGATTGGCTTCTTCGGTCTCACGATCATCCCGATGGTGTATTCCCTGTACCTATCGTTCACGCGGTACAACATCTTCCAGCCGCCACGCTGGGTCGGCTTCGACAACTACGTGCGGCTGTTCACGAACGACCCGCAGTTCATGCAGTCGGCGCAGATCACGCTGATCTACGTGCTTGTCGGCACCCCGATCTCTCTGGCCGCGGCCCTGGGGGTCGCGATGCTGCTGAACTACCGAGACAAGGGTGCCGGCTTCTTCCGCTCGGCGTTCTACGCCCCGAGTCTGATCGGCGGCTCGGTGTCGGTCGCGATCGTGTGGCGGGCGATGTTCGGCTCGGACGGCCCCGTCGACAGCGCGTTGAGGTCCTTCGGCCTCGACCTGGGTGGCTGGGTCGGCAATCCCTCACTCGTACTGCCAGCGATGATCGTGCTGGCGATCTGGCAGTTCGGCGCCACGATGGTGATCTTCCTGGCCGGCCTCAAGCAGGTGCCTAAGGAGCTGTACGAGGCAGCTGAGATGGACGGCGCGAACGCGTGGCACCGCTTCCGAGCAGTGACACTGCCGATGCTCTCTCCAGTGATTTTCTTCAACCTGCTGCTCGGCTTGATCGGCGCATTCCAAGTGTTCGCCTCGGCGTACATCATCTCCAACGGCTCTGGTGGTCCCGCGGGCATGACGAACTTCATCACCCTGTACCTGTACAAGCGCGGCTTCTCCGACGGGCAGATGGGCTACGCCGCCGCGATCGCGTGGGTGCTGCTCGTCGTCGTTGCGATCATTGCCTTCATCCTCTTCAGAACCCAGCGTTCCTGGGTGCATTACGCGGGAGACAACCGATGAGCACTTCCAACGCCGCCACGACGTCCGGTGCAGCCTCCACTCCGGTCTTCGCCGTGCAGCAGACCACACCGGCCAGCCCGCCTGCCCCCCGGCGCCGAGTGAAGCGCAAGACCTGGCAGACCGTTGTGTGGCTCCTCGTGTTGCTGGTACTCACCGCGATCGTGCTGTACCCGCTGCTGTGGCTGTTCTTCTCCACTTTCAAGCCCAATGCGGAGTTCGGCCAGAACCCCGGTCTGCTGCCGAACTCGCCCACGATCGAGAACTACATCAAGGTCGCCGACGGCATCGCTGGCGTGCCGATGTGGCGGTTCTTCCTCAACTCGCTCATCCTGGCCGTCGCGGCCGTGGCAGGCACGGTGCTGTCCTCGGCACTGGCCGCGTACGCCTTCGCCCGCGTGCAGTTCAAGGGCCTTGGCATCCTCTTCGCCGCGATGATCGGGACGCTGCTGCTCCCGTTCCACGTCGTGATCATCCCGCAGTACCTCATCTTCAACAACCTCGGACTGGTTGACACCTTCTGGCCGCTCGTGCTGCCGAAGTTCCTCGCCACCGAGGCGTTCTTCGTGTTCCTGCTCGTGCAGTTCATTCGGCAGATGCCGCGTGACCTGGACGAGGCTGCGCGCATCGACGGCGCCGGGCACTTCCGGATCTTCTGGGCGATCATCCTGCCGCTGATCAAGCCCGCCCTGATCACCTGCGCGATCTTCTCGTTCATCTGGTCGTGGAACGACTTCCTTGGGCCGCTGCTCTACCTGACCAGCCCCGACAACTACCCGCTACCGATCGCTCTGCGCCTGTACAACGACCAGACCTCCAGCAGTGACTACGGCGCTACCGTCACCGCCTCGTTCATTGCGCTGCTGCCGGTGCTGCTGTTCTTCCTGGCCTTCCAACGGTTCCTCGTCGACGGCGTCGCCACTCAGGGACTGAAGGGCTAAGTCAGCGTGGTCATGCAGGAGGAGATGACGATGTCCCGGCGCGAGGAGCGCGCCGCCCGCCGGGCTGCGCTCTCGGGCAGTGGTCCGACTAGGGGCGACGCGCAGCCTGCGCGCTTCCCGGGCGCAGGCGCGAAGTTCGCCCTGTTCGGCGAGGTGCTGCTCACCGGGCTCCTCATCACGATCGTCAGCGTGCTGGTCCTCACGCTGCCCGCGGCGCTGGCCGCCGGCGTCCGTCATCTGCGCCGGTTCATCGCGGCGGAAGACTCACGACTGAGTCTGTTCTGGGTGGACGTGAAGCGGGCGATCCTGCCGGGCCTGCCCCTCGGCCTCGGCGCAACCCTTCTCGCCCTCGTGCTGTTGCTCGACATCGATCTGGCGCGGTCGGGCTTCCTGCCCGGAGGGTCGATGATCGAGGTCGTCGGCTGGGTTGGCCTCGCCGCCGGAGCGCTTGCGCTGCTCACTGCCGCCGGCGCATGGACGCCCGAACTCGGCTGGAGGGGTGCGCTGCGCGCGATCCCGAGCGTCGTCGGGGCAGACATCGTCGGCGCCTGCTACCTCGTCGCTGCGGCGGTGTTCGTCGTCGCGACCACGTGGGCGCTCGCACCACTGTTCGTCCCCGCGATCGGATGTGCGGCGCTCGCTGTCGTCGCGATCCCAGAGCGTCGCCGTTCCCGCTGACGGCTGACTGCTGACTGTGATCCTCTGAGACGGCAAGACAGCGTGGGCGCGGCTTGCGGAAAGCGTGTTCCGATGCCATGATGAATTAACTGGAAAGCGCTTACCAAGTCGGGGTGGGCCGGAGAAAAGGAACGAAAGTGTCAGAGACGACCACGCTCGCTACCGCCCCCGCGGCATCCACTCGCCAGCAGGTGCGCGAGATCGGCATCATCATGAACGGCGTCTCCGGGCGCATGGGCTACCGGCAGCACCTGGTGCGGTCGATCCTCGCGATCCGTGATCAGGGGGGCATCGAACTTTCAGACGGCACGAAGGTGACGGTGAAGCCGATTCTCGTCGGTCGCAGCGAGACCAAGCTCGCCGAACTTGCCGCTGTGCACGGCATCGAGGACTACACGACCGATCTTGACGCGGCACTCGCTGACCCGCAGTGGGAGATCTACGCCGACTTCCTGGTGACGAAGGCCAGAGCATCCGCCATCCGCAGGGCGATCGCTGCGGGCAAGGCGATCTACACCGAGAAGCCCACTGCGGAGACTCTCGAAGAGGCGCTCGAACTCGCGCGTCTGGCGAAGGATGCCGGTGTGAAGACCGGTGTGGTGCACGACAAGCTCTACCTGCCGGGCCTGCAGAAACTCAAGCGACTCATCGACTCGGGCTTCTTCGGTCGCATCCTGTCGGTCAGAGGAGAGTTCGGGTACTGGGTGTTCGAGGGTGACTGGCAGCCGGCGCAGCGCCCGAGCTGGAACTACCGCACCGAGGATGGCGGCGGCATCATCACCGACATGTTCCCGCACTGGAACTACGTGCTGGAGAACCTGTTCGGTGAGGTCAAGAGCGTCTACGCGCAGGCCGCGGTTCACATCCCCGAGCGCTGGGACGAGAAGGGCGAGAAGTACACCGCCACCGCCGAGGATGCCGCCTACGGCATCTTCGAGCTCGAAGGCGGCGTCATCGCCGAGATCAACTCCAGCTGGACGGTGCGCGTGAACCGCGATGAGCTCGTCGAGTTCCAGGTTGACGGCACGCACGGGTCGGCAGTGGTCGGACTCTTCGGTGCGAAGATCCAGCCGCGTAACGCCACGCCCAAGCCGGTCTGGAACCCTGACCTTGAAGACACTCACGACTACGACGCTGACTGGCAGCAGGTTCCCACCAACGAGATCTTCCTGAATGGCTTTCGCCAGCAGTGGGAGGAGTATCTGGAGTCCTTCGTGCTCGGCACCGACTACCCATTCGACCTTCTTGCGGGGGCCAAGGGCGTGCAGTTCGCCGAGGCGGGACTCACCTCCAGCGCCGAGGGTCGCAAGGTCGTTCTCGAAGCTCTGACGCTGGACTGACCCATGACGATGCTTCGCCTTCTCTCCGATGACGGTGTGCTGTCGGATGCCACGCTGAACGACACGGGCACGTACACCCGCCCGATTGCGCCGCTGCGCAGCCGCGTGGCCTTTGCCGCCGCGCACGTTGTCCCCAAGGTTCATGCTGACAACACTCCCGGACAGCCCGCGGACATCGACTGGGATGCAACCCTCGCATTCCGACGCAACGTCTACTCCTGGGGTCTCGGGGTTGCCGATGCGATGGACACCGCGCAGCGCAACATGGGGCTGGACGCGGCAGCCACGCGCGAGCTCATCGCCCGCAGTGCCGAAGTTGCCCGTGAGGAGGGCGGTTCGGTCGTGGTCGGTGTCAACACGGACCACGTCGCCGAGTCGCACATCTCGCTCGGCGCCGTGATCGACGCCTACAAGGAACAGCTGCACTTCACTGAGGAACAGGGTGCCGGTCCCGTGCTGATGGCTTCGCGCCACCTCGCTCGTGTGGCGACGGATGCCGCGGACTACCGTCGCGTATACCGCGAGGTGCTGCAGTCGGCGACCGTGCCAGTCGTGCTGCATTGGCTCGGTACCGCCTTCGATCCTGAGCTCCGCGGCTATTTCGGTGCGGAGGACTGGCAGAGCGCATCCGCGGTCTTGCTGGACATCATCGAGGAGAACCCGGGAAAGATCGCCGGGGTCAAGATGAGCCTGCTCAATGCCGAGTCCGAGATCTCGGTGCGCTCGCGCTTGCCTGAGCGCGTGCGCATGTTCACCGGCGACGACTTCAACTACGTCGACCTCATCGGAGGAGACACTGTCGGACGAGGAAGCAGTCACTCCGACGCGCTCCTCGGCGCGTTCGCCGCAATCACGCCGGTCGCCTCGGCGGCGATTCAGGCGCTGGATGCCGGAGATCCCGAGGCGTACCTGCGCATTCTCGGGCCCACCGAGGAACTCAGCAGGCAAGTGTTCGCCGCGCCAACGTTCTACTACAAGACGGGTGTGGCGTTCCTGTCCTGGCTGAACGGTCATCAGCCAGCTTTTCAGATGATCGCAGGGCTCCACTCGGCCCGAAGCCTCCCGCACCTCAGCCGCATCGTCGAGCTTGCGAACGCATCGCTCGCGCTGGAAGACCCTGAACTCGCCCACACCCGCTGGCACGCGATGCTGCGCCTGAACGGAGTGGACGCATGAACGCTCCAGACCCGCGCCTGTCCATCAACCAGGCCACCATCAAGTACGCCGACCTGGCCACAGCGCTTCGGGTGACGGTCGAGGCCGGAGTCCAGGCGATCGGGTTGTGGCGTGAGCCGGTACAGGCGGTCGGCCTGACGGAAGCGGCGGCGATGCTCGCCGACTCGGGGCTGCGGTTCACCACCCACTGCCGCGGTGGCTTCTTCACGATTCCTGAGGGGCCAGCGCGTCGTGCGTCGATCGATGACAACCGGGTCGCGATCGAGGAGGCTGCAGTCCTCGCGGCGGCCGGCGCTGAAGGATCCACCGCCACTCTCGTACTCGTCGCCGGCGGCCTGCCCGAGGGGTCGCGCGATCTGGTGGGGGCTCGTGAGCGAGTCCGCGACGCCATCGGGGAACTCGCTCCTGACGCCGCCGCCGCCGGTGTCACCCTCGCGATCGAGCCGCTGCATCCGATGTATGCGTCCGATCGTTGTGTGGTTGCCACTCTCGGGCAGGCGTTGGACATCGCGGCAGACTTCGACCCGGCCGTCGTGGGCGTCACGGTGGACACCTTCCACATCTGGTGGGATCCGGATGTGATCTCGAGCATCCAGCGTGCTGGTCGTGAGCGACGCATCGCGACGTACCAGGTCTGTGACTGGAAGACACCGCTTCCGCTGGATGTGCTCCTCGGTCGCCACTACCCGGGCGAAGGCGTCATCGACTTCGGGCCGATGACCCGAGCGGTCCTCGAGAGCGGGTACGACCGCGACATCGAAGTGGAGATTTTCAACGAGAAAGTCTGGGCGACAGACCCGCTCGAAGTCGTTCGACGAACTGCTGCGGGGTTCGGTTCAGCCGTTTCGCCGCACCTCACCGCTTAGAATCACGATTGTGACTGACGTTCCTGCTCCCGCGCACTCCGGCTCAGCCACGCTGCATGACGTGGCGCGAGAAGCCGGAGTCTCTCTGGCCACTGCATCGCGTGCTCTGAACGGCTCGACGCGCAAGGTCGCGGACTCCTATCGGGAGCGGGTCGAGGCAGCTGCTGAAAGGCTCGGATACACCGCGAACCTGTCGGCACAAGCAACGGCTCGTGGCACGTCGGCCATCATTGCACTGCTTGTGGCTGACATTGCCGACCCTTACTTCGGTGAACTGGCATCCGGCGTCGCCCGAGGAGCCGATGAGGCGAGTCTGGTCGTCACGATCGCGATCACCGAACGCGACCCCGAACGCGAGGTGCGCCTCGTGCGAGCCCTCCGTGGTCAGCGCCCACGTGGCGTGATCCTTGCGGCATCCCGTCCCTCGCCCGAGATCGCACCAGAGCTCGCCAAAGAGCTCGACGCGGTGACGGCGTCCGGTGGACGGGTCGTCGCTCTCGGCGTCGGATCCGACACTGTCCGCTCCGTCTGCATCGACAATCGCGGGGGAGCCAAAGCCCTGGGGGCCGCACTCGCCGAGCGAGGGTATCGTCAGGCAATCGTGCTTGCAGCGGCCGAGGGCGTGGTGACCAGCGATGCACGTCTGGCTGGATTCGAAGATGGATTCACCGCCGCAGGCGGAGCGCAGCCGCGCGTCTATCGTGGTGCCTTCACACGCGATTCGGGCACCGACGTCATGGCGCAGGCGCTCGCAGATGGCATCGACCCAGGAACGCTCGTGTTCGGCATCAGCGACGTGGTCGCGATCGGTGCTCTGTCGGCGATCCGTGCGTCCGGACGTGAGGTAGGCGTCGACATCGCTTTGTGCGGGTTCGACGACATCCCCACCGGACGTGACGTCACCCCGGCCCTCACAACCGTGCATGTGCCGTTGGAAGACGTCGGATACGAGTCCTTCCGCGCCGCCACTGACCCGGACTGGGTGCAGGACGACGATGCGCTCCGGCTCGAAGTCCTCCTGCGATCCAGCACGCCCCCGCTGTCTTGACCGAGAACACGCTCACAGGGGGAGACATGGATGATTAGGGTCGTACTCGCACCGGACAGCTTCAAGGGATCCATCACGGCGGCGGATGCCGCGCAGGCGCTCGCCGATGGGTGGGCTTCCGTCGATCGAACGGCCGAGTTCGTGATGCGCCCGATGGCCGACGGTGGCGAGGGCACGGTGGCCGCGTTCGCCGCGGCGGTGCCTGGTGCCGTGCGGATGCCGGTACGAGTCGACGGCCCGGCCGGCGTGCCGGTGGATGCCGAATGGCTGCTTCTTCCGTCGACGGATGCCGCGCCTGGCGGCACCGGCGTGATCGATCTGGCATCGACGTCTGGCATCGAGTTGGTCGATGAGCTGCGTCCCTTCGATGCTGATACGACTGGATTCGGGCAGGCGATCGTCGCCGCGCTCGAACATGGAGTCTCGCGTCTCGTGCTCGGCATCGGATCGAGCGCCTCGACGGATGGCGGCACCGGTCTGCTGTCCGCGCTCGGTGCCCGGTTCACTGATGCGGGCGGACTGCCGATCGCGCCTGGTGCCCGCGGACTGCTGGACCTCGCCGTGGTCGATCTCGAAGGGCTTCGCCCCGCGCCGGAGGTCCTCGTGCTCTCGGACGTGACGAACCCGCTCGTCGGCTCGCACGGCGCCGCGGCGGTGTTCGGACCGCAGAAGGGTCTGACGGATGCCGTCGACATCGTGCGCGTTGATGCCGCACTGGTTCGCCTCGCCGACCTTCTCGGCCTCAACCCGCAGTTGCCGGGTTTTGGTGCTGCAGGCGGGGCCGGCGCAGCACTCGCACGCTGGGGTGCCGAGCTCGCTCCGGGTGCCGGTGAAGTCGCGCGGCTGATCGAACTGGAAGAAGCGCTCGCCAACGCCGACATCGTCGTGACCGGAGAGGGTTCCTACGACGGTCAGTCCGGCGACGGCAAGGTGCCATCGTTCGTCGCCGGCCTCGCAGCCCGCGCGGGCGTGCGCGCCGCCCTCGTCGCCGGGCGGATCACCTCAGACTCTGACACCTCACTGTTCAGCGCATCCGCGTCTCTCACAGACCTCGCCGGTTCCGGGGAAGCGGCAATCGCCGACTCGCGGCGCTGGCTTCATGCGGCCGGGGCTGCGCTCGCGAACACCTTCGCCCGCTGAAGGCGTGACCATGACTGACGCCAGGACATATAAAGGCAACAGCTGCTGGGCGACGCAGTTCTTCCGGCAAACCGCGGAGCAACTCGCCGCTTAGACAGAACCGGCGCGGCATCTGCATTCCGCAGGTGCCGCGCCGGTTCGTCGACTCTTCTGAGGATCGACTTAGAGCGTCTGCGCGAGCGGGTCGAAGTCTGCACCGAGCGCGCCGACCGAGTCGAGCGTGCTCTCGACCGGAACGAACGCGCTGCTGTCGGCCGTGGCGGCCTCCTCGATCGTGAGGAGCGTGTCGAGCACGTGGTAGCCAAGCTCGCCGGTGGCGACGTGAGCCCGACCGGCACGGATCGACCGCGCCATGTCGAGCACGCCGAGACCGCGGCCGGTCATGATGCCTTCCTGCGGCAGGTCGATGCGAACCGTGTCGGATCCGGCATCCGGCGCCGGGCGCACGATGGTGAGCTCTCCGCCGAACGTGTTCGGGTCGGGGATGATCAGCGAGCCCTCGGTGCCGTGGATCTCGACGATGCCCTGTCGACGCAATGCAGAGTCAGTGCTGTACAAGCTCTGCCCCTGTCCGCCGTTCTCGAACTGCATGAGAACGGAGACGGTGGAGGGCACCTCGACGGGGAAGGTGTCACCAGCGAGCGGTCCGACCTGAACGGTGCGGTTCTCGGTTCCCTTGAGGCCGAGGGCTGCAACGGCGGCGACCGGGCCGAAGACGTGGATGAGCGTGGAGACGTAGTAGGGCCCCATATCGAGCAGCGGTCCGCCACCCACGGCGTAGAGGAACGCGGGGTTCGGGTGGAAGATCTCCGGACCCTGCCACTGGAACGTCGTCTGCGCGAACAGCGGACGCCCGATGTCGCCACGGGCGATCGCCCGCTTCGCGGTTTGAACGCCAGGACCGAGCACGGTGTCGGGTGCCACACCGACGCGCAGGCCCGCAGCCGTAGCCTTCTCGAGCAGGCCGCGCGATGATGCGCGGTCGACGCCGATCGGCTTCTCCGTCCACACGTTCTTGCCGGCGGCGATGATGCTCTCCGACACCGCGACGTGCACGGCGGGGATGGTGAGGTTGATGACGATCTCGATGTCGGGGTCGTTCAGCACGACGTCGACGCCGCCAGCGTTCGGGACACCGTACTTTGCTGCCTGCTCACGAGCGCGGTCCTCGAGGAGATCGCCGACTGCGAGGACGGTGACATCTGGGAACTGTGAGAGGTGGGTGAGGTACTGATCGCTGATGTTGCCGGCGCCGATGATGCCGACGCCGACGGGGCCGCTGGCGGCCATCAGAGTGCTGCCGCCGCGTTCGAGACTGCTTCTTCGATGAAGACGCGGCTCTGCTCAATGGCGGCATACAAGTCGCCTTCGAAGTGGTCAAACTCGACGATCGCGATTTCGAGAGCGGATGCCGTGGCGATCGACTCGGCGAGCGGAACGGCGCCAAGACCTGCGGCAACCTGGTCGGCGGGCGGGTAAGCGGCAACTTTCTCCGGCTCGAGCGTGCCGTCCTTGGCGTGCACCGCGATGACACGGTCACCGAGGGTGCGCAGCAGTGCGAGGACGTCGACGCCTGCGCGGGCGGCCCAGTACAGGTCGACCTCGAGCACGACGCGCGGGTCGAGGTTGTCGGCGAGGATCTCCAGGCCGGTCTTGTCGCCGAAGCGCGCTTCGAGCTCGTGCGCGTGATTGTGGTAACCGATGCGGATGCCGCGTGCCGCGGCCGCGTCAGCGGCAACGTTGAGCAGCGCGGCGATCTCCTGGATCTGCTCGACGCTGGTCCAACGGGCGGGGTCGGTGTAGGGCTCGATGACGACACTCATTCCGAGCTTCTCCGCCGCGGCGAAGGTCTCGTCCAGGGTGGGGACATCGCTGTCTGTGGGGGTTCCGTCGGGGTTCACGAAGGACGCGGATGCCACGAACGCGTGACCGGTCGGGGAAGCGAGGTTGCGCGAGGACAGCGCCTCAGCGAGCAGATCCGCGCGACGGACGAAGTTGTACGGCTCGACAGTCGTGAAGCCGCGCGCGGCGATGGCGTCGAGGGTTTTGTCGAGGTCTGCGTCAAGGTCTTGGTTGACGGTGAAGAGCTGGATGGAAGTGAGAACGGACAAGAGTGAATGCTCCTCGTTGAGGTGATTTCAATGGTGTGGTGCGAGATTAGCAGAGAAAACCCCCGTGTGGAGGTTTTTCTTGAGTAGGATCGTGAACATGACAGCGGAACTCGGGAAACCGGCCCAGGATGCCGGTGCTGCCGGTACTGATGCCGTTGCTGATGCTCCGAGGGCACTCTCTCGAGGCGCCTATGCGAAGGGCGTCGCGCGGCGCCAGGAGATCCTCGACCGTGCGATCGAGGTGTTCGCGCAGCGTGGCGCCGATCGCACCAGCCTGCGTGCCATCGCCGAGGCCGTCGGCGTGACGCACGCGGCACTGAGGCACTACTTCGGGTCGCTGGAAGAGCTGCTCATCGAGGTCTATCAGGAGTCGACGCACACGATCGCCTCGACGGAGATCCCGGGCGCCGAGCCCGAACCCGTCGGGGGAATGAGCCGATCGGCGGAGCGCAACCGCGAGATCCCGGGGCTCGTGCAGCTGTACTCGACGCTCGTGTCGTCCGCGCTCGAGGAGGGACATGAGCACGCGACGGCCTGGGCGACGCAACGCTTCGCGCGGCTGCGCGCTGACATCGCCGAGCAGGTGCGCGGGCAGCAGCAGACCGGGCGTATGCGCGCCGATGTCGACCCTGACGCCGTCGCAGCCCTCATCATCGCGGCATCCGACGGCCTTCAGACGCAGTGGCTGCTGGACGAGTCGACGAAGCAGTCCGAGGCTCTCGCCCTCCTCGAACTTTTCCTTGCCCCCTGAAGTGGCTCAGGCGCCCAGCGAGCGCTTTTCCGACACGCTCATTCGACTTCGTGTCCCAGGTTCGGGCGAGCGAGGAAGCGTGCCGTCGCATCAGTGATCGTCTCGAGTTCGACGATGACGATCTCGTTGCGGCCCTGCTTCGTCACCGGACCCGGAACGTACAGAGTGCGCTGCGGGCCACGACGCCAGTATCGGCCGAGAAAGAAGCCGTTGATCCAGGCGTAGCCTTTGCCCCAGCCTGCCGTGTCGAGGAAGAGATCTGCGGGCGCATCCAGGTCGAATCCTGCGCGCAGGCCCACCGGTCCGGCCGCATGGGCGTTGGTGATCGCATCCGAGACGCTCGCGTTCGTGACGGCGTGGACGAGTCGGGGGACGTCGATGCTGCGCACCTGCCAGGGGCCGCCGAGCGGGATGCCGTTGAGTGTCGGCGCGGAGATGACGCCCTTGTGCTCGCCGATCTTTGTGTCGTAGTTGACGCGTCCGGTCTCTTCGACCAGAAGGCGAAGGTGATCGCCGGGAGGAAGGGCAAGGGCAAGGTCCCCGGTTGTCCGCTGAAGCGTGCCGACGGGGCGGTCATCCAGGCTGACCCATGCGAGGTCGCGAATGTGTGCCGCCAGAACGGTCGTCTCCTCGGACGCGATGCGAGTGGAATACTCCACGAGCACGACGTCGGGGCCGAGATCATCCATCGACGGCGGGACGCTGAACTCGCCGTGGTCGAGGGTCGCTGCCGGGAGCGGGTCCCCAACGCTCTCGAGCGGAACAGTCAGCGTCGGTGCGTCGACAACAGCGGGCAGTGGATCCGAAGGCACCGCAGCATGCTTTGCGATCACACTGCGGAACGCATGGAACTTCTCGGTGAGATCGCCCGATTCGCTGATCGGCGCGTCGTAGTCGTAGCTCGTCACGAGCGGCAGATAGCGTCCGGAATCGTTCGCGCCGGCGGTCAGAGCGAAGTTCGTGCCGCCGTGGACCATGTAGATGTTGACGGATGCTCCGGCGCTCAGCAGCAGATCGAGATCGGCGGCGCTGTCGGCGAACGTCGTGGTGTGGTGCTTCTCACCCCAGTGGTCGAACCAGCCGCACCAGAACTCCATGCACATCAGCGGGCCGGTGCTCTGGTGTTCGCGCAGCGTGGCGAGGCGTTCGTGGATGCGAGAGCCGAAGGATCCGGTTTTATGAAGCCCCTCGTGCGCGCCGTTCTCGAGCATGTGCGCGATCGGCTGGTCTACCTGGGTCAGTGGCACGGTGATGCCCGCCTCGCGTGTGAGTCGGATGAGTTCTGCGAGGTAGGCCTTGTCTGAGCCGTAGGCGCCGTACTCGTTCTCGATCTGCACCAGAATGACGCTGCCACCGGTGTCGATCTGGCGCGGAGCGATGATCTCGTTGACCTTCTCCAGGTAGCCGGTGACGGCTTCGATGTAGCGAGGGTCAGAACTGCGGAGTCGTATCGCCGGGTCGGCTGTCAGCCAGGTCGGCAGACCGCCGTTGTGCCACTCGGCACACACGTACGGCCCTGGACGCACGATCGCGTGCATGCCTTCCTCCGCGATCAGATCGAGGAAGAGGCCGAGGTCGTTCTGTCCGGTGGCATCCCACTGCCCGCGGATCGGTTCATGCGCGTTCCAGGCGACGTAGGTCTCGATGGTGTTGAGTCCCATGAGGCGAGCCTTGCGGATGCGATCGCGCCAGTGGCCCGGATGAATTCGCGGGTAGTGCATCGCCCCCGAAATGATCTGTTGCGGTGCGCCGTCGAGAAGAAAGTCGGTGTCACCGATCTCAAAACGGGAAGTCATTGATGTCCTTTCAGAGAGTGGTCTTCGACGCGATCGCGTCAGCTGACGATCTGCGAGCCCTTTGCGGGCTGGTCGCCGCCCTGTCGTTCGATCGCACGCAGCGAGCGGGCAACGTACGCCGCAATGCGATCGGCACCCTCGACGCGGAAGTGCGTGTTATCGGTCAGCCCGTCTGGCCAGGCGGCTGCCTCTCCTGGAGCGAAGTGCGAAAGCAGGCGTGTGGACTCGACCTCACCGAGATCCTCATACAGCCAGGAGGTGAAAGCCGTGAGGTCGATGAGTGGCGAATCGAGCTCATGGGCGAGATCTCGCACAGCGTTCGGGTAGTCGCCGTGTGTGGGAATCAGCTGGCCGGCGTCGTCGAACCAGCGCCGTTCGCACGACGTGCACAGCACGGCGAGCGCGCCCTGCTCGTGAACATCGGCGACCATGCGGCGCAACCGATCGGTGTAGCCGCTGCGAGCGGCGAGTTCTGGTTGCTTCTGGTCGTTGTGTCCGAACTGGATTATGACGATGTCGCCCATGCTGACCTCAGACAGCAGTTCTGTCCAGTTGCCGGAGGAGAGGAAGGATTCGGTGGTCGCGCCACCGAAGGCGAGGTTTCGTACGGAGAGTTCGACATGGCGTTCGAGGAAGTGCCCCCACCCCGACATCGGACTCTCTTCGGGCTTCATGGGAGCGACGGTCGAGTCGCCCGCCAAGTGATAGATCATCTTCGATTCCTCAAACGCTGGGCACCACGGTGGATGCGAAAGCCTGTGACAGCAGTGTGTCATGGATAGCGCTTTCCTGTAGTGGTTGACGTGTCCTGATCCGTGGGTTAGCATCGGGAGCGGAAAGCGCATTCCCGCCCGAAATTTGTATCGCTGACACGCGCGGAATGCTGATCGATGGAGATCCTCATGAGCAACAGTTCCGTGTCCGGCGGGTGGGCTCTGCGTGCGCATGCGGCCTGCGACTGGTTGTTCTGGGTCATGACGGTGAACGTGCTTTGGTACGCCTTCACGCTTGCCGGAGGCATCGTCCTCGGAGCGGCACCGGCCACGATCGCCGCGGCCGAACTCACACGTCGTCGGTTGCGAGGAGAAGCGTTCCCCGCTGTGCGCACGTTCGCTGCGGCATGGCGCCGTGAGTTCTGGCGGTCCAACACCGTGCTGGCGCCCATCCTGGTCATCGGCGCCATCCTCACGGTGAACACGATCGGCTTCGCCGGTGCACGTACGCTCGCCGAGACGCCCGGAATCCTCACCCTTGTGGCCCTCGTACTCACGTTCGCGCTGCTGGCCGTGACCTTCCCGCTCTACGTCCACTACGACCTGCCGCTGCGGGGCTACGCCCTGACTGCATCACGATGGATGCTGCGCAATCTCGCCCACGTTCTGCTGCTGGTCTTGGCTGCGGTCGTCATCGTCACTGCGAGCCTGATTCTTCCCGGCATCATCCCGTTTCTCTCCCTCGGCGCATGGCTCACGATCGACACCGCACTGTGCCTGGCCTTCTTCGCGGCGAACGACCGGCAGCTCGCCGCTGCGGACGCCGATGCCGCTCCCCATGCGGTTCCCGTCGCAGCCGGCTGACCACCACCCCTGATCCGATCAACTACCCCGCACCCTCACAACAGCACGAACAAAGGAGTTCACATGAAGCACATCAGAAAGCTCAGCGGTCTGGCGCTGGTCACCGCCGGTGCCGTCGTCCTCGCCGGCTGCTCAGCCGGAGGAGCCGACGAAGGCGGCGGTGAGACGGCCGAGCTGAAGAGCCTGTCGATCATGGCCCCCTATCTGGTCACGAACGCACCTGCCGACGGCAACGAGGTGCAGGCCGCGCTCGAAGAGATTGCCGGCGTCGGCCTCGACATCACCTGGGTGCCCAACTCGTCGTACGGGGACAAGACCAACATCACACTCGCCGGAGATGACATCCCACAGGTCATGGTCATCCAGGGCAAGGATCCTGGCTTCGTCCGCAACGCAGAGGCCGGCGCCTTCTGGGATCTCACGGAATACCTGGACGACTACCCCAACCTGAAGACGACCTTCCCTGAGGTGCAGCAGTCCGCGAGCGTGAACGGCAAGGTATACGGCATCTTCCGAGCCCGCGATGTCATGCGCACGGCCGTCATCATCCGCAAGGACTGGCTGGCAGCCGTCGGACTCGACATGCCGGAGACCACGGAAGACCTGTATGAGGTTGCCAAGGCGTTCACAGAGCAGGACCCAGACGGCAACGGCGTCGATGACACCTACGGGCTGATCATTCCCAAGTGGCCAGGCGCGATCGGCAGCAACAGCCCGTACGACGTGATCGAGACGTGGTTCGGTGCAGGTAACCGCTGGACTGAGCGCGATGGCGAACTGGTGCCGAGCTTCACAACTGACGAGTGGCTCGATGCGGTGGCGTACGAGAAGGAACTCGTCGACGGCGGGTATGTGAACCCCGATTACACAACGTTCGACTCCGCGAAATGGAATGAGCCGTTCCTGAACGGCAAGGGAGGCATCATCGTCGACGTGCACTCGCGTGCGGGTCAGCTGATGAACTTGCTCAAGGAATCTGAACCCGACGGCTTCGACCAGTACGTCGACGTCGCTGGCAACATGACCGGACCCGACGGTGAGCTCACTGCCCACCCGACCACGGGCTACAGCGGATTCCTGGCGATCCCGAAGACTAACGTGCGCACCGAAGCTGACCTGCGCGCGGTGCTCGAAGTTCTCAACAAGCTCAACTCGGCCGAAGCGGGACCCGTCCTCAACAACGGCATCGAGGGGGAGACCTTCACGCTCGACGGCGACCTCGCCGTCGCCGTCGATGACGCTCCGCAGGAGCTGAAGGACGCTGTTCTGAGCTACAGCCAGCTGGGGATGAACGTCACCGGCTTCCAGGGTTATCTCCCCAAGCAGGCGACGGAGTACGAGCAGGAGATGTACGACAAGCGCAAGGAGATCGAGGCCTCCGACTCCGAGCACGCGGTGTATGACGAGGCGGCAGCCTACGTCTCGGAGACCTACGTGTCCAAGGGCGCCCAGCTGGACATCATCATTTCGGACGCACGCATTCAGTTCATCGCAGGGCAGATCGACCTGGATGGGCTCAAGGATGCGGTCGCGCTGTGGCGCAGCAGCGGAGGCGACGACATCATCGCCGAGATCAATGAACTGAGCAGCCAGAACTGACCGAATGAGGGGCGGATGCGAGCTGCATCCGCCCCTCCACACCGATTGGAGATCGCGTGGTCGTTCTGGACACAGCCGTCACTCAGGCGGAGACTCACACCGCGACGGAGGCTCTCACCGTTCCGCCCCTGAAGCGCCGTCGCGGCGTACGGGTGCACTTCACCCAGTTCAAGTGGCTGTACCTGATGCTGCTCCCCGGGCTCATCTATTTCGCGGTCTTCCGTTACGGGCCGATGGGCGGCGCGGTCATCGCGTTCAAGGACTACGTGCCTTTCCTCGGCATCGCGGACAGCCCCTGGGTGGGGTTCAAGCACTTCGACGACTTGTTCGCCAGCCCAGACTTCGGGCGGATCATGGCGAACACGCTGATCCTCGCGCTGCTGAGTGTCGTCGTGGCTTTTCCGCTGACGATCGTCGTCTCACTCCTGCTCAATGAGCTGCGGGTCAACATCGTCAAGCGCTCCGTACAAACATTGATCTATATCCCGCACTTCCTGTCGTGGACCGTCGTCGCGTCGCTGACCTATCTGCTGTTCGCGCTGGACATCGGCCCGTTGACGCAGCTGATCAACGGGGTACTCGGAACGGATGTCGGCTTCCTCACCGACCCTGCCTGGTTCCGACCCATCATCGTCCTTCAAGACATCTGGAAGAACACCGGCTGGGGCACCATCATCTTCCTCGCCGCGCTCGCGAGCGTGGATCAGGAGCAGTACGAGGCGGCGATCATCGACGGGGCAGGGCGGTTCCAACGCGTCTGGCATGTGACACTCCCCGCCATCCGACCCACGATCATCATCCTGCTCGTGCTGCAGATGGGGCAGGTGCTCAACACCGGGTTCGAGCAGATTTACCTCATGACTAACTCCCTGAACCGCCAGGTGGCCGACGTCTTCGATACCTACGTGTACTTCATGGGAATCACCCAGGGCTCCTACAGCTACAGCACCGCGGTCGGCCTGTTCAAGGCGGTCGTGGGTGTGGTGCTGATCTTCGGGGCGAATTGGCTCGCCAAACGGTTCAACCAGACGGGGATCTTCTGATGGCACGCGAGAAGTACCGGTTCAACACCCCGGCCGGCAAAGTCTTCGACGTGTTCAACGTCGCGCTGCTCACCGCCGTCGGAATCGTCGCGCTGATCCCGTTCGTGTACGTGGTCGCCGGATCCTTTGCCACCGAACTCGAACTCGCCACCCGGTCGTTCTTCGTGTGGCCCGAGACATTCAGCCTGCGCGCCTACGAATCGATCCTCACCAGTCCCACGTTCCTGCGTGCCATGGTCACGACGATCGCCGTCACGGCGGTCGGCACGCTGATCCAACTGTTTCTCACCGCGTCGATGGCGTACCCGCTGTCCAAGGGCAACCTCCCCGCTCGGCGTACGCTGCTGTCACTCATCGTGTTCACGATGGTGTTCTCCGGCGGCATGATCCCGACCTTCCTGGTGGTCAAGGACCTGGGCCTGCTCGACACATACTGGGCGCTGATCTTGCCGATGGCGATCAACCCCTTCAGCCTGATCATCATCAAGAACTTCTTCGAGCAGCTCCCCGCGGAGCTCGAGGAGTCCGCGAAGATCGACGGCGCGAACGAGATGCAGGCGTTGTGGAGCATCATCCTCCCGCTCTCCAAGCCCGTGCTCGCCACCTTCGCCCTGTTCTACGCCGTGGGCATCTGGAACGACTTCATGTCGCCCTTGCTGTACCTCAACGACAACACGATGTGGACGCTGCAGATGTTCCTGCGCCAGGTCACGGTCGCCACCGATCTGTCGATGCTGGAGGCCGGCCCCGGTCAGATGCCGCCAGCGCAGGGCATCAAGTTCGCCGTCATCGTCGTGGCGACTCTGCCGATTCTGCTGTTCTATCCGTTCCTGCAGAAACACTTCGCCAAGGGGATGCTGATCGGGTCGGTGAAGGGATGACGGCGCTGCTGTACCGAAATCCGATGGCTTCGCTGGAGGATCTCGCGGACTGGGTTGCCGAAGGGCCGATGGTCGCGGACGCCGGAGACGACGGACTGCTTCTCTCCAGCGACGGCGGAATCGATGAGCACTGGACGCTGTGGTGCCCCGAAATTTTCGGCGACCGCATCCGCATCACCTGGGAGATGTCTCCGCGCAGCGAACCGGGCCTTGCCATGTTGTTCTTCGGGGCGGCAGCGGTGGACGGCGGCAGCATCTTCGACGATGTTCTTGCTCCGCGCACTGGCGCTTATCCGCAGTATCACTCCGGCGACATCCGCACGCTGCACGTGTCGTACTTCCGCCGGCGATGGGAGGACGAACGCGCCTTCCATACCTGCAACTTGCGCAAGTCGCCCGGGTTCCATCTGGTCAGTCAGGGTGCCGACCCCCTGCCATCCGTCGACGATGCACGCGGAGCGTTCTACCGTATCTGCGTCATCAAAGATGGTGACCGCGTGGTCTTCTCGATCGATGATCTCGTCCTCTTCGACTGGGTGGACGACGAGTCGACCGGCCCGCGCGTGCGCGGCGGCCGTATCGGATTCCGACAGATGTCCCCGCTGACCGCCTGCTACCGAAACCTTGAGGTGCATTCGCTATGACCGTCCCCACCGCCCCGGCCGTCCCCCTGCGCTGGCTCGATGACGTCGCCCCGGCGGTGCTGCCCTCGGGTGTCACCTGGGGTGCACCACTCCCGCGCGGGAGCGTCGCATCGACCTCGGAACTTCGCCTTCGCCGTGATGGCGAGAACGTGCCCGGACAGTTCTGGCCTCTCGCGACCTGGCCTGATGGGTCGGTGAAGTGGACGGGCGTGGCGCTCGGTGCGATGGACGATGTCGGCGAGTACGAGATCGTGGCGGATGCCGCATCCCCCCTTCCTACACACGATCGGCCAGTGCAGGTGCGCCGCGAGGCCGGCGCCGTGGTCATCGACAACGGCGTGATCGCCGTGGAGATCGACGTGCCGCAGCACGGCGGGGCAGTCGACGCGCTGATCCGCTCGATCACCCGGGACAGTGCCGCGATTGCGGAGGACGTCCGCCTGGTCAGCTTGCGGCAGGACGAGATCGTGGAGGACGGCGGCGGTGCGCCTCGAGAACACTTCCGCTCGCGCGTCTCGCTGGTCGATGTCGAGCAGGAGGGCCCCATCCGGGCGGTCGTGCGGCTCGAGGGTACGCACCGGTCGGAGTCGGGAGAGCGGGAGTGGCTGCCGTTCATCGTGCGACTCGTCCTGGTCGCTGGCTCTGAGGAGATTCGCGTCGTGCACACGGTGATCTGGGACGGCGATGGCGAGGCCGATTTCCTCACCGGGCTCGGCGTCAGGGCAGGGGTACCGTTGCGGGCCCCGCTGCACGACCGGCATGTCCGGTTCGCCGGTGCCGGTGGCGGCTTCTTCTCGGAGGCAGTGCGGGGGCTCACCGGGCTCCGCCGCGATCCGGGTGCCGAGGTGCGTGTCGCGCAGATCCAGGCAGTGGCGACGCCGCCGACCTCTACGTGGAATCCGGAAGTGTCCGAGCGGCTGGATCTCATCCCCGCATGGTCGGATGCCACGCTCACCCAGCTCAGCGCCGACGGCTTCGGCATCCGCAAGCGCACCGCCCCTGGCCACGCGTGGATCAGCGCGGGTGCCGGCACCCGGGCTGAGGGTTTCGTGTCGGTCAGTGATCCGGGTGGGGGGCTTGGCATCGGGGTGCGGGGCTTCTGGCAGTCGCACCCGGGTCAGCTCGACATTCGGGGTGCGGCGTCCGATCGTGCGGAGGTCACCGCGTGGCTGTATGCGCCCCAGGCCCAGCCGATGGACGTCCGGTTCTATCACGATGGTCTCGGACAGGATGACTTCGCAACGCAGCTTGAGGGTCTCGAGATCACCTACGAGGACTACGAGCCGGGCTTCGGTGATGCGCATGGGGTCGCACGCACCCACGAAATCACCCTGTTCGCATACGCAGCGACGCCCGCGATCGAACGGGTCGCTGCCGACGTGGCGCGGCTGCAGACGCCTCCGCTACTGCAACCGACTCCCGCGCACCTGGATGCCGTGGGTGTGTTCGGCGACTGGGCGCCGATCGATCGCTCGACGCCGGTTCACGCCGAGATTGAGGACAGTATCGACTTCCTCCTGGACTTCTACCTCGGCCAGATCGGGCAACGCAGCTGGTACGGCTTCTGGGACTATGGCGACGTGATGCACGCCTACGACGCTGATCGTCACGTCTGGCGATACGACGTCGGCGGCTACGCCTGGGACAACAGCGAGCTCTCGCCGGATCTGTGGCTCTGGTACTCGTACCTGCGCAGCGGTCGTGCCGATGTCTTCCGCCTCGCAGAGGCGATGACCAGGCATACCGGCGAGGTCGACGTCTATCACCTCGGTCGTTGGAAGGGGCTCGGATCGCGGCACAACGTGCAGCACTGGGGATGCAGCGCCAAGCAGCTGCGCATCAGCAGCCCGATTTACCGGCGCATCTTCCACTATTTGACCGCGGACGAGCGCGTCGGTGACCTGCTCACCGAGCTACGGGACAGCGACCAGCGTTTCCTCGACACCGATCCCACCCGGAAGGTTCGGACGGATGCGTCGACCTATCGACCGGATCGTTCGGCGCTCGCCGTCGGGCTCGGGACGGACTGGGGCGCGTTGGCTGCGACGTGGCTCACCGATTGGGAGCGCACCGGCGACACGCGCTCCCGCGACCGGCTGCTGGGAACCATGGCCGACATCGGCGCTCTTCCGCACGGATTCCTCACCGGCGAGGCGCTCTACGACCTGGACTCCGGTCGCTTCGACACCAGTCGGGACCGCATCTCGGTGTCGCACCTGAGCGCAGTGTTCGGGCTCGTGGAGGTGTGCAGCGAGCTGATCGATCTCGTGGACGTGCCCGGATTCCGGGATGCGTGGCTCGATTATTGCCGCCTGTATCTGGCGACGCCGGAGGAGCAGACGGCGGCGGTCGGTGCTCCGCTGTCCGGCATCCATCTCGAGCAGGCGCACAGCCGACTGACGGCGTATGTCGCTGCGAGCACCGAAGATGCTGCGCTCGCCGAGCTCGCCTGGCAGGCGTTCGAAGGGGTCGGGGAGTGGCTCGTCCACCGGCGTGACTTCACGCTGTGCCGGGTGGAGGTGCCCCACGTCCTCAACCCGGTGGACGAGGCGCCAACTGTTTCGACCAATGACGCGGCCCAGTATGGGCTGGCGGCGATCCAGAACCTCGCGCTGATCGGGGGTCGCCTCCGCTGACGCGAGTGCCGTAGGGCGCGGGGTACGCGAGCATCCTTCTCATGCTGCTTGCGCCACGTGCCACAGCGTGTTCTACTACTAAAAACGTTTTAGATAAAACGTTCTAGACGAACAATGGAGTCGCTATGGGATGGGTCCTGATCGATCGTATCCGTGGAGGTGACTCGTTCGAATGAGTCAAACAACCCCGACCATAAATCGAACGACTCTCGGCCGCACCGCTCTGAGCGTGTCCTCTCTCTGTGTCGGTACCGCTGCGTGGGGGCTCACATCCCCGGTGCACGGACTCTCGGTCACAGAAGCGGAGGCAACCGCCACCGTGCACGCGGCACTACGCTCTCCGGTGAACTTCATCGACACGTCGAACAACTACGGGGACGGTGAGAGCGAACGGCGCATTGGTGTCGCGCTCGCCAGTGTCGACGCACCTGAGGACTTCATCGTCCAAACCAAGCTCGATCGTGACCCAGAGACCGGGTCATTCGGTGCCGACCGAATGAGGCGATCTCTGGATGAGAGCCTCGAACGCCTCGGCCTCACACATCTGCCACTGCTTCATCTGCACGATCCGGAGAATATCTCCTTCGACGAGGCCATGTCGTCCGAAGGTCCCGTATCGACCCTGATCGCCCTGCGTGACGAAGGGTACGCCGACCACATCGGCATCTCCGGAGGGCCAGCGACACTGCTGAAACGATTCGTTGAAACAGACATCTTCGATGTGCTGATCACCCACAACCGCTTCACGCTCGTCGACCAGACAGCGGACGAATTGCTGACCGCCGCCGCTACACGCGGATTGGGAATCATCAACGCCGCCGTCTACGGGGGCGGCATCTTGAGCACATGGCCGCGAACCTCGGATCATTATCACTACCGCACCGCACCGTCGGAGGTCCTCGGCGCAATCGATTCGATGGGCGCCGCGTGCGCACGATATGGGATTCCGCTCATCGCAGCGGCGCTACAGCTGTCCACACGGGATCCGCGCATCCACTCGACCATCTGCGGGATGGTCTCGGCGGCACAACTTCACGAGACACTTACCTTGCTCGATGTGACCATTCCTCCGAGTCTCTGGGAGGAGCTCGCGCAGTTGCGCCCTGACCGCTCTACGTGGATCAATGACTGACGTGCAGAGCACCGCGCTGATCGTTGTTGCGAGCGGCGTCGGAAAACACGCGGATCCCTGGCATGCGCTCGAGGCGACGTCTGCTGCGATCGCAGCGATCGTGGCAGACATGGGGCACGTGCGAGTCGTCACGACCGACGAGGTCGATGCATGGGCGGGCGCGCGAGTTCTGATACTCAATGTGAGTGGCGACCTGGGCATGCCGCCGGGGTCGAGCGCGCTGCAGATGGATGCGATCGTCGCCCATCACAACGCTGGCCTGCCCATTCTCGCCGTGCACTCGTCTTCGCTGGCCTTTCGTGATGACCCCCGTTGGCGCGAGATTCTGGGCGGTCGGTGGATCCCGGGTGTCACGATGCATCCGCAGATCGGTAACTCTCTGATCCAGCACACCCCGGCCGATCGACTGCCCGAGGGAGTCGTGGCGTTCGAGGAAGACTTCTTCGTCTACGACGAGCGCTACACGAACCTGGAACTTGACGTTGCCCCTCATGTCCTCGCAATCCACACGGAGGACGGACACACGCATCCGATCGCATGGTGGAAGAGTGCGCAGGACGGACACGGAGCAGTTGTATATGACGCCCTCGGCCATGGGGTCGAGTCGTATGATTCTCGACACCATCGCGCCTGGTTGAGAGATGCGGTTCGCGTGTTGCTGAACGACGGCCACCGCTCTGGACCCTTATGAGAGCTGAATGGAACAGCCTCGTCGTCGATGCCATCGACTATGAGATCGCGAGAATCGGTACGTCAGACGCATCCGCCGAGATCGGCGCATTCCACGACGTGTTCCTTTCCACGCAGTCGCCCTGGCGCATGGTGTCCGGATATCTCATGTTGGAAGCGGATGCGCTTCGCTCGCGCCTGAACATCTTCAGTCATGGGCGTGTTGTCGCATCACTCTTTGCGGATGGCGACAACATCGTGTGGAGCACCGCACGCTCGCCGCTAAAGGACCCGGCATGGCGAGTCGATGGTTCGTCAATCCGCACCGACGGGATCGCCCTCGTGCCGATGAGCGGAGACGCGCCACATGTCGACGGCAATCTAATAGTGATGTCCGGGGGTCTGCCCTGGGCGTTCACGATCGTTCATGGCCCGGCCGAGTCGAAGATCGATGCGCGAATACGACTCCTGATGAGTCTGGAACGGACAGGTGGACGCCGTGGCTGATGTGGGTATCCGAGATGTGGCGGCGCGCGCCGGTGTATCGGTTTCGACCGTGTCCAATGTCCTCAATCGGCCGGAGCTGGTCTCGAAAGACGCTGCGCAGCGCGTGCAGCAGGCCGTCGCTGACTTGGACTACGTGCCCAACGTCGCAGCCAGGCAGCTGCGCGCGGGGCGCAGCAACGTTTTCGGGATGGCAGTCATCAACATTACGAACCCGTTCTTCTCCGAAGCCGTTCTTGGCGCGGAAGAGGTCGCCGAAGAAGCCGGCTACTCCGTGATCGTGGGCAACAGCTATGACTCGTTCCCGCGGGAGTCCCGCTATCTCGATCTCTTCGATCGTCAGCGACTCGATGGCATTCTTCTGGCTCCGGTGAGCGACGATCTGTCCGGGCTGGAGCGCTTCGTTAAGCGGGGCGTTCCGATCGTACTTGTGGACCGCGTCGACCCGAAGGGAGTTCACTTGTCGGTATCGCTTAACGACGTCCAGGGTGGTGTCTTGGCGGCCGAGCACCTCCTTGCAGGTGGTGCGCGACACATCGCGTTCGTCGGAGGACCGTTCTACGTCGCCCAGATGCGCGACCGCCACGAGGGCGTCGAGCGCACGGTCCGAGAGGCCGGCGCGCGATTCAGCCTCATCGAGACCAACACGCTGAGCGTGCGACTGGGCCGCGAGCTCGGCGACCGCATCGCCGGGATGAATGAAGTTGATCGTCCGGACGGTGTTTTCGGCGCCAACGATGAGGTGGCGCTGGGCATCATGCAGAGCCTGATCCACCACGGCGTCTCCGTGCCAGGCGACATCGCGATTGTCGGTTATGACGACATCGACTTTGCTGCGTCGGCGATCGTACCTCTCACCTCCATTCGCCAGCCCAGTATCGAGATGGGGCGCAGCGCCGCAGGGCTGCTCCTGTCTGCGCTGTCAGAGCCAGACGAACCGCTCAAATCGGTTCGATTCGAGCCGACACTTGTCCAGCGGCAGTCGACCCGACCTCGCGTATGAACGTGGCGTGAAGTGGAGGCCGGGATCCGCGGGTGACGGTGTCAGATGAAGGGTCGCGCGTCGAGGATGGAGCGGAGCGAGAGTCCGCCGGTGTCGATCGCGTCGGGCAGTTGGACTGCGAGTTCGGCCACCAGCCCGACGCGCGCTTGGACGACGTGAAGATCACCTTCCGCAGCGTCCGGAGCCGACAAAGCGGCCGCAGCACGGTTGGCAAGCGTTTCGCACGCCGCCGTGACCTCTGCTGCTCGGTGACCGTCGCGCGCCGACCGACCCACTGAATACACCCAGTCGAGCTGCCGGAATCCCCACGCGTCGAGCGGGCTATCCTCGGACGGCAGCACGGTCGGTGTCTCGTGTAGAAGCAGAAGCCCCGTGTCAACGACGCCAGAAGGATTTGGCCACGTGCGCCCGAGCCACTCGTAGAGAAAATGCATGTGGAAACTGCACCCGAGATTGCCGAACAGTCCTGGGTCCTCGTCGACAGCCCCCATTCGATCGCGGAGCCAGAGCCCTGTCTCGCCATCGGCGTGATCGTCCAGCCAGCCCAGATACTGGTCAAGCCATCCGGTGCGCTCGTTCTCTGCAGCCCCAGCGCAGACGACACCGATGGCGAGGAGCCCGGCCGCCTCGTGGGAGGCAGGCCACGGCTGATCCCAGTCGAGTCCGGCGAGGAACGGGGCTGCCGCTTCCGCGCGCAGCAGGTCTTGCAAGCGAGCGGGGACAGGAGGCAATTCCCCGAGCACCATGAGTGTCGTCAGTGCGGTGGCAGCGCGGTGGATTTCGCCGTGAGTCGGATCCGCGAACAGCCCATCTGCTGTCGCGAATGAATTCACTGCGCGGCGCAGATCGTCCGCTTCGCGGCCGATGGGATGGTCTCCGAGCGCAATCCTGATGCCGATAGCTGCTGCCGTTCCGTACAGATCCGTGGCGGTACCGCCACGGTGACGCGTATATCCGTCCCCCCGGCGGCTCTCGGCAACCCGCTCGCGAGCATTGCGAAGAAAGCCGTCGAAGCTCAATGCACTGACCATAAATCGCCGTTCTCGGGAGGGCTCGTCGCGAGCACCGTTGGTTTTGCAACGGCGTGTATCGCCGATACGGGTTGATACAGGGGCGGAAGGCTAGCCCCCGAGCGCCGCCGACACCACCGCGCGGGCCTCGGCCTGCACCTCGGCGAGGTGTTCTGCCCCGAGCAGGCTCTCGGCATAGAGCTTGTATACGTCTTCCGTGCCGGAGGGACGGGCGGCGAACCAGGCGTGCTCGGTCTGCACCTTCAGCCCGCCGATCGCTGCACCGTTGCCCGGCGCATGCGACAGCTTCGCGATGATCGGCTCACCCGCGAGCGACGTCGCCGTGACGGCATCCGGTGCGAGCTTTCCGAGGGTCGCCTTCTGCGCGGGCGTCGCCGGAGCATCAACGCGCTGGTACGCGGATGCTCCGAACGCCTGCTCGAGTTCGGCATAGCGCTCTGACGGACTCTTGCCCGTGACCGCGATGATTTCGGCGGCGAGCAGGCAGAGCAGGATGCCGTCCTTGTCGGTCGACCAGACCGTACCGTCCTTGCGGAGGAACGACGCCCCCGCCGACTCCTCTCCGCCGAATGCGACCGTGCCGTCGAGCAGGCCCGGTACGAACCACTTGAATCCGACCGGAACCTCGAGCAGACGACGGCCGAGAGACTCAGCGACCCGGTCGATGATCATCGACGAGACCAGCGTCTTACCGATTGCGGCATCCCGTGGCCACGCGTCGCGGTGCGAGAACAGGTAATCGATCGCGACGGCGAGATAGTGGTTGGGGTTCATGAGACCGGCATCCGGTGTCACGATGCCGTGCCGGTCGGCGTCGGCGTCGTTTCCGGTGAGCACGTCGAAGTCGCCCTTCTTGGCGACGAGGGATGCCATCGCGTTGGGCGAGGACGGATCCATCCGGATCTTCTCGTCCCAGTCCAGCGTCATGAAGCGCCAGGTCGGATCGACCTCACGGTTGACGACCGTCAGGTCCAGCTCGTATACCTCTTTGATCAGCGCCCAGTACTCGACGGATGCGCCGCCGAGCGGATCGGCGCCGATGCGGACGCCGGCGTTCTTGATGGCGTCGATGTTGATGATCGTGGCCAGGTCGCGTACGTAGGCGTCGCGGAAGTCGTAGTTGGGCAGGGCATCCCAGTCGATGTCAGCGAAGCTCTTCGATTTGACGGCATCCAGGCCCGCCTCGATGAGTTCGTTCGCGCGGTTCGCGATCCAGCTCGTGGCGTCGGTGTCGGCGGGGCCGCCGTGCGGCGGGTTGTACTTGAATCCGCCATCGCGCGGAGGATTGTGCGACGGGGTGACGACGATTCCGTCTGAGCGGCCAGCAGCATCCGCCGGCAGTTCGCGGTTGTAAGTGAGGATCGCGTGGCTGAGTGCAGGAGTCGGCACGTAGGAGTCGCGTGAATCGACGCGCACCTCGATGCCGTTGGCGACGAGCACCTCGATCGCGGTGCGCTCTGCGGGAAGTGAGAGGGCGTGAGTGTCGCGCCCGAGGAACAACGGACCGGTGATGCCCTGCGTGCGGCGGTAGTCGACGATCGCCTGAGTGGTGGCGAGGATGTGCTGCTCGTTGAAGCTGTTCGACAGCGACGAGCCGCGGTGACCGCTCGTGCCGAAGGCGACGCGCTGAGCAGGATCGCTCGGATCCGGACGGCGGTCGTAGTACGCGGCGATCAGTTCGTCGACGTCAATGAGGTCACTTTCCTCCGCGGGGAGGCCGGCACGGCTGGTCATGGTTCCAGTCTGCCCCTTTTTCCTCCTCCACGACATCCCGCGAGACTTCACTTGCGTCACGAATAACCCGGGTTTCGAGGACATACGCGAAGTCTCGCGGTGGGGGTGAGGCGGTGAGGGCTAAGGTGAAACGCGTGACTGAACGTCGTACCTATAGCTACCTGGGCCCTGCGGGCACCTTCACTGAAGCAGCACTCGACCAGGTGGCCGAGGCGCGTGGCCAGGACTGGCGTGCCGTACACAACGTCGGCGAAGCTCTGGCCGACGTGCTTGAGGGTCGCAGCTACGCGGCGATGATCGCGATCGAAAACTCCATCGAGGGTGGCGTCTCCACCACACAGGATGCTCTTGCGACTCTGCCTGGGTTGCGCATCGTCGGCGAATACCTGGTGCGAGTCAACTTCGTTCTGGTCGCTCCGCGCGGCACGAAGCTCGAGGATGTCACCGTGATCGCGGCGCATCCGGTTGCCTACGCGCAGTGCCACGGCTGGCTGGGCGAGAATCTTCCGAACCATTCTCATGTTCCGGCGGCCAGCAACGTGGCATCCGCGATCGGCGTGCTGGACGGCTCCTTGCCCGCTCAGGCCGCGATCGCTCCTCCCGGGATCGTGCAGCACTACGACGTTGATGTGCTGGCATCTGAGATCGGCGACAACTCTGCGGCCGTCACGCGCTTCGTGCTCGTAACCCGCACGACGACCCCGCCTGATCCGACCGGCGCCGACAAGACCTCCCTGATCGTCGAGCTCCCGAATGACCGACCTGGCGCGTTGCTCGACATGCTCGAGCAGTTCTCGACGCGCGGCATCAACCTCTCGCTGATCGAGTCCCGGCCTATCGGAGATGAGCTCGGACGCTACCGATTCGTGCTCGACGCCGATGGTCATGTGCAGGATGAGCGGATGGCGGATGCTCTGCTCGGCATCCGTCGATTTAGCCCGCGCGTGGTGTTCCTCGGTTCGTATCCGCGCGCCGATCGCCGGATCGTGCACTATCCGGACCGCTACTCGGACGAGGTGTTCGTCGAAGCGCGCGACTGGCTCCGCGGGCTCCTCTCCGGCGCGCCGGAGGAGTAAGCGGGCGCTTGTTTCGCAGGGGAGGGGTCGTAGCCTGCCGCTTCAGGCTGCTGAGAGCGGCCCGGTGCGGCCCCTGAGGCTCGATCCTCAAGATGGTGGCCCGGCCGTAGGTTCCCCTACTCCTACGTGTGCGAGTGGGCGCTTGTGGCGCTTCGCCGCGGCAAAAGCGAGCCACGCGCGACCACTCGCCACCCCGCTACAACGCCGCGGCGATGAGCTCTAGGGTCTGGGCTCGGCCGGCCGCGGAATCCTTCGGCTCGGCCTCATAGGCGCCGGCCACGGGGGACACCATGACCTCGTCGACACCGTACTTCGCGGCGAACTCACGCGTCTCGGCGGCGACAGACTCGCCAGTGCCGACGAACCAGCGCGAACGCCCGGCCTGGACGGCTTGATCGGTGGCGGCATCTGGTGTCGCAGCAAGCGCCTCTTCTACAGTCTCGAGTGCGGTCAGAGGCTTGTTAAGGCGCAGCCGAGCCATCATCCGCAGCTGCGGAAGGGCGCGCGCTTCGGCTTCAGCAATCGTCGGCGCGGCCACCACATTGACAGTGAGGAAAGTGCGCGGCTCCGGATGCTCCTCGCTGGGCTGGTAGCCGGTGCGGTACAGATCGAGTGCGCGTTCAAGACCCTGGCCGGAGAAGTGATTCGCGAACACGTAGGGCAGGCCATGGGACGCCGCGAGCTGCGCCGAGTAGTCACTTGAGCCCAGCAACCAGATCTCGGGGGAGCTGGTCGCGGCAGGTGTGGCGTGCACGATGTACTCGCCGCCGGAAGTGAATCGCAGGGTCGCTCCGTCGCCCGCGAGGAACGCGGCGATGTCCTGTACGTGCCGGGGAAACTGCTCGACGTCGCTGGTCGTCCCTGATCCACGCAGCAGTTGCGTGATCACCGGATCGCTGCCTGGCGCGCGGCCAAGGCCGAGGTCGATGCGTCCCGGTGCGATGGCCTCGAGGGCCGCGAACTGCTCGGCAACGATGAGGGGCGCGTGGTTGGGCAGCATCACGCCGCCCGAGCCGAGCCGGATCTGCGTCGTGCGTCCGGCCGCGGCAGCGATCAGCACCGGAGGCGTGGTGGATGCCACGGCAGGCATGTTGTGGTGCTCGGCGAACCAGTAGCGGCGGTAGCCGAGGCGGTCAGCGATTTCGGCGAGCGAGAGCGACGCGGCAATCGCCTCGCTGCTGGTCTGGCCGGTGCGCACCGGAACGAGGTCGAGTACGGAGAGGGCAGGGGCTATGGCAGTCATCAAAGGGAGCAACGCCTGGCGATGGGCGCGCATTCCCTGCGAGGTACCCGGGTTCCCCGCGTGGCATTCGCGCGATGATGCACGTGCGACGCCGACGCCGGGTAAAGTGTCGTCGTGACATCACAAAGGCGTCCTCCCGGCTCGCAGGCTTCATTGCGTGAAGCCAACCGGCGGCGCGTCGTGGCCGCGATCAAGAAGCAGGGAAGCCTGACACAGGTCGAACTCGCTGCGGTGACAGGGTTGTCAGCCGCATCCGTGTCGAACATCGTCAAGGAGCTCACCGTAGGCGGAGTGCTGCGCACGGCACCTAGCATTCGCAGCGGGCGCCGCGCCACATTGGTCTCCTTTGCGCGCGCTGTCGGTCTCGTCGCCGGTGTCCATGTCGCCCCACGGCATTTACGTGTGGTGGTCGCCGATGTGAACGGCACCGTGCTCGGTGAGAACCACATGCCCTTGGCTCGTGATCACCGCGCGGACAACGAACTTGATCGGGCATCGCTCCTGCTGGCCGACATGCTGTCGAATCTCGAATCGGGCTTCGATGAGCTGCGCGGCGTGGGCATGGCGGTCTCGGCACCGATCGATCGGGCGGCGGCGCGCGTCGCGGGGCGGGGAATCCTGCGCGGCTGGACGGGTGTAGACATCGTGGAGGTTATGCACCGGCGACTGCGGCAGCCGATCTTCCTCGACAACGCCTCGAATCTCGCAACGCTCGCAGAGGCAAGGCTGGGCGCGGGGCGCGGCAAGCAGAACGTCATCTTCATCGATGCGGACGAGGGGATCGGCGCAGGGCTGCTCTTGGAGGGGCGGTTGCTTCGCGGCCACAATGGCACAGCAGGCGAGCTCGGCCATACTGTCATTCTCGAGGACGGTCCGCTGTGCCGGTGCGGGAACAGGGGGTGCCTGGAGGCCATAGCCGGTGGCCCGGCAATCCTTGAGGAGCTGGGCGACGTGGGTGGGATCACCAAGGTCGGCGATGTCGTCGTGCGCGCGATGGCGAACGACGGCGAGTGCATTCGGGCGCTGGCCAGGGCCGGCCGTCACATCGGGCTGGCAGCCGGCAACCTGTGCAACCTCTTCGACCCCGAGCGGATCATCGTGGGCGGAGACCTCGCGCGCGCAGGTGAGCTGCTGCTGGGGCCGATCCGGCTGGCGATGGAGAACACGGTGATCGTCAGCGGCGACGGCGTACCAGACGTCGTGCAGGGACAGCTCGGTATCGGGGCGGCGGCGCGAGGTGCTGCGGTGCTGGCGATCGACGAAACAAATGTGCGTCAATCGGTTCTGTGAACAGATTGAGTTCAAGTCTTGACGCCAATGGATGAATCCTGCCATGCTCGGTGGGTCGACACAGTGGTCGGCACAGCTACGGAGGTTTTCAATGAAGAACACAACCAAGCGCGCGCTGGTGGCTGTTACCGCGCTCGCCCTTTCGATGGGCATGCTCTCGGCATGCTCCAACGCCACGCAGACCGGCGATGCGGCCCCCGCCGACGATGCGGCTCCAGCCGATGAAGGGGATGCATCGACCGCGACGATCGGGTTGCTGCTTCCCGACAATGTCACCGAGCGCTATGCGAGCGCGGACAAGCCGTACTTCGAGGAGCGCGTCGCAGAACTGTGCGCCGACTGCACGGTGCTGTTCGCTAATGCTGACGGCGACGCAGCCAAGCAGCAGCAGCAGGCCGAGTCCATGCTCACGCAGGGTGTCGACGTGCTCGTGCTCGACCCGTTCGACGGTAAAGCCGCCGCCGCAATCGTCAATCAGGCCAAGGCCAAGGACATCCCGGTGATCTCCTACGACCGCCTTATCGACAGCCCAGATGTGTCCTACTACGTCTCGTTCGACAATGAAAAGGTGGGCGAACTGCAGGCGCAGGCGCTCGTAGACCGGATGAAGGAGCTCGGTCTGCCAGATGACTCCGGGATCATCATGGTCAACGGATCACCCACCGACCCCAACGCTGCGCAGTTCAAGAAGGGCGCGCACAGTGTCATCGACGCTTCCAGCCTGACGGTGCTCGCCGAGTACGACACTCCCGGATGGGAACCGCCCAAGGCGCAGAACTGGGTTGCTGGACAGGTGACGAAGTTCGGCGACAAAATCACCGGCGTATACGACGCTAACGACGACACCGCGGGCGGCGCAATCGCCGCGCTGAAGTCCGGCGGCATCACACCGCTCCCGCCCGTCACCGGTCAGGACGCGGCTCTGTCGGGCATCCAGCGCATCCTCTCCGGAGACCAGTACATGTCGGTGTACAAGGCCTTCAAGCCTGAGGCCTACCAGGCCGCCGAGCTGGCCGTTGCCCTCACTAAGGGAGAATCGCCGGAGGCCGATACCGAAGCCGATACGGCCAGCGGCGTCGCGATCCCGTCCTTCCTGCTGACGCCGGTTGCAGTCACGGTGGACAATATTAAGGACACCGTCGTCGCCGACGGGCTGTACACCATCGAGCAGATCTGCACCGCGGAGTACGCTGACGCCTGCGCCGAACACGGTCTGAAATAACTCGACCCTCTAAATGATCCGACCCGCGGTGTCGGCGTTTCGCCGGCACCGCGGCCTCATAACGAAGGATTCTCCGTGGCGCTAGCATCCGATCTTGACGAACAGCATGACGCTGTGCGTGAGCCGGTCCTGTCTATTCGAGGCATCTCCAAGGGATTCGGTGCAGTCAGGGCGCTGACCGATATCGACCTCGACGTGTACCCGGGCGAGGTCGTCGCGCTCGTCGGTGACAACGGTGCCGGTAAATCCACCCTGGTGAAGGTCCTCGCCGGCGTTCACACCGCGGACAGCGGCACCATCACCTTCAACGGCACACCAGCAACGATCCCGTCGCCGACTGCGTCGCGTGAACTGGGCATTGCGACGGTCTTCCAGGACCTGGCGCTCTGCGACAACCTCGACGTCGTCGCCAATCTGTTCCTCGGGAACGAGCGGGGAGTGGGGACTCTCGATGAGGAGCTGATGGAGCAGCAGGCGTGGGACCTGCTGCGTCAGCTTTCGGCAAAGATCCCCTCGGTGCGAATCGCCGTGGCATCTCTGTCGGGCGGGCAGCGCCAGACCGTCGCCATCGCCCGCTCCCTGATTGGCGAGCCGCGCATCGTCATCCTGGACGAGCCCACTGCGGCGCTGGGGGTGGCGCAGACCGCTGAAGTTCTCAACCTCATCGAGAGGCTGCGCGAGCGTGGTCTGGGTGTCATTCTGATCAGCCACAACATGGCCGATGTGCAGGCGGTCGCCGACCGCGTGCTGGTACTCAGACTCGGCCGCAACAACGGCATTTTCCGAACCGCGGATGTCAGCTATGAGGACATTGTCGCTGCGATCACCGGCGCCACAGACAACCCGGTCAGCACCCGTGCCGCGTCGCGAAACGACGAGCAGATCGACGAGAAAGACGCGTGATGAGCACACCACAGCCTGTGAAGGACAATTCCATGCCCACCACCAGCGCCCTCGACCTGCAGGACGAACGGCTGGTGCGCGGAGAGGGGCTCCGCGGTGCGGCCGCCGCATTCGGCACCCGCATCCGCACCGGCGATCTGGGGTCGCTGCCGATCTTCCTGGGGTTGGTGGTCATCGGGGTCGTCTTTCAGCTACTGAACCCGCACTTCCTCGCGGCTGACAACCTGGTCAACCTCACGCTGCAGTGCGCGGCGGGCGGGACTATCGCGCTGGGTGTGGTCGTGGTGCTCCTGGTCGCCCAGATTGACCTGTCGATCGGTTCGCTCAGTGGGCTGTCCTCGGCGATCCTCGGCGTGACCTTCGTGAACATGAACTGGCCGATCTGGCTGGCGATTCTGCTCGCCATCGCGGTGGGGGCGCTGATCGGGTTCTTCTACGGATTCCTGTTCACCCGGTTCGGAGTCCCGACGTTCGTGGTCACGCTGGCGGGTCTGCTCGGCTTCTTAGGGTTGCAGCTGTGGGTTCTAGGGCCCACCGGCACGATCAACCTGCCGTACTCATCCTGGCTGGTGCAGTTCGCGACTTCCTGGTTCCTGCCACCGTGGCTGGCCTATCTCATTGCCGGTATCGCTGTCGCAGGGATCGTGCTGAGCGACCTTGCGCGAGCGCGCCGGAGGACGAAGGCAGGGCTGTCGACAGGGCCAGTGTCGATCATCGTCATCAAGGCCGTCCTCATCGCCGTTGGTGCCGTCGGCGCCATCGCATACCTTGCGACCGACCGCGGTGTGGGCGTGATGTTCCTGACGTTCATCGTGTTCGTCGCCGTGATGGCATATCTGCTCACCCGTACGCGCTGGGGGCGCTGGATCTACGCGGTGGGCGGCAATGTTGAGGCAGCCCGACGCGCCGGCATCAACGTGAAGGCCATCTACATCTCAGCGCTCATGGTCGGCACAGTTCTCGCGACAGTGGGCGGCCTGATGGCGGCGGCACGGCTGACCGCGGCGAGCATCTCCAGCGGTGGCGGAACGACGAACCTCATTGCGATTGCAGCGGCGGTCATCGGAGGCACGAGTCTGTTCGGCGGACGCGGATCGGCGTGGTCCGCACTGCTGGGCATCTTCGTAATCATGTCGATCCAGAACGGTTTGACGCTTCTGAGCCTCGACTCGTCCGTGCAGTTCATGGTCACCGGTGCCGTGCTGCTGCTCGCGGTGATCATCGACTCGTTGTCACGGAAGTCCCGGGCTCTACACGGACAATCCTGACGCCTGAGGCGCCTCAAGCGCCTTGGCCCGGGCGGAGCGGGCATGCATCGGGCGATTGGGAGCGCTCTCAAGAAATTGTGGTACCGTCTGGTGCGCCTGTGGGGGATCACTCGGCGCGCCGGGCGCAATGTGCGCCAGCCGGTTGTGCGATAGCACGGCCGGTGAAGCGGATTTTCGTGCGCGCTGCGCACAAAAAAGGGGGAACGCATGACGATACGTCAATTCAGGCGCGGGGGCGCACTCGGCTCACCGTCGTCAAAGGCCGGGAGCGCGCGACGTCTGCTCGCAGCTGCAGCCGCGCTTGCTGTTGCAGGCACGGGACTTATTGTCAGCTCAACCGCTGCTGTCGCGGCACCGGTGGCTGCGGCTGCTTGCAGCGCGGTCAACCCGATGGGTGCGGCCACTCCAACCGGTTCTGAGAACGGGTACACCGTCTTCGTGCGCGATAACGCGATCTTCGCCAACAGTGAGACCGAGGGCACCATCGCAGTCGGTGGCACCGCTACCTTCGGCGATCCCCGGGGCAATGCGAACCAGCAGTACCCCATCATGCACGGCAATGTGGGCGGCAACGCAGATTACTCAGTGCCTACGATTGACGGCGCGCCGAACCGTGTCCTGATCCAGGAGTTCGCGACCAACGGACCAAAAATTGTTCAGGTCAAGGCGCAGGGCGCCACTGGCGCCGACGCCGAAGCGGGCGCCAAAATCGGTGACCAGTCCACTCCTGCCGGGTATACGTTCGGCCCAATGTTTGGCGGGACTGGGACTACATTCTTCCCGGCTGGCGGCGGCAACCAGAGCCCGCAGATCGATTCCACGGTGCAGACGTGGACTGATCTCGCTGCGGCTCAGGAGAGCTGGGGCATTGACGGTGATGTGCTCTCACACTTTCCGGCAGATAACGGCACGTCTGTGATCGAGTCGTTTACCGATTGGCAGCCCGCTGGAATCCCGGCGGATCCCAATCTGCCTATTGAGCTCAGCGTTGAAGGTCCAAGCAAGCTGCCGCTTTCTGACTTCGCCGGAATCAGCAAATACGAGCTCGCGGGTTATTCGGAGACGTCGTTCCTTGTGATCACGGTCGACCCCACGGACGTCGTGGATGGTCGGGTAACCCTGCCGTCATACGCATCCAATGGTAAAGACAGTGCAGGGAAGGAAGGCATCAGCCATATCCTCTTCGATTTCAGCGCCATTAGCGGCGAAATCGAGGTTGTCACCCCTAACGAACCGGTCCGTGGTTCCATCTACGCGCCGAACACGCACATCGTGTTCCCCGCTGAATCCGACGGTGGACGCGAGTTTGAGGGCCAGATTATCGCTCAGAATCTGACCGCGCTCCAGGGTGGCAAGGAAATCCACACCAACCTCTTCAAGGGTCGCTTCCCGTGCAACAGCGTTGAGGGGACCTTTAACCTGCAAAAGAACCTCGTGGGTGTTGACGCAGCCGCGTTCCCCGCCGGAACCACGTTTCCGGTGACGGCGACGTGGGAGGGTGGCGAGCAAGTTTTCGAGCTTCCTGCTGACGGGACTGTAGTTTCGTCGGGTGTGTCCCTGCCCGAGGGTACGGTGGTGACATTCGCCGAGGGTGATCTGCCTGCTGCCCCCGAGGGGTACTCGTTCGTATCGAAGGGCCTGTCGGCTGACACGGTTACGATCCTTGCGGACGGGAACGCGAATATTGCGTGGACCGTCACCAACACCTACGCGACCGACGCCGTCGACGCCGCCGATGCTGATGCGACGGACGCGACGGACGCGACTGACGCGACGGATGCGACTGACGCGACGGATGCGGCTGACGCGACGGATGCTGCTGACGCGACTGACGCTGCTGACGCGACTGACGCGACGGACGCGACTGACGCGACGGATGCGGCTGACGCGACGGATGCTGACGCGACGGATGCTGACGCGACGGACGCGACTGACGCAACGGATGCTGCTGACGCGACTGACGCGACTGACGCGACGGACGCGACGGACGCGACGGACACGACGGACGCGACTGATGCGACGGACGCGACTGACGCGACTGACGCAACGGACGCGACGGACGCGACGGATGCGACGGACACGACGGACGCGACTGACGCAACGGATGCTGCTGACGCAACTGACGCAACTGACGCGACTGACGCGACTGACGCGACTGACGCGACGGACGCGACGGACGCGACGGACGCGACGGACGCGACGGACGCGACTGATGCGACGGACGCGACTGACGCGACTGACGCAACGGACGCGACGGACGCGACGGATGCGACGGACACGACGGACGCGACTGACGCAACGGACGCGACTGACGCAACGGACGCAACTGACGCGACTGACGCGACTGACGCGACTGACGCGACTGACGCAACTGACGCAACTGACGCCACGGACGCCACGGACGCCACGGACGCGACGGACGCCACGGACGCGACGGATGCAACGGACGCAACGGACGCAACGGACGCAACGGACGCGACGGATGCAACGGACGCAACGGATGCTGCTGACGCGACTGACGCCACGGATGCAACGGACGCAACGGACGCGACGGACGCGACTGACGCAACGGAGGCGACGAACTCTGACGCTGCTGACGCCGACGCAACTGACGCCGATGCATCCGATGCGACCGTCACGGACGCAGACGGCTCGGGTAACGCCGGTTCCGCAGCCGGGGCCGACTCCAACCTCGCTGCGACGGGTAGCTCGATTCCGACGATCTCGATCACTGCGGGTGTAGCACTCCTGCTCGCCGGAGTTGTCGTAGCGTTCCTCACTCGAGCACGCCGCCGGGTCTGATCCCAGGGCCAACGGCCTCCACGCGAAACGCCGCGGACATCGCATCCTGATGTCCGCGGCGTTTCGCGTTCAGATCCGAAGTGTGCAGCCGTGCGAAAAGCGGGACTCGATAACCTAAATAGATGGATGCCACGCTGTTCTACGTGCTCGTCGGTGCCGTCATCGTGGCGGCCATCGCGCGCTGGCGGGGGTGGCCGGCGCCTCTGCTGGTCACGGTCGTGGCGCTCGCGGCATCCTTTCTGCCGTTCATTCCAGAACTGGAAATTGACGGACATGTGCTGCTGAACGTCGTGCTGCCGCCGCTGCTGTACTCCGCCGCGCTCGATGTCTCATTCGTCGGATTCAAGCGCAGCCTGCCGCAGATCCGTCGGCTCGGCATCTGGCTGGTGCTGCTGACCGCGGTCGTCGTCGGCCTCGTCGCGTGGCTCATCATGCCAGCACTGACTCTGCCGGGTGCGCTGCTGCTCGGGGCGATCGTCGCCCCGCCGGATGCCGTGTCCGCTGCCGCCATCGGCCGAAAGCTCGGACTTCCCAGGCGCATCATGACGGTGCTCTCCGGGGAGAGTCTGATCAACGATGCCACGTCGCTGACGCTGTACCGGGTGTTCGCGGCCATCATCGCCGGGGCTGCACTGAACGTGTGGGATGGCATCTGGCAGTTCGCGCTGGCGGTCGTGATCGGCGTGGTGGTCGGTCTGGTCTTCGGCATCGTGCTGCACCAGCTGCGCATGCGCGTCGCCGACCCGGTGGTGATCGGCACGTTCGGGCTGCTGGTGCCGTTCGGCGCCTATGCGATCGCCGAGCATCTGGGTGGCTCCGGTGTGCTCGCGGTCGTCGCGATGGGTCTGTACGTCGGCTTCAACGCTCCGCGCACCGACTACACGACAAGGCAGCAGGAGGCGCCGCTGTGGCTGTCGGCCGACCTGCTGCTGGAGAGCTTCGTCTTCGCATACATCGGGCTGATGTTCCGTCGTGTGCTGAGTGACCTGGGATCCGAGTCCGTCGAGCACATTCTGTTGCTCTCCGGTGCTGTGCTGCTCACCGTGTTGCTGGTGCGGCCGCTGTTCATCTATCCCGCACACGCATTCGCTCGCTGGCAGCAGCGCGTGCGGCTCAGACGTTGGGAACGCGCGAGCACGGCCGGGAGATTCGAGCAGAAGCAGCGCACGCGGCCTGGGCGTCAACCGATTACCGCGGAGCAGATGAAGAAGCGATTGACTGAGCCCGAGCTGAGCTGGAAGGACAACGCGATCATCTCCTGGGCGGGGATGCGCGGTGTGGTGACATTGGCGACCGCGCTCGCCGCCGCCGACCTGGCAGCGCTCGATGACAAGTCGTCGCACGCCATCGTGGTCGTCGCGTTCATCGTCACGGTGGCGACCCTGATGCTGCAGGGGCTGACGTTGCCGTTCCTGATCAAGAGATTGGGGATCGCGAGTGATGTCGATCAGACGGAGGATGCCAGAGCGATCGCGGCGGTGCGCAAGCGCAGTCGCGAGGCGGGCATGGCGTTCCTCGAGGAGAAGCGCGATGAATGGACGGCGAAGTATGGACCGTCCGAAATGAAGACGTTCGACGTGTTCACCAAGCGAATGTCACGGGTGGAGACGGAGACCGAACAGATACAGGTCGTCGAAGAGAACGTGGCGCGCCCGTCCTATGACGATCTCGCGGCCTTGATGAAGGGCTGGCTGCACGTGCGGCGCGAGGTTCTGCTTGCTGAGCGCGACGCCGACAACCTCGACGAAGAGGTGATGCGTGAGCTCATGGCCGCGATCGACGCTGAGGAGCTCGCCCTCGATACGAGGGGTGCCACCAGGCCGCAGTCGCGGGCATAGGGTCACAGCCGATTACGTGGATGCTCCTTGGCAGCGCGTTCGTTTCCGTGCTTGTAGTTGCCGGTCCAGCGGGCCATCGTGCCCTGCGGATCAGAGGCGACGGCTTCGAGGAACTCCGCGGCTCGTGCGCCGCGCAAGACGGTCGCCTGTCGTCCGTGGTGGGTGATCACCACGCTGCCGTCCGCGCGCACCTGAAAATCGAATCCCATGACCGAGAGTCTTTCAGCGCTGCGCGGTCGGCGCCAGAGCCGGCCACGTTGGGGGATCAGGCGAGGATGACGAAGGATGACGGATGCCGAAACATCCGTCATCCTGGTCAGGCGGTGCGTCAGCGCGCGCCGACGGCCTCGGCCTCCTGCTCCTCGGCCGAGTCGTCCGCGAACGGAAGTCCCGCACGGTCGGCGTTGTACAGCTCCTCATCGAGGATGCCTTCGCGCTTTGCGACGATCGTGGGCACGAGTGCCTGGCCTGCGACGTTCACTGCGGTGCGGCCCATGTCGAGGATCGGGTCGATCGCGAGCAGCAGGCCGACGCCCTCGAGCGGCAGTCCGAGGGTGGACAGCGTGAGCGTCAGCATGACGGTCGCCCCGGTCGTACCGGCAGTCGCCGCCGAACCCAGAACCGATACGAGCACGATCAGTAGGTACTGCACGATGTTCAGCTCGATGCCGAAGAACTGTGCGACGAAGATCGCGGCGATCGCCGGGTAGATCGCGGCGCATCCGTCCATCTTTGTGGTGGAGCCGAAGGGAACGGCGAAGGATGCGTATGAACTTGGCACGCCGAGGTTTCGCTCCGTGACGCGCTCGGTGAGCGGGAGAGTACCGATGGAGGAGCGGCTGACGAATCCGAGCTGCACGGCGGGCCAGGCGCCGGTGAAGTACTGCTTGATCGACAGGCCGTGAGCCCTGATCAGCACTGGGTAGACCACGAAGATGACGAGGGCCAGGCCGATGTAGACGGCGGCGGCGAACCAGGCGAGCGAGGCGAGCTTCTCCCAGCCGTACTTGATCACCGCGGATCCGATCAGACCGAAGGTTCCGAGAGGTGCGATGCGGATGATCCACCACAGCACGCGCTGGATGACCTTCAGCAGCGACTCGGTGAAGGCGAGGAACGGCTCGGCCTTCTTGCCTGCCTTGAGTGCTGCGATGCCGATGACGGTGGCGACGACGATGACCTGCAGGATGTTGAAGTTGATGCTGGATGCCACCACGCCTGCCTCGGCGTCGAACGAGCTGCGTACTCCGATGCCGAGGAAGTTCTGCGGGATCAGGCCGATCAGGAAGTTCCACCAGGTGCCGACTGCGTAGGGCTCGCCGGGAGTGAGGCCGTCGCCCGCACGAGAGCCAGGCTGGATGACCAGGCCGAGGACGATGCCGATCGTGACGGCGATGAACGCGGTGATCGCGAACCAGAGCAGGGTCTGACCGGCCAGGCGGGCAGCGTTCTGCACGCGGCGGAGGTTCGAGATGCTGGCGACGATCGCGGTGAAGATCAGGGGGACGACAGCGGCGCGCAGGATCGTGACGTACGAGCTGCCGATCGTGTCAAGGGTGGCGGAGAGGCCGGTCGAATTATCGGCGGTGGCGCCGAAGTTGCGGCCGATGAGGCCGGCAACGATGCCCAGGATGAGGGCGGCGAGGATCTGGAACCCGAACGAGGTCAGGAGCTTTCTGGCGGGGCTGCGGGTGTCTGGCGCTTTCTGCGCGCGAGTGGTGCTGCTCATTGAGGCTCCAAGTCGATGCGCGCCGGATGCGCGCGATGGGTCAACGCTAGGAGTTCGTCGGAGTGATGTGGCGGAGATGACGAAGGATGACGGAGTGGAGCGTCGGTGGTCGCGTTGCTCAGCCAGTGCGGCGGCGGCCGAACCGACATCGATCGGGGGATCCTTCTTTGCCGATTCCACCATATGCAGTTGCATCACGGCGGCTGGTGGATCACGCGCGATGGCACTGGTGACTTCGTTCTCCACCACCCGTCGGGGGAGCAGTTCGTGCTCGCGCAACGCGCGGTGCTCAGCTACGCCTGGGCCGGCATCGACCCGCCGCCCAAGCGATTCATGCCCGCCGCGTGAGGCGGGCGGATCGCAAGAGCGATGGGTCGGTAGCGACGGGTATCGGTGGTGGCAGAGTCCGGTGGTGGCGGAGTCCGGTGGTGGCAGAGTCCGGTGGTGATGGGGAACCGTGCCCGGCGCGCTGGTTCGGGCGCGGAGCCGTGTAGCGCAGACATGGTTCCCGCGCATGACGCGAGCTAACGTTCCGCAACCACCAGCAATTCGCCCACCTCGCACTCCAGCGCATCGCAGATCGCCCGCAGCGTCGAATACCTGATCGCGCGAGCGCGATCGTTCTTGAGTACCGAGAGATTGACGATGCTCACACCGACGCGCGCGCTCAGTTCGGTGAGCGTCATCCCGCGCTCGGCGAGCAACTCGTCGAGACGGCAGTGGATGCCGGTCTCCTCCTCTTCTGCAGGCGGAGTCATACGAGACCCTCCGTCTCGCGCTGTAGCGCTTCGTTCTCCTGCTGCAGCCGGATTCCCTGACGGAACACCGCGGCCAGAGCGGCAAGGCCGAGCGCGCCGATGAGTGGCAGCGGAGTCACGGTGAGCTGGAAAGCCCACGGATACCACTCGCTCTCGGGTGGGAACACCTCCCGCAGTCCGGATGTGGCGGCAATTCCGCTGAGCAGATCCGAGCCGACTCCGAAAACGAGTACAGCGATCGCGCCGATTGTGAGCGTCCGCGTCACCGTGCTAGTGAACGGGCGTCCGCGCAGCGTCTGGAAGCAGATCACCGCGAGCATCGCGGCCGGGATCGTCGTGAAGGCCAGCGAGCACAGCTGAGCCGATCCGGCCAGCAGCCTGAGGTCGAGGGAAGCGTTGCTGACGGTGAAGTCGGACAGCATGTCGCCGCTGCACGTCAGCATCGTCCCCGAGCTGTCACCGAATTCGGAACAGGGGAGGTCAAGCGGCCAAGAGAGCCAGACCGAGGTCGCTCCCGAGAGTTCGGCCCAGTCGACAGCGAATACCTTGACGGTGAAGATGACGGCACCGACCGCCGCTCCCAGAACCCACACGCCGGCGATGGTGAGCGCAGCATCCAACGCGATCGTGTTGCTGCCCCGCCTGCGTCCACGCCACACCACCAGACCCACGATGACGGCGACGACAGCGAGAGCGATCCCGATGTTTCCCAGCGATGGCCAATGGTCTCCAGTGAAATTGATCATCAGACCAGTCCTTCTATTTCGCGCTGCAACGCCGCCCCCCGACGGAAGAAGATGACCAGAACACCAGCCGCGACGGAAGCGATGTAGAGCGGGATTCCGTCTCGGAACAGCAGCCATCGTCCGTCGCTGAAGTCGCCGCCGAGGGCTGCGAACACTCCGTTGAGCCCCATGGTCTCGAAGAAGTGAGGGCCGAGGCCGGCAAGGAGCAGCAGTATCGAGATCGTGAACGTCAGACCTGTGTTCACTCGATCGAAGACGATTCCGCGCAGCAGGCGCAGGCAGACGATCACTGCGAACACTGCGACCGAGATAAGGCACAGTGCGCGCAGCACGATCGCGATGACGAGCGACGCGACGCTGATCACGTTGACTCCGGATGCTGTGAGCGTCACCATCTCCGCGGTGGCGGGCACACCACCGCCGACGGCGGCGGTAATCTCCTGCGCGGGCACGCGGGTCGTGACGGTGATCGATCCCGGAACGGCGAAAAGATCGAGCAAGCGCTGGATGCTGTCGTTGACCAGGATGCCGACGACGATCGCGCCGACCGCGATCCCGGTCAGGAGATCATTGCGATCGCGCTTTGCCTGAAGCTGCGGGGTTCGAGATGTCATCAGACGAGTCCTTTCGTGTCCTGCTGCATGCGCTGTCCGATCTCGAACGCACCCGCGACGACGGCGAGGGCCATGCCCCAACCGAGTGGGGAAAGGTCGAGAACGGCGAGGAACGCCGGTAGCACGGTTATATCGAGCGTCATTACGATCTCGGCGTGCGCGATGCTCTCGAAGAGTGGACCAAGCAGCCCGCCGGTCACGACGAGGATCGCCACGATCCCGATTCCCCACGTCGCAGATCGGACGAACGGTCGCCCGACGAGAACACGCACGCACAACCAGGCGACGACGGCGCAAATCCCGATCGCGACCAGTGCCGTGAGGATGCTTGCTGTGATGAGCAACCCCCTTGTCGACCCGGACAAGCCCGTCGCGGTGAGAGTCAGCGTTTCGAAGGCGGCGCTGGTGACCTGTGCGGATGCCTCGCTGATCTGCTCGGCGGGGAAATCCATCAGAGGGATGCCGTTGACGACGATCGCTTCATCGGTTGCGAGCGCGATGACCCGCATCGTGAGCGCCACGATGTCGACGATTCCGATGGCGGCTGCGGCTCCTGCGACGACGCCGAGTACCACCTTCTCGATCTGCTTCATCCGGCGGTTTGCTGCTGTGTCTCCGGTCATGTTCCTATCCTTATCGATAGTCGTTGTTATCGACTCTCGTTAACATAACGACTATCGATAACCCGTGTCAACAGCCTGGCTCGCTATGCCGACGGCGAACACGGGCATACCAGCCCTGTGCGGTCGTTACTCTCGATGTACAGGCGCTTGCCGCGTCTTCGCCCCGTGCGAATAAGGAGTCAGCATGTTCGAGAGATTTACGGACCGAGCCCGTCGAGTGGTTGTCCTCGCCCAAGAAGAGGCGAAGATGCTCAACCACAACTACATCGGAACCGAGCACATCCTGCTCGGTCTCATCCACGAGGGTGAGGGCGTCGCCGCCAAGGCGCTCGAAAGTCTCGGCATCTCCCTCGACGCAGTGCGCGAGCAGGTGCAGGACATCATCGGTCAGGGCCAGCAGCAGCCGACCGGCCACATCCCCTTCACGCCCCGCGCGAAGAAGGTGCTTGAGCTGAGCCTGCGCGAAGCGCTGCAGCTCGGCCACAACTACATCGGCACCGAGCACATCCTCCTCGGCCTCATCCGTGAGGGCGAAGGCGTTGCCGCTCAGGTACTCGTCAAGCTCGGCGCCGACCTGAACAAGGTGCGCCAGCAGGTCATTCAGCTGCTCTCCGGTGCTCCGGGTCGCGAGCCCGCCGCCGTCGGTGCGCAGACCAACGACTCGTCCAGCGGTACGCAGGCAGGCTCTGCGGTGCTCGACCAGTTCGGTCGCAACCTCACCCAGGCCGCGCGCGACAACAAGCTCGACCCGGTGATCGGGCGCGAGAAGGAGATCGAGCGGGTCATGCAGATCCTCTCCCGACGCTCCAAGAACAACCCGGTTCTGATCGGTGAGCCAGGCGTCGGCAAGACCGCCGTCGTCGAGGGACTCGCTCAGGCCATCGTCAAGGGTGATGTCCCGGAGACGCTGAAGGACAAGCAGGTCTACTCGCTCGACCTCGGCTCGCTCATCGCCGGTTCCCGCTACCGCGGTGACTTCGAGGAGCGCCTGAAGAAGGTCACCAAGGAGATCCGCACCCGCGGCGACATCATCGTCTTCATTGACGAGATCCACACCCTCGTGGGTGCAGGTGCTGCGGAAGGCGCGATCGATGCCGCGAGCATCCTCAAGCCGCTGCTCGCCCGTGGTGAGCTGCAGACGATCGGTGCGACCACGCTTGACGAGTACCGCAAGCACTTCGAGAAGGATGCTGCGCTCGAGCGCCGCTTCCAGTCGATCCAGGTCGCGGAGCCCACGCTCCCGCACACGATCAACATCCTCAAGGGGCTGCGTGATCGCTACGAGGCCCACCACAAGGTGCAGATCACGGATGGCGCCATCGTTGCGGCAGCGAACCTTGCTGATCGCTACGTCGCTGACCGCTTCCTCCCGGACAAGGCCATCGACCTGATCGATGAGGCTGGCGCACGCCTGCGCCTCTCGATCCTCTCCAGCCCTCCGGAGCTGCGGGAGTTCGACGAGAAGATCGCTGCCGTCCGTGAGCAGAAGGAAGTCGCCAGCGAGGAGCAGGACTTCGAGAAGGCCGCCTCCCTGCGTGACGAGGAGAAGAGCCTCCTCGCCGAGCGCCTTCGCCTGGAGAAGCAGTGGCGTTCGGGTGACGTCGCGACGAACGCGGTCGTCGACGAGGGTCTGATTGCCGAAGTGCTCGCTCAGGCCACCGGCATCCCGGTGTTCAAGCTGACGGAAGAGGAATCGAGCCGTCTCGTCTTCATGGAGAAGGCGCTGCACCAGCGCGTCGTCGGCCAGGAAGAAGCGATCGCAGCGCTCGCGAAGACGATTCGTCGTCAGCGGGCCGGCCTCAAGGACCCGAAGCGTCCCTCTGGCTCGTTCATCTTCGCCGGCCCCACCGGTGTCGGAAAGACCGAGCTGGCCAAGGCGCTCGCCGAGTTCCTATTCGACGATGAGGATGCGCTCATCTCGCTCGACATGAGCGAGTTCGGTGAGAAGCACACAGTGTCGCGGCTGTTCGGTGCCCCTCCCGGGTTCGTCGGCTTCGAAGAGGGCGGCCAGCTCACCGAGAAGGTGCGCCGCAAGCCGTTCTCCGTCGTGCTGTTCGACGAGATCGAGAAGGCTCACCCCGACATCTTCAACTCGCTGTTGCAGATCCTCGAAGAGGGCCGTCTCACCGACGGTCAGGGCCGGATCGTGGACTTCAAGAACACGGTCATCATCATGACCACGAACCTCGGATCGTCCGCGATCGCCGGTGGCCCCGTCGGCTTCCAGGTCGAGGGCAACGCGCAGACCAGCTACGAGCGGATGAAGGGCAAGGTCGACGAGGAGCTCAAGCGTCACTTCAAGCCCGAGTTCCTCAACCGCGTCGACGATGTCATCGTCTTCCCGCAGCTGTCGAAGCTGGAGCTCGTGCAGATCGTGGATCTGTTCTCCAAGCGCCTCGGCGATCGTCTGCTCGACCGTGACATGACGATCGAGCTGTCGCAGGCGGCCAAGGAGCGCCTCATCGAGATCGGCTTCGACCCGGCACTCGGTGCTCGCCCGCTGCGTCGTGCGATGCAGCGTGAGATCGAGGACCACCTGTCCGAGCGCATCCTGCACGGGGAACTCAACTCCGGCGACCACGTCAAGGTAGATCTCGAGGAGGGCAAGTTCACGTTCGCGACCAGCCAGCGCGGCGAGAAGGTCTCGGTCGGGATCAACACGGGCGGCGCGATCACCGCGACCCCCGACCTGGCGGTAGCTTCAGGCGAGTAACTCGCAAACGAAGAAGGGCGGATGCTTCGGCATCCGCCCTTCTTCGTTTCTGCTCATGTCTCGAACCCCAGACGAACTGTTGCCGCAGCAACTATCAGGTGAATGCCGGGTGGGAAGGCGGCGCGAGTTTAGGCTGGGAGGGTGAACGAGTACACCGTCCGCCCCGCGCGCAGCGCCGACGTCCTCGGCATCCACCATCTGCTGGAGCCGCTGGTCGAGCGACGCATCCTGCTCGGCAAGGATCTTGCGGTGCTCTACGGGGCCGTGCAGGAGTTCATCGTTGCCGAGAAAGACGGTGAGCTCATCGGGTGCGGCGCAATGCACGTGATGTGGGAAGACCTCGGCGAGGTGCGCACGCTGATCGTGCGTGATGACTGGCTGCATCGCGGCGTCGGGCGCGAAATCGTCGAATCGCTCGAGGCGCGTGCGCGCGAGCTCGGCCTGAGCCGACTCTTCTGCCTCACCTTCGAGACGGCATTCTTCACCGGTCGAGGGTTCGCTCCGATCGGCGAACAGATCGTGGACCCGGACGTGTACTCGCAGCTGCTGCGCAGCCCGGATGAGGGTGTCGCCGAGTTCCTGGACCTTGCCCATGTGAAGCCGAACACTCTCGGGAACATGCGGATGCTGAAGAACCTGTGATGGCAGGTCGTCGCAGAACACGCGCCAAGTATCGGCGACGCAGGCTCGCTGTGTTCTTTGGGCTTCTCGTATTGCTCGCCGCGCTGGCAGTCGGGGCGTGGCTCATCATCGCGCAGCCGTGGGCGGATGCCACTACCCACCACACCTCGACATCACAACCCACGTCGACACCACAGGAGACGGGTGAGCAATCGCCGTCTCCGGAACCGAGCCCGGAGCCGAGCGTCGAGCCGACCGCTGAGGAGACGCCGGGGATCGCGCCGTGCCAGGCGAGTGATGTTACCGTCGAAGCGACCACGAATGCCGAGACCTATCCGGCGGGCTCGCTGCCTGAGTTCTCGATCGTGCTGACGAACAGCGGCTCCGAGGACTGCTCGATCGATGTCGGCTCTGCCACGCAGGAGTTCACTGTCACCAGCGGAAACGATTTGTGGTGGGACTCACGGCACTGTCAGGAGAACCCCAGCAGCATGGTCGTGACGCTTGCGGCCGGTCAGTCCGTGCCCAGTGCCGAGCCCGTCATCTGGGATCGCACGCGTTCTGACGTCGACACCTGTGCGCAGGAGAATCGGCCGCGAGCGCCCGGCGGAGGAGCGTCGTACCATCTCACCGTCTCCATCGGCGGATTCACGGATGCAACAACCCGGCAGTTCTTGCTGTATTAAAGCTTAGAGTCCGCTATCCGTGGCTGACACTTCGCATCCTTTGGGATACCATTGAAGAGATTCTCGAGATAATTCGGTGTGAGCCATCCCCAGTGGCGTCGTATTCAGCGTCCCCAGCGCTTCGACACTTCACCGATCGAGAATCCGAGGGCCCTTTCGAGTACCCCAGTCCCCACTGGACGACTCGAGAGGGCCCCAATCTTTATGCTGGAGACATGGCAGCAAAGAAGTCGAAGTCCGCGAGTAAGAAACCCGCACCCGAGCAGTTCCGCTCCGAAGCCCTCGCGCGGGCGCTCGAGAAGCAGGACATGGCAGCGGTTGCGCTGGCGTTGCGCAACGGTAATACGGTGGTGCCGCTGCTCACGGCAGGCGCACGCGATAACCCGCTGGACGGCGGAGAGGTGTGGACCTTCCGCGATCCCGTATCCGGGGACGTTGCCCTGTTGCTGTTCAGTGACGCGACGCACAAGCCGGCGAATCTTCCCCCTGGCGTCGGGATCTATTCGCCAGCCTGGTTGCAGAAGTTTCTGACCACACATCGCGAGACGATCACCACGGTGTTCCTCGACATCGCGGGGCCGCATCCGATGCAGGCATCGCCCGACGAGCTACTCAAGGCACTCGAGGCCTGATCAGAACGGCGGAATCGCGTCTTCCCGGCGCGGCTTCGCCGGATGCGATGAGCGGCTGTGCGAGCGGACGTCGTTCAACGCAGCGTCGAGAGTGCCCGAGCGTTCATCGATGACCTGCACATATCCGAGCCGCGCTGCCTCGGATCGACGCTGCGCGGCCTGCGTCACCGCTCGCACCTCGCCTGCGAGGCTGAGCTCGCCCACCGCCGCGACCGTGCGAGGCACGGAGAACTGTCGGATCGAGCCCGCCACGGCGATCGCGATCGCGAGGTCTGCCGCGGGTTCGATGAACCGCACTCCGCCGACGGTGGACACGTAGACGTCGAGCTTTCCGGTCGGGATGCGACCACGCTTCTCGAGGATCGCCAACACCATCGCCACGCGCGCCGAGTCGAGTCCCGACACCACCCGGCGGGGATTCGGCGCCGTCGACTCGACGGTCAGTGCCTGCACCTCGACGGGGAGCGCTCTGCGGCCCTCCATTGAGATCGCGACGCACGTGCCGGGCTCCGTCGAGCCGTGGCCCAGGAACAGCCCGCTCGGATCCGGAACTTCGGCGATGCCAGCGCCGGTCATCTCGAAGCATCCGACCTCATCCGTCGGACCGAAACGATTCTTCAGCGCGCGGATGAACCGCAGTGATGTCTGGCGGTCGCCCTCGAAATGGCAGACGACGTCGACCAGGTGCTCCAGAATGCGCGGACCTGCCACCTGTCCATCCTTGGTGACATGCCCGACCAGGATGATCGGCAGGCTCCGCTCCTTCGCCACCCGGATCAGCGTCGCAGCGACCTCCCGCACCTGGCTGGGCTGGCCCGCCGCACCGTCAGACAGTGAGGATGCCACGGTCTGGACCGAGTCGACGATGACGAGCTGCGGCTTCACCTCGTCGATGTGCCCGAGAATCGTGGCGAGGTCAGTCTCGCTGGCCAGATACAGCTCGTCGTGCAGCGCACCGGTGCGCTCGGCGCGCAGTCGCACCTGAGCCTGCGACTCCTCGGCGCTCGCGTACAGCACACGGCGCCCGCCGCGAGCAGCTTGAGCGGCGACCTCGAGCAGCAGGGTGGACTTACCGACGCCTGGTTCGCCGCTGAGCAGGATCGCAGCCCCCGGCACGATGCCGCCGCCGAGCACACGATCGAACTCGCCGACACCGCTGGAACGGCGGGGCGTGTCGGCCGTGCTGATCTGTGTGATGGGGCGCGCGGCCCGATCGGCGCCGGGCGCGATCGGACTCATCTGTCTGAGGATGCCCGTCTTCGCGGCCTGTTCCTGCACCGTGCCCCACTGCTGGCACTCACCGCAACGGCCGGCCCACTTCGGTGTCGTCCATCCGCACTCGGTGCAGACGAAAGCGGGAGGTGCGGGTTTGCGGGTGGCCATATCACCAGGCTATCTGCGGCATCCGACACCCAGCGCCATGGCCGTCGAAAACGACTGTTGCGCGCGCATCCATGTCGTAAACGAATCGAGTGGATCCGGCATCCCTATCGCCGAAAGCGATTATTCACGGCCTCTTGGCCGAACCGCGTTCTGGAACTGGCAATACTGGATATATGGCCATCGCCCGACCCGCCTGCGGTCCGATCTCGACCTTCTCCCGGGTGCAGATTCTGCACCTGGTGCAGTCGCGATCCGAGCGCACGATTGGCGAACTTTGCGACGCAACGGGGTTGCACGCCAACACCGTCCGCGAGCATCTGCAGCGGCTCATCGAGGGCGGCTACGTCATCGCAGCATCCGAGCACCGCACCACTCGCGGTCGCCCGCGCACCCTGTACAGTGCGGCCACCGGTGCGCCGGACGCGTCCAGCGCCGTCGCCCGAGACAAGGTGACTGCGGCCGCGCGCCGCGGCGACATCATGCGCCGGATCCTGCCAGTCGAAGCATCCGCACTCGGCACAGACGCGACCTATCAGCTGGATGCCCTCATCGAACATCTCGAAGAGAGTGGATTCGAGCCCGTCATCGACGACGATCAGCTCACCGTAGACCTCACTCCGTGCCCGCACGCCGCGGCACGGCCGGAGGACCGCCCGGTGCTGTGCCGGGTGCACCTGAGCCTCATGCAGGGCGTGCTCACGGAAGCAGGCGGACCGCTGGTCGCCGAGTCCGTGCTCGCGCCAGAGGTTCCTCAGGAGTGCACAGTGCAGCTCCGGTTGATGGAGGTAGCGGCGTAACAGCCGTCTGCAGGTGAGGGATGCCGGACTGCCGGCATCCGAGAGAAGGAGTAGGTCTGATGGAGTGGTTGGATCCGCTGATCCTCGCACGGTGGCAGTTCGGTCTGACGACCATCTACCACTACCTCTTCGTACCGCTGACGATAGGTATGGCACTGTCTGCCGCGCTTTTCCAGACGGCATGGGTGCGCACGGCAAAGGTCCAGTACCTGCACCTGACGCGGTTCTTCGGGAAGATCTTCCTCATCAACTTCGCGATGGGCGTCGTCACCGGCATCGTGCAGGAGTTCCAGTTCGGAATGAACTGGTCGGACTACTCCCGCTTCGTGGGCGACGTGTTCGGCGCTCCGCTCGCGTTCGAGGGGCTGCTCGCGTTCTTCTTTGAAGCGACCTTCATCGGCCTGTGGATCTTCGGATGGGACAAGCTCTCCCAGAAACTCCACTTGGCCACGATCTGGTGCGTCGCCATCGGCAGCATCCTGTCTGCCTATTTCATCATCGCGGCCAACGCGTTCATGCAGAACCCGGTCGGCTACGTGTACAACCCCGAGACCAACCGCGCCGAACTCGTCGATATCTGGGCTCTGCTGACCAACCCGGTCGCGCTCGCCGCCTTCCCGCACACAATCTTCGGCGCGTTCATGTTCGCCGCCGGTGTCATCATCTCGGTCTCCGCGTGGCATCTCATGCGCGGTCAGCACACCGACACGATGCGCGTCTCGCTGAAGTTCGGCCTGTGGGGGATGCTCGTCTCCACCGTCGGGGTGGCGCTGTCTGGTGACCAGCTGGGACTCGCGATGTACGTGGCGCAGCCGATGAAGATGGCGGCGGCCGAGGCGACGTTCAACACCGTCTGCGGGCCGGATGCCTCATTCAGCCTGTTCACGCTCGGAACCCCGGATGGCAGCTCGGAGCTGTTCTCGCTCCGGGTGCCGTATCTGCTGTCGCTGTTGTCGACACACACCCTCGACGCGTGCGTGCACGGCATCAACGATCTCAACGCCGAATATGCGGTGCAGTTCGCCGACAGTGGCATCACGAACTTCGCACCGGTGCTGTGGATCACCTACTGGGCCTTCCGCTGGATGATCGGCCTCGGCATGCTGCACGCCCTGATCGCGCTTGCCGGGCTCTGGTTCACCCGTCGCGGTGCGAAGAAGCCGGTCGCCAAGTGGATGTGGAAGATCGCGATCTGGTCGTACCCGCTCGCATTGCTGGCCAATATCGTCGGATGGGTCTTCACCGAGATGGGGCGCCAACCCTGGCTCGTGTTCGGTTTGATGACGACCAGAGACGGTGTCTCGCCCGGTACCTCCGGCCTGGAAGTGCTGATCTCGCTCGTCGCCTTCACTGCGATTTATGCGGCGCTCGCCGTCGTCGAAGTCCGCCTCATCATCAGGGCGGCGCAGAAGGGTCCGGACACCACCGAGCAACCTGATGGCGAGACGGCCCAGCTGCCGTCGGTCGTGTACTGAGAAGGAAGGAACAGAACATGGATCTCCAAGTGCTGTGGTTCGGGCTCATCGCCTTCTTCTTCGTCGGCTACTTCGTTCTCGACGGCTTCGACTTCGGCGTGGGCATGTCGCTGCCGTTCCTCGGCGGCGTCGGTAAGGACCGCGACGACGTCTCGCGCCGTCAGATCATCAACACCATCGGTCCGGTCTGGGACCTCAACGAGACCTGGCTCATCGTCGCCGGCGCCTGCCTGTTCGCGTCGTTCCCCGAGTGGTACGCCTCGCTGTTCAGCGGCTTCTACCTACCGCTGCTGCTCATCCTGCTCACGCTCATCCTGCGCGGCGTCTCGTTCGAATTTCGGCACCAACGTGAGAGCGCCCGCTGGAAGGCCGGCTTCGATCGGATGATCGTGATCGGCTCTGCCGTGCCCGCATTCCTGTGGGGAGTCGCCTTCGCGAACATCGTGCAGGGCGTCGCCTTGGACGAGCGGCATGTGTACGTGGGAACCATGTTCGACCTGCTGAACCCCTACGGACTTCTCGGCGGCCTCACCACGCTGCTGCTGTTCTTCACACACGGGGCGACGTTCATTGCATTGAAGACCGATGGTCAATTGCGAGCGGATGCTCGTCGACTGGCCTTCCGCTCAGGGCTGTTGACCTTGGTCATTGCAGCAGTATTCCTGGTCTGGACTGTCGTCGCGCACTTCTCTCTCGTGGTGCTCGTGCTGGCCGCGCTCGCTGCGGTGTCGCTGGTGCTGTCCATCGTCATGAACCTGCGCGGGCGCGAGGGCTGGGCGTTCAGCTTTGGGGCAGCGACCACACTGTTCGCGGTCGTCACACTGTTCGCGGCGCTGTTCCCGAACGTGATGCCATCGACGATCGATCCGGCCTTCAGCCTCACGATCGAGAACGCGTCGAGCACGCAGTACACGCTGCAGATCATGAGCTGGACGGCGCTGGCCGCCATGCCGTTGGTACTGCTCTATCAGGGGTGGACGTACTGGGTGTTCCGCAAGCGCGTCACCCGCGCCTCCATCGAGGGGCCATCGATTGAAGGGCCGTCGATCGAAGGGGCTCCGGCGCACACGTGAAACCCGTCGATCCGAGGCTGCTGAAGTACGCCGGTGCCGCGCGGGGATTCTTCGTCCTCGCAGCGTTCATCGGCGTGCTGCAGACCATCGTGGTCATCGCCTTCGCCTGGTTCTTGACGGATGCCATCACCGGAGCCCTCGCCGGTCGTTCTGTTGCGGCGTCGCTGATCTGGCTGCTGGCACTGGCACTGGTACGCGGCGGTCTGATCGCCGCCGCGGACGCTGCAGGTTCTGCGGCCGCGGCGAAGACCGGAATGCAGCTGCGCTCCGCGTTGATCGGTGCCGTGGGGAAGCTGGGGCCCGGCTGGCTGGCGCAGCGCAACCAGGCATCCCTGGCAGTGACCGCCGGCCACGGTCTCGAAGCGCTGGACACCTACTTCGCGCGGTATCTGCCGCAGCTCGTGTTGACCGTGATCGCGACGCCAGTGCTGGTGTTGGTGATGTGGTGGTACGACTGGCCGAGCGGCCTGATCGCGACGATCACGTTGCCGCTGATCCCGCTGTTCCTCGTCCTCATCGGCATTGCGACGCGCACTGTTCAGCGCAAGCAATGGCAGACGCTGCAGCAGCTGGCCGCACGTTTCGCCGACACCGTGCAGGGGCTTGCGACGCTGCGGCTCTTCGGACGCGAGCGACGCGCAGCATCCCAGATCGAGGTCACGGCCGAGCAGTACCGCCGCGAGACGATGAAGGTGCTGCGGTTCTCGTTCCTCTCCGGCTTCGCGATGGAGCTGCTCGCTTCGCTCGCTGTCGCGCTGATCGCGGTGACGGTGGGATTTCGGCTGCTGGCGGGAGACATGTCGCTCGAGGTCGGGCTGTTCGTGCTGCTGCTGGCGCCCGAGGCGTTTCTGCCGATTCGTCAGGTGGGGGTGCAGTTTCACGCCGCGTCGGAGGGCGTCGCAGCGACCGAGGACATCTTCGAGGTGCTGGATGAGGCATCGGTCCCGCATAACTCCGGAGAAATCGCCGCAGATGCTGGTTCTCGAGGGCTTTCGGCCCGCGAGGAGCCCGGCAATCCGGAGTTGTGCGCAACTGACCTCCGTGTCCGCGACCTTCCGCCCGTCTCATTCACTGCTTTGCCGGGCACGCTCACGCTGATCGAGGGGCCGAGCGGCGCGGGCAAGTCGAGTCTGCTGGCGGCGCTGCGCGGCGCGGTGGCGTTCGAAGGCTCGGCGGTGTTCGCTGGCGAGGATGTTCGTACTCTGTCCCCAGCCGATTGGCTCGCCTGGGTAGGACAGTCGGCGCAGCTGATGCAGGGCACGATCGCGTCGAACGTGACTCTGGGCGATCCGGCCCCCTCATTTGCCGGGGTTCGGGAGGCTCTTGATGCCGCATGCGCTGGCGATCTCGATCCCGCGCAGGAACTCGGTGTGCAGGGGAGCGGGCTGTCCGGCGGGCAGGCGCAGCGCGTCGCCATCGCGCGGGCGCTGTATCGGCATGCGGCGAATCCCGCGCGTGTGCTGATGCTGGACGAACCCTCGAGCGCACTGGATGCCGACACCGAAGAACGCCTGTGGCAGTCGCTGCGCGAGAGAGCGGATGCCGGTGCGACGATCCTGCTCGTGTCTCACCGCCGCTCCGCGCGGGAGATTGCGGATCAGATTGTCACTCTTTCGACAGGCTCAGAGCTGGGGGTGAGGGCGTGAAGGTCAGCGATGTCCTCCGCCTCGCGCAGCCTCCGGTGCGGCGGTTCCTGCCCGGGCTCATCTGGGGTGTGCTCTCGGCCGGTGCCGCAGTTTCGCTGCTGGCAGTGAGTGGATGGCTGATCATCAGCGCCTCGATCGTCGACTCTCTGGTGCCGCTGTCGATCGCCGTCGTCGGAGTGCGGTTCTTCGCGGTGTCGCGTGCGGTGTTCCGGTACCTCGAGCGGCTGTCCGGGCACGATGCCGCGCTGCGTCAGCTCGCCAGCACGCGCTCTGACATGGTGCGCAGACTCATCCCACTCTCGCCGGCAGGCCTCGGCGAGACCGATCGTGGGCAGGTGCTCTCGGCGCTCGTCGACGACGTGGAGAATCTGCAGAATCTGCCGCTGCGTGTGGTGCAGCCGCTTGCGGTGGCGACGGTCGTCGCGGCCGGAGCCGTGGGATTCATCGCGTTCGTCTCGCCTCCTGCAGCTCTCACCCTGGCCGCCTGTCTCGTGGCCGCGGCTGTCGTTGCGATCGGACTCGGATGGGTGTTCGGGTCTCGTGCAGAAGAGCGCGTGTCGCTGCAGCGGGCGGAGCTGTCCGCATCCCTCGTCGACTACTTCGGCAGCCTCGACGTGCTGCTGGCATACGGCGCTGAGCCGCAGGCACGTGACCGGATTGAGCGAGCGGATGCCGTGCTGCGCCGCACGGTCACCCGTGCTTCGCTGGCGCAGGCGATCGCCGCGGGGGTCGTCTCGATGCTCGCGGGCGTCGCATCGGTGTGGGCTGTTGCCGCGGCATCCCCGGGGCTGGTCACCGGCGCGATCGATGGCCCGTGGCTGGCCGTCGTCGTGCTCGTGCCGATGGTGGTCTTCGAGGTATTCGGCGCGGTGCCGATTGCGGCGGCATCCTGGCGGAGTGTGCGCTCGAGCGCCCAGCGTGTGGTCGATGTGCTGCCGTCGTCGATTCCTGCGGAGCTGCGGACGGATGCCGGCACAGACGAAGCGCCGGCCGGTACCGCACTGCGGTTGCGCGATGTGCGGGCATCGTGGCCGGGCGGTGCGCCGGCGTTACGCGGAGTGTCGCTGGATCTCGGTGTGGGAGAGCGCGTGCTTCTCAGCGGGCCGAGCGGCGCGGGCAAGAGTTCGCTCGCGTCGGTGCTGGTCGGATTTCTGCGATCAGAGGGCGAGTACACGATTGGCGAGACGGATGCCTCGGCGCTGTCGGGCCCCGCGCTTCGACGCACCATCGGCCTGTGCGAGCAGAGTCCGCAGCTGTTCGATGAGGACATTCGGCAGAATCTGCTGTTCGCCCGCGACACGGCGACGGACGACGAGCTGCTCGCCGTCCTGGGCCGGGTGGGTCTCGGAGACTGGACACGGGAGCACGGCGGACTGGATGCGCGCGTCGGTGACCGCGGGGCACTGGTCTCAGGTGGGCAAGCGCAGCGGATCGCGCTGGCGCGTGCGCTGTTGCGCGGGTTTCCGGTGCTCGTGCTGGATGAGCCGACCGCCGGGGTTGATCCCGAGGCATCCGAGGCGCTGCTGCGTGATCTGCTGGAAGCGGCGGGTGAGCAGTCGGTGCTGCTGATCTCGCACGTCGATCCGCCGGCAGGAACGGTTGATCGCGTCGTGCACATCGAGGCAGGGCGCACGCTCTGACCGGGCGGTCGCAGCCGATGGCTTCTTCGATAACGGGGGCGTAGCCTCTCGGCATGGGGCGAATCGACGAAGCACGTCTTCTGATCAGCGCGTCGCCGGAGCAGGTCTACGCGGCGTTCATCGACCCGGCGGCGCTGGCACGCTGGCTGCCGCCGGACGGCATGTCGGGGCGAGTGGAGCGCCTGGACGCGCGGACCGGCGGTGACTATCGGATCGTGCTCACCTATTTGGACACCACGGATGCTCCCGGCAAGAGCAGCGCGGACGAGGACGTGGTCGAGGGGAAGTACGTCGAGGTGACGCCTGGTGTTCGCGTCGTCGCAGATGTCGAGTTCGAATCGGACGATCCGGCGTTCGCGGGGACCATGCGGATGACGTGGGAGGCCATTGCGCGCGGCACCGGCAGCGAGGTCGTCTTCCGTGCGGAAGATGTTCCGGATGGCATCTCCGCAGCGGATCATGTCGCGGGGCTCACATCGTCGCTGCGGAACCTCGCTGCCTTCGTCGCAGGGTGACGCTCAGTAATACAGCTCGACCGGAGGCTCCATGACGATCCCCTGTGCCTCGAAGGCGCGGCGGCGCTCTTCGATGCGACGGTGCAGTTCGACCTGCGCCTCGTCAATGGTCTGCTGATCGATCGCGACGCTCCGCGGATGCTGGTCGCCGTTGTGCGTGGAGATGTAGGTGTCGAGCTCGGGGCCGGAGGTCCACGATGTGATCAGCGAGTATCGCGGGGTGGCGCCTCGGTGCCACACGGCGTGCCAAAAGCGCTGGGTGTCGACGATGGCGCGGGTTCCGGCGGGTAGTGCCATCCTGACCTCGGTCGCGGGGTCGAAGCGGTCTTCGCGCAGGATCAACATTGAGTCTGGGTCGTCGGTGAGGTTAATGAACGAGCGGACGACCCATCCGCTGCCATCCTCGTTCAGGCGGTTGTTGTCGTCCTGGTGCAGGTTGTAGACCGCGTCGGCGTAAGTGTTCGGCTGCAGTTCGATCACACGGCAGCGGCCGATGTTCGTGCCGGGCTCCTGGGCAAGCTCGGTGAGAGTGGGGGCCTTCTCGACCTGGCTCGGAATCCAGACCCCATCCTTGTCGGTGCGCGGCGGGGTCTGGTTCCAGAAGCCGTTGCATTCGACTTCGCCGGCGTAGCTGGTCAGCGGTGCAAATCGGGTGATGCCGGAGGAACGCCAGCCGACGTACTCGAGATCCTGCCACTCGGCGGGATCGATAGGATCGGCGTACCGATCGAGGACGACGTATCCCGTCTCCTCCAACGCTGCTGACGTGATGAAGCTCATGGCGCACCCTTTCCGGACCGGCGTCTCCGTCCATCCGTAAGGCCATCCTAACTCGCCGTAATCTCAGTCAGGCAGCGAGGCGACGTTTCCCGCACGAGACAGGAGTTGCCTAGTCCTTTCTCATGCAGCAATGCCCGTTTCGCGCCCGCAAAGCGCCGATTCGCGCGACGGCCTGCCGTCGCGTAAACTCATTCGCGGTGACGTGTCCGAGCGGCCGAAGGTGCAACACTCGAAATGTTGTGTAGGTTCACCCCTACCGTGGGTTCAAATCCCACCGTCACCGCCAGAAAAACCCCTGTTCATCAGGGGTTTTTCCATGTCCGGGTTATAGGCCAAAACGTGTGGATGGGGTCGGGCGTGTCATCGTCCGCGGGTCCATCCTGAGCGGTGCCAGAGGCCTTCTTCGGCGGTGAGTGCGGGTCCGTAGAAGTCGGGTTCGTTGAACTCGTTGGTGGTGTCGATCTCGCTGTCGGCGTCAACGTTCTGGACGGGCATTTCGTTGTGGTGTTGCAGCATCGTTGCTGTTGGCCGTGGGGTCGGGCAGTGCGTGTAGAGCCACCACTCCAGTGCGCGTTTCTGGTGGTGCTCGTTGAGTCCTCGGTGTCGTTTGAGGAGATCACGCATGGGCGAGTTGATGCCGCCCTCGATCTGGTTCGTCGTGGACGAGATCTTGATGCCGTCCAGGGCGGGGTCAAGGAACGTGAACAGGTGGCCGGCTTTGACGAGGCGGGCCAGGACCTGGTGCCCGGAACGGAGTCTTTGATGGGTGAACCACCATTTCTGTCCGGGCCGTGCCCAGGGCGGCGGGGCCACGCGGGAAGAGGCATAGGTGCGCTGTTTCGTCAGTGGCAGGAACTGCGCTTCCCACCTGCTGAGCAGCAGGATCCACGCGTTCATGCCATCCAGGGTCTTCACCCTGGTGAGTTTCAACGCGAGTCCCCACAATGCCCGGCCAGCGGGTGTTTTCGCGCGTGAGGTGACGTATCTGCGGACGTTGCGTTGCACGTGGACCAGGCACCGTTGGATGCGGGTGTCGGGCCAGTGTTCCGCGAGTGCGCCTTTCAGCCCGGACGCGCCGTCAGAGACGACAACCGTCGGTGCGGGCAGTTGGGTGAGTAGCGCTGACCATGCGGCCTGGTTCTCGGATCCTGCCCATTGGTATGCGACGGGTTTCGCGTTGACGCTCGCGACCAGCAGACACCACCCGGTCCGGAGATTGAACCCATCGAGCTGGACCTCATCGAAGATCTCACCCGTCACGGGCATGACCGGGATGACGCTCCAGCACCACGCGATACGACGGCGGAATGAGCGGCCAGTCGTGGTGCCATCCATCTCGGCCTGGGACGCTTTGCCGAGCAGCCAGTCCACGAACGCATCGAGGTCATGCATACGGGACAGGTCCGGCCGTTTCCGCACCGATGACGCCCCGCATTCCGGGCACCGCCAGCGTTGCGTTCCGGCCGCGGTGCGCCCGTTCTTGACGAGCTTGCTCGTACATACACCACAGACGGTCGAGTTCGATGCTTCCGGCACAACTAATCCTGCCGGAGTAAGACAAACCCCGTTTCACCCCGGAATCACGCGCCTATATCAAGATCCCATCCACACGTTTTGGCCGATAGCCCCCATGTCTAGAGTCGTGCGTGGCAACGCCCGTGGCCACATTTGAGTGCGAAACGGTCCGATAGTGGCGGCGTTGCCGTCTCGCCGCGACGCGCATGATCGAACAGGTGTTCCACCTTGACCCGCGGAATTCTGCGGATCGAGGGCTATGTCACTCATGGCATGCGGCATCCGAAACAGTATGCCGTGCTGCTTACCGTGGGCATCCGCCCCACGGTCGGGGTTCCGCGTGGCAACGTTAGTGGTAACACTTGAGTGCAGTCGAATCCGATTTCGATGGCCTCGCGGCCTCAGCGCGCGGCCCTTGTGCACTCACTCGACCCTGACACGTACGGACCAATGGCGGGGCGCCTTCGGCACCCACTGTATGCCGCTCCGGGATCTCACCTCGTGTCGAACATCGTGTCGAACATCGTGCAGGTGGTGAGGAAGTCGATGAGCCTGGTGCCATCGTCGGTCCTGAAGAGCTCGTCGAGCGCGACGTTGAACTCCTCCTGCCTCGCGTACGGGATGTTCACTGGCTCGAAGCCGGACTTGATCAGCGCGCCGGTCATCATGATTCTGGCCGTCCGCTTGTTCCCATCGAAGTAGAACTGTGACCGGGTCGCCGAGGCGAAATACACCAGCGCGCGCGCTCTCGGGTCGCGGAGGGTGCCGAGAGCGGCGAGCAGATTCGTGTAGTCGGCCTGCAACTGCTCCCCGCCCTCCCCAGTCGGGTCGCCGCCGACGGTGCCGCCGCCAGCGAGGCGCACAGCACCGCCGCCGTTCACGCTTCCCTCGCCACGGAAGCTGCCCGATTCGATCGCTTCATGCTTGGCCACGATCCCGTGGATACGGTCGGAAGTCTCCTTATTTAGAGCGAACGTCCCGTCGCGCACGTCGCTGATCATGAGGTTCATGCCTTCGCTCAGCGCCAGGATCTGCTCGGCTTCCTCGAGCCTCTTCCCACCGACGGTGACACCATCGAGCAGCGTCTGCACCTGCGGCAGCGTGAAGGTGTTACCTTCGAGGGCGGCCGCGTTCCAGACCAACTCCGGCAGCGACTTCTTCAACCGGAAGAGAGAGAGCTCGACGTCGGAGGGCCTGATCAGCTCGAAGTTGGCTGCGCCCGGCCGCCACGTGATCCGGCCCGTTCGCAGCTGACGCGAGGCATCTCCGCCCAAGGGGCCACGGGTGCTCGGGCCCGCCCCGTGTCGCGCTCTGTTCTCCGCTGCACGTCGGGCGAAGTCCCGCGAGGTTGTGCCCCACTTCTGCTCGGGGGCGCGCTTCTCGTTCTTGTCGTCGCTCATCACCAGTCACCACCCTTCCGTGATCTCGTTCGCCAGCTCCTCGTATCCGAGACCGTACAGGTCGATCGCCGCCTGAATCGGCGAGACGATCTGGTGGTCCCACGCCGGGGGCATCATCATGTCGATGAAGTATGCGGGCATCGTCGGCGCCAGGAGGACGCCTGCTGGCTGGTATTCGTCGGCCTCGCGCAGTGTCGAAGCCAGCCGCTGGGCCACCGCAGCGAGGTCGTTCGTCCAGGACACCACTGGCCCCGGATCCGGTGCATGGCCGAGGTAGACCCGCGCGGCGGCCACACCCGAGAGCGCTCCGGTCAGGCCCCCGAGGGCGCTGTTGGCGATCTCAACGATCTGCTCCTGTGTGAGCCCCGGCTTCGGGGCAAAGAACCGGGCACCCTTGCGGTGCTGCGGAGCTGAAGACCTGCCGGCTAGCTCCAGCAGACGCTTCGGGTCGTGGCCGCCCTGACGCTCGAGTCGGGTCACCCACGTCGAGATGGCCTCGACATCACCCGGGTCAGTCATTCCCCACTCCTCGAGGTGATCCAGCGGCGGAGTCGCAGGATCGGCCATCACGCGGGCCGCCACGGCAGCTGCCGGATCGCTCGCTGGCACGAGGCTTACGTCGATGTCGTAGCCAGCCGCCAAAGCGAGCTCGCGCAGGGTCGCGAGGGTCGGCGACGACACCCCATCACGTAGCCGGTGCACAGTCATGCGCGAGAGGCCGGTCGCCCGAGCGGTCGCGCTCGGTGTGCGACCCATCTCATTGATCAGCTTTGCAACATCCATGTGACGAGTGTAACAAGATTGTTGCAGGTGGCACAAGAATGGTACGCCGAGGGCGCCTTGAGCCGATCCTGTCCTCGACCGTTTAGCGTGTGTGTGAGCGTGCGGTGATGAGAACGAATTGGCAATGCCGTGGCAACAACTGAGTCAAATTGACTCCGATCCATCTGATCGAGTCGGGAGCTCGACCTGATCGAATCCGCGTGAATCCGGGGTTCGAGATCGCGACAGATTCCAGGTGTATGGGTTCGTGGACCAGATCTGCCGCGAGTGCTCCGGCGGGAACCCTCAGAACACAAGGATGTCGTCCTTCGCGTCCTTGAGCATGTCGGGGGTCTGCTGAAGGTTCGGTTGAGTCCGGGGTTTATACCGCCAGGGCGACGGCATCCATCATTATGGTCTCGAACTCGATGGGGGTCAGTTTCCTGAGTCGGCGTTTGCGGTGGTAGGTCCCTTCGATCCATTGCACGATCGCGAGTCGCAGCTGCAGTCTGCTGTTCCAGGGGTGCCGGTCGAGGACGTTCTTCTGCAGCAGGCGAAAGAAGCTCTCCATTGCCGCATTGTCACCCGCTGCGCCGACCCGTCCCATCGATCCGAGTAGCTTGTGGCGCTTGAGCGCTTTGACGAATTTCCGTGATCGAAATTGGCCGTATTCAACCGGTCGTCGCAACGATTGTTTGTGAGCTCGATCGTAGTAGCTCAGTGAAGGCTTCGGCGGGGGTGCGCCAGTCGCGGATTTCTCTCGGGCGGTTCTTGATCGCGGCTGCGACAGCGGCGATCTCCGCCGCGCTCCACCTAGAGAGATCTGTGCCCTTGGGGAAGTACTGGCGTAGGAGTCCGTTGAGATGCTCATTGCTGCCGCGTTGCCAGGGGCTCTTCGGATCGGCGAAATAGACCGGCAGCCCGTGTCAGCGGCCATGACAAACTGCCCACAGGCGGCTATGGAACTGCCCACTGACGGCCAGTAGAACTGCCCTCCGGTGGGCATGAGATCTGCCCACTTCAATTTCTGAACCCTGCTGCTTACGCGGTGGGGCCCCTTCCTGGGATTTGATGACGGTGTCTAGCCACACCAACAGCCCGGGAAGAGGCCCCGAATGAAGTTTGACGGAGAAATCATGGAATTTCTTGAGGCATACGGTCTGACCGGATCCTTGCGCGCCGCGCCGCGCCGAACTAACTGGCTGCTCGCATCCCACGGTTGCCCGTCACGTCGCGGCCCGCGACGCGGCCAGGCCGATCGCCGAGCCCGCCTACCGGGGCCGGGTCACGGATCTTTTCCAGCCGAAGATCGAGGAATGGGTGGAGGCGTCCAAGGTGCTACTCGCCAGGTGCGACAAACCGGTCGCGAACCATCACCAGACGGAGCCTTCGCTCTTCAACTGATTCCGCATCCCTCACCATCCGGCCAATCGGAGCACTGGT
>NZ_JBPXMT010000018.1:0-629 GCF_051842835.1 Microbacterium sp. A93
TTACATTCCGAACCCGGAAGCTAAGCCTCACAGCGCCGATGGTACTGCAGGGGGGACCCTGTGGGAGAGTAGGACACCGCCGGACTTCTTTTAGACAAAATGGCCACCCAACGCTGGGTGGCCATTTTGCGTTTTACAGGAAGTTGAGAGAATCAGGACCATGCCTAACGAGGACGAGCGTCGACCACGACGCGAAGACAGTTCCAATGCCCGACGCGACGATCGTCAGGGCCGTCCTCCGCGCACTGATCGCTCGACGCCCCCAGCCCGTGATGGTGCTGCTCCTCGTCGTGAGGGCGGCTATCAGGGCAACCGTGATGGTGCTGCTCCGCGTCGTGAGGGCGGCTATCAGGGCAACCGCGACGGCGGTGCTCCGCGTCGTGATGGTGCTGCTCCTCGTGGTGAGGGCGGATACCAGGGCAACCGTGATGGTGGCGCTCCGCGCCGCGAAGGCGGATACCAAGGTAACCGTGATGGTGGCGCTCCGCGCCGCGAAGGCGGATACCAAGGTAACCGTGATGGTGCTGCTCCTCGTCGTGAGGGTGGATACCAGGGCAACCGTGACGGTGGCGCTCCGCGCCGCGAAGGCGGATACCAGGGCAACCGCGATGGTGGCGCTCCGCGCCGCG
>NZ_JBPXMT010000018.1:654-144158 GCF_051842835.1 Microbacterium sp. A93
GGTGGCGCTCCGCGCCGCGAAGGCGGATACCAGGGCAACCGCGATGGTGGCGCTCCGCGCCGCGAAGGCGGATACCAGGGCAACCGTGATGGTGGCGCTCCGCGCCGCGAAGGCGGATACCAAGGTAACCGTGATGGTGCTGCTCCTCGTCGTGAGGGTGGATACCAGGGCAACCGTGACGGTGGCGCTCCGCGCCGCGAAGGCGGATACCAGGGCAACCGCGATGGTGGCGCTCCGCGCCGCGAAGGCGGATACCAGGGCAACCGTGATGGTGGCGCTCCGCGCCGCGAAGGCGGATACCAAGGTAACCGTGACGGTGGCGCTCCGCGCCGCGAAGGCGGATACCAGGGTAACCGTGATGGTGCTGCTCCGCGTCGTGAGGGCGGCTATCAGGGCAACCGCGACGGTGGCGCTCCGCGCCGCGACGACCGCAGTGGCGGCCGCGGCTTCCCGCAGCGCGGAGGCGCTGACCGGGAACGTCCGGATCGCCATTCAGACGATCGCCCTCGCTTCAACGACCCTGAGGTGCCGGAAGACGTCACTCCGGATGATCTGCACACTTCGGCACGCAATGAGCTGAAGACGCTGAGCAAGGAGAACGCCGAGCAGGTCGCACGTCACCTTGCAATGGCCGCGCGTCTCATCGAAGAGGATCCCGCACTCGCCCACGAGCACGCACTTGCTGCATCCCGTCGCGCTGGTCGCATCGCAATCGTGCGTGAGTCGCTCGGCATCACTGCCTACGCGACCGGCGACTTCGCCCTCGCTCTTCGTGAGCTGCGTACGTACCGTCGCATTTCCGGTAAGGACGATCAGATCGCGTTGATGGTCGACAGTGAGCGCGGTATCGGTCGTTCCGATCGCGCTCTCGAGACTGGTCGTGCTGCGGATCGTTCCAAGCTTTCGACGCCCGTTCGCGTCGCACTTGCAATTGCGATGTCCGGTGCCCGCCTTGATCAGGGCGAGACTGAGCTCGCACTTGGCGAGCTTCAGATCCCCGAGCTCAATCCCGACCGCGCCTTCGAATGGAGTCCCGCGCTGTTCGGCGCGCACGCTGCTGTTCTGGAAGACCTCGGGCGAGACGATGAGGCGGCCTTCTGGATTGAGCGCGCAGACGTCGCGGCAGATGCTCTTGGACTGGGAGATGACGACGAAATGATCGTCGAAGACGGTCTGATCGAAGGGGAGTACCCCGACGACGAGAGCGTCGACGCACCGGTCGCTTCCGCTGTGGAAGAGCCCACCGTTAGCGAACCGGTCGACGAGCCGGCTGAGGAGCTCGAAACTGAGCCCGAAACGATCGTCGAAGACGAATCCGTCGAGGCACCGGAGGAGGATTCCTGAGTGGGTCTTTTCTCTCGATCGCGCCCGACTCCGCTCGATGGCGTCGACGTCGTCCTCGCTGACCTTGATGGCGTCGTTTACGCCGGCCCCGGTGCACTTCCGCACGCCGTTGAAAGCCTGAACCAGGTCGCAGCGAGCCGTCGTGTCGGCTACATCACGAACAACGCTTCCCGCACTGACGCCTCAGTCGCTGAGCACCTCACGTCTCTCGGCCTCACGGTCGTGGCGAACGATGTGGTGACCAGTCCGCAGGCTGCGATGCGCTTGCTCGTCACCATGGTCCCTCCGCCCGCCACCTTGCTGATCGTCGGGGGCGAAGGCCTTGTCGTCGAGGCGGAGAAGGCTGGTTACACCGTCACACGCAGCGCCGAGGACTCCCCGGATGCTGTCGTGCAGGGCTTCGCCCCTGAGGTGGCCTGGACCGACTTGGCAGAGGCAGCGTTCGCGCTCAAGGTTCCGGAGGAAGAAGGCGGCATCCCCTGGATCGCCACCAACAGCGACTGGACGATTCCGCGCGAGCGCGGTGTCGCTCCCGGCAATGGCACGCTCGTCTCGGCGGTTCACACCGCTGTGGGGCGTCTCGCGACTGTCGCCGGCAAGCCCGAGATCCCTATCTTCGAAGAAGCGATCGCGCGCTTCGGTGCGACCAAGACACTCTTCATCGGTGACCGGCTCGATACCGACATTTTAGGTGCGGCACGCGTCGGCATCGATTCCGTGCTGGTGCTCACCGGTATCGACAGGCCGAAGCATGTACTTGCGGCTCCCGAGGGATCGCGTCCGACCTTCATCCTGAGTGACCTTCGCGAACTGCACGAGCCCTACCCGCAGACGCAGCGCAAGGATGGCGTGGTCACCGTCAACGGGGCATCCGTTCGGGTGATCGGGGGAGACGTCGAGATCCTCTCGGAAGGTACTCGCCAGATTGATCTCGTCCGTGCCGGGGCGATTGCGATCTGGGATTCGGGCACTCCGGTGTTCGTGCTCAACGTTCCGGAGAAACTCTACGAAGATCCGTTCTACCGTCCCTGAGTGCGCCTCGCTGCCATGTCGGTGACGGCACGTAAAGTGGAACTGTGAGCGAAGAGAATGCGACCGCGCCGACCGATGGTCTGTGGAGTCGGCTGCGTCTGATCGAGGGACAGCCGCTTGCTTCGCGCGCCGATGCGTACTCGACGTTCCACGACGAGCTGTTCCGCCGACTTGAGAGTGGCACGAAGCTCGACTCCCGAGAAAAGACTACGTCCGGAGACAGATGACTCGCCTTGACGCCGCCCTCGCATCCCGAGGACTGGCACGCTCCCGCACGCACGCTGCCACGCTGATCGTCGCGGGGCTGGTGAGCGTCAATGGCCGACAGATCATCAAAGCCTCGGCTGCCGTAGGCGACGACGCCGTGATCACGTTGGCTGAGTCTGACCACTACGTCAGCCGCGGCGCCCAAAAGCTCGTCGCCGCGCTCGACGCCTTCGACGTGAAGGCCGAAGGCCGCCTCGCCCTCGACATGGGTGCGTCCACTGGTGGGTTCACGCAGGTTCTCCGCGAACGCGGTGCCCGTAAGGTGCTGGCCGTAGATGTCGGGCATGATCAGCTCGCGGCATCCATCGCCGAAGACCAAGCGGTCGTGAGCGTCGAGGGATTCAACGTGCGGTACATGACGCGCGAGAATCTGGCCGAGGCGACCGGCGAGACTGACGCACCCGACTTGATCGTCGGCGATCTCTCCTTCATCTCGCTCGAATTGATTCTTCCGGCGGTCGCAGGTGTCGCCGCATCCGACGCCGACATCGTCTTGTTGGTGAAGCCGCAGTTCGAAGTCGGGCGCACTGCTGTGCGCGGCGGCTTGGTCACCGATCCTGCCACGCGCTCCGACGCCGTCGCCCGTGTGGTGTGGAACGGCTGGGATGCCGGACTCGGCATGCTCGGAATCATTGCCTCGCCGATTCTCGGCACCCATGGCAACGCCGAATTCCTCATCCACATGTCGCCCGCACGCGGCAGTAATCCGACAGAATGGACGGAACGCATCAACGAGCTGGCAGGGGGCCGATGAACGAGCGAAATATCTTGGTCGTTGCCCACGCCGGCCGCGACGATACCGTCGCCGCAGCCCGTCGCGTCATCGAGTTGTTGCGTGGTGCGGGTGCCCGTCCCGTGCTGTCGGTCGATGACAGGGCAGAGCTCGCTGCAGTCGATCCCGTCTTCGGTGACGTCGACGCACTGGGCGATGTCGTCGGTGTTGATGACTTGGAGCTGGCGATCGTGCTGGGCGGTGACGGCACGATCCTGCGTGCGGCTGAGCTTGTCCGTGGCACGAACAGCGCGCCGGTGCTCGGCATCAACATGGGCCACGTCGGTTTCCTGGCAGAGATTGAACGCGATGCCATGGACGACGCCGTGCATCGCGTGATCGCCCGCGATTACGACGTCGAGGAGCGGCTCGCCCTCGCGGTGCGCGTGAAAGATGCCACAGGCTCGGTCGTCTTCGAAACGTGGGCTTTGAACGAAGCAACGGTCGAGAAGGCCAGTCGCGAGCGCATGATCGAGGTCGTCGTCGAGATTGATGGCCGACCGCTGTCGAGCTACGGCTGCGACGGCATGGTGATCTCCACTCCCACCGGTTCCACTGCCTACAACTTCTCCGCCGGCGGTCCGGTCATCTGGCCGAGCGTCGAGGCGATCGCAGTGATCCCGCTGTCCGCTCATGCGCTATTCGCCCGTCCGCTCGTGGTCAGCCCTGACGCTTCCGTCGCGATCGAGATGCTCGAGCGCACCGACGGTTCCGGCATCCTGTGGTGCGATGGGCGTCGATCGCATGAACTTCCTCCCGGAGCCCGTGTCGTGGTACGCCGTTCTTCACGGCCGGTACGTCTCGCCAGGCTCCACCCGACCGCGTTCACCGACCGTCTCGTGCGCAAGTTTCAGCTGCCTGTGGCTGGCTGGCGCGGACAGGCCGGGGGAGCTCCGGCGTGATCGAGGAGATGCGGATGCAGGGACTCGGCGTCATTGCAGACGCCGTGCTGCCTCTCGGTCCCGGCTTCACCGCGATCACCGGTGAGACCGGTGCGGGCAAGACCATGGTTGTCACAGGTCTCGGGCTGCTGCTCGGCCAGCGTGCCGACTCAGGCGCGGTGCGTGCCGGTGCGGCTCAGGCCTCGGCCGCAGGGGTATGGATCGTACCGGTCAAGGGTCGAGTGGCGGACATCGTCACAGACGCAGGCGGTGAACTGGAGCCACTCGATGACGGCTGGGGCGAGCTGTACATCTCGCGAACGCTGAACGCCGAAGGCCGCAGCAGAGCCAGCGTCGGCGGACGTGCGGCGCCTGCCGGCGTGCTGGCTGCCCTCGCCGATGAACTCGTCGTCGTACACGGTCAGTCTGAGCAGTTGCGGCTGCGTTCCACGGCCGCGCAGCGTGACGCACTCGACCGCTTCGGCGGAGAACCGATCGCCACGGCAGTGGAGGCGTACTCGACGGCGTTCGCACGCTGGCGTGAGCTGGACACCGAGATCGCCGAGATCACCGAGAATCGTGATCGTCGCGCTGAAGAAGCGGATCGCCTGCGTGAGGCACTGGCGCTGATCGAAGCGACAGCGCCAGAGCCGGGGGAGGATGCCGTGCTCGCGGAGCGCGCCGTGCGGCTCTCCAATTCTGAAGAGCTGCGACTCGCCGCATCCCTCGCGCGCAATGCGCTCTCCAGCGAAGAGGGCGAACCCGATGCATCCGCGCTCGTGGCGGAGGCCAGAAGAAACCTCGAGCGCGTCGCAGACCCGGCGCTCACCGAGATCTCCGAGCAGATCGCCGACGTCGGCTATCGCGTCTCAGATCTCGCACTCCAGCTCTCCGCATATCTCGCCGATCTCGATGAGACCGGCCCCCATGAACTCGCCGCCGTCGAAGAACGCCGCGCGGCTCTGACCACGTTGATCCGCGCGCACGGATCGTTGGACGAGGCGCTCGAGCTCTGGCACAGCGGGTCTACGCGGTTGGCAGAGCTCGACGATGACGGCGACCGTCTGCAACGGCTGCACTCGGAGCGAGACGTAGCCAGAGCGACGCTCGATGACGTCGCGGCGATCCTCACGTCGACTCGCACCGAAGCCGCCGTCAGACTGGGCAGCGCGGTCACCGAAGAGCTGCACGCGCTGGCGATGCCGGATGCCACACTCGAGGTCTCCATACGCGAGGGATCGGCGAGTGCACACGGCCGTGACGATGTCGCGATCCTGTTGGCCCCGCATCCTGGCGCCGAACCGCGCTCGGTGGCCAAGAGCGCATCCGGTGGTGAGCTCTCGCGTGTGATGCTGGCCGTCGAAGTCGTGATCGCCGGAACCGATCCTGTTCCCACGTTCGTGTTCGACGAAGTGGATGCCGGAATCGGCGGTGCCGCCGCAATCGAAGTGGGACGGCGACTCGCCCGACTTGCAGAGACATCTCAGGTGATTGCTGTGACACATCTGGCGCAGGTCGCAGCCTTCGCCACCAACCATCTTTCTGTCGTGAAAGCTAATGATGGCGCGGTAACCGCGTCCAGTGTCCGGCGTCTGGAGGGCAGCGATCGCGAGGCGGAGATGGCGCGACTGCTGTCGGGACTTACTGATTCGGATGCTGCCCTCACCCATGCCCGAGAACTTCTCAGCCTTAGTGCCTGAGCGAACTGTTAGGATTTAAGCCCGTGATGAACTCTTCTGCTGCGGGACCTAAAAACGACACAACCAAGCACATTTTTGTGACTGGCGGTGTCGTTTCGTCTTTGGGTAAAGGGCTCACGGCGGCCAGCCTGGGAAACCTTCTCACCGCGCGCGGTTTGCGCGTTGTGATGCAGAAGCTTGACCCGTACCTGAACGTCGATCCAGGCACGATGAACCCCTTCCAGCACGGTGAGGTGTTCGTCACCGACGACGGTGCAGAGACCGACCTTGACATCGGCCACTACGAGCGGTTCCTCGACATCAACCTGTCGGAGGCTGCCAACGTCACCACTGGTCAGATCTACTCGCAGGTCATCGCGAAGGAGCGCCGCGGAGAGTACCTCGGCGACACCGTGCAGGTCATCCCGCACATCACCGATGAGATCAAGCGCCGCATGCGCCTGCAGGCCGGCGAATCGCCGAAGCCCGATGTCATCATCACAGAGGTTGGCGGAACAGTCGGCGACATCGAGTCGCAGCCGTTCCTGGAAGCTGCGCGTCAGCTGCGCCACGAACTCGGCCGCGACAGCGTATTTTTCGTGCACGTCTCGCTCGTCCCGTTCATGGGCGCCTCCGGCGAGCAGAAGACCAAGCCGACGCAGCACTCCGTCGCAGCGCTTCGCCAGGTCGGCATCCAGCCGGACGCTCTTGTGCTGCGTAGCGACCGACCCGTCAGCGTCAGCAACCGCAACAAGATCGCGCTGATGTGCGATGTCGAGGTAGAAGCGGTAATCAACACGGTTGACCTCCCCAGCATCTACGACATCCCCTCGACGCTCAACGACCAGGGACTCGACTCGTACATCGCGCGTCGGCTCGGACTCGACGCCAAAGCAGCACCCGAGGTCGACTGGTCGCGGTGGCAGAAGGTTCTGCACGCCGTGCACAACCCGAAGCACGAGGTCACGATCGGTCTTGTCGGCAAGTACATCGACCTGCCCGACGCGTACCTGTCGGTGACTGAGGCGCTCAAGGCCGGTGGGTTCGCGCAGGAGACCAAGGTCAACATCCGCTGGATTCCCTCTGATTCCTGCGAGACGCCAGAAGGCGCGGAGAAGGCGCTGAGCACCGTCGACGGCATTTGCGTCCCCGGCGGCTTCGGCATCCGCGGCATCGAAGGCAAGCTCGGCGCGCTGAAGTTCGCTCGCGAACAGGGCATCCCCACCCTCGGCCTGTGCCTGGGTCTGCAGTGCATGGTCATCGAGTACGCCCGCAACATGGCCGACATCGTCGGTGCGTCCTCGACCGAGTTCGACCCGGAGACGGCTGAGCCTGTCATCGCGACCATGGCCGAGCAGGTCGACATCATCGACGGTGGCGACCTGGGCGGCACCATGCGTCTCGGGCTGTACCAGGCAACACTTGCCGAGGGATCGCTGGCTGCCGAGCTCTACGGCAGCTTGGAGGCATCCGAGCGTCACCGTCACCGCTACGAGGTCAACAACGCCTACCGTGCACGCCTCACCGAGGCGGGTCTCGTGTTCTCAGGCCTCAACCCGGAGCTCGACCTCGTCGAGTACGTCGAGTTGCCGCGTGCCGTGCACCCGTACTACATCGCCACCCAGGCGCACCCAGAGCTGCGCTCGCGTCCGACCGCCCCGCATCCGCTGTTCCGCGGTCTGATCGGCGCAGCGATCGAGCGTCACCGCTCCAGCGAACTGTTCGACGTCTCGGCCGATGACTGACGAGTTGCGCGACGAACCACTGAACCCGGAGATCATCTCCACAGAAGTGCCATATCGGGGTGCGGTGTGGGATATCCGCTCGGATACGTTCCGTTACGGCGATTCCGAGATCACTCGTCACTACGTCGATCACACCGGAGCGGTGGTGATCGTGGCGATCGACGATCAGGAGCGCGTTCTGCTGATTCAGCAGTACCGGCATCCGATTCGACACCGTGACTGGGAACTACCGGCCGGTCTCCTCGACATCGAGGGGGAGGAATTGGTGATCGCTGCGCAGCGTGAGCTGGCGGAGGAGACTGACATCGTGGCGGCGGACTGGCAGCCGTTGTTGTCGACGTACACGACTCCAGGTGGCAGCAACGAGATCGTGCATTTCTTCCTCGCAACGGGGCTGTCCGCAGCACCGGACTTGCACGCTCGCGAAGACGAAGAAGCCGACATCCGCATCGAGTGGGTGCCGCTGGCGGATGCCGTGGCTGCAGTGCTCGACGGGCGTATGCGCAACGCGTTGCTGGCGAACGGCGTGCTCGCCGCGACGCTCAGGCGAACCGGAGAGTAGTCATGCGGCTGGACCGTGCGATCGATACGTACATCCGGCATGTCACGATCGAGCGCGGACTGTCCGAGCACACGATCAGCGCATATCGCCGTGATCTGGACGTGTACCTGGCATGGCTGACCGATGTCGGAATCGATGACACCACGGCGGTCAGCGGCTCGATCATTGGCCGCTTCATCGCTGATCGGTCGGCGATGGTTCCTGCGCCAGCGGCGACGAGTCTTTCGCGGCTGCAGTCCTCGGTGCGGGGGCTGCACAGGTATCTCGTGCGGGAGGGGATCGAGCTCGAAGATCCGAGCGGCAGGCTCCGGCCGCCGAAGGCTCCGCAGCGGCTCCCGAAGGCACTCACGATCGATCAGGTGGAGCGGCTGCTTGCCGCGCCGTCGGCCGAGGAGCCCATCGGCATCCGCGACCGGGCGCTGCTTGAACTGCTCTACGCGACCGGCGCGCGTGTCTCGGAAGCCGTGGGTCTCGACGTCGACGACCTCGCGCACGGTGACGTGCTGCGTCTGCGTGGCAAAGGATCCAAGGAGCGCATCGTTCCGGTGGGTTCCTTCGCGAGGGATGCGGTGGACGCCTACCTCACCCGCGTGAGACCCGCCCTCGCGGCGAAGGGACAGTCGTCGGCGCGACTGTTCCTCGGCGCTCGCGGAGCGCCGCTGTCGCGTCAGAGTGCCTGGCTAGTGATTCGCGCTGCGGCTAGCGCCGCGCACATCACCTCCGAGGTGTCGCCGCACACCTTGCGGCACTCTTTCGCCACGCATCTGCTGCAGGGTGGTGCCGATGTGCGCGTCGTGCAGGAGCTGCTCGGTCATGCATCGGTGGCGACGACTCAGATCTACACGCACGTGTCGGTCGACACGCTCCGCGACATCTACGCAACGTCGCATCCCCGCGCCCGCTAGTTGCGAGCGGGCACTTGTGGCTCATTTTTTCGAAGAATTGCAGCCACACCCGCCCACTCGCAAGCTGGGAAAGGCGGGAATGCGGGGCGGCAACGAGGACAACGGGCGCGGGGTCGCTAGAATTGAAGACGCACGAGGGAAGCAGGAGAATCGGTGAGTCAGAACGTGGCGAAGTCCAAGGGTAAGACGTCGTCTAAGGGCGACGACATCCTGATGGGACCCACGGGGCGCCCCTACCACGGCTTCGACACCCCAACGCCGCTCGAATCGCACGGTCCTGCGCGCATCATCGCGCTGTGCAACCAGAAGGGCGGCGTCGGTAAGACGACGACGACGATCAACCTCGCGGCTGCCTTCGCCGAGTACGGGCGCAAGGTACTCGCGGTCGACTTCGACCCGCAGGGTGCACTCTCTGCCGGGCTCGGCATTCCCACGCACGACGTGCCAACGATCTATGACCTGCTGCTGGACACCAAGCGCGACGCGCATGAAGTGATTGTCCATTCGGCGACGCCCGGGCTTGACGTTCTTCCCGCGAACATCGACCTGTCGGCCGCCGAGGTGCACCTGGTCAACGAGGTCGCCCGTGAGACGATCCTCGCCCGCGTCCTGCGTCAGGTCGCCGGAGAGTACGACGTCATCCTGATTGACTGCCAGCCCTCTCTCGGACTGCTGACCGTGAACGCGCTGACGGCGAGTCACGGCGTACTTATTCCGCTGGAGTGCGAGTTCTTTGCTCTCCGTGGTGTTGCTTTGCTCATCGAAACAATCGAGAAGGTGCGCGACCGGCTGAACCCGGGGATCACCCTCGACGGCCTTCTGGCGACAATGTACGACGCGCGCACGTTGCACTCCCGTGAAGTTCTGGAACGGGTAGTGGAGACATTCGGGGACGACGTGCTGGAAACGGTGATCGGTCGCACGGTGAAGTTCCCCGACGCATCGGTGTCGGGCGTTCCGATCACCGAGTTCGCGCCGGAGCATGCCGCCGCCCAGGCGTACCTGCGACTGGCGCGGGAACTGGTCGCCCGTGGCGCTGTCGCATAGCTCCGAGGAAACTGAGCCCGACCCGGTCGAAGGCTTCCGCGTCTCGCTGTCCAACTTCGACGGGCCATTCGATCTGCTGCTGAACCTGATCTCCCAGCATGAGATGGACATCACCGAGGTGTCGTTGAGCGCGGTCACGAACGAGTTCATCGCATATCTGCGGGAGCTGGATTCGGACGAGGAGCTGGATCAGGCATCCGAGTTTCTTGTCGTTGCGGTGACCCTTTTGGATATGAAGGTCGCAGGCCTGCTCCCGCAGGGCGAGCTCGTCGACGCAGAAGCGGTCGCTCTGCTCGAAGCGCGGGATCTGCTGTTCGCCCGCCTGCTGCAGTACCGTGCCTTCAAAGAAGTTTCGACGTGGTTCTCACGTTGCCTGCAGCGCGAAGACCGCCGTCACATCCGCGCCGTGCGCCTGGATGAAAAGCATCGTAAGCAGGCACCCGAACTGGTCTGGACGCTCAACGTCGATGATTTCGCGGCGCTGGCGATGCTCGCGTTCGCACCCAAGGAAATCCCCAGCATCGGGCTCGGTCACCTGCATGCGCCTCTGGTCAGCATCCGTGAGCAGGCGGCGATCGTCGTGACGCTGCTGCGGAACACCGAATCGATCACCTTCCGTGAGCTCGTTGCCGGCGCCACTGAGCCCGGCATCGTCGTCGCACGATTCATCTCGGTGCTCGAGCTCTACCGACACGCCGCACTTTCCTTCGTGCAACTGGAACCGCTCGGCGAGCTGACGCTTCGTTGGGCCGCCGACTCCTGGTCGGACGAGACACTCGCGAGCCTGGGGGCTGACTATGACCGATGACACGCTCCCGCTGACAGAGAAGCTCGAGGCGATCCTGCTGATCATCGATGAGCCGTTGGGCCTCATCGCGCTTGCTACCGCTGTTGGCGCGCCAGTGCCTGCTGTGCGTCAAGCGATCGAAACCCTTGTGAACGATTACGACGGGAACGGCCAGGGGCCGCGTCGAGGGTTCGAACTGCGTGAGGTCGGCGGCGGCTGGCGGCTGTATGTCCGCGATGACCATGACGCACTGGTTGCCGATTTCGTCGGGGGACAGGCTCCGGCGCGTCTGTCGCAGGCTGCGCTGGAAACTCTTGCCGTGATCGCCTACAAGCAGCCGGTTACACGCAGCCAGGTGGCGTCCATCCGTGCGGTGAATGTCGACTCGGTGGTGCGCACGCTGCTGGCTCGTGGCCTGATCACCGAGCTGTTCGCCGACTCAGAGACCGGCGCGATCAACTACGGTACGACCGATGCGCTGCTGCAGAATCTCGGCATCAACTCGCTTGACGAACTGCCGCCGATTTCACCGTTGCTTGCTGACGGTGCCGAAGGATTTGAAGAAGGAAGCATCCGATGAATGACAACCAGTTCCCTACACCCACTCCAGTCAGCGGTGACGCGCCGGAAGGCATCCGGCTGCAGAAGGTACTCAGCGCGGCCGGCGTGGCATCGCGCCGAGTGGTCGAGCAGTACATCGTCGAGGGGCGCATCCGCGTCAACGGCAAGGTCGTCGAGGAACTCGGCCGCCGCATCGACCCGGAGACCGACCTGGTCGACGTCGATGGCGTCGCGGTCCAGTTGGATGTGTCCAAGCGCTACGTCATGCTGAACAAGCCCACCGGCGTCGTCAGCACCATGAGCGACGAGAACGGCCGACCTGACCTCCGTCAGTTCACTGACGACTGGGAAGAGCGGTTGTACAACGTCGGCCGTCTGGATGCCGAGACGAGTGGTCTGCTCATCCTCACGAACGACGGCGATCTCGCGCATGTGCTCGCGCATCCCTCATTCGGCGTGACCAAGGTCTACATCGCCAAGGTCGAGGGCACGGTCACCGCGCAGGTGATCGCGCAGCTCACCAAGGGAATCGAGCTCGACGACGGCCCGATCAAGGCCGATAAAGCACGGCTGTTGGACTCTTCAAAGGGCACGGTGGGCGGCCGCGGGGCGTCGAGCTTGGTAGAGCTCACACTGCACTCAGGTCGCAACCGCATCGTGCGCAGGATGCTCGCCGCGGTCGGGCATCCGGTCACCGAGCTCGTCCGTCGTCAGTTCGGCCCGCTCCACCTGGGAACTCTCCCTGCGGGGAAGACTCGGGAACTGACTAAAATCGAACGTGGTGCGCTGTTGACTCTCTCGCGCCATGATTCCCCCGCGGACGCTACGCCGGGAGACGCCCAGGAGAACCAGTGAGCGAAACCGCCAGAACGAATGGCAGCGGCAATGCGCCGCGGCTTTCGGGGACGGTGCGCATAGTCGGTGCCGGCCTTCTCGGCGCGAGCATCGGCCATGCGCTGACGGCCAAGGGCGTTGACGTCGTTCTCTCTGACACATCGCCTGCGCAGCTGCGTCTTGCGATCGATTACGGTGCTGGCCGCGCTGCGCGCGAGGATGATGCGCCCGCGCTGATCGTCGTCTCCGTGCCCCCGGATGTCACGGCCGATGTGATCGAGGCGGAACTCGCACGCTACCCGGATGCCGTCGTCACCGATGTCGCGAGCGTGAAGCTTGAGCCGTTCCGCGCGCTCAAGGCCCGCGGCGTCGACGTCACCCGTTACATCGGCTCGCACCCGCTCGCCGGGCGTGAGCGTGGGGGAGCGATCTCCGCACGTGCGGACCTGTTCATCGGTCGTCCGTGGGTCGTCTGCCGTGACGAGGAGACTCGCACCGCCGATCTTGCCCTGGTGGAGGCGCTGGCGCTCGACGTCGGCGCGATGCCACTGGAGATGACGCCAGAGGAGCACGACCGCTCCGTCGCCCTCACCTCGCACGTGCCTCAGGTCGTTGCGAGTCTGCTGGCGGCGCGTCTTGCGACGGCCGACGAAGACGCCCTCCGGCTTGCGGGCCAAGGGGTGCGCGACACCACGCGGATCGCCGCATCCGCTCCAGAACTTTGGGTGCAGATTCTCGGCGCCAACGCACGACCAGTGGTCGACGTGCTTGACGCGCTTGCCGCTGACCTGCGTACCGTTTCGGATGCTCTCCGCGAGCCTGAAGCGCCCGGCGCACGACGTGCCATTGCTGAGGCGATTCGCCAGGGCAATGACGGCGTCGAGCGGCTGCCTGGCAAGCACGGACAGAACCGCAGGTTCGATCAGCTCGTCGTCATGGTCGATGACACCGCCGGCCAGCTCGGTCGGTTGTTCGGTGAGCTCGGCGAGCTGGGCGTGAACGTGGAAGACCTGCGCCTGGAACATTCGCCAGGCGCACAGTTCGGCCTCGCAGAGATCAGCGTGGCCCCGGCAGCACTGCTCGGTGCGATCGAAGGACTGCAGCAACGCGGATGGCGAATTGCGGGAGCGACCAATGACTGATGCGACCCAGACCGATGCAGCGAAGTTCATCGCAATTGACGGGCCAGCGGGTTCTGGTAAGTCCAGCGTTTCCAAGGCTGTCGCGCGTGCCCGCTCCTACGGTTACCTCGACACCGGAGCGGCTTACCGCGCGCTCGCCTGGTACGTGCTCGACCGTGGTGCCGAGACAGACGATGCCGACGCGGTGCTCGCCGCGGCATCCGATTTCGATCTTCGTCTGGGTCTTGACCCGGACGACCGCACCGTCGCCGTTGGCGACAACGACATTACCGCGGCGATCCGCGAGCCGCGCGTCTCTGGCGCCGTCAGCGGCGTCGCGCGAGTTCCGGCCGTACGCGAACAGGTGAACATCCTCTTCCGTTCGCTGGTTGCGGTCTCGCCGTACCGTGCGGTTGTCGTCGAGGGACGCGATATCACCACGGTGGTCGCCCCTGACGCGCCGGTGCGGATTCTACTCACAGCTGCCCCCGAGGTGCGGGCTGCCAGACGAGCCGGCGAACTCGCCGGCGAGAATGCCGCTGCCGTGGCAGAAGCGCTGCACAAGCGTGATGCCTCGGACAGTGCTGTCGTCGACTTCCTGAACGCCGCGGAAGGCGTTGAGGTCGTTGACTCGACGGACCTCGATTTCCCACAGACCATCGACGCCGTACTCTCGGTGATCGAACGAAAGCAAGGAGCGGAAAATGCCCGCTGACGAAGAATACGAAGGCGGTCCCGACCGCCTCGCCGAGAAGATGGCGCAGCTCGACGAGCAGCTCGCCGAACAGCGCGCGGAGGCCCTGCGCGCTGGTCTCGCCGACTACGACCTGGACGACGAGGATGCCATACTTCTGGCCGGCATCACGCAGGGAGAGGGCGGGATCGAATTCCTGCCTGCGCTGCCTGTCGTTGCCATCGTCGGACGCCCGAACGTGGGTAAGTCTGCGTTGGTGAACCGCATTCTTGGCCGTCGTGAGGCCGTCGTGGAGGACACCCCCGGTGTCACCCGCGACCGCGTGACGTACAAGGCTGAGTGGAATGACCGCCGCTTCTCGCTGGTGGACACCGGCGGTTGGGAGCCCGACGCGAAGGGCATCGACCTTTCGGTCGCAGCGCAGGCAGAGGTCGCAATCGACCTGTGCGATATCGTGCTGTTCGTCGTTGACGCGATGGTGGGGGCGACCTCCACCGACGAGCATGTCGTCAAGCTGCTTCGCAAGAGCGGCAAGCCGGTGTTCCTCGTGGCCAACAAGATCGATGACGCCCGCCAGGAGCCGGAGATCGCGACCCTCTGGAGCCTCGGACTCGGCCAGCCGTACCCGACTTCGGCAGTGCACGGACGTGGTGTGGCAGACCTGCTTGACTCCGTGCTCGAGAAGCTCCCGGAGATCTCGGCCGTCGCGAAGTACGAGATCGGTGGCCCGCGTCGCGTCGCGATCCTCGGCCGCCCGAACGTGGGCAAGTCGTCGCTGCTGAACAAGGCTGCCGGCGAAGAGCGTGTCGTCGTCAACGAACTCGCTGGCACCACTCGTGACCCGGTGGATGAGGTCGTCGAGCTCGGTGGGAAGCTGTGGCGTCTCGTCGACACCGCCGGCATCCGTCGCCGCGTTCACCTGCAGCAGGGCGCGGACTTCTACGCCTCGCTGCGCACGTCTGCTGCGCTGGAGAAGGCCGAAGTTGCCGTCGTCGTGCTCGACGTCTCTGAGACGATCAGCGAGCAGGACATTCGCATCATCGACCTCGTCCTCGAATCTGGACGCTCGCTCGTTCTGGCGTTCAACAAGTGGGATCGTCTGACCGACGACGACATGGAGAACGAGGATCGCCGTCGTTACCTCGAGCGTGAGATCGAGCAGGACCTCGCCCACGTCACGTGGGCTCCGCGCGTGAACATCTCTGCCAAGACCGGTCGTCACTTCGACAAGCTGGTTCCTGCGCTGGAGACCGCGCTGGAGAACTGGGATCGCCGTATCCCGACCGGCAAGTTCAACGCATTCCTGGCTGAGCTGATCGCTGAGCACCCGCACCCTCTGCGTGGTGGCAAGCAGCCGCGCATTCTGTTCGGTACCCAGGCATCGACGCGTCCGCCGACGTTCGTGCTGTTCACGACCGGCTTCCTGGACCCCGGCTACCGCCGGTTCATCCAGCGCCGCCTGCGCGAGGTGTACGAGTTCGAAGGCACGCCGCTCGTCATCAACATGCGTGTGCGGGAGAAGCGTCAGCACTAGTGGTCTGACGGTTGCCTAACGGCTGACTGAGTGGTGCAATAGAAGGTGGATGCTGCGACAACGCGGCATCCACCTTCTGTGCCCACAAGGCCCGCCGAAAGAGGATGCAATGACGCACCACACCCTGCCCCTGCCCGAGTTCTCCCACGAGCGTGTGGAGGTGCTCACCGGTCGGCGCAGCGGCCTCTTCATCGCTGTTGCCCTGCATTCGTCTGTGCTCGGCTCCGCGCTCGGCGGCGCACGGCTGTGGACCTACCCGCACTGGAGTGACGCGCTGGGCGACGCCCTGCGGCTGTCTGCGGCGATGACTCTGAAGAATGCGACAGCCGGTCTTCATGCTGGTGGTGGCAAGGCCGTGATTGGGCTCGAACTGGGCACCGTTCTGGATGCTGAACGGCGTCGCGATGCCTTCCTCGATCTTGGCGATGCCGTGGAATCGTTCGGCGGACTTTACCGGACCGCCGAGGATGTCGGCTCAACCACCGAAGACATGGCCGTGGTCAGCGAGCGCACGGCGCACGTGGTCGGCCTGCCGGATGCCGTCGGCGGATCCGGTGAGCCCGCGGGCCCCACAAGCCTGGGCGTGTACGAGTCGCTCCGCGCCGTGTTGGAGCGCGTCACCGGAACGACCGATGTCGCTGGGCGACGTATTACGATCTCCGGACTCGGTCAGGTTGGTGGGCGTCTCGCCGTGCGACTCTCTGCCGAGGGTGCGGTCCTGACTGTCACGGACGTGAACCCGGCTCGTAAGCATCTCGCCAGCGAACTGGGGGCGAAGTGGGTGGAGCCTGGCACGGAGCACCTTGTGCCGGCGGACGTGTTCGTGCCTGCCGGCATCGGCGGACTGCTAACGGATGACGTCATCGATGCGCTCGACACTTCCGCAGTCTGCGGGCCCGCGAACAATCCACTTGCCTCGCACAGCGGCGCAGACCGGCTGGCAGCGCGCGGCATCCTGTACGCACCCGACTTCGTCGTGAACGCGGGTGGAGTCATCTATCTCGACCACGAGGCGAAGAAGCTCGGCACGCGTGCCGAGATCATGGATCGCGTCGCGCAGATCGGCGACACCGTCAGAGCGATCCTTGCGGATGCTGCAGAGCGGGGCATCACGCCGCTCGCCGCGGCGGAGGAATTGGCCGCGGCGCGCTTGCGCGCTGGCGCAGTTCCTGCGGAGGAACTCTCCCTCTCCTAAGCGACGACCTCCTAAGCGACGACCTCCTCAGCGACGACGGGCGCTGGACGTTAATTTGCAGTGTGTCATATTGAGAATGATTCTCATTACCGATACTGTGGATCGCGTTCACCTTCCGCAGCTCCGAGGACTCCCGTGCCACTTGCCTCCACCCCGATCACCTCCGCATCGGAGTCTGTTGACGCGCCGGGTGATGGGCATGCGCCCCGCGTACGCCGATCGCGCCGCGTGCTGGCGCTGCCGGTTCTGGTCGCCGGGACGCTTCTCGCTCTCATCATCGCGCTCGGGATCGGGCCGGTGGGAATCGCTCCGGCTGACACGCTAATCGCGCTACGCGACGCGGTCCTCGGTCGGGCGACGGAGGTCGCGAACGCCCTCGTCATCACCGAGGTCCGGCTGCCACGTTCGATCCTCGCGCTTCTTGCCGGTGCCGGACTCGCGATCGCGGGGGCAGCGATGCAGGCCTACTTCCGCAATCCATTGGCCGATCCCGGCGTGACCGGTGTCGCCAGTGGAGCTGCAGTCGGCGCGGTGCTCGTTCTGGTGACCGGCATCTCTGTGCTTGGTCCCTGGACGCTGCCTGTCGCGGCATTCGCTGGCGCCATGGCCGTGCTTCTGGTGATTCAGGCGGTGGCGATGCTGTCGCGCGATCGGGGCATCACCACGGTGTTGCTGCTCGGCATTGCGATGAATGCATTCTGCGGCGCGCTGACCGGTGCTCTCATCGCGAATGCCGACGACTCGCAGACCGTCCGTGGGGCGATGTTCTGGCTGCAAGGGGATCTGACCGCGGCGAACTGGCAGGACGTCGCGCTCGCGGCCGCGCCCGTCGCCGTCGGTGTGCTGCTGCTGCTTGGAATGTCACGCGAGCTGAACGCTTTGCTGCTGGGCGAAGAGATCGCCCGTTCCACGGGTGTGGACGTCGCGCGGACTCGATTGGGGATCCTCGTGCTGACGTCGGTTCTCGTCGGCAGCATCATCGCGGTGACCGGTGTGATCGGCTTCGTGGGACTCGTCGCCCCGCACATCGTGCGGATGCTGGTGGGCAGTGATCACCGCATCCTGCTACCAGCCTCCGCCCTGCTGGGAGCACTCTTCCTTCTCGCGGCCGACACGGTCGCGCGCCTCGCACCTGCCGGAACGTCGTGGCAGACCGGTGTCGTGACCGCGCTCGTCGGCTCGCCGCTGTTTTTCGCACTTGTGCTGCGGGCCAAGCACGGACGGCGGATGCTGTGACCCTGCGCGCGTGCGACCTCGAGGTCTCTCTCGAGCGAGTGCCGATCATCGGCGGAGTCTCGATTGAACTGCGTCAGGGAGAGATCCTCGGCATCATTGGCCCGAACGGCGCCGGCAAAAGCACACTGTTGCGTGCACTCGCCGGGCTGCTGACGCCGTCGCGCGGCGAGGTGCATGTGGATGGCCGTCCCCTCCTCTCGCTGCCCCCGCGCGAGCGTGCCGCGTGCATCGCCGTGGTCGCGCAGGACAGCCCTGTCGCCCACGATCTTTCTGTGCGCGAACTCGTACTCATGGGCAGGTACGCGTACCGCCGCCGCTTCGCTCCGCTCACGGCAGTCGACGACCACGCCGTGGACATGGCGCTCGAGCATGCCGGCGCAGTGGCGCTCGCTGATCGTCAGGTCGCCGCGCTCTCCGGCGGGGAGCGTCAGCTCGTGCAGATCGCCCGTGCGCTCGCACAGGGAGCCGCACACCTGCTCCTCGACGAGCCGACCTCGGCGCTGGACGTGCACCATCAGCTGCGCATCTTCGCGGTGCTGCGTTCCCGGGCCGAGACGGGAATCGGGATCGGCATCGTGTTGCACGATCTGAACGAGGCCGCACGGCACTGCGACCGGATCGCCGTCGTGCACGGCGGCGGTCTTCGTGCTATCGGCTCGCCGCACGACATCCTCACTGCCGACATGCTCGCCGACGTCTACGACATCGAAGCCCGTGTGTACGCCGACGAGTTCGGCTATCCGCACATCCATCCGCTCGGGATCCGTTCCGCGGTCCCTGAGCACATCTGAATGCCTGAGAAAGGCCCCAATGAAGTATCTTCGTCCCCTCGCCGTGATCGCCCTGACCGGAATCGTCCTGAGTTCAGCCGCATGCGCTGCCGACCCGGCCGACATCGCCGCGGAGACTGCATCCGTCACGGCGGCGTTTCCCGTGACTGTCACCGTGCCGGGCACAGCTGAGCCCCTCACGATCACGGCGGAACCGCAGCGAATCGTTGCGCTGTCATCCGACGCAGCGATCGCCCTGCACGAGCTCGGCCTGACCGAGCGACTCATCGCGATTCCCGCCGCTGCCCGGAACGCTACGTTGAACCCGTACGCCGACGAGATGGCCGACGTCGAGAACATCGTCGCGGGGGAGAACAGCCCGGAACCAGAGCAGGTGCTCGCCTTGAGCCCGGATCTCATCGTCGTCACCGCGCGCCACACCGGCGAACAGGATGCCTCAGATGTGCTCAGCGCGACCGGTGTGCCGGTGCTCACGCTGACGAACGGATGGTCCTCATCGGATGCCGTCATCGAGAACCTCGAAGTCATCGGCACGGCAACGGGCACCGCCGACGAAGCAGAGGCACTCGTTGCCGAGATCGGCGAAGGGCTCGCCGAGGTGCGCGAAAGCGCAGCGCAGGCGGCATCCGCTCCGAGCGTCGTGATCCTCAGCAACCAGGCGCAGGTTCCGTTCATCAACGCCGGATCATCACTCGTGTCGGAGCTCCTCGCCAACGGCGGTGGCACCAATGCTGCAGAGCAGATCGGGATCACGCAGACCATGCCGATCCAGCCCGAACAGCTCGTCGCCACGAATCCGGATGCGATCATGCTGGTCGACGTCACTGGTAAGGGCGAGGCATCATTTGATGCGGTGTTGGGCAATCCTGCTGTCGCGGCGCTGCCTGCCGTGCAGGAAGGACGTGTAAAGCTGTTCCTAGGGCGCGATGTCTACGCCCTCGCCGGACGAGAGGTCGTCTCCGGGAGCGCCGCGGTGCTCTCCTGGCTGCACCCAGAGCTCTCCGAGTGAGCGCGATGCCGCATCCGCTCATCCGGGCGTCGGTCCCGTGGACGACTACGGCGATCGCCGTAGTGCTCGCCTGGATGCAGGCCGCCTCGCTCGCTGTTGTGTTCATCGCGACCGGTGCGGCCGTGGATGCGTCCGGTAAAGAAGGACTCGGCCCGGCGATCATCACCGCTACCGTCGGCGTCGTGCTCGCTGCCGTGACCTCGGGACTCAGCGGGCTACTCACCGTCCGCGCTCAGAGTGATGCGGAGGCCGTGCTGCGCCAGGGCGTGACGGACGTACTGTTCGATGGAGGTGTGCGTGCGGCGCCCCAATCCGGCGCGATGCTGGCGCTGGCCACCGGGGCCGTCGAGCGCACCGCCCGGTACCGTGCGGCCTTCCTCGGACCGACGCTCGGCGCCTTCACTACGCCATTGCTCATTCTCGGCATCATCGCGCTCACGCTCGATCCGTTCATCGCGGCCGTACTGGCGGTGCTCGTCGTGTTGGTGCCCCTGCTCATCGGAATCGCTCAGCGGGCGGCGGGGAACGCCGGTGCTGAGAGCCGTAGGCAGCGCGGGGAACTCGCCGCACAGTTCCTGCAGAGCATCCAGGGGCTGGGAACGTTGGTTGCTGCGGGGGCGGCGGAGCGGGCGGAACGTGACCTCGCCGCGCAGGGCGAGCGACACCGTCGTGCGCTCATGCGCGTGCTGGCTGCCAATCAGATTCTCATTCTCGTGATGGATGCTGCCGTCTCTCTCGGCGTCGTCCTGATGGCCGCGCTGCTTTCGCTGGTACGTGTCGGGAACGGGACGCTCACGGCGGGGCAGGGGCTCGCGATCGTGCTGTGCACGCTGCTCGTCATCCGACCTGTCGACCTGGTCGGACAGTTCTTTTACATTGGCATCGGCGGGAGGGCCTCGCAACGGGCCATCGGCGCCCACCTCGCACGCGAGCGTGAGCGCGCCGTACGGACGCAGACGGACGGATCGGTGGCGGAGACCGCTTCGATTGTCCTTCGCAATGTCACCGCTGGATGGACGCCGGACCGTCCTGTGCTGCGTGATCTGAGCTTTCGCGTAGAAGAGGGCGAGAGGGTCGTGCTGGTCGGCCCGAGCGGCATCGGGAAATCGACTGTTTCGGCGCTCATCCAAGCGCATCTAACGCCGGATTCCGGCAGGGTCGAGGTCGCGGGTGCCGTCACGACGGAGACATCGTCCGTCGGCATCCGACGTTCCCTCGCCGTCGTCGAGCAGCGGACCCACCTTTTTTTCACGGCACGATCGCAGACAATCTGCGTCTCGCCGATGCGTCAATCGACGAGGACCGCATGTGGAAGGCTCTGGAAGGCGCCGGTCTCGCCGCCGAGGTACGTGCCATGCCTGCGGGCCTGGCGAGCATCGTTGGAGAGCATGGACTCGCGCTCTCGGGCGGACAGAGCCAGCGTCTCGCGATTGCGCGGGCCTTCATCCGTGACGCCCCGATCCTTCTGCTGGACGAGCCGACCTCTCAGGTTGACTTGGCCGGGGAAGCGGCGTTCCTCGACAGACTCGACGGGCTGGCCGCCGGACGTACCGTGCTCATGATCGCGCACCGTCCTGCCGCGATGATCGCCGCCGACCGCGTGATCGATCTCTCATCCTCGGAGGATCATTGATGTCCACGAGACGGGGCCTCGCAGCTTGGCTCATCCTGCACACCTGGCCGTTGCTCTGGCCGCTGAGCATCGCGACGCTCGCTCGCATCGTCGGTGATCTACTGAACGTCGCCGTGCTGGTCGTCGCCGCCTACGGTCTGGGCCGCGCGATGATCGGTGAAGTGGTCGCAGTGTGGCCGCTCGCATTGACAATCGTCGTGCTGGGTCTCAGCAAGGCCGTGCTGAGGTACGTCGAGCATTATGCGGGGCACTGGGTTGCCTTCGCTGCTCTGCAGCGGCTGCGTGAGTTGCTGTTTCGCCGCCTCATCCCACATGCTCCCGCAGCCACGACTGGCAAGGCGTCCGCCGAGCTGACTGCACGAGCGACGGAAGACATCGACCGCATCGAGGTGTTCTTCGCGCACACGATCCCGCCGATGATCGCGGCAGTGGTCGTGCCTGCGGTAGCCCTGACGTGGTTCGCGGTCCAGGTCAACCCGCTTCCGGCTACCCTCATCGCCGTGCCGCTCGCGATCGCCCTGCTGCTGCCGTTCCTGGCCGCTCGTCGTACGGCCGCGGCCGCGCGAGAGGAGCTCGCCGCACGTGGCGAGGTCGCGGTGCATGTGGCCGATGACGTGCAAGGGCTGCGTGAGGTGATCGCCTTCGACGCACGTGATCTCCGCGATCGGGAGCGGCGCCGCAGGGAAGGTTTCGTACGTCACGCCCGTCTGCGCATTGCCGGTGCGGTCGCGGTGCGCGAGGTCGCTGAGCGCCTCCTGTGGGGTGCTGCTCTGCTCCTGGTCGTCGTTCACAGTGGTGATGCGCGGACAGCTGTGCTCGCGATTGCGTTGCTCGTCGGTCTTTGGCTGGGCGGTGCGGGCACCGATGACTTCGCCAGCGGGCTCGATGCCGCACTCGCAGCCTGTGATCGCGTGCGCCGTGTCGTCGATGCCCCGCCCCTGGTGACGGATGCCGGAACATCCAATCTGCCGGGGACGGACGCACTGATGGTCGAGTTTGAGGATGTCTCCTTCTCCTATCCGGAAGGCCCGCCGGCGCTCGAGCAGGTACGATTCCATGTTGCAGCCGGTGATTGGCATAGCCTCGTCGGGGTCTCAGGCAGCGGTAAGTCGACGATCGCTTCGCTCCTGCTGCGCGCACACGATGCCGGTCACGGTCGGGTGCTGATCGGCGGTCTCGGTGTGGCAGAGATGCCGTTGGAAGAGCTGCGGCGCATCGTCGCGGTTGTGGATCAGCGGCCGGTGTTGTTCCCCGGGACGGTAGCCGACAACCTTCGGCTCGCGCGACCCGCAGCCGAAGATGCCGAATTGGAGGAGGTGCTGCGGATCGTGGTGCTCGACGGTGATGCATTGCCTGATGGTGTGCGTACCAGGGTTGGCGAGCGTGGTTCGGCGCTTTCGGGAGGGCAGTTGCATCGAGTGGCGCTGGCCAGAGCGCTTCTGCAGTACCCGCGCGTGCTCGTTCTCGACGAGGCGCTCAGCCAGCTCGACGAGGCGACCGCACAGTTGGTGCGGCAGCGTCTCAGAGCGATGGTGTCGCGACCGACCGTGATCGAGATCACCCACCGCACCGATCTGCTTCCTGGCGACGCCGAGGTCAGTGTGATCGACCGCGGACGCGTCGTCGAGCAGGGGCGTGCGTCGGATCTGCTCGTCGTGGGCAGCGCCTTCGCACGACTGAACGCGCGGGTCTGAGGGGTGTGATCAGACGCCGTATTCCTCGCGGACCCGGTCGCGCAGCTGGTGGCTGCACGCCGTGACTGCGTCGTTCCAGGTGGTGTTCGCGTCGTCCTGTGCGCGGTCGGAGATGGCCTTCCAGATGCGGATCGGCACACCGAACTGGGCTGCAACCCAGGCGTAGGCGTAGGACTCCATGTCGACGAGCTTGCCGCCGAGTCCGAGGATCAGCTCGGCTGCGGCGGCATCGTCGATGAAGCTGTCGCCGGTGGCGATGACGGCGTCGCCGTCGCTGAGGATGATCTGTTGGGGCATCGACACGTGCTGCCCTCGGATGCCTTCCTCATCGATGACGTCGTGCTGGAAGGTCGCGTTGATGTCGTACACGCCTGCGTCTAGTTCTGGATCGAGGGCTCCTGCCGTGCCGACCACGAGGATTTCTTCGTATTCGCCGGCATCGAGCGCGCGAGTGAGGCCGTACGTGGCTTTGAGCTTTCCAGGCCCGGTCACCAGGCGATCAAAGCCGTCTAGCGGGTCGGGGAAGGCATCGAGTTCGGATTCGAGAGCGGCGACGAGAAGTTTCACGGTTCCATTCTCCCAGAGCTACGTTACGTCTCTTGTCGGAGTGTGCGCCGATATGGCGGATGCTGTGAAAAGCTGGGGGAGTGACGATAGTTCCTCCGGCCCCTGGTGAACCGCGACGCCCTGAGGGGCCGCGGGATCCGGGTGATGCGTGGGTCGTTGCAGATACGGGGGAACGGTATTGGGGTCGCTTCGGTGCAGCAGGACTGCTCGCAGTGGATGCCGATCGTGGCATATTGCTGCAACACCGCGTCAGTTGGAGTCACTTCGGCGGAACATGGGGCCTTCCCGGTGGGGCCTTGCACGAGGGTGAGTCGGCGATCGACGGCGCCCTGCGCGAAGCGGCTGAAGAAGCCGGTATCCCGGAAGGTGCGGTGAAGCCGCGGTCCACGAGCGTGCTGGACTTGAAGATCTGGTCGTATACGACGGTCATCGCCGACGTGGTCACGCCGTTCGAACCGGTGATCAGCGACCCGGAGAGCGTGGCGCTGGAGTGGGTTCCGGTAGACGAGGTCACTGACCGGCCGTTGCATCCGGGGTTCGCTGATGCGTGGCCGCGCTTGCGTGAGCAGTTGGGCTGATCAGTCTTCGTCGCGTCCGCGTAGCTTGTCGATGTCTCGACGCTCGCGTTTGGTTGGTCTGCCCGCGCCGCGATCACGGAGGCCGAGAGCAGCCTGCGGTTCGCGTGGGGGAGTGCGTTCGTCGTAGGCGAGCGCAGCGACCGGTGCACCGACGCGTTTGACCAGGGTCTTACGGACGAAGAGGATGCGGTCGAATCCGCTGATGCGCACGCGCAGCTCATCGCCCGGCTTCACGGTCTGCGCGGCTTTGACCTTGTCGCCGTTGACGCGTACATGCCCTGCGCGACATGCGGTCGTTGCGGCGGAGCGGGTCTTGTAGACGCGGATGGCCCATAGCCAACTGTCCACTCGCACCGGAGCATCCGTCATGCTGTTCTCCTTGCACGCAGTGTCACCAGTGCGCCGGCGACGATGAGTCCTTGGCCGAGCGTGTAGGTGAGCATCACGAGAGGGCTCGTCCACTGGGGCATGGCGTCAGGGATGAAGAGGCGGAATGCAAGAACCGTGTCGCTGGTGAGGAAGAAGACGCCACCCCAGATCACGAGCGGGTGGCAGCGAGTGGAGAAGGCCGCGGTGCCGCCGAGTACGAGGCCGTAGACGGCGACCGCGATCAATAGCGGGCCGGTGTGTGGCCCGAGTACGGCGATCATCGCAACCCACCAGACGGCGTAGACCAGTGCCCACCATGGCATCCGTCGCACGCGCAGCACCCTGGCGAACAACACGATGTACGCGATGTGGGCGATTCCGAAGAACAGCAGCATGAGCGGCAGTTCGGGGCCGCCGGGGAAGAAGGTGCCAGCGCCGTCACCGATCCATGAGAGCACCACTGCCGCGAGGAGGAGAGCAATCGCACTCGGTGGGCGTAGCCGCAGCGCGAGCAGCACAGGGATCGTGAGCAGCGGCATCAGCCAGAGTTTGGTCGGGGCAGCGAGGTCGCTCTGCAGAGCGAGTGCCGTGACATGCACGATCGACATGACGATGTACGGGACGAACGACCACATCAGGGATGTTCGACGGAAGGTGCTGCGCTGCATGCCTCCATCGTAGATCGGTGCAGTCACATGTTGAGACTCAGGCTCACTAACGGGCGACCCGGTTTCGTGCTGGGAATCTCGGTGAAGCCGGCCGCGAGGAACGTTGACAGTGCGCCGTGGAACAGATCGTTGACGCGGACATCAGCGGTGGCGGTGGCGGTGTCGATCGGATAGCCCTCGACGACGCGGGCTCCGGATGCGCGGGCGAAGTTGAGGCCCGCTTCCAGCAGCACCGCGTTGAGACCCTGGCCGCGGTGCTCTTTTCTGACGACGAAGCAGGTGACGGCCCATGCGCTGTCATCGTCGAGTGGCTCACGCGTAGTGGTGACGATGTTGCGGGTGCGGGCGAGACGTCGCTGAGCGGGGCGGGGTCCGATGCAGATCCATCCTGCGGCCTCACCGTCGACGTACGCGACGAGCCCGGGAGGTGGGCCGTCGGCGATCTCGTTCTGGAACAATGCCGTGCGCTCGTCGAGGGTCGTCGCGTCCCATTCTTTGTTGGTGAGCACCGGCCAGACGCACTGGCAGCTGCGGCCGTCACCGCCTCCGCTCAGCGCGTGCTGGATGTCTTCCCATATCTCGGCGCTGGCGAGCGCGGTCGTGATCGTCGGCATGCAGGGCAGGCTACGCCCGGGGTGAGACAGAGGCAAGATGTCTGGTTCGCGAAGGCGTCGCAGTGCGGCTAAGATAGTGGAGTTGCCTCCGCGTGAGCGAAGAACAACGGGCTGTGGCGCAGCTTGGTAGCGCACTTGACTGGGGGTCAAGGGGTCGCAGGTTCAAATCCTGTCAGCCCGACAGATTTAGGCCCGGAAACTCGCAAGAGTCTCCGGGCCTTTTGCATGTCCCGGAAGTACGTGAGACCCCAAAAAGAGGGTTATAGGCCCGGCTTTGACGAGGCGGGCCAGGACCTGCTGCCCGGAACGGAGTCTTTGATGGATGAACCACCATCTCTGGCCGGGCCGTGCCCAGGACGGCGGGGCCACGCGGGAAGAGGCGTAGGTGCGCTGTCTGTCATCGAAACCCCATCTTGAACCCCTTTTGAATCTCCATCTGAACCGCATTTTTCCCAGTTCGCGAGCGTCGCTCGCGGGTGGTTTTGGTTGTTTTGGAGCGCGTGACGCACCTGGTCTGCATGACCGATCTACCGCGGCTGCTCGATATCCGCGAGCTGTTGACGTATGTGAGTGCCCATCTCGACGATCTGCGACTGGTGCTCGCGCGGCCTCGGCACCTCGTGCCTATCGCGTCGGCAAGCACCTCAAGTTCGCGATCACTGATGTCATCGAGGGGATCGAGGAGCGTCGTGACCCGGCGCCTTCTGCACAGCCTCAAGTTTCCCGGAGGTAACGCGATGAGTCACCCACTCCTGACGATCGGCACCTACGGCGAGATTATGACCCGTCGCCGCCCGAGTCGACGCATCGAAGCCCGCGCCCGCCGTCGCGACCCGGGCGGTGTCGCCCGGCTCGTGCAGGTGAGCGGCGATAGTGCAGCTGCCGCGACGCACGCGTTGAAAGCAAAGTGCGTCGACCGTGATCTGATTGCACCCAGCGCGGGACCGCTCGCGGCCGACAGCCTGTTCCCCTATCTGGTGGCGTACTGGCTCGAAGACATCGAGGTGGAGGATCGGTTGGCGGTTGCGACCCGGCAGCTGCTTGGCCTGAGCATGCCATCTGTGCGGATCAGCGGAACGATCATCAGCCCGAGAGGTGAACCGACGGCGTGGCAGGAGCACCCGAAGACCGCGCGGTCGCGACGCACGGTTCAGCAAACCGTCGCAACCACGATCAACGAGCATGCTGGCGTCGAACTGGTTTCGCAACTGCTCGGACATGCCGACCCGGCAATCACGATCAACCACTACAACTGCCGCAACGAGGCTGTCGACCCCACGACTGCGGATCTGTTGGAAAAGCGTTCGAGAGATGAACATCTAGTGATCCAAATGGGTAACAGGTATGCTGTATGTGTAACTATTATTGTCCGTTTAGGGGGCGGCCATGGAGACGACGCTGCCAGATCTGTTGGGATACCGAGACCTCGCAGATGCAGGACTCACGCGGAGGCAGCTCGAGCGACTTATCAAGGCTGAGGAGTACGAACGGATTGCCCCGGGCCAGTTCCTGCGCACCGGCGCAACCGACGACACCACAGCTGCGTGGATGGCAATCGCTGCAAAGCGACCGCAAGCGACGCTCTGCCTGCTGACGGCGTTATCGATTCATGACCTCACGGACGAGATCCCGACGCGCAGCAATATTGCGATTCCGCGCGGCACGAAGCCACTGAGCATCTGGTCTGCGCCGATCACTTGGCACCACTTCGATACCGCAACTTTCGACATCGACCGCACTGAATACGCACTGCCTGCCGGGAGAGCAATCGGACTGTATTCCGCGGAACGCACGATCATCGATCTGTTTCGTCTCAGCCACGAATGGGGCAGCGACCTCGCAGTCGACGCGCTCAAACGATGGCTCCGCGCGCGAGGAAACAGCCCTTCTCGGCTGCTCACTATGGCCAAGCGCTTCCCGAAAGCGAAGCCAGCTCTGCAGAACGCCTTGGAGATACTGCTGTGACACCGAAACCGCAGCGCGGCACGCCTGAAGGTGACGCGACCCTGGCAATTCAGAAGCTCGCGCGTGAGAACGGCGCAGACGTGCAGGAATTGCAGACCCTGTATGTAATCGAAGCACTTCTTGCTCGCATTGCCGCGTCGTCGCATCGCGATGATTTCGTACTCAAGGGCGGTGTGCTGTTAGCTGCTTTCGCAGCACGACGCCCGACCAAAGACATCGATCTTCAAGCCACTGGGTTCTCGAACGATGCCGACGACGTTGCCGAGCGCATTGGTGCGATTGCAGCGATCGAATTCCCTGATGGTGTTGTCTTTGACATGGACAGCATCATGCTTCCCTCATTCGAGACGGGGATCCCGACGAGTACGCTGGCGTGCGTGTTCGACTCGTCGGACTCCTCGGTCGTGCTCGGCTGACTGTCGGGATTGATGTCAACTTCGGCGACCCGATCTGGCCTGAACCGCAACTCATCGACCTGCCTCGCATCGTGCCACTCGGCCACCCGCCGGTTACCCTGCTCGCCTATCCGCTCGCGATGGTGCTCGCCGAAAAGATCGTCACCGCGATCGACCGAGGAGAAGGAAATACGCGCTGGCGGGACTTCGCTGACATCTACACGCTTACGCGTCTTCACTCTGTGGAAGCGGTCATCCTCCGAAGCTCGTTGGAAATCGTGGCGGCTCACCGAGGCGTCACCCTCACTCCGGTGCTACCTGCATTAGGGGAGATGCCAGCGCGCGCTCAATCCAAATGGCGCGCCTGGCGCACGCGGGTGAACCGTCAGAAGGAACTACCCGAAGCCTTCGCGGAGGTGCTCAATAGCATCGCGCGCTTCAGCGACCCCGTGTTGCTGAGAATAGCCAAGGGGAGCTGGAATATTGCAGATCAGATTTGGGACGCGCATCCAATGGGCGGACCCGTGGGCGGAAGGGGCGCGTGAGAATACCTTCGGTCAGATCGGCGTAGCTCCGTGCGGCAGATCATGCAGCAGAAGCTTCGCGCGAGGGAGACCCTTGGCGGCACAGTTGCAGAGGTATCCGCCGTTCTCGAATGAGCGGATGTCGCACCCACCGCCGCGGCAAAGAGCTTTCGATTGACGACTTCCAACGCATGCCGCGCACGACCGTAGAGTGGGGGCATGTCAGACCCTGTCGAGTTCATCCGGGCGGCCCCGTTTGGCACTCGGATGACGGTACGCACACGCATCGAGGGGGGCTTCACCGATGCGGTCGGCTACCTGCGCGAGCGCGACAACGACAAGTGCGTCCTCGAAACCCGTCGCGGCCTGGTCACCATCTCCTTGGATCGGGTCCACTTAGCCAAGGCTGTGCCACCTCCGCCGCCGCGCCGGGCGCCGCGCATCTGAGCTGTTTCGCGGACAGTTCACCGTGTCGCCGTGTCGTCGTCATCTCTCACCGGTACCATTCCGGGAAACCGCGGCCGAGGCGAGGAGCCGAAACGATGCGCAGCGCTGAGTATCCCTTCCCTGGGCAGACCCTTCTGCACCTGAGCGACACCCACCTGACTGCGGAGGGCGCACTCCTGTTCGATCTGGTGGATGGCACCGAACGACTGGCCCGCGCGCTCACCGTCTTTGAAGCATCCGGCATCACACCCGACGCGATCGTCTTCACCGGCGACCTCGCCGACCTGGGTGAGCCCGCCGCCTACGCGGCCCTGCGTGGCCTTGTCGAGCCGTTCGCCGAGCGATTGGGTGCGCGCGTGCTGTGGGTCATGGGCAATCATGATGAACGTGGGGCGTTCCGCGAAGGGCTGCTGGATGAAGCAGCCGACCTGCGGCCGGTAGACCGGGTCGACGAGCTCAACGGGCTGCGCGTGATTACTCTCGACTCGACCGTTCCGGGCGAGCACTACGGCGAGCTGCGCGACGAGCAACTGCAATGGCTTCGGGATGAATTGGCAACGCCGGCACCGCTGGGGTCGATCCTCGCGATGCATCACCCTCCCGTGCCCAGCGTGCTGCCGTTGGCGGTGAGCGTCGAGCTGCGCGATCAGTCACGGCTCGCCGAGGTGCTGCGCGGCACCGACGTGAGAGCGATCATCGCCGGTCATTTGCATTACTCGACCTTCGCGACGTTCGCGGGCATTCCCGTCTCGGTCGCATCGTCGACGTGCTACTCGCAAGACCTTACTGTGCCGACCGGTGGCATGCGTCCGCAGGACGGCGCACAGACCTTCAACCTCGTGCATGTGTTTGATGACACGATTGTGCACTCGGTAGTGCCGATCGACGCGCCGCGCACACTGGAACACATCGACGCGGCGGAGGTCCGCCGGAGGCTCTCCGCCGCGGGCATCCGCCCGTTCAGCGCGCCATCGGCGGATGCTCCGACTGGGCCGAGCGCCCTGCATCACTGACGTCGGCCCGCTCCCACGGCGGCAGCACCGGGAACATCCGATCCAGCGTCGCGCGGATAGTGCGGATTCTGATTTCTTCGGGGAGTTCTGTCTCGCCGCCGTCATTGAGGCAGAACATATCGACATCGGTTCTTTCAGCGAGCCGCTCCATGCGGCGAAGTGCGGTCGCGAGCGTCGTATGTACGTATCGCACTCGGGGTTCCTTGGTGGCGACTGCCCGCCCGGTCATGAGCGCGTAGTAATGGAAGAGGCTGTTGGTCACTGAGATGTCGGCGGCAGAGCGGAATCGAGATGCCGCGGTGCGCTCGAAGTCCTCAGGAAACTCATGTTCAAGCTCGGCCATGACGCTTTTGCGCAGCGGGGTGGCGCAGTGTGAGAGGTCGCGCGAGATCGTGCGACCGAAGCGGGTTCTCAGGAGTTCCCGGTTCACTCGCAGGCCATTATCGTGGCCGCTGCGATGCGGCGCGGGTATCCCGGTGCCGATGCGCACCTCGGACTCGACGAACTTCGTCACCCCGGCCGACGTGAAGAACAGCTCTGGGGAGACCAGCCGACCGAAGAACATGTCGTCGTTCGCATAGAGGAAATGTTCGGCGATGCCCGGGATCCGGTGCAACTGTGCCTCGACAGCGTGTGAGTTGTGGGTGGGCAGCACTGAGGGGTCGGTGAAGAAATCCTCGCTACGCATGAGCGTCACCTTCGGGTGATCGATCAGCCATACGGGGGCGGGGGAGTCGGTCGCGATGAAAATTCGTCGCACCCATGGGGCGTACATATGAACGCTCCGCAGCGCGTAGCGCAGTTCGTCGACATGACGGTACCGGGCGGGGCTGTCATCACCTTCACCGACGACGTACTCCTCCATGCGTGCCGCCCGCTGGCGCTGGAACTCACTCGTGGATCCGTCGACCCATGAGAAGACCATGTCGACCTCGTCGATGAACTCGTGCGGCTGCGGATCGAACATGCCCGCGATCGTGCGCCACTGGCGACCGTAGCGTTCGATGGTGGCGAAGGCGAGATCGTCGCGAGGGATCACGCGGCGTGTGAGCGCATTGTCGTTCGGAGCTTCGACGAGATCGTCCTGTAGGCGCCAGAACTCAAGTCGCACTCCGAGTGACGCGCCGTAGCGCAGCGAGCGATTCGGTGTGATGCGTGGGCGATACACGCGCACGGCCCGTGGGTCGGCAGTCTGCTCAGCAAGCGGGGCGGATGCTTCGCTCGCGAGCGCGGGCGCCTGCTGTTTCGCTTTGATGTACAGGGGTTCGCGATCGCACACGGCCGCCAGCGCAGCGATGACTGCAGCATGTGCATTGACGTCGACCACGAGCGCGGGGACGGAGTGATCGCTTCGGATCAAGACAACCTCGACCCCGGCGTCCTCCAACGCGGCCGCGACCAAGAGCAGATCTTCGCTACGCGCCTGTTGCGGTGTTACTGAGTCATGGACGATGTGCAACACACCCCCGTCAAGGACGACGTCATCGCGATCAAGCAGACCAGACCACGGACTCGGTTGTTCAGGGACGAGTGTGAGTGTTGGCACCGATACCTCTTTCGTGACGCGACAGAAGCTACAGGCACCGAAGCGCCGGAAGACGGGCGGAGCCCGGGCGCGAGCGTCACACTGAGCACCACAAGGTACAACACGCCCGGGGGTCGGATCATTCCATTTCAGGCACAATTGGTTCAGTCCATGCCGACCTGGTGTATGAAGGTCGTTTCGTTCGCGAAGCTGCATCTTGGGCCCTGGCAGACGTTACTGGCGCGATCCGATCTCGACGATTGGCGCGCTGCGCATGGCAGCCCGAGTCGCGACAGCCAGCGAGATCAGGCCGATGATGCTCAAAGAGCCGACGATCGCCACGCTCTCGACCAACGAGATGCTCGGCAGTAGCTGTCCCGATATGCCGTAGCTGATCCCGATCAACGGGGGTCCGGCCACCAGTACTCCGAGTGCGACGGCGAGCACGACGACCATCATGGACTCGGTGCGCATCATGGCCCGCACCTGCCTGCGCGTGGATCCGACCAGCTGCATCAGCGCGAACTCGCGTCGCCGCTCTCCGGTTGCCATCACCAGCGTGTTTACTACTGCAATGGCGATGTAGCCGAGGATGACGGCCAGCGCGATCAGGTTGACGAGCGAGTTCGCACCGCGCTCGCCGTCGCCTGCGGCCTGCAGTTCGCTGCGGTTCGTCACGGTGAATCCGGCCGCATCCAGTGTCTCTTGCACATGCGCCTGCTGCCCGGGCTCCGTGCCCACGAGCACATAGTTGTTGAGGCCGGTCGTCGTGTGGGCGAGTAGCGCAGGATTCGTCATGGTCACGTCTCCGAAGCCCAACCCTCGGGTATAGATGGCAACCACGGTCGAGGTGACTTCCGCTCCGTCGCCGAGATGCCCGCTGATTGTGTCGCCGACACCCACGCCCGCCGCTTGCGCTGCGTCAGAACTCAAAGCGATGGTTTGCGTGCCGGTCAAAGCGTCGAGTGTGCCGGCCACGACGCCCAAATCCATCGTTGCCGCCGTTGCTGCCGGGTCGATGCCCTGTACGGGGTATTGGTCGGATGTCGGATCGCCGAGTTGGACGAAACTGTAGATCATCTGGCTGAGGGCCACCGGGTTCGCTGCACTGACACCCGACGTCTGGGCGATGGCTGCGACGGCGTCATCAGAAAGTCCGGATGCTCCGCCTGTCACCATCAGCTCGGCTGTCACTCCGGCCTGTGACTGTGTCGTTGCTTCGGCTGCGACGATCGACTGCGTACCCACTTGCACAAGGCCCAGGCCGATGCCGAGAGCCAATGGAACGATCGCTGCCGCCAGTCGCCGCGAGTTACTGCGCGCATTCGTTGCTGCAAGGAACGCTGAGGGCGATTTCAGATGCCGTAGCGGCCCGCCGAATACCGTGATGGCGCCGCGTACCAGGCGTGGCCCGAGCAGACCGACGGCAACGATGAGGAACAAAGCGGCCGCGGCCGGCCCGGCGACCGCGATCGTGCCGGGGACGAACAGCGGAATGGCGGATGCGAGCAGGCCGATGACTCCGAGAATAACGCCAGTGATCGTGCGGCCACGCCCTACACGCGACGGCGTGGTCGACGCTTCCTGCAATGCTTCGATCGGGTTGATGCGTGCGGGGCGCCGTGCAGCGACCGCAGCAGCGAGTTGAGACGCCACGACCATGACCACGACGGCGATCAGCGCGGGAATCGGACCGAAGGTGAGTGCGAAATCGAGCGGAATTACTCCAGCTTGTGCGAAGCCGAATCGCATCACGACGGCCAGAAGGAAACCGGGAATCACTCCGACGAGTGCACCCGCGCCTGCAACCAGGAGCACCTCTTGTGCGATGATCCGATGGATCTGCAGAGGGGTTGACCCGATGGCTCGCATGAGAGCGAAGTCTCGTCGTCGCCGCTGGATCGACAGCGACAGTGTGCTTGCGACGACAAACAGAGCAATCAGGATGGCGGTGCCGGCGAACGACGAACCGATCGCCACGAGCGTTGCTCGGGCGGCGCCGGCGTCAAGAAACTCGGCGGCGCCGCGCTCGTACCCGGTGTATGTGACCGCGTCGGGCACCTGCGTGCGAATCTCATTCGCCAGATCGTCCGGCGAGATTCCTTCGCGGGCGAACACTCCGACAACCTCGGCAGCACCGCCGCGCGGCGCCAGAGCGGATGCCGTAGCATCCGTCAGGAACACGTGCGCGGCACGGTCGGGCTGGTCACTTGAAGTGACAGCAGCGATCCCGACCACGAGATAGTCACCGTCGATACCACCGTGGGCGAGCGTGATGGTTGCGCCAAGTTCCGTACGCGCCGCGAGGTTGCTATCAACGACTACCTCGTTCGCAGCACGAGGGGTCTGCCCGTCACTGATCTCATACGGGGTGAGCGCCGCGGAACTCCAACCGTGGGCCTCGATCAGCGATCCGTCCCACGACAACGGAACGGTCGTGTCTGTGACGACGCGCGCCGCGTCCGGGAGCGATCGAATCGCGTCGAGTTCATCGGCGGGAAGCGGCACACGCTCGGGAAGCGAATACGTTGCATTCTCTGGGGTCTCGAAGGACTGTGGGCCACCCACGATCACGTCGGCAGCGGCGTAACGTTCGGGGTCGACCCCGCCGCGTGAGCCGGACTCGATCAGAACGCCGAGCCCGGTAGCGAGCATGGTTGCAGTGAGCACGGCGACGAAAACGCCGATGAGCGTGCCCTTGTTCTGGCGGATTCCCGCCCGGATGAGCGTGTTCACCATTTCCCCAATTCGGTCATGCGATCGACGATCTGCTGTGTTGTTGCGCCGTCCTCGTATCCGACGAATGCGCCGTCGGCGAGAAAGATGACGCGGTCCGCGCGGGCTGCGACGGCCGGGTCGTGGGTCACCATGATGACGGTCTGGTTCAGCTCGCGCGTCATCTGTGCGAGCAGGTCGAGCACCTGTCGGCCGGTACGCGAGTCCAGCGCGCCGGTGGGCTCGTCGGCGAAGACGGCATCCGGTCGCGTGATCAGCGCACGTGCGATGGCCACCCGCTGCTGCTGACCGCCAGAAAGCTCCGCCGGGCGCCGCTGTCGAAGCTCGTCCAGACCAACCGAGCGGATGATGCGGTCGAGCCAGTTGCTTTCCACGCGTGAGCCTGCCAGAAGCAGCGGCAGCGTCACATTCTGCTCGACCGTCAGGGCCGGGAGCAGGTTGTATGCCTGGAAGACGAACCCGACGTGCTTGCGACGGAACTTCGCGAGCTTGTTGGCCCGCATCCGCGAGATATCGGTGTCGCCGATCCACACGGACCCGCTCGTCGGAGTATCCAGACCGGCCGCGGTGTGCAGGAAAGTGCTCTTTCCCGAACCGGATGGCCCCATGATGGCGGTGAACGACCCGCGCGCTAGTTTGAGATCGATGCCGCGCAGTGCAACCACTGCCGATGGGCCCGTGCCGTATTGCTTGACTACCGCCTCGAGTCGCACGGCTTGAGTCGTGGCTTGGTTCGCCGCTCGTGAGTCGATGGCGGTCGCAGTGTTGCCCGAGCCGATGTTGTTGGTCATGATGTGTGTTCCCTTCGGGGATGGATCAGATGGTCGTTCCGAGGTTGACGGCGAGCGAGAGGTTGAACCCCAGGCCGTTGCGCGCGAGGCCCATTTCCAGCAGCCCCGCGCCCTCCAACCAGTGCGCCATGCTGAGGTCGCCGGCGTCCCGAGGGCGCAGTCCGAGGCTCGTGATGAATGCCGAGACGCTCGCCTTGGCCTGTGCGTTATCGCCAGCTATGAACACATCCACCGGGTTTCCCGCGGCCAGGACGTGGCTGAAGAGGGTGTTGAATGCCTTCACGACGTGGGCGCGTGCGGGGGCGGCCTCGGCGATCATCTGCGCGACGGAGGTGTCTTGAGGGATGGCCAGCCCGGTGGCGTCAGCGTTGAAAGGGTTCGTGATGTCGACGACGATCTTGTCGGCCAGCGCGTCCCCGTACTCGCGGACGATCGGCACGGCGCCGGCGAATAGTACGGCGAGGATGACGATGTCCCCCGTCGGTACGGCGCCCCATGTTCCGGCGGTAGCGCCGTTGCCGAGCGTCCGAGCCAAGGCCGCGGCCTTATCCGCATCCCGGCCTATGACCTCGACCGTGTTGCCGCCTTTGAGTGCCTGGGTGCCAATGGCTGTGGCCATGTTCCCCGCGCCGATGATGCTGATGCTGCTCATGATGTGCTCCTTCGTCGTGTCCGTATCGGTGGGCCGGGGGAGCCTCAAGGTGAGGCATCCCTCCGGTTGGTGGATTCAACCGGAGGGATGCCTTATCTATTCCAGGCGCCGGCGTGAAATTCCGGAATCGGAGGGCACCCTCCGATTCCGAGGTAAATTTGATGCATGAGCATCATCGACGTTGAGCAGACGCGAAAGCCCCTGCGTCGCGACGCCCAGGAGCGCCGTGACAGGCTCATCGCTGCGGCACGGCACGAGTTCGCCGCTCGAGGCATGGATGCCTCCCTGGAGCGGATCGCTCGCGACGCCGACGTTGCCATCGGGACCCTCTATCGCCATTTCCCGACCCGTATGGACCTGCTCCTGGCCGCCCTTGAGCCGCGACTTCGGGAGTTCCTCGACGGTTCCACGCAGGCTCTGGAGATCGATGATCCGTGGGAAGGGTTCGTCTATTACGTGGAGAACCTGTTTCGCGTGCAGGCGGGAGACCGAGGTTTCAACGACTTTCTGTCCCGTCGCTTCCCCGGCAACGCTGACACCGAGCGCATCCACGACGAGATGTGTCGACAAATCGAAGACGTGCTCACCCGAGCTCAAGAATCCGGCCAGGCGCGCCCCGATATCACGCGGGCCGACATCGTCAACCTCATCTGGTTCAACGGCCGGATGCTCGACGCCACCAGCACCACCGCCCCCAATGCGTGGCGACGTCACCTCTACCTCATGCTCGACGCCTACCGGGCTGAGCGGGCACATCCGATCCCCGAGCCGCCGATGACAGACGAGCAACTCTACGACGCCATGGTCCGTCTCAACACGGTGGACTAGATAGCGGTCTGCATAGGCTGTTGCCTAAATGGAGTAATAAGCAGGAGTGACATGAAGATCGAACTGATTATTGACGCCACCCGCGTCGAAGTGGAACTGCACGACCATTCGACCGTTGAGAGTGGTGCTCTGTGACCCGTGTCGGCGCGGTCTTCAGCCCTTACCAGAATGCGCCTGAGGCCTTCCGTGTGGCTGTGGAGGCGGCAGAAGAAGCCGGTGTTCCGGAGTTGTGGCTCTGGGAGGACTGTTTTCGGGAGTCGGCGTTCGCCTCCGCAGCTGCCGCGCTCGCCTGGACGGACAGATTGCGCATTGGCATTGGGATCGCTCCGATGCCCCTGCGCAACGTGGCCGTTACCGCGATGGAGATCGCGACGATCGAGCGGATGTTCCCGGGTCGGCTCTACCCGGGGATGGGGCACGGCGTGCTGCCGTGGATGGCGCAGGTTGGTGCACGAGTCTCCTCGCCGCTCACCTTGATGCGCGAGTACATCCCCGCGCTGAGCGCACTTCTCGCCGGTGAGGAGGTGACGGTTTCGGGTCGGTATGTGACTCTCGATCGGGTGCGACTCGAATACCCACCGGAAACGGTACCTCCCGTGTACGCCGCGGGGGAGGGTCCGAAGACGCTCGCTCTTACGGGCGAGGTCGCCGACGGTACGATCCTTGTCGGCGGACACACACCGGCGGAGTTCGCGGACCAGATTCGTACAGTGCACGATGGTCGTGCCCATGCAGCCCGCGGAGACTCCACCGCGATCATCGCGTACGTCACCGCTGCGTTCGGCGATGGCGCTGAGGCTCGGGTGCGTGCTGAGCTCGGTGATCGTGGGATCCTCGACGACCGCGCAGTGTGGGGAGACGCCGACGATGTCGCGGCGGCGGTAAAGAGGTTCGCTGCCGTGGGCATCGATGACGTGGTTCTCGTCCCCGCAGCAGGAGAGTCCGATCTCGACGGCTTCTTGCGCGCGGTCGGGAAGGTCGCGCAGCTGGTGGCGTCGCGCTGAGCACGACGGCCAGAGCTATCCGGCCAGCCCGGCGAGCCGCGCGAGCCGCTCCGCCATCGCCTCCGGCTCCCACGAGTGCCAGGCACCGGCCAGTTGCTCCGATCGTCCGTCGGACGCCGAGGCCGCGAGTTCGTCGGCGGTCGCCGCCATGCCGGGAAAGGTCTCGGAGCCGACCAAGGCGAGGAGAGGGGCCGTGACAGATGACAGCACGTCGCGATAGCCGCGTTCCTCGACGGTCCTGAGCGCTTCGCCATCCGGAACCCAGCCGAGCACGATCTGCGGGTAGGTGGGGGACTGCTTGAGCTCTTCAAGCCATTCCGGCGGCATCCCGACCATGTACCGGGCGACCGCGTCCTCGAGATCGTCGGCGTCGATCGCGGCGCGGATGCTGGCCCACCATGATGGTGCGCCGTCCTCGAATAGTCCGAGTGGCGCCTCCCACAACACCATCCCTGCAAGGTCTGCGGTGCGGGCGGCGGCGAGCATTGCGATCGCGCAGCCGGAGGAATGCCCGATCAGGATGACTGGGGCGTCGGCCTCACGTGAAAGCGCGGCGATCGCCTCGAGTTGCGCGTCGAGGTCGATTGGGCCCGCTGGTATCGACTCGCCGCGCCCCAGACGGTCGGCGATGAAGGCGCGCCCACCACGTGCGGCGAACGCCTTGCCTGTAGCGAGTGTCACAGGGTCCTCGTCGCGAGCGGGTCCGGCTCCGGAAATGAAGATCGCGGTCGTCGCCCCGGTTGAGCCCAGGTCGTCGTAGACGATGCGATCGCCGCGTGGGGTGGTCAACGCGCTCAATTCGCAGCCTCGATCCGCACCCGCACACGGTCGCCGACTGCCTTGCCGATCAGCTTCCTTGTCGCTGCTTTCACAGGGCCGAAATGGAGTCCCCGCCCAGTGGGCATGAGCGTGATCTCCACCGGCGTCTCGTCGATCGTCCCGGTCACGCGCACCGGGTTTCCCGTGCCGAAGTGCTCGATCGAGCCGGGTACCTCGAACACGGTCCAGGATCCCGCTTCATCGGGGTGGATGAGCTCGGCATCGAACTCGAGAGCGGTCTTCGTGCTCATCATCATCTCCTATTTCAAGACTGAACAGTCTGATTTCTCTAAACTAGACTGGTGGGTATGAATTTATCAAGCGGTGCCGCGGATCTCCGTCCGAGTTCCGCGCGCAAACGCGAGTCCATGCTGGCGGCTGCGCAGGAGCAGTTCCTGGCCAACGGGTACGAGGGTGTGACCATGGAATCGATCGCACGAGAGTCCGGTGTCGCCAAGCAGACGCTCTACAGTCACTTCGGAGGCAAAGAGGGGCTGTTCCTCGAGCTCGTCGGATCGCAGACCCGCGCCGCGAGCGAACGTGTCCTCAGCTCGCCTCCGGTGATCTCGGAAAACGCCGATGCTCGTTCCGTGCTCGCCCCGATCCTCGAGCAGCAGCTCTCCACCGTGTTGGCTCCAGCTCTGCTCGCACTTCGACGCCTCGTGATCGGACTCTTGCCGCAGTTCCCTGATCTCGCCCGCGCTCTGCATGTGCACGGTCCGCAGCGTGCGATCGACTCTCTCGCCGAGGTGCTCAGGCGATTGGATGCTGCGGATGCTCTCAACACGCCCGATCCGGTTCTCGCGGCCACGCAGCTCAATTGGCTGATTATGGGCGACCCCGTCAATCGCGCCATGCTGCTCGGAGATGACGAAGCGCTGTCCGGCATTGACATTGCGACCCAGGTCGCGCGAGGGCTCGACGTCTTCCTCGCCGCCTATGGTTCGACAAGCGACTAGGTTATCGGCTGAGGATCGCGCGAGCCGTGGATTCGGGCCGAAGGTCGAGGCGACGCAGCAACTGAGCGTTGACCGCGACGACGATGGTCGACAGTGACATGAGAACTGCGCCGACCGACATCGGCAGGACAAATCCCACAGGTGCGAGGACACCAGCCGCAAGCGGCACAGCAAGAAGGTTATAGCCAGCGGCCCACCAGAGGTTCTGCTTCATCTTCCGGTACGCAGCGCGCGACAGTTCGATCACCGAGAGCACGGAGCGAGGGTCGTCGCTGGCGAGGATCACGCCTGCCGAAGCGATCGCGACGTCCGTGCCGGCTCCGATCGCCAATCCGACGTCGGCTTGGGCGAGGGCAGGGGCGTCGTTGACACCGTCGCCGACCATCGCCACTTTTCGGCCCTCGTTCTGAAGCTCTTGAACCTTCATGGCCTTGTCTGCCGGACGTACGCCGGCGAAGACCCGATCGATTCCCAGATCCTGCGCGACCGTCTGGGCGACAGCTTCGGCGTCACCCGTGATCATGACGACCTGCACGCCCAAGGCGCGCAGCGCATCAACTGCTTCGCGTGACTCGGTGCGCACCTCGTCGGCCAGTTTCAGTGCGCCGATAACCCGGCCATCCTGGATGACGTGGAGGATGATGGCGCCGTCGACGCGCCATTGATCGGCGATGGGAAGCTCTGCCAGATCCTCTTCCGACAGCAAGTGCGGGCCGCCAACGCGGACCGTGGTGCCGTCGATCGTTGCGGTGACGCCGACGGCGGGAGACGAGGTGAATTCATGGCTTCCGGGCACCGCGAGCTTCTTCTCGGCCGCGGCACGGACGATCGCCTTCGCGAGCGGGTGCTCGCTGTCGGCTTCCGCGGCCGCAGCGAGGGCGAGCACCTGGTCCGCGGTATTGCCGTCAACGACAGAGACGGCGGAGACGACAGGTTCTCCCTTCGTGAGGGTGCCGGTCTTATCGAACAGCACCGTGTCAACCGTGCGCATGCTCTCCAGCGCGAGCCGATCCTTGACGAGAACGCCACCACGAGCTGCACGCTCGGTCGCAATCGATACCACGAGCGGAATGGCTAATCCGAGTGCATGGGGGCAGGCGATCACAAGCACGGTGATCGTGCGGATGACCGCGGCGTCGGGAAGACCCCACACGCTCCATGCGATCGCGGTCAGGACGGCGGCACCCAGCGCGAACCAGAACAGCCACCCGGCGGCCTTGTCGGCGAGGCGCTGAGCACGAGAAGAGGAACCCTGCGCTTCGGCCACCAAGCGCTGAATGCCCGCGAGAGTCGTGTCGTCACCGGTCGCGGTGATCTCGACACGCAGCCCGGAGTCGGTGGCCACGGTGCCCGCTGTGACCGAGTCGCCGGTGCCACGGGTGACGGTGCGGGATTCACCAGTGACCATGGATTCGTCCATGGACGCGCGACCGTCGACAACGCGCCCGTCGGCGGGGATGCTGCCACCCGGGCGGACGACGACGATGTCGCCGACGACGAGATCGGCCGGTGAGACGACGACGACCCGGCCGTTGGCGACGCGTTCGGCCTCATCGGGCAGGAGCGCGGCCAACGAATCGAGGGCGGAGGTCGTCTGGGCGAGGGAGCGCATCTCGATCCAGTGACCGAGAAGCATGATGACGATGAGGAGCGCCAACTCCCACCAGAAATCGAGCTCGTGATGCAACAGCCCCAGGCTCGCACCCCACGATGCGAGGAACGCGACAGTGATGGCGAGACCGATGAGGAGCATCATTCCCGGCTTGCGGGAGCGGATCTCGCTGACCGCACCGACCAGGAATGGCTTGCCACCCCAGACGTACATCACGCTTCCGATCACCGGGGACACCCAGGCGAGGCCAGGGATGTCCGGAAGAGCGTAGCCGAGGATCATGGCGAACATGCCGGAGAAGCCAACGGTGGGGACGGCCAAGATGAGCATGATCCAGAACAGTCGCCGGAACTGCCCGACGTGCTCGCCGTGCCCGGCATGACTGGGGGATGGGCGGTGCTCGGCCAAGTGTCCAACATCGTCGTTGTGCGAGTTGCTCATGGAGTTTCCTCTTTGGGATGTTTGTTGCGTGCGGGGCGGCTCAGCGGTATTGATGTGCCCAACCGAATACCCACCCCGGGTATTCCGAGTGGGCATGAACGCCGAAGCCTGGAGCCGCTGATCTTCACAATCGCCAGGGGTGGGAACTCGCACAGCGCGTGGACGATGGCGTATGAAATCTAGACCATGCGCCATGGCGCATCCAGCATGAAGCGACTGAACTGAGTGTGACACGACACACACACACCCAAGGAGGTCGTCATGAAGGTAATCGTCTTCGGCGGAACAGGCAGTATCGGAACGCTCGTGGTCGGGCAGGCGCTCGAGCAGGGGCACAGGGTGACGGTGTTCACGCGAAGTGCAACATCAGTCGACAAGATGCAGACGCGACTCACCGTTGTCGAGGGCAACGTATTCGAGATCAGCGACGTCGCATCCGCGATCGAAGGACACGACGCGGTCATCGTCACACTCGGCGACGGGGCGAAGGGGGAAGTGCGATCGAGAGGCACCGCGACTATCGTCGCGGCAATGCAACAGCTCGGTGTACGCCGACTCATCGTGCAGTCGACGCTGGGAGTGGGGGACAGCTGGGAGAACCTCAACTTCATGTGGAAGCGCGTGATGTTCGGCTTCCTGCTGCGCAAGGCCTACGCCGACCACGTCGAGCAGGAGCGAGTGACGCGCGACAGCGGCCTGGACTGGACAATCGCGCGGCCAGCGGCATTCGTCGACGGACCGCGCACCGGGCAGTATCTGCTCGGCTTCGGACCTCGAGAGGCGGAGTCATCGCTCAAGATCGCTCGCGCCGATGTCGCTGACTTCGTCGTCTCGCAACTCACCGATCACGCCTGGCTCGGGAAGACCCCGGCGCTGGCCTACGCGTGAGGTGAGGTGTCGCTGTGGCGAAGTGGATCGCGGACGACGTGGCAGATCAGCGCGGATGCACCGTCATCATCACCGGGGCGAACAGTGGGCTCGGCGCCGAGATGACGCGTGTGCTCGCAGGTGTGGGCGCGAGAGTCATCGCAGCATGCCGCGACATCGACCGGGCATCCGCGTTCGCCCAAACTGTTGTTGGCGAGGTCGAGGTGCATCACCTCGACCTCGCCGATCTGGCCTCGGTGCGGGCCTTCGCGGCCGGCATCGACACCGGCGTTGATGTGCTCATCAACAACGCCGGCGTCATGGGCGTTTCGAAGGGGCGCACGGCCGACGGCTTCGAACGGCACATCGGCACCAACCACCTCGGGCCGTTCCTCCTCACGAACCTCCTGCTCGACCGGCTTCGCGCCCGCGTCGTGACGGTCACGAGCGGGCTGCACATGCTCGGCACGATCTCGCCCGACCTCAACTGGGAGCATCGCCGATATCAGCGGTGGCTCGCCTATGCGCAATCGAAGCTCGCCAACGCGCTCTTCGCCTACGAGCTGCAACGTCGGCTCGTGGCCGACAATCGCGACGTCGTCTCGATCGCTGCGCACCCCGGCGTCGCCGCAACCTCGGGGCAACGCCGCGACGGCTCTCTGCAGGGCAAGATCCTTGTCGGTGGTCGCGCCCAGCCGCCAGCGATGGGTGCGCTACCCATTCTTTTCGCTGCGACGGCGCCGGGTATCCGGGGCGGAACCTGCATCGGGCCTGACGGCCGATTCCAACGCAATGGTTTCCCGACCGAAGTGCGCACAAGCCGCACCTCCCGCGACCTGACGATCGCGGCGAACCTGTGGCGCGAAAGCGAACGACTCACCGGGCTGCGTTCGCCGGTCGAGCGGCTACGACGTGAGTGATCGCGCCCGGTGCTCTTTCGGGCTCATGCCGCGCTCGCGCTTGAACGCCGTACTGAGGGCAAAGCCGCTGCTGTATCCGACCTCGCGGGCGACCGCTTCAATCGTCGTGTTCGGTTGCAACAGGCGGTCGGCCGCAAGTGCGAGGCGCCACCCAGTCAGATAGGTCATGGGCGGCTCTCCGACCAGCTTCGAAAAGCGTAGGGCGAGCGCCGCCCGCGAGACGCGCACACGCGCCGCGAGCTCTGCGATCGTCCACGGGTACGCGGGGTCGTCGTGCAGCAGTCGCAGGGCGTGGCCGATGATCCGGTCGCTCTGTGCGCCGTAGAGCCCGGCACGTTCGGGCTCTGCGTGTGTGACCCATGCGCGCAATACCGCGACGAGCAGCACGTCGAAGAGACGATCGAGCACGGCTGACTGACCGGGTGCATCTCGCACGATCTCATCGGCCAGGATGCTGATGAACGGGGTATCGAAATCGGGCGCACGCACGTGAATGACGGGCGGAAGCGCGCTCAACAGTCGCTGCGTGACTTCACCGCGAACTTGGTAACAACCCATGAGCATGACGGTCTCGCCGTCGCGATCGTTGCCCCATGATCGCAAGCCCAGTGACCACTCGTCGTCGACATCGCGGCCCTCGGGGCTTTCGACGCGCATTCCGGGCAGGATAACGACGTCGGGACTGACGCCGGGCTCATCCGAAACGGTGACAGCAGCGGGACCGCGCGCGATCGCGACATCACCCGCGCGCAGCTCAAGCGGGGCGCCTTCGTCTCCTTCGACCCAGGCGGAACCGCGCAAAATCGCGATCAGTCCCAGGGGTGACTCGTCGGCGAGCCGCACCGACCAGGGTGGCGTCAGACTCGCGCGCAGCAGGTAGGCGTCGCGACCGCGAGGAGCGTCGAGCAGGCGTGCGAGCGCATCCATGGGTTCAGCCTAATAGGGGTGCACCGACGACGTACCGTGGCCGGATTTTTCCGTATGTTGGCAGTGTGACGCCTTGCCTCGCCGCAGGATACGAAGCCAGGATGGATGCATGACAACCGGAACCGACACCGCTCTGCTGGTTATCGATGCACAGGAATCCTTCCGCCATCGGGTGAGCGACTGGGCGGCGACGGCGAACCCCGAGGTGCTCGACAACATCGCGCGGCTGGTGGATCACTCGCGGTCAGTTGGCGACGTGATCGTCTGGATCACCCATGCCGAACCAGGATCGGGCGGGGTGTTCGATCCCGCGCTCGGTCTTGTTCGAGTCGTATCGGACTTCGAGCCTCTCGACGCGGACATCCACATCACGAAGACCTCGATCAACTCCTTCACCACGACGAATCTGCAGCAGCAATTGATGCTGCGCGGCATCCGTCACCTGGTGATCTGCGGCATCCGCACTGAGCAATGCTGCGAGACGACCGCCAGGGTGGCGAGCGATCTCGGTTTCGCGGTCGATTTCGTCACCGAAGCCACCACGACCTCCGGGATCGAGGCCGGCAAGGGGTACGCCGCTGTGACTGGCGAGGAAATCATGCGGCGAACCGAGAGCGTTCTCGGAGCCCGCGGCTTCGCTGCGATCGTGACTGTGGCTCAGCTGGTGGAGGCTCCGGCGGTCAGCGCTTAGGGCGCCGCTTCCACAAACCATTCGTCAAGCCTCCGTGCGAGCCACACGGGTTTCTGCAGCGGGACGCCGTGTCCGGCACCCTCCACAATTTCCCCCGTGCTGTGGGGGAGTGCGTCGTGCAGAGCCTCGGCCGACGACCTCATGATTCCCTGTTCCTTCGACCCGGCGAGTATGAGCGCGTGCCCGGGAAACGCGCCCCAACGCGCGGGAATCGTGAATCGGATGTTCTCGCCGACGGCCGCGAGCAAGGTGTCTCTCGACACCGTGGATGACGTTCGCAGATAGTCATCGAGGAGTTCGGGCGGGATGAAGAGCGCTTTTGCCTGCAATCTCGCGAACCACGTGTACTTCGCAAGGCCGGCGGTCGCACCGAGCAGGGCAAGAGTCAGGCCGGGCGCACGCGTGGGCTTGGCCTGTGCGCTGATCACGACGACACGATCGACAAGATCCGGTCGCCGGGCGGCGAGCATGATCGCCAGCTGTGCACCGAGCGAGAATCCGATGACCGTGACGGGCGAGGCTTCGCCGGCCAGCAGTGATTCCAGCTCCGCGATCGTTTGATCGTGTGAACGGTAGATTTCGTGCGCGCTGTGGTCGTGGCCGGGGAGATCGGGCACGATGAATCGATTGCCCGCTCCCATCTGCGTGCGCAGAGGATCCCACATCCACCCGGCGACGCCGCCGCCGTGCAGGAGGAGAACGGGTCGGTCGCTCACCTCGCCGAATTCTCTTACATGCATGGGGGCGCCAATCAGCTGGGACTCGGTGCTCGAGCTTACCGGCCTCGGCGGACCACATTCGGTAGGGCCGCCCCGGGGCATCCGCCACTGGATAGGGTTGACCACAGCCGTGCCAGAGGAGACCAGAATGACTTTTTCCGACGAGATCGACGCGACCTCCCTTGAAATGCTCCGCGCAACCGGTGGGATGAAGTGGACGGATCCGCAGGTGGCCATCGGAGCGTTCGTCGCCGAGATGGACTTCGGCGTTGCTCCCGTCATCCGGGCAGCTCTGCACGACGCCGTGGATGCGGGCGTCTTCGGATACATGCCGACCGCGATGAGCGATGATCTCAAGCAGGCGACGGCCGAGAGACTCCGCGACCGGCAGGGCTGGACGATCGACGCCAAGCAAGTGTTTCCGATCCCGGACGTGATCAAAGCCCTGGAAGTGACGATCGAATCCTTCTCCACGCCGGGCTCGAAGGTGATCGTGCCGACACCTTCGTACATGCCGTTCCTCTTCGTTCCGCCCACCATGGGGCGCGAAGTGATTGAGGTCCCGATGTTGGAGGTGGACGGCGTGTGGAACCTCGACCTCGACGGCATCCAGCGCGCATTCGACGACGGCGGCGAAGTTCTCATCCTCTGCAACCCGTACAACCCGCTCGGTCGAGTCTTCACACGCGAAGAACTGGTGGCCGTGAGCGAGCTTGTCGATCGCAACGGCGGACGCGTGTTCTCGGACGAGATCTGGGCGCCGGTCGTCTACGGTGAGGCGACGATGGTGTCGTATGCGACGATCTCCGACGTCGCGGCTGGGCACACGATCACGGCGGTCTCCGCGTCTAAGGCCTGGAATCTTCCTGGGCTCAAGTGCGCACAGCTCGTCGTCAGCAATGACGCGGATCAGGCGAAGCTCGACGAGATCGGAGGATGGATCGGCCACGGCACGTCCAACCTCGGCGCGGTCGCGAACACTGTCGCCTACCGTGAGGGGCAGCCGTGGCTCGACGAGGTCATCGACTACCTCGACGGCAACCGCCGTGAGCTCCTGTCGTTGGTGGCGAGGCACCTCCCCGGCGTGCGCATCTCCGCCCCCGAGGGCACGTATGTCGGATGGCTGGACTTCCGGGGGCTCGGAATCGAACGGCCGGGAGACTACTTCCGCGAGCACGCAGGCGTCGGACTCACCGATGGCAGTGCATGCGGGGCGGCCGGCGTAGGCAGCGCTCGCCTCATCTTCGCCATGCCTCGCCCCATCCTTCGCGAAGCGATCATGCGCATGGCGGCGGCGGTCCCAGTGGAGCGCACATGACGACGCTCTACTTTGCTCGGCACGGCGAAACCGAGTGGCATGCCGAACATCGCTACGCGGGTTCGTCCGACGTGGCGCTCGTGCCGGACGCGATCTCTCAGGCCGCGGATCTCGCTGCATGGGCAGGGACGGCGGGACTCTCGGCGATCGTCACCTCGACCCTGAGTCGTGCACGGCTGACGGCCGAGCCCGCTGCCGAGGCTGCGGGTCTGCCGCTTCGCATCGACCCGCGTCTGGTGGAGATCGATTTCGGACGCGGCGAAGGGCTGACACCGGCGGAGCTCGCGGTGGCGTTCCCGGATGACTGGGCGGGATTCGAGCGGCAGCCGGCGCAGCATCCACTGCCTGGCGGAGAAGCAGGACGCGCCGGTATCGCCCGCGCTATGCCTGTGTTCGACGAACTCGCGGACGAGTTCCCCGATGGTCGAGTGCTCGTGGTCGGACATGCGACTCTGATGCGACTCATGCTCTGCGAGCTGATCGGGCTTGACCCCAACTGGTACCGCGACATCTTCCCGGCGCTCGACAACTCGGCGCTTCTTGAGCTCGACTTTCCGTACCTGGGTGAATCGAACTGGCCGGGACGTGCGCGCATCCTCGGCATCAACGTGCCCCCGATCTAACGAAGCGCCTCACCGCGTGCCCGTGCCACGACGATTCCTCGCTGCGATGTCGGGAAATGGTCGAGCATGTCTCGTAGCCCTGCGGCGTCGACATCCGCTCCGAACGCCTCGGCGCCGGATTCCAGCATGATTCCCGCGGCCAGCGGACCGGCGACTACCGGATCGAAGCCGAGGTCGTCCACGAGTGCTGCGACGATGGCAACGCTCTCCGCATCATCACCCGCGATCGCGATGGCCTTGCGCCCTGGCGTGTCACGAGGACGCGCCTCATCCTCGAGATCCTGGTAGCTCATGTGGCTCAGCGCCTTCACGACGCGCGCTCCGGTGAGGTGCGCCTGCACGAGTTCGCTGGTCGAGGTGCGCGGATCGCTTAGATCATCGCGGATGCCATCGGTTGCCCACCAGTAGTTCATCGCGTCGATCACCAGGGTGCCGCGCAGCAACTCTGCGGGCAATGTCCGATATCGGCCGAGAGGCATCGCCAGTATGACGGCATCCGATTCAGCGATGACCGTCTCGGTAGTGGCTGCTGTCGCGCCGATGGCGTTCATCAGCGGCGCGATGAGGGTGGGGCTTCCCGACGCCGCCACGAGAACGCGATACCCGGCGGATGCGGCGAACTGTGCGAGCACGGTGCCGAGTCTGCCTGCACCGAGGATGCCAAGGGTTCGGATCGTGCGCGTTTCGCTCTCCACAGGGTTGCTCTCCACAGGGTCAGCGTACGACGGCATCGTGCAATGGCATCGTGCGGCAGGCAGTGCAGAGGGTCAGTCGACAGCGACGCGGTTGCGACGTACCTTACGCACGCGCACCACGATCCACGTGGCAACAGCCACGACCACGACCACGATGACGACCTTCTGGAAGACACCGGCATATTCCTCGACGACGTGCCAGTTGGCTCCGAGGAAGTACCCGGCGAGCACGAAAATCGTGTTCCAGATCGCGCTGCCCGCAGTGGTGAGCAGGGTGAAGCGCAGCAGTGGCATCCGCTCGATGCCCGCGGGAATCGAAATCAGGCTGCGGAAGATGGGGATCATTCGGCCGAAGAACACGGCCTTCGATCCGTGGCGTTCGAACCAGGATTCCGTGCGCTCGACGTCTTCCCGCTTGATCAGCGGCATCCGCTCGACGATCGCATACATGCGGCGCCGGCCCAGCCAGGCGCCGATGCCGTACAGCGCGAGCGCGCCGACGACGGAGCCCACAGTGGTCCAGATCAGGACCTCGATCAGCCCCAGCGTGCCCTGCGCGGCCGTGAAACCGGCCAGCGGAAGGATGATCTCACTGGGCAGCGGCGGGAACAGATTCTCCAGCGCGATGGCGAGTCCTGCGCCGGGCCCGCCCAGCGTCTCCATGAGGGTGACAGCCCAGGCAGCGATCGCGTTGAGGTTCTCTGCTCCGGCATCCATGACTTCCAGCGTAGGAGAGCGCTCCTGAGTATCCCCGCAGAGCCACCCGATGCTCAGCGTGTTGCTCGGAGCGAAGCGGGATGAAACGGCGTGAGTCGCGGCATCCAGCACCGCACTGCGCGCACGTAGTCGGCATAGGCGGCGCCGAAGCGCTCCTCGAGGTCTGCCTCCTCGAGTGGGCGCACCACCGCGTTCCACACCAGTGAGCCGCACAGGGCGTAGATCACCACCAGCCACGACCCGGCGAGGAGCCCGACGGCGACGCCCTGCGCGATGCCGGCCAGCGCCATCGGATTGCGAACGAACCGGTAGGGGCCCGCGATCACCAGCAGTCGGGCGGTGGCAGACGGCAGTGGAGTGCCCTCGCCCTGGGTCGACATGGATACTGCCGACCAAATGCCGAGCGTGCTCGCCGCGATGAGGAGCATGACTCCTGCCCACCGCACGACGTCAGGAAAGGGCAGATGCAGTTGCCAGCGCTGTTCGAGAGCGACGATGATCGCTGGGATCACCGCGAGGAACAGGCCCCAGAACAGGATTATCTGGACTGTTGTGCGTGCAATGTGTCTGCCGGTGGATGCAACGGATGCCTCCCGGATGGCGAACGGCCCGAACAGGATCCACTGCGTGGGCAGCCTGCCGAGCCACACGAGTAGCCCTGCGGCCACGCTGCCTGCGGTCGCAGCGATCATGAACAGCACGCCCCACCCGGCTTCGCCGGTCACCGTGGCGTACAGTGCCATCCCGACCGCGACCAGCGCCGTCCACGGCACGATCACCCAGACCAGGGCGCGCAGCCCGCAGGCCACCAGCGCGGAGGTGAGCACGAACAGTGGAATGTCGAACCACGCCACCAGGACGGGATCGAGCCTGCCGAGAGTCAGGGCACGGATGTCCGCGCTGAAGAAGACACCAATCCACCATGCTGCTCCCGCAATCGCCTGAACCGCGAAGTACAGCCGCCCCGCCCGTGGACCGAGGCGCTGGAGGAGGGGCATGGACCGAGTATATGAGTCGTTCAGGGCGCGCCGGGCTCTTGCACTCGGGACAGGACTTCATAGGCTGGAGCCATGGACAGAACGATCGTGATCGCGGTGCCGGCGGCGATCCCTCACGGGCATCGCATTCAGGTGGTCGAGAGTGTGGACGAGGTGGGCGAACGCACCGTGGTCATGCTGATCGATCTGGAGACGCGGATTCACTACCGCCACAGCGGGCAGACGCCCTCCTCCTCATCGACCTGGACCGGACGAGTGCTGGAATGCACGATCGCTCCGACACGGCACGGAGTCAGCACGACACTTCTCGTGGATCCGGTTGGTCCTGGTGCGGCGGAATCGGACGTCGCTCTGCGTGGCGCGGATGCTGCTGCAGACGCCGCCAGAGACGAAGCACTGCGCTGGGGCGGCGGAGACCGAGTACCCGAGCCCGAACCGCCGCGCTTCTGGTGACGGTGACGGTATGCGTGACGTAGAGCTCAGCGGAAGTCACGTGAGCGATGCTCGATGCCGGTGCGCAGATCTTGGAAGGCATCGGCGAGCACGTTGATCACGCCTTCGGGGGAGCGCTCCAGCATGCCGCGCACGATCAGCGCGGGCGAATCCCTGGCGACCTGGCGATAGCGACTCCACACTCCGGTTGAACAGACCACATTGACGAGCCCGTGCTCGTCTTCGAGGTTCAGGAACGTGACACCGCCCGCCGTCGCCGGACGTTGGCGGTGAGTGACCAGACCCGCAACCTCGATGCGCCGACCGATCTCATGGTCGCGCAGTTGTGCCGCGGTGAGCACGCCACGTTCGGCAAGCGCTGTACGAAAGTGCGCCATCGGATGATCATCCGTGGAGATGCCGGTGATGGAGAGATCAGCGGACAGTTGCTCGTAGCTGGTCTGGTCGGTGAACAGCGGCGGCTGCACAGACACGGTCGTACCGGGGATGTAGCGGGCGCGATCCTCAGCGGCAGCGCCGGCGAGCCAGATCGCTTCGCGCCGCTTCAATCCGAGGCACTCGAACGCCCCCGCGGTTGCCAGTGCTTCCAGCTGGGCGGCCGTGGCATCGGTGCGACGCACCAGATCATGCAGATCCCGATATGGCCCCTTCTTCGCTCGTTCGTCGACGATGCGCTCGGCCATCGACATTCCGATACCACGCACCTCGCTGAGGCCCAGCCTGACGGCGAAGGCGGAGTCATAACGCGTCTCGTCTGGAGCAGCCGACTGCTCCGATACCTGCCGCAGAGAGGTCGTGGCATCCGAATCATGCAGATCGGGTCTGAGCACCTCTACGCCGTGACGGCGGGCATCCGCCGTGAGCGTCGCCGCTGAGTAGAAGCCCATCGGCTGGGATCGCAGGAGACCTGCCAGGAAAGCACCGGGATAGTGCAGCTTCAGCCACGAACTGGCATAGACGAGCAGCGCAAAGGACAGTGAGTGCGACTCAGCGAAGCCGAAGTTCGAAAACGCCTGAATCTGCGCATAGATGCGATCCGAGGTCTCTTCGTCGAGGCCCTTGCGTTCCATGCCCGTGTAGAGCTTCTCCTTGATCCGCTCGATCTTCTCCAGCCCGCGCTTGGAGCCCATCGCCCGGCGCAGCAGGTCAGCTTCATCGGCCGTGCAGTCGCCGAGAGCGGTGGCCATCTGGATGAGCTGTTCTTGAAACACGGGGATACCCAGTGTGCGCTTCAGGATCGGCTCCAGATCTGGGTGGGCGTATGTCACCTCCTCCTGGCCGAGTTTGCGGCGTACGAACGGATGCACGGCACCGCCCTGGATGGGCCCGGGGCGGATGAGCGCGATCTGGATGACGAGATCGTAGAAGCAGCGTGGTTGCAGCCGGGGGAGCAGACCCATCTGCGCCCTGGATTCCACCTGGAACACGCCGATCGAATCGGCTCGGCAGAGCATGTCATAAACGGCGGGCTCTTCTTTGGGCAGGTTCTGCAGCGTCCAGGTTCTGCCGGTGGAATCCCGGATGAGATCGAAACAGTGCTGCAAGGCTGCCAGCATCCCGAGCCCGAGCAGATCGAACTTCACCAGCCCCATCCACGCCGCGTCATCTTTGTCCCACTGGATGACCGTACGGTTCTCCATGCGCGCGTGTTCCACCGGCACCACCTCGCCGACAGGCCGTGCCGTGAGCACCATGCCCCCAGAGTGGATGCCGAGATGCCGTGGCGCTTTCAGCAGCTCACCGGCGTACTCCAACACGTTCTCTGGGATGTCATGCCCATCGGCAGGCTGCAGGCCAGCGCCCCAGCCTTCCACCTGCTGCGACCAGGCATCCTGCTGGCCGGGGGCATGACCGAGCGCCCTGGCCATATCGCGGATCGCGTTCTTCGGGCGGTATTGGATGACGTTCGCGACCTGAGCTGCGCGTTCGCGTCCGTACCGCTGATAGACCCACTGGATGATCTCCTCACGGCGACGGGAGTCGAAATCTACGTCGATGTCCGGCTCTTCCTCGCGCGTGGTGGCGAGGAACCGCTCGAAGGGCAGTCGGTACAGGATTGGGTCGACAGCGGTGATGCCCAGCAGATAGCAGACCGCGCTCGCCGCGGCGGATCCTCTGCCCTGGCAGAGGATGCCACGGCGCTTCGCCTCGGTGACGATGTCATACACGATGAGGAAGTATCCGGGGAAGTCTTTCTCCTCGATGACGTTGAGCTCACGTTCGATACGAGCGCGACCGTCGGCATCAAGCTGCGGATATACCTCCGGCACCGCAGCCCATACGAGTGCGCGGAGATGACTCATCGGGGTTTCCCCTTCAGGCACCTCTTGTCTGGGCAACGCAGGGCGCGCACGGCGTAGCGGAAAAGCGGATGCCGCGGCGATCTCTAGGCCGTTCGTGATCGTCCCTGGATACCGCTGAAATCGGGCGGTCATCTCCGCGCCACTGCGCAGGTGCGCGGAACCGTGTGAGGGAAGCCATCCGTCGAGCTCATCCAAACCGCGAGTGGCACGCACCGCGGCGACGGCCTCCGCTAGCCGCGCACGCTGTGGCACGGTGTAGTGCACGTTGTTCGTCGCGACGAGGGGAAGACGCAGGTGTGCGGCGAGGTCGGCGAGGGCATCGTTGCGCCTGTTGTCTTGTGGGTCACCATGGTCGATGAGCTCGACAGCGACGTGCTCCTGGCCAAACAGATCGACGAGTCGCCGCAGGGGAGTCTCGGCATCGCCACGGGCAAGACCCTGCCTCACTCCGCCTTTGCGGCAGCCGGTGAGGATTGTCCAGTTGCCATCTGCGCTCGCCGCAAGATCGTCGAGATCGTAGACGGGGCGGCCCTTCTCTCCGCCACGCAGTTGCGCCCTGGTGATCGCGCCGGAGAGTCGGTGGTATCCCTCCAGGCCGCGAGCGAGCACGAGCAGATGTTCACCGACCGGATCTGGCACCCCGTTCTGCGGTGCAGGAAGGTCGAGGGAGAGCTCGGCGCCGAAGATCGTCTGCACCTGCGCTGCGCTCGCATCTGCAGCCTCGGCGAAGCGGGCGGCACCGTAGAAGCCGTCGTGGTCGGTGATTGCGAGAGCGGTGAGTCCGAGCCGTTCGGCCTCTGCAATGAGGTCTTCCGGAGAAGAAGCGCCGTCCAGGAACGAGAATGATGAGTGCGCGTGCAGTTCGGCGTAGGGGACAGCATTCTCCGGGCGGATGGTCTCAGCAGGTGGCGTGCTCTTGCGTTTTCTGCTGATGGGGCCCGGGTCGGGACGGCGCGCAGGTTCCGTGCTGGTTGGATCACTGGTTGATTGAGCACTGGTTGCGCGGCCGCTGAGGGTCTGCTCGAGCTCTTTCCAGGAGAGCGGTGGGTTGTGGAATTCCATCAGCGGTATCGCCCCTCCGCCCACCAGGAGTCGTTCTCCCAGAGCACAAGCCAGGCACGCTGCGACTCATCGACAATCTGCAGTCGCTGGGCGAGTCGGGCATTGTCGCGGTCCCAGGCGCGCTCGCGCAACGGCCATGGACCTGCCCAGCTCAGCACCGGAGTCTCTTCAATCCACGCAGGAGGAGCAGAGAGCTCTCCTCTGTCGTTGACGGCCGGCTCGGTCCCGTCAGCGGCAGCGAGCCGTATCGGCAGTGGTGTCGTGTACACCTCTGAGGGGTACGGCGGCGGCAGGCTGCCAGGCCAGGGCAGGGCAGCATCTCGCTCCGGAGGTGCCAGGTCGCCCCAAGGCTGGAGCAGTTGCCGATCGGCAAGGCGACGGCCGCCGACGATAACAGGGCAGGAGACGCCACGATGGCCGAGCATCGCCTGCACGCGGGATACGGCATGGTGAAGTCGCTGCTGTGGTCCCTGTCCGAACAGTCCCGGCTGATGGTGGGCGCTGTCATCGACCCTGGTGGGGGTGATTCGTACTTCGGTGATGCCAGCGGACTCGCGGTCGGATTCGACCGGACGGAGCCCCTCCAGCTGCCAGCGCACCCGATCGACGAGGTCACTGGCTTCGAAGGAGGTCGGATGCAACCACACCCGTGATGTGATCGACCCGTCATCGTCGGTCAGGTCGATGCGCACCTCTGTGCATACCTGTGACAGTTCAGCGAGGGCAGCGGTCACGGCATCCGCTGTCTGTCGCACCGCGAATGCCACCTGATCGGCTTGCTCGAGCGGGCTTTCGAACACGATCTCGCGCGCGAGCTCCGGCTCTGGATGCTGGGGCGTCAGTGGGCGAGAATCCGCGCCTGATGCCAGAGCGTGCAGCCGTGCGCCTCGCTCTCCTAATCGGTCGCGGATGTCGCTCTCGGCGAGGGCGGCGAATTCAGCGAGTGTGCGGATGCCGAGCCGCTTCAGCAGAGCGGCCACGTCGTCGTCACCGAGAACTTGCACAGGGAGAGGCGCGAGGAACTCCTGTGATCTGCCGGGATCGACGACGAGCGCAGGAGCGGCCAGCCGTGCCGCCTGCTCTGCTGTGAAGAGTCCGTCGGCGACCGCGGCACGGGCGTCAGGATGACCGTGTGCAGCGAGGGCAGCGATGAGTCGCAGCGCGGACTGTTCTTCTCCGCCGTAATAGCGGGCGGCGCCGCGGGCGCGCAACGCGGCGAGCCCTGGGCGCAGCGGTTGTACGCCGGGTACCAGCTCTTCCAATAGGCGCAGCACGGGCAGGAACGCGCGCTCGTCACGGCGCGGGTCTGCCGGGATCAGACGCAAGGCAGGAGAGAGTGACTGTGCAAGTCGTCGGCGCTGGCCGCGGCGCACACCCTGTGCTCGGGCAGCCGCAGAACAGGCGATGATCGTGTTCGCGTGAAATATGGCAACAGGTTCATCGGTAGCGGGTTTATTGATAACGGGCTCATGGGCGGATGATGCGCCGAGCGCAGCACGCACCGGCCAGTCCGGAAGCCACAGCACCAGATGGCGTGGGGGCATCATCCTGCTACCGCCCAGCGGTCGGTGTCGGTGTCAGCACCGGTGCGTGATGGTGCCGGCGACGGCAACGATGTCATAGGCAACGATGCCACCGGCCGCAGGGGAGCGGGCGCCGCATCCACCCGTCCGAGAGAGGTGGGCATCTGCACGCGCACTCGACGTGGAGATTCGTGTCGCCGGCCCGAGGAGCTCAACGTCACGGTGCGCTCGGCGAGGAGTCCCCAGCCGGAACCCAGACCGTGCCATTCGGTCTCTTCCACTCGGATCGTCGCCTCACTCTGTGGCCAGGGTGCCGTGACCAGCAGTGTGCAGCCGCGATCGCGCAGCCGTGCATTCAACCGGGCGATGTCGGCATCTGAGACCCTGCTGCGAGGGTGCACCGCAATGAGCGGAACCACCTCGGAGAGTGCCATGGCGACAGTCAGCCAGCGAGGACCAGGATCGGGCACAAGGATGAGGCGCTCCAGTTCGACGCCGAAACCGTTCATCGCCTCGACGCCGATCGTGGGCATGCCGATGATCGCGCACCATGAGCCCTTCTGCGATGGGGCAGCGAGCAATGCGCCCAACAAGCTCGGCGAAGGCGAGAGGGAATATGAGGAACCGACTCGCAGGCCAGGGTCGGGTAAGAGTCCTTCCAAAGCCGGATCGAGGGGGAGGAAGGGGACGTCGCTGCGTCGACGCTGCATGCGGGAGATCTCGCTGCGCAGACGGTGAACCTCCTGAGCGCGGGAAGCGATGCTCTCGCGGGGGAGAGCCGAAGGGGCGGAGAGTGCGGTGCCCATGCATCCATCCTCGAATATATCTACGAATAAATCAAGTAACACTCCGATCGTAATTCGCACATCGGACATTCGGTTTCGCGTTACCTTTGATGAATGCAGATCGAGTTCGAGAGCCCCGTCACCCTCTGGGACAAGCGGGCGGAGGCGTGGTATTTCGCGACCATGCCGGAGGAGCTCTCTCTGGAGCTGCGTGAACTTCCTGCGCCTCAACGAGGTTTCGGCTCTCTGCGAGTGCAGGCGAGGATCGGAGCTTCGATCTGGCGTACTTCGATCTTCTTCTCCGGTGGTGCCTTCGTGCTCCCGTTGAAGAAGACGATCCGCGAGGCGCAGGGGATCGAAGAGGGCGACGTCATCACCGTCGACCTCGACATCATCGATCTCTGAGTCATTCGCGCTGGGTCATTCAGCGTCGAGTTATCCACAGGGCTCGTACGCGGCATCCGATCTTCTCGTAGCCTTCCGGCATGCCTTCTGTCGCTGTGGTGCGTGACGTCATCGTCGTGCTTGCGCATATTGCGCTCGCCGGAGTAGGCGTCTGGCTGCTCGTGATCGATGCGCGAACACACCGATTGCCGAATCGAATCGTGTTGCCGACTCTCATCGCACTGCTCGCGTTGGTCGGCATCGATGCGCTCGTCACACAGCGCAGTGCCCCATTGGCCAGCGCGCTCATCGGGATGCTCATTCTCGGTGGTTTCTATGCCGTGATGCGGGCCACCAGCCGAGGCGGAATCGGCGGTGGAGACGTCAAACTCGCCGCTGTCATCGGCCTGGTACTGGGGTGGCATGGCTGGCAGGCACTCGCCGTCGGTGCGGCATCCGCCTTCGTGCTTGGCGCGTTCTACGCACTCGCCCTCATGGCGCTGCGCCGAGCGAACCGCTCCACCAGGATCGCCTTCGGCCCGTGGATGATTATTGGCGCGGTGCTCGGTATCGCCGTGGCATAAGACGATGCGGCGCACTCAGCGCTATGGTGTGCACATGGCAATCGCACGACTTCACGGAGGCCCGCTCGACGGGCAGATTCTTCCGCTCGAGAACACGGAGCAGGACAGCCTGATCGCGCCCTACGGTGCGACCCAGGTCATCTATCGACGCACCGGCGATGCTCTCAATACCGGTACGAGTGACGGACCCACCGAGGTGGCGTTCTGGTTCATCGAATCCAGCGACGACATCACGCCCAGTGACGACTGAGCCCGCACAGGCCGGTCCCTCACAAGCTGATCCCTCACGCACTGTCGAGGTCGAGCGCAAGTACGACGTCGACGACGCAACGCCGCTACCTGTCTGGGATGCGATCCCAGGTGTGGATGCGGTGACCTCCGGCGAGCTGCGTGAACTCGACGCCCGCTACTTCGACACCGCGGATGCTGCGCTGTCGCGATCGGGCGTCGCTCTACGTCGTCGCACCGGCGGACCCGACGAGGGCTGGCACATCAAGGGACCTCGTGAGGGGGACGGACGTCTCGAACTCGGCTGGCCGCTGGGCGATGACGAGATGCTGCCGGATTCTGTCGGCACGGTGATCGCACGATGGACGACCGAGTCGCTCACGCCGCTCGCACGCATCGAGAATGATCGCACGGCCTATCTGCTCACCGGGCCGGCCGGCGTCATCGCGGAGTTCGTCGATGATCGAGTCCGTGCCACCGATCTTCGAGCCGGAACAGAGCGCGAATGGCGCGAATGGGAGATGGAACTGGGGCCAGCAGCGCCCGCAGATGTCGCAGGTCGCGAGGAGTTCTTCACTGCGGTCGAGGCAGCGATCTTCGCAGCCGGCGGTCGACATGCGGCATCCGGATCGAAACTCGCCCGCGCTCTCGGCATCTGACGCAACCCCTTCCCTGACGCCCCTGGTCGTGCTTGAGTGGCGATATGACCCGGCCTGCCGTGCTCCGATCACTCCAGACGATCGTTCCTGATACCCAGCTCGTGCAAGAAGACGTCCGCGATGTCTTCGCAGCCCAGCCTGATATTGGTCGGCTGGCGAAGCGGATCGTGTCCGCATCATTCAACGGCTCTGGCATCGACACGAGATATACGGTGCTCGAGGAGCTGTCGTTTTCTGCTGAGACCGAGTCGCCGCAGTTCTTCGATCGAACCGCAGGCCTACTCCTCGAGCCCGGTACGAAAGCGCGCAACGAGGTGTATATCCGTGAAGCGGGCAGGCTTTACGTTGAGGCGGCCAGACGTGCTTTGGATGCCGACAGCGACATCACCGCCGCCGACATCACCCACGTCATCACCGTCTCGTGCACCGGTTTCTACTCCCCAGGACCCGACTACGAGATCGTTCGCGCTCTCGGACTGCGCGACAGCACTCGGCGATATCACCTGGGATTCATGGGATGCTACGCCTCGATGCCGGCACTGCGAGCAGCGAGCGAGATCTGCGCCGGAGATCCGGATGCTGTAGTGCTGGTGGTCAGCGTTGAGCTGTGCACGCTGCACCTGCGTTCCTCGGATGACCCGGACATGATCATCGCCACCTCACTCTTCGCCGATGGGGCTGCCGCCGGAATCGTCACTGCACGCACATTCGATTCTGATGTGCCCGGACTCGTGCTCGACCGGTTCCACACCGCGCTCATCCCCGAGGGGAACAAGGACATGGCGTGGACAATCGGGGATCATGGTTTCGAGATGGTCTTGTCGACGGCGGTCCCGCAGCTCATCGGCGAGCACATCCACGACGCGCTCCGGCCGCTGTACGTCGGAGAACCTCCGCTCGCCGAGGCGTTCGATGGTGGTTCGATCAGCGAGCAGATCACGCACTGGGCGATCCACCCTGGCGGGCGCAGCATCCTGGACCGTGTGGAAGAGAAACTGGGCCTCACCGAGCAGCAGCTTGTGCCGGCTCGCGAGACTCTGCGGCAATACGGCAACATGTCCAGCGCGACGGTGCTGTTCGTGCTGCGGAAGATTCTGGAAGACGCCAGCACACATGACGGAGACCGCGTCACTGCGGTGGCGTTCGGCCCTGGTCTCACCGCGGAGACCGCACTCCTGACCGTCGTCGCTCCCGGGCGCCGTGCGGAGTGATCTCTCGGCGAGAGAGGTCGAGACACGCGAACTGATGGATGATCCGCACGCGGATCTGCGGATGCTGGAGCGCACCTATGAACGATTCGCGCTGATCAACGGCGTGGTCTCGCGCTGGGGCGCGGTGTACCGCCGTGACATCCGGCCGCGCGCGCATTCCCGGCCCATTCGGCTCCTCGACGTCGGCGCCGGAGGAGGAGATGTGTCGCGGGCGATTGCGGCCTGGGCGCGAAGGGACGGGCTGACAATGCATGTCACGGCACTGGATGCCGATGCCAGGGCGATCCGCTGGGCGAAGAGTCGAGGCGGCGCGGTGGCATATCGGTGTGCGCACACGAGGGAGTTGGCAGAAGCCGGCGAGGTCTTCGACATCGTGATCTCCAACCACCTGCTGCACCATCTGAGCCGTGAGGAACTGCAAGAGATGCTGATCGATTCGACCCGGCTCGTGAGTAATGATGGGCTCGTTATTCACCGTGACATAGAGCGCAGCAGGTTCGCCTACCGAGCATTCGCCGCAGGAACCCTGCCGTTCGCGAGGAATCTGTTCGCGGGTTCCTTCATCCGGCCGGATGGGCTCACCAGCATCCGGCGCGCGTACACCGCGGCAGAGCTCTCGGCCGTCGCCCTGGGTGGCTGGCGGGTGCGCCGCGCGTTTCCCGCCAGGCTCGAGCTGCGATGGGAGGCGCATCGTGCCAGGCCATGAGGTCGCGATCGTGGGTGCCGGTCCGGTCGGTCTTCTCCTCGCCTGCCTGCTGGCTCAGGCAGGAGTCGCGGTCGCCGTGTACGAGCAACGTGCCGACGCCGATGATCGTTCCCGTGCGATCGGTATCCACCCGCCGGGTCGCGCAGCGCTGGATGCGGTGGGGCTGGGGGGCGACGTTCGCCGTGAGTCGCTGGGCCTCGACGGGGGAGAAGTGCTCTGCGGCGGCCGGATGCTGGCATCGGTGTCCTTCACGGCAGCGCAGCGCGTGCTGATCCTCCCGCAGCGCCGCACTCACACGCTTCTTCGCGAGCGCCTCGCTCGCCTGCAACCCCGAGCACTGCAGGTCGGCCACACCGTTCTCGGTCTTCGAGACGAAGGTGATCTCGTGCGACTGAGCCTCGACGGGGACGGTGCACTTGGCGAGGCGACGGCGTCGATCGTCGTTGCAGCAGACGGCGTGCGCAGCGAGATTCGGGGGCAGCTCGGCATCGAATGGCAGGAACGGCCAGGCGCCGGCTCTTATGCGATGGCGGATGTTGCCGTGATGGCGGATGTTGTGGACGAGATGCTCGGTCGGCGAGTGCAGCTGCACTGCGAGCCGAGCGGACTGGTCGAGTCTTTTCCGCTCCCGCAGGGGCGCAGGCGATGGGTCGTCGCGGATCCGTATGACCGACTGCAGGATGCGACGGCCTTCGCTCACGCGATCGCTGAACGCACCGGCATCCATCTCGACATGTCAGAGGCATCTTCGCCGACACCGTTCCGCGCACAGCAGCATCGTGCGGCAAGGCTCGCCGTCGGCAGAGTGGCTCTGGTCGGAGATGCCGCCCATGAGACCAGTCCGATCGGTGGCCAGGGGATGAACCTCGGCTGGATGGGTGCCAGGATTCTGGCATCCGCCATCGAAGTGTCACTGCGGGCTGGCACGGCGGACTTCACTGACTATGAGCGCAGGATGCTGTGTTCTGCAGGGCGCGCGCAGCGACGCGCATCCTTCTATATGGCGATGGGCAGCCCGGCGCATGGACTCACGTTGAGCGTGCGCAACGCGCTGATACGAGCCCTCGGCTCGCCACCATTGTGCCGGCGCGCTGCCGATCTGATCACCATGCGTGGAATCTGATCTCCGCGGCGTCGCCGGAATCAGGAGCTTCGACCCAGAGCAGGAGGAATCTGCAGAATTGTCCTGATCTGGGGGTATCCTCCTGTTTCCAGGTGCAGCAGTCGACGCAACGACGAAGGCCCGGCCACGCGTGAGCGTGCCGGGCCTTCAATGCTGACGTGATCAGAAGTTGATCATGTGTCCTGCGAGGCCGTGGAAGCCCTCCTGCAGTGCCTCCGACAGCGTCGGGTGCGTGTGCACGTTGCGGGCGAGCTCGAGTGCCGTGAGGTCCCACTTCTGCGCGAGCGTGAGCTCGGGAAGCAGTTCGGAGACATCCGGGCCGATCATGTGAGCGCCGATGAGCTCAAGGTGCTCGGCATCCGCAATGAGCTTGACGAAACCGACCGGCTCGCCGAGGCCATGCGCCTTGCCGTTCGCCATGAACGGGAACGACACGACCTTGATATCGCGACCCTCGTCCTTGGCCTGCTGCTCGGTGAGACCGAACGACGCGACCTGCGGCGAGCAGAACGTCGCGCGCGGCATCATGCGGTAGTCGCCCAGTGTCTGCGTCTCGGCTCCTCCGATGGTCTCGGCGGCGACGACGGCCTGTGCCTCGGCGACGTGCGCAAGCTGCAGCTTGGCGGTGACGTCACCGATCGCGTAGATCCCGTCGACGTTCGTCTTCATGTAGTCGTCGATGTCGATCGCGCCGCGCTCGGTGAGCTTCACACCGGTCTTGTCCAGACCGAAGCCCTCGATGTTCGGGGCGAAGCCGACCGACATCAGAACCTTGGCGGTATCGATCGACGTCTGCGCGCCGTCCTTGCCGGTGTAGGTCACGGTGACGGAAGAACCGTTGTCCACGATCGTCTCGACCTTGGTGGAGGTCAGGATGTCGACACCGTAGTTCTTGTACTGCTTGGTGATCTCCTTCGACACATCGGCATCCTCATTGGGAAGCGCACGGTCGAGGAACTCGATGATGGTGACCTTGACGCCGTAGTTCGTCAGGACGTAGGCGAACTCCATGCCGATGGCACCGGCGCCGACGATGACGATCGACTCGGGGAGCTCACGGGTGAGGATCTGCTCCTCGAAGGTGACGACGTTCTCACTGAGCTGCACACCGGGCAGCAGGCGCACCTTCGATCCGGTGGCGATGATCACGTTGTCGAACGTGACCTCTTCGGTCGTGCCGTCGGCCTTGGCAACCGAGATCGCCTTCGGGCCAGTGAAAGTGCCGCGACCGTCGTACTCGGTCACCTTGTTCTTCTTCATCAAGAAGTGGATGCCCTTGACTCGGCCGTTCGCCACCTCGCGGCTGCGGTCGAACGCCTTGCCGAAGTCGATGGTGAACTCACCCGAGATGCCAAAGAATTCGGCCTTGTGGTTCAGGGTGTGCGCGAGCTCGGCATTCTTCAGAAGAGCCTTGGAGGGGATGCAGCCTACGTTCAGGCAGATTCCACCCCAATACTTTTCTTCGATGATTGCGGTGCTCAGACCAAGCTGTGCACTGCGGACGGCGGCGACGTAGCCGCCAGGGCCCGCACCGAGGATGACGACATCGTAATGTGGCATGGCTCCAGCTTATCGCTCTGCGGGAACGTCGGAACCGGAGTCGGTAGGCGTGCGGCGCGCACGCGCGACCAGCCAGGCGATGATCCCAGCGATGACGAGGATGCCAGCGACAATGCCCGCCCAGATCCACCCGGTGGCGGAGTCTGAATCGGATGCGGCGGGAGTCTCTGTGGCCTCGTCAGTGGGAGCCGTGGTCGCGTCGTCGGTGGGATTCATCGTCGACTCGGCGCTCGGCGCAGCCGTGGGCTCGGCCGTGGGCTCGGCTGAAGGCTCGATCGTTTCCGCGAGCGTGCTCGTCGTCACGGTGAAGGTGAGTTCTTCGTTCGTGTTGTCCGTGGGATGCCCGTCGCTGGAAAGCACCTGCCAGAACACGGTGTACTCGCCCGCCATCGCTTCGGCGACGAGAGGCTGAACCACCATCGCGCCGTCCACGGTCGGCGCACCATCCGTGACCGAGTTGCCTTCGGCATCCAGCACCTCGACTGCGGTCGTGCCTTCTCCACTGATCAGTGCCGCGCTGAATGTCAGCGTCAGTTCTTCAGGAAGCGTCTCGACCGTCGAACCAGCCGCAGGGGAGGAGTCGACCAGCGCGTCATGAGCGGCAGCGGACTGCGGCCACGCGAACAGCACGAGGAGTGTCGCGAGCAGTGTTGCAGCCAGCGCGACCGGGGCAAGGGAACGTCGAAGTTGGAGTGTGTGCACATCTCCACCATAGGAAAGGGCGATATGCGGTGGCTGAGTCATCCAGACACTCCCGGCGGTGGCATCCGATCAGTTAGTCTGGGGGGAAGAGGAGGGCCAACGTGACAGATTACGAAAGCCGATCGGCACAGAACACGGCGATTCACCGTGACGGCGAGCAGCGACACGACGCCACACAGACGTTCGGACACGATTCCGATCTTTCGTTTGTGCCGTTCGGAGCCGACCTCACCGATGTGGAGCAGTCGGCGATCGCCGCACTCCCGTCTGGGTCTGCCCTCCTGCTGGTTCGTTCCGGCGCCCTCGCTGGCGCACGCTACCTGCTAGACACCGACGTCACCACCATCGGCCGACACCCAGAGGCAGACATCTTCTTCGACGATGTCACCGTCTCGCGTCGTCATGCCGAGATCACCCGGTCTGCTGGCACGTTCGAGATCGTCGATCAGCGTTCGCTCAACGGCACGTACGTCAACGGAGAGCGCGTCGACCGCAGCGCCCTGGCGACCGGCTATGAGCTGCGCGTCGGCAAATTCCGCCTGAACTTCTTTGCGTCGCCCGCAGATATTGCGGCGGCGAATAACTGATGGCAGCACTTCACGCCCGCGATCGCTCAGCGTCCGCGGGTCTTCTGAGTATCGGTCAGGTACTTGCGAGGCTGACTCCGGAGTTTCCCGATCTCACCTCCAGCAAGCTGCGTTTCCTCGAGGTTCAAGGCATTGTCAGCCCGTCGCGCACTGAGTCCGGCTACCGTAAGTTCTCGCAGGCAGACATTGACCGTCTGCGGCTCGGACTCACCCTGCAGCGCGATCATTATCTGCCGCTGAGCGTCATCCGCGAACAGCTCGACGAGGCTGAGGCAGACGGCGAGACGGCGTCAACGCTCGCGCCTCCGCCCTCCATCGCACCCGTGCCGCGTCGCTACCGCCGCGATGAGCTGCTGTCGGCTGCCGGTGCCGGTCCCCAGATTCTGAACGACGCGATCAGCACGGGCATCATCGCTGCGGCCGAGACGTACCCAGAGCCGACTGTGATGCTCTTGCGTGGTCTGGTCGCACTCGATCGCCATGGCATTGAGCCACGACACCTGCGGAGCCTGCGTCAGAGTGCCGAGCGGGAGGTGTCGCTGATCGAATCGGCGATGTCATCGCTCCTTCGCCGAACGGATGCCACGTCCCGCGGTAAAGCGCGCGAAATGGCTCCGGAATTGGCGACAAAAATCGATGAAGTGCGCTCGCTCTTCGTCAAGGAAGCGCTCGCTCGAGTGCTTCCGTAACGAACTGGTTGCGACACACCTTCCACCAAGGGTGGATGTCATTGCCGGTGCCCCGGCACTGCTCTAGCGTGGAGGTAACGGTTCCAGAGAGGATTTCAAATGAATGCCGATGAGCTTGCAGGCGACTCACGGTTCGTGCCCGAACTTCTCTTCACGGACGGTCTGCCCGCGATGGATGATGAAGTGGGTTACCGCGGTGCGATCGCTGCTCGTGCAGCCGGCATCACCTACCGTCAGCTGGACTACTGGGCACGCACTGAGCTTGTCGTTCCCACCGTTCGCGGCGCCAGCGGCTCTGGCTCGCAGCGTATGTACGGATTTCGCGACATCCTCGTACTCAAGCTCGTCAAGCGACTGCTTGACACCGGCATCTCGCTGCAGCAGATTCGCATCGCCGTCGAGCAGCTTCGTGCTGCAGGCATCCGCGATCTCGCCGGTACCACGCTCATGAGCGATGGCGCATCGGTCTACCTGTGCACGTCGAACGACGAGGTCATCGACCTCGTCAGCCGCGGTCAGGGCGTATTCGGCATCGCCGTCGGCAAGGTCCTTCGCGAGGTCGAATCGACCCTCGTTGAATTCGACCCGGCCGCTCTTAACGCCACCGCTCTTAACGCCACCGCTCTTAGCACCACGGCTTCCGACCCGGCCGACGAGCTCGGTGCTCGTCGCGCCAAGCGCACGGCCTAAACGACTTCACCAAAAAATCCCGCTCGGCGATGCCGGGCGGGATTTTTTCGTACGAGCTGTCAGGCCTGCGGGCCGGACTCCGGAACAGGAACGCGGCCGGTGCGGACGATGCGGTCCAGCAGCAGGTCGAAGTCGGCTGCGAGCTCCTGAGCGGAGTCGCCGGGCCAGATGTGCAATGGCTTCGCCGCACCCTGCGCCTGCTGCAGCGACGTGCGCTCAGGCAGTTGCGGGCTCAGGACGAGGGGCCCGAACATGTCGCGAAGTTCCTTGATGCGGAACTGGTGCTCGATCGACTGCGGTCGCACGCGGTTCACGACGATGCCGAGCGGCTGAAGACGGGGCGAGAGGCCACGGCGGATCTCTTCGATGGCGCGAAGGGCGCGGTCTGCTGCTGCCACGGAGAACAGACCGGGCTCGGTGACAACCATCACGCGGTCACTCGCAGCCCAGGCCGTGCGGGTCAGTGCGTTCAGTGAGGGAGCGCAGTCGACGAGAACGAGGTCGTAGTCGCTCTCGACAGAGGCCAGGGCCTCTTCCAACTTCCACACGTCGCGCACGCTCGGGTGCGGGCCATCGAAGTTGATGGCGGAGGGGCTGCCGATGAGAACATCGATCGTCCCCGGGTGCACCTTCGCCCAGCCGCTGGACGTGATCGCCTGCCGAACGACCTTCTCCTTCGGGTTCGCCAGAACATCAGCGATGTTGAGTCTGCCGGCGACCTGAATGTCCATTCCGGTTGACACATCGGACTGCGGATCGAGGTCAACGACGAGGGTCCGGACGCCTCGGGCGAAGGCCGCTGAGGCCAACCCGAGAGTCACGGTCGTCTTGCCGACGCCTCCCTTGAGAGAGCTGACGCTGAGTACGTGCACGTAGACCACGTTACAGTCCCCTAGGCTTGGAAGACACTCAGCCCCGCCCCGTGTACGTCAAAAATGCCGTACGTCGAGCCATCAGAGGTGTGCATGTTCCAGAAGATTCTTGTGGCCAACCGTGGCGAGATCGCCATTCGTGCCTTTCGAGCCGCCTTTGAAGTGGGAGCGCGCACTGTCGCTGTCTTTCCTTACGAGGACCGTGGTTCGCAGCACAGGTTGAAGGCCGATGAGGCCTACGAGATCGGGGAGCGCGGGCATCCGGTGCGCGCCTATCTCAACGTCGACGAGATCGTCCGAGTCGCGCTCGAGTCGGGTGCCGATGCGATCTACCCCGGCTACGGATTTCTCTCCGAGAATCCCGAGCTTGCCGAGAAAGCCGCAGCGGCCGGCATCGTCTTCATCGGGCCGCCCTCGAACGTTCTCGAGATGGCGGGCAACAAGGTCGAGGCGAAACGCCATGCGATCGAGGCTGGTGTCCCCGTTCTTCGCTCAACGGAAGCGTCCTCCGACGTAGACGTGCTCGTGGCTCAAGCCGACGAGATCGGCTTCCCGCTGTTCGCCAAGGCTGTGGCCGGTGGTGGTGGCCGCGGTATGCGTCGCGTGGCGAGTATGGGCGAACTCGCCCCGGCACTTGCTGAAGCGATGCGTGAGGCAGAGAGCGCTTTTGGCGACGCGCGCATGTTCCTTGAGCAGGCGGTTCTGCGCCCGCGTCACATCGAAGTGCAGATCGTCGCCGACAAGACCGGCGAGACAGTGCATCTGTTCGAGCGTGACTGCTCGGTGCAGCGCCGCCACCAGAAGGTCGTCGAGATCGCCCCGGCGCCGAACCTGGATGACAGCATCCGCACTGCGCTGCATGGCTACGCCATCGCCTTCGCGCGTTCGATCGGTTATGAGAATGCCGGCACCGTTGAGTTCCTGCTGGAAACGGCGGGAGAGCGCACCGGCGAGGTCGTCTTCATCGAGATGAACCCGCGCATTCAGGTCGAGCACACGGTCACCGAAGAAGTCACAGACGTGGATCTCGTGCAGACGCAGATGCGTATCGCCGCAGGGTCCACGCTTGCCGAACTCGGATTGCAGCAGGGGGACATCCATCTGCGCGGTGCAGCTCTGCAGTGCCGCATCACCACCGAGGACCCCACGCAGGGCTTCCGCCCTGACACGGGCAAGATCACCACCTACCGCTCGCCGGGCGGTGCAGGCATCCGTCTCGATGGTGGCACGGTGCACCAGGGCGCGCAGATCAGCCCGCACTTCGATTCGATGCTCTCCAAGCTCACCTGTCGCGGACGTGACTTCGAAGCAGCCGTCGGACGCGCCCGTCGCGCGCTGGCGGAGTTCCGCATCCGCGGCGTTTCCACGAACATCCCGTTCCTGCAGGCGCTGCTGGCCGATGATGCATTCGTCGCAGGCGATGTCAGCACGTCCTTCATCGACGAACGCCCCGACCTGCTCCAGGGCCGCGTCTCAAAGGATCGTGGCACCAAACTGCTGAACTGGCTTGTCGATGTCACCGTCAACAAGCCCAACGGCGGGCACCCCGGTGCGGCAGACCCCGTGTCGAAGTTGCCGAGTGTCGACCTGACCACGCAGCCGGTACCTGGTTCACGTCAGCGTCTGCTGGAGCTTGGTCCAGAAGGATTCGCGAAGAGCTTGCGCGAACAGAGCGCACTGGCGATCACGGACACGACGTTCCGCGATGCCCACCAGTCGCTGCTGGCCACGCGCGTGCGCACCAAGGATCTCGTCGCCGCGGCGCCCTACCTTGCCCGTCTCACGCCTGAATTGTTGTCGGTCGAGGCCTGGGGAGGTGCGACCTACGACGTCGCTCTCCGCTTCCTGGGTGAGGACCCGTGGGAGCGTCTGGACAAGCTGCGCACCGCGCTGCCGAACGTTAACATTCAGATGCTGTTGCGTGGCCGCAACACTGTGGGCTACACGCCCTACCCGACGGCGGTGACCGAGGCGTTCGTTGCGGAGGCCGCTGCCAGTGGCGTCGACATCTTCCGCATCTTCGACGCGCTCAACGACGTCTCACAGATGCGCCCGGCAATCGACGCGGTGCGCGCCACAGGTACGGCGATCGCTGAGGTGGCGCTGTGCTACACCGGCGACCTTCTGAATCCGGCCGAGGACCTGTACACGCTCGATTACTACCTCGGCCTTGCCGAGCAGATCGTGGATGCCGGGGCGCATATCCTCGCCATCAAGGACATGGCAGGGCTCCTGCGTCCGGCCGCGGCGGCAAAGCTCGTCACCGCGCTGCGTGAGCGCTTTGACCTGCCGGTGCATCTGCACACCCACGACACCCCTGGCGGCCAGCTTGCGACTCTGCTCGCGGCCAGTAACGCCGGCGTCGACGCGGTGGATGCCGCATCCGCTCCGTTGTCTGGCACGACCAGCCAGCCCTCGCTCTCGTCGCTCGTGGCGGCGCTGGCGCACACCGACCGCGACAGCGGTATCGATCTGGATGGCGTATCCGATCTCGAGCCCTACTGGGAAGCCGTGCGCAACCAGTACGCGCCATTTGAATCGGGGCTACCTGGCCCCACCGGACGCGTCTACCACCACGAGATTCCCGGTGGACAGCTGTCGAACCTGCGCCAGCAGGCCAAGGCGCTGGGACTTGCGGATGACTTCGAGCTCATCGAGGACATGTACGCCGCTGCCGACCGGATTCTTGGGCGAGTGCCGAAGGTGACGCCGTCGTCGAAGGTGGTCGGCGATCTCGCCCTGCACCTCGCCGCAGTACGCGCCGACCCCGCAGACTTCGAGGCCAACCCCGAGAAGTACGACGTGCCGGACTCGGTCGTCAGGTTCATGGCCGGTGAACTGGGCGATCTGCCTGGCGGCTGGCCTGAACCCTTCCGTACCAAGGTGCTCGCGGGCCGCGAGGTGCGACTCGGGGTCACGGAGATCTCTGCAGACGATGAGCGGGCGCTGGCCGGTACCAGCCAGGAGCGACGCGAACGTCTGAACACATTGCTTTTCCCGGAGCCGACGCGCGAGTTCGCCCAGCAGCGCGAGCTGTTCGGGGACCTGTCGGTGCTCGACACAAGCGACTACCTATACGGGCTCGTGCAGGGCCAGGAACACGTGGTGGAGATCGACCGCGGCGTGCAGCTCTACGTCGGTCTTGAGGCGATCGGCGAGGTGGATGATCGCGGAATGCGCACCGTCATGACCACGCTGAACGGTCAGCTGCGCCCAGTGTTCGTCAGGGATCGCTCGGTTGCCGTCAATGCGCATGTAGTCGAGAAGGCTGACACTTCCAAGCCCGGTCAGGTGGCAGCACCATTCTCCGGCGTGGTCTCGCTGAAGGTCGAAGTCGGAACGTCAGTTCGCGCGGGTGAACCTGTCGCATCCATCGAGGCAATGAAGATGGAAGCGGCCATCACCGCACCCGTCGACGGCGTGATCGAACGGCTCGCAATCGGGGCCACCCAACAGGTTGACGCAGGTGACCTTTTGGTTGTAATCAGTCCAGCCAAGTAATCTTGTGCAGGCGACACGCTCGCACAAGCTTGGAGTGACACAGTGACATCGAAGAACACACCCGACTCTGCGGGGGATGATTCCCACGGCGTTCTCGACGAGGCAGCCTCGTTGGACACGACCGCCCTGGGAATCATTGGGGCGACCGCGCAGGTCAACGTCGCGCTTCCGCGTGATGAAGACGACGACCTCGTCGACGATTCCGTTCTGGACGGAGAGATCCTTTCAGAACTCATTGTCGACGAGGAAATCGTGAAGGACGTGCCGCCGGAGAAGGATGAAGTGCAGGTGGGACGCATCCAGGAGGATCGCACTGGCATCGTCATCGAACTGCCCATCGAGGAGCCGGTGGAGGACGTCGTGGAAGCGATCGTCGAACCCGAACCGGATGCATCCAAGGGCGCGGATGCTGCTGACGACGCATCCACCGACGACGCAGTGACCGCCGAGGTGATTGTGGAACCGGAGGTTGCGGTCGCCGCTGCGCCCGCAACGGCGAAGTCGAAGAAGGCCAAGCCGAAGGCGAAGCCTGCGCCTGCGGAGAAGCCGGCGCCTGCGGAGAAGCCTGCGCCTGCGCCTGTGCCTGCGGAGAAGCCTGTCGAGAAGCCGGTCGAGCCGAAGCCCGAGCCCGCGAAGGGCACAGCAAAGCCGGCGGCAGAGAACGTGTCAGCCTCCGCGCCGCGCAGCGAGAGCGCCACATCCGCGTGGATCGCCGCAGAGCTGAAAAAGGATGCGAAAGCATCCACGACGCCGGAACCGACAGCTGCGGCATCCGTGTCGCCAGAGAACGTGTCGCCAAAGAGTGCGTCGAGAGAAAACGTGTCGACAGAGACCCTGTCCGCGGAGAAGACGAAGAGCGAGACCGTGAACACTGCCCCGAAAGATCCGAAGCCCACTGAGACGGCAATCGTGCAGCGACCGGCTGTCACGCGACCCGAGGTCGCGCTGACGTCAAGGCGTCTGGGCGACCAACTCGGCCAGTCGACTCGCGAATCCGCCGATCTGCTGACCGCCGATCGCCTGCTCGACCCTCACCAGCAGACCAAGCCAGAGCCGGAGGGTGCTTGGAGCCACTTCCTGTACACGCTTTCCGGTCGAAAGATCAACATCGGCGACGGTAAGCGTGCACGCGCGCGTAAGGCGCTGACCGCGCGAATCGCCGCTCCGCTCGTCGGCGGCGCCCGGTTCGTACCAGTGCTGTCGCGTAAGGGCGGCGTCGGTAAGACCACGATCACGGCGCTTTTGGGCATGGCCCTGGCAGACGCCCGCGATGACCGTGTTATCGCCGTGGACGCCAACCCCGACCGTGGAACGCTGGCTGACCGCATCGTGCGTACCAACGGCAAGTCGGTGCGTGATCTTGTGCGCATCCACGAAGAGGTCAAGGGCTACCACGACATCTCCGCGATCGTTGCGCGAGACACCACGCGACTTGACGTGCTCGCATCCGACACCGACCCTCGTATCGCCGAGGCGTTCAACGACGATGACTATCGTGATGTCGCGAACGTCGCTGCGCACTATTACTCGCTCGTGCTCACCGACACCGGAACGGGCATCGTGCACTCGGTGATGGGCGCGACGCTGGATCTGGCTGATCAGCTCATTGTCGTGTCCGGGCTCAGCGTCGATGAGGCACGTCTGGCATCGGAGACGCTGACCTGGCTCGAGACCAACGGGTACGAGGATCAAGCGCGTAACGCAATCATCGTGCTCAACCAGTCGACTCCTGGCAGCCCGCTCGTTCGGCTGAACGAGTTGGAGTCGCACTTCGCAACGCGTGCGCGGAGCGTCGTGCGGGTGCCGTATGACACTCAGATCGCCGGCGGCGGCGCGATCGTCTTCGCCAATCTGCAGCCCGAGACCCGCCAGGCGGCTCGCGAGCTGGCAGCGCTCCTTGTCGAGGGCCTGCGCACGAGCGCGGCCTGATGGCGGTTCGTGAGATCCGGGTCTTCGGAGACCCGGTATTGCGTACGGTGTGTGCGCCGATCGAGGAGATCGATGACGGCGTGCGATCCCTGGTCGCGGACCTCGTCGACAGCGTTGAACTTCCTGGCCGTGCCGGCGTCGCAGCTCCCCAGATCGGTTTCGCCGTGCGGGCGTTCAGCTACAACATCGATGGCGACATCGGCTACGTGCTCAACCCGGTACTGACCGAGGTTCGCGGAGAGGCAGTGCCGACCGGCGAAGGGTGCCTGTCAGTGCCCGGCATCTGGCACGACGCGCTGCGGCACCCGTGGGCACGCGTCGAAGGTATCGACCTCGACGGGAATCCTGTTGTTCTCGAGGGGGAGGGGTTGCTCGCTCAGGCGCTGCAGCACGAGACAGACCATCTCGACGGCAAGCTGTACCTCACGCGGCTCACGCCGCAGGATCGCAAGACTGCGATGCGCGAGGTGCGTGAAAGCGACTGGTTCTGAACGACAAATGGCCCCGCCGTGGCGGGGCCATTTGTCTCGGTATATGTATCAGCCGCCGAGCGCCACGTTCGTTGTGGTGACCGGCTCGTCATAAATCGCGGTTACTTCGTCGGCGAAGTCCGACATGATCACGTTGCGCTTGATCGACATCTTCGGCGTGAGGTGGCCGCTGTCTTCGGTCCACTCGGAGTCGAGGATCGTGAACTTGCGGATCGACTCGGCGCGCGAGACTTTGCCGTTCGCGACATCAACAGCACGCTGCACTTCGGCTCGGATGGCGTCATTCTTCGACGCCTCCGCGAGAGACATGTCTGTGGCAAGGCCGTTGTTGCCGAGCCAGGTCGGCAACATCTCAGGGTCGAGCGTGATCAGAGCCGAGATGAACGGCTTCTTATCGCCGACGACGACGACCTGGCTGATGATCGGGTTCGCGCGAATCGGATCCTCGAGCGCCGCGGGGGCGACGTTCTTGCCGCCAGCGGTGACGATGATCTCTTTCTTGCGGCCGGTCACGGTGAGGAAGCCCTCTGAGTCGAAGCTGCCGATGTCACCGGTGCGGAACCACCCATCGCGGAAGGACTCGGCGGTGGCCTCCGGGTTGTTCCAATACTCCTTGAAGACGTTGATGCCGCGCACTTCGATCTCGCCGTCATCCGCGAGACGGACGCCGACGCCGGGCAGCGCGGGGCCGACCGAGCCGATCTTGGACTTGTCTGCCAGGTTGACCGTCGCGGGCGCGGTCGTCTCGGTCAGACCGTAGCCCTCCAGGATCACGACGCCCAGACTGTGGAAGAAGTGGCCGAGGCGCGGACCCAGGGGAGCAGACCCCGACACGGCATAGGCGATATTGCCGCCCATGGCCGCGCGGAGCTTGCTGTAGACGAGCTTGTCGAACAGGACGAACTTGATCTTCATCCCGAACGGAATCTTCTTGCCCTCTTCGAGCAGTCGAGAGTGCTCGATCGCGGTGGCGGCGGCGGCACGGAAGATCTTGCCCTTGCCACCTGCCTCTGCCTTCTGCTCCGCCGAGTTATAGACCTTTTCGAACACGCGCGGCACAGCGAGGAGGAAGGTCGGCTTGAACGAGCCCAACGCCGGCAGCAACTGCTTCGTATCGGGCTGGTGCCCCGTGCGCACACCGGCGTGGATGTTGAGGTGCGAGATGAACCGCGCGAAGATGTGCGCCGTGGTGATGAACAGCAGGGTGGAGGCGCCGGGGTTCTCCACGACGGCGCTGAGCGCCCTGGCGGAGTTGCGGCAGAGCTCTACGAAGTTGCTGTGCGTCAGCACGCATCCCTTCGGACGGCCGGTCGAGCCGGACGTGTAGATCAATGTTGCGATGTCCGAGCCCACAGCGAGATTGCGGCGACGTTCGATCTCGGCATCCTCGACACCGATGCCGGCTGCGGTGAGCGAGTCGATCGCGCCCAGGTGTAGCTGCCAGACCTCACGGATCAGTGGCAGGTCGCCGCGCACCTCGTCGAGCTTGGCGAAGTGATCGGCCGACTCGATCATGAGTGCGATCGCGCCGGAGTCTTCCATGATCCACTGGATCTGCGCGGGGGAGCTGGTCTCGTAGATCGGCACCATCACGGCACCGGCGTAGAACAGAGCGAAGTCGACCAGCGTCCAATCGTAGGTGGTGCGGGCCAGGAATCCGACCTTCTCACCGGGCTGGATGCCGGCCGCGACAAAGCCCTTAGAGAGAGCGATCACGGCGGTCTGGAAGTCGGCAGCGCTGATGTTGCGCCATCCCCCACCATCCGGAACAGAGAACAGTGCGAGGTCGGGTGTGCTCTCGACGCGCTTCACCAATAGATCGGTGATGTTCGCATCGGGATCAGCAGGGACGATCGCGGGGACTTCGAATTGAACCACGGCAACTCCTTCGGTACCGGTCGAGCACGGGTTCCCACGAGTCTAGGGCACAACAGTCTCTAAAATACGGCGATTTTGGAATTCAGTCGCGTGTTTTATGACACTCAGTTGCGGTCGCGTCGGGCGCCATCCGCGTCGTCGTCATCATCGAGTGCGGCCTCAGGGATAGACTTCGTGACGATGTTCTACTGGCTGATGAAGTACGTCGTGGTCGGCCCCGTGGTCAAGGCGATCTTCCGCCCTTGGATCGTGGGGCGAAACAACGTGCCCACGCACGGCGCGGCGATCCTGGCGAGTAACCATCTCTCCGTTTCCGATTCAGTCTTTCTTCCGCTGCTGATCGATCGACGGATGTCGTTCCTCGCAAAGAGCGACTACTTCACCGGCCGCGGCATCAAGGGCTGGGCGACGAAGTTCTTCATGCAGGCCACCGGCCAGATCCCGATCGATCGATCCGGCGGCAAAGCCTCTGAGGCATCGTTGAACACGGGGTTGCAGGTGCTCGGAAGCGGTGACCTGCTGGGCATCTACCCCGAGGGGACACGCAGCCCAGACGGCAAGCTCTACCGCGGACGCACCGGCATCGCTCGAATGGCGCTCGAGGCGAAGGTCCCCGTCATCCCGATCGTCATGGTCGACACGGACACCGCGATGCCGATCGGTCAGAGCGTTCCGCGCGTTGTGCGCGTCGGAATCGTGATCGGTGAGCCCCTGGACTTCTCCCGGTATGCCGGGATGGAGAACGACAGATACATCCTGCGGTCGGTCACGGACGAGATCATGGTTGCCCTGCAGAGGCTGGGCGAGCAGCAGTATGACGATGTCTACGCCTCGAGTGTGAAAGAGCGGATGCCTCGCCGCAACTGACGGCGCGCGAGGATGCCAGCGGCCAGTAAGCTGGGGAAATGCCTCAGCAGCACGACGCCACCCTGGACGCCTGGCGCACACTTCCCATCAAGCAGCAGCCGACCTGGCCCGACGCTGACCGCGTTGCGGACGTATCTCGGCAGATCGCGGCGCTTCCTCCGCTGGTGTTCGCCGGTGAAGTGGACAATCTTCGTGATCGGCTCGCTCGCGCAGCATCCGGTCGTGCGTTTCTGCTGCAGGGTGGTGACTGTGCCGAGACTTTCGCTGGCGCCACCGCCGATCAGATCCGTAACCGGATCAAGACGGTGCTGCAGATGGCGGTCGTGCTGACGTATGGCGCCTCGATGCCCATCGTGAAGATGGGCCGCATGGCGGGGCAATTCGCCAAGCCACGCTCCAGCGACTCCGAGACTCGTGGTGACGTCACGCTTCCCGCTTACCGTGGCGACATCGTCAACGGCTACGACTTCACCGAGGGCTCACGCCAGCCCGACCCCGGTCGTCTGCTGCAGGGCTACCACACGGCGGCATCCACGTTGAACCTGATTCGCGCGTTCACGCAGGGTGGTTTTGCGGATCTGCGTGAGGTGCACTCTTGGAACAAGGGCTTTGCGTCGAACCCCGCCAACCAGCGCTATGAGCGCATGGCCGCCGAGATCGACCGGGCCATCAAATTCATGGAGGCCGCAGGAGCCGACTTCGAGGAGCTCAAGCGCGTCGAGTTCTTCACCGGCCACGAGGGCCTGTTGATGGACTACGAGAGCCCGATGACGCGTATCGACTCGCGCACGGACACTCCGTACAACACCTCGGCGCACTTCCTGTGGATCGGGGAGCGCACGCGCGACCTCGACGGCGCGCACGTCGACTACTTCTCCAAGATTCGCAACCCCATCGGTGTGAAGCTCGGCCCGACCACGACTCCCGAGACTGCTCTCGCGCTGATCGACAAGCTTGACCCGAACCGCGAGCCGGGCCGGTTGACCTTCATCACGCGTATGGGTGCGGGCAAGATTCGCGATGCGCTGCCGCCGCTGCTGGAAGCAGTCCGCGACTCGGGTGCGACCCCGGTGTGGGTCACCGATCCGATGCACGGCAATGGCATCACGACGCCCACCGGCTACAAGACGCGTCACTTCGACGACGTGGTCGACGAGGTGCGCGGCTTCTTCGAGGCACATCGCGCCGTCGGGACGTTCCCCGGTGGCATCCATGTCGAGCTCACCGGCGATGACGTCACCGAGTGCCTCGGCGGCTCGGAGCGCATCGACGAGGCCGCCCTCGCGACCCGCTACGAGAGCCTGTGTGACCCGCGCCTGAACCACATGCAGAGCCTCGAGCTCGCCTTCCTGGTCGCCGAGGAGCTCGAAAAGCGCTGAGCGCGCTTCCGCAAGCGTCGAGAACACACAAACCGTCCTTCCTGATCGCGGGGAAGGGCGGTTTGCGTGTTCTCGGCCGGGGCTGTGGACAACGCGAGCGGGGATCGCCGGATGCGCGGCAGGATCGGGGCATGCGACCTCGGATTCCACTGCCTCGTCCACTCAAGTCCACTGCGTTTCAGGTGCAGTCAGGCTCCGCGCGCGGCCTGGGCGAGAAGCGGATGCGAGGACACGACCTCCAGCGACCGTTCCACGGCGTGCGTGCGGCTGAGTCGCCGGAGAGCCTCTCGGACCGCTGCGCGGCACTCAGCAAGACGCTCCAACCCCACCACGTGTTCAGCCATCGAACGGCAGCTGAAATCTGGCGGATGCCGCTGCCGGCTGATGATGACAAGGAAGCCGATGATGACGATGTTCTGCATGTGATGGCGCTGGGGAAGCGCGGACGCATCCGCCGACCCGGCGTGGTCGGCTGGGAACGAACGGAGAACGACCTCGTCACTTACTCTGTGGGGAGCATCCACGTTTGCGCGCCCGCTGATGTCTGGTGTCAGCTGTCGACGCTCATCTCTCGAGAATGGCTTGTCGCCGTCGGAGATTTTCTCATCAGCGGCGAGAGAGATGACGATGGGCGCCGCCCGGCGCTGTGCACGATGGAGCAGCTGAGTGAGGCTATTGCCCGGCACGGGAGACGGCGCGGTGTGGCGGCGCTGCAGTGGGCGTTGGGAATGGTGCGGAGTCCCGTGGACTCTCCGCGCGAGTCATTGTTGCGGCTTGCCCTGGTCGCCGGTGGGCTACCCGAGCCTGAAGTGCAGCTCGCGGTCCAGACGACGAAAGGAATACGGCACGGTGATCTCGGATACCGCGATGCTCGGCTGATCATCGAGTACCAGGGCGATGAGCATCGCACGTCACGTCGCAGATGGCTGCAGGACCTCACGCGGGTGCAGTTGCTGGAGGATGCCGGATATCGAGTGATCCTGGTCGGCGCTGACGACCTTGAAGACGGCGCGGAGGCCCTGATCGGCCGCATCCGTCGCATTCTGGCATCCGCTGGTTGAGCAAGCCTGATCGAGAACACACAAACCGCCCTTCCGGATGCTCGGGAAGGACGGTTTGCGTGTTGTGGGCTAGAGAACGCCACGGATCTGCATGTACACCTCAGTGGACGCACGTCGCATCGAGCCTGATGCCGGGTCGGTGCCGGTGACTTCGGTGTTGCCGTTGTCGAGCGCACTCCACAGGCCGTTCCAAGTGGGCTCGAAGCCGGAGTCTCGGAGCTTCTGGGCGGCTTCATCGCGGGTAAGTCCGGTGACATTCGGCACTTCGAAGAGTTGAGGCCCCTTGGAAACCACGAGCGACGTCGAGTCTCCCCGTTGCCAGTTGCCTTGCTCGGCGCGCTCGGCCATCGAGATCACGATGCCCTGTTCGACGGAGTCGCTGAACTCCTCGAATTGTTCCGTGACCGTGATGCCCTTCTCATCGAGGGTGGCGACAGCATCCGCCGCAAGCATCCCGACGACATCGGGCAGACTGCCGAGCGAAACGAACAGCTTCACGGAATCATCTTCGAAGAGCTCACAGCCGTCACCACAGACGTAATCCTCGCCGCCTGCGCGAGGAGTCACATAAGCATTGATGACGATGTCTGCCGCGGCGTCGGAATACAGCTCGAGAGTCTCGTCCGCGACGTTGACCTTGAGCGTCGACAGATAGTCCCTGGCATCCTGCTCAGCCTTGCCATTCAGCGCCTCAACGGTGTGCGCAGCCGGACCGGTCGAGATGATCACGTGCACCTCGGCGCCCTTATCGAGCTTTTCGCCCTTGCCTGGTTGGCTTCGGATGGCGGTCTCGGCATCCACATCGACCGAACTCTCATCGACACGCACAGGCAGGAAACCTTCTTCGATCAGCGATGCTGACGCAGCCTCATAGCTGAGGCCCGCGACGGGCGGAACTCCGACGAGAGATCCCGGCCCTGAGCCGAACCACCATCCGGCGCCACCGGCCAACACCGCGAGCAGTAGCACCAGCGACAGCAGGAACGCCCCGCGTGCACGCCGCTTGGACGTTCTGCGTCGCAGCAGCGTCGCGTTGTCCATGGGCTGAGCCGCGATCACGGGACCGGTCGGATCGTCGATCACCATCATCGATGGCATGACCTTGGTGAGCTCGCCCGAGTCACTCTGCGAGCGCAACGGCGTGGTCGCTGTCGTGGCGGCCATGGGGGAGACCCCGAGATCGCGTTCGATTTCGCGCAGGCGATCGAGCATCTGCTGGGCGTTATCGGGTCGCTCGTCCGGTGACTTCTCGGTCGACCACAGCACGAGTTCGTCCAGCTGCTCAGGCACGCCGGGATTGCGCACGCTGGGGCGCGGTACCGACTCTGTCGCATGCTGGAAGGCGATCTGCATCGGCTGCTCGCCCTTGTACGGCTGCTCACCTGTGAGCATCTCGTAGAGCATGATGCCGAGGGCATAGATGTCGCTACGGGCATCCGCAGTGCCGCGCGTGACGAGTTCGGGGGCGAGGTATGCGATCGTGCCGAGCAGCTGCGCGCCCGTTGCCGTGTTCGCCGACGTCGCTCGGGCGAGGCCGAAGTCACCGATCTTGATCCGACCGTCTTCAGCGAGGAGGACGTTCTCCGGCTTCACATCGCGGTGCACGATGTCGGCTTTGTGCGCAGCGGCAAGCCCAGAAAGGATCGCATCCATGATCGTGATGGTCTGCGCAATGGTCAGTCGACGCTGTTCACGCATCAACTCACGCAGCGTGATGCCAGGGAGGTACTCCATGACCAAGTAGGCGAGCTCGCCATCCTGACCCTGATCGAAGACGTTGACCACGTGCGGATCGGCGAGTCTGGCGGCCGCGCGAGCCTCCTGGATGAACCGGCTCTGGAACACGGTGTCATCGCTGAGGTGTCCGTGCATCACCTTCAGCGCGATGCGGCGCTCCAGCCGAAGATCGGTGGCGACGTACACCGTGGCCATCCCGCCGCGCGCAATTCGTGCACGCACTCGGTACCGGCCGTCGACAAGCCGCCCAATGAGGGGGTCGGCCTGCTGATTGCTCGTCACGTACAGAGTCTATGAAGAACTGACTGAAAGCCAGGGGAGCGGCTCACCCTTTCGGCGCGGAAACACCGGGGAATCAGCCATAAAGTGCGATCCATTCGTAGGCAGCGCTCTCCCAGGCGCCATAGCGCTCTGGGTACGCCGAGATCTGCACGGACTGTGCGGCCTCGCTGAAGGTCATGCTCTCCCACCCGGGGATGTCGAGCAGACCGCGCGTAGTGCTGCCGTTCGGGTCTGATTGACCACCGTAAAAGACGCGGATGCTGCGATCGCGATCCATGACCTGATCTGGTGTGCCCCAGCCTGTACTGGGACGCTGCTGGAACAGGCCCAGTGAGTCGCGGTCGCCCCAATCGAGGTTGCGCAGCCACGACTCGACCATCGAGGTGGCCAGGGCAATCGCGATGCCGCGTTCTGAAACGCCCAGTTCACGTCCGATCCCGATGATCATGGCCGCGTTCTCGGCCTGCGGCGCGTTGAGCACGGCTGATTCGATCGGCGCCGGGGTGGACGCTGGCGCCTCTGCGGCGGCGGCGACGATGATGCTCTGGCCGGGATAGATGATCGACGAGGGGCCGAGACCGTTCGCCGCATACAGCGCAGCTACCGAGGTGCCGTACTTCTGGGCGATCGCGAAGAGAGTGTCGCCGACGACAACCATGTGCGTGGTGCCAGCAGTGTCAGGCGCGGAGGGCGGCACCGCGGCGGGAGCCGGCGCGGGAGCGGGCTCGGGAGTGGCGGCAGCGGAGATCGCGATGACCTGCCCTGGGTAGATGACCGAATCGCGGCTCAGCCCGTTCGCCGCCAGAATCGCGTCGATCGAGGTGTCGTACTTCTGCGCGATAGCGAAGATGGTGTCGCCTGCGACAACGGTGTGCGTCTGCGCTGACGGAGCAGGCGCAGGAGACGGTGCAGGCGCTGGAGCCGGTGCGGCCGCAGGCGCGGTGAGCCTGAGGCTTTGGCCCGGGTAGATCACTGAGCGCCAACCGAGGTCGTTCCACGTGAGCACATCGACGGTCGCCAGGCCGAACCTGGCGGCGATCGCGGCGACGGTGTCTCCGTATTGCACGTTGTAGGCGGCTGGCGTCGTGTGGGCAGGGACTGCTTTCAGCGCTGCTGATGTCGGTACGGCGACGAGTCGCTGATGCGAGCCGGTTTCCGCAGGCATAGCAGGCATGGCAGCGCTGGCTGGGGCGGCGCTGAATGCGCTCGCGAGAACCCCCAGAACGGCTGCTGGGACGCCGATCTGCGCGTAACGGGTGCGGTGTTGCTCGGTATCGAGTCTCAAAGTTCCCCCTTTTGGGCTCGTAAAACGCTGACACGGATGTATACAGATGTCAACCAAAGGGACAGATGTGACTTAAGTGAATACTGGGACGATGTGCGATGTTCCCCGGGAAATGAGATAGTCAGAACGTGTCTGAGACTGCTCCCGAAACCCCCGCCATCAAGTGGCTGACCACGCCCGATCTCGTCGAGATTCTCGATGAGCCGCTGGGACGGGTGCGGCGCCTCATCGCCGAGCACTATCTGATCGGCTCGACCCGCAACGGAACGTTCGGGGTTCCGTCGATCTTCATCGTCGACGGAGAGCCCCTCGCATCACTGCGGGGCACGATCATCGTCCTCAAGGATGCAGGGCTCACCGATGACGAGGCCATCGACTGGCTTCTGAGTGAACAGGAAGAACTGGGTCGCACTCCGATCGCCGCGCTCCTGGACGGTCACAAGAGCCCGGTCCGCCGGATAGCGCGCACTCTCGCCTGAGATCAGGCCGTTCGTACTGTCGCTGCTCGGGCGAGGTCTCGCAGCTCGCTGACGGAAGCATTGTCGAGCCGTGCGCCGGAGAGCGCCCGGTCGGCCTGCTGCGCGTAAGAAGCGATGAGTTCTTCCACTCGGGCGAGCGCGCCGGAATCGGCGATTGTCGACTGCAGGGCCGACACCTGAGCGGGTGTGAGGTCCGGATCGCCGAGAAGTTCATCCAGCACTCGGCAGGCCGAGGCGCTCAGTCGCTCTCGTGTGAACGCGATCAGAACCGTTCGCTTGCCCTCGCGCAGATCATCGCCCGTCGGCTTTCCGGTGACCGTCTCATCGCCGAACACTCCGAGGACATCGTCGCGCAGCTGAAACGCCATGCCGATCGGATGCCCGAATTTCCGCAGCGCATCCTGTTGAGCCGCATCTGCGCCGGCGAGGGTCGCGCCGAGCAACAGCGGCTGTTCGATGCTGTATCGCGCTGATTTCAGGGAGACGACCCGCAGTGCACGATCCGCGTGCTCGGATGCAGGATTCACCTGCCACGCGGATTCCTCAGCGATATCGAGGAACTGCCCCGTGGTGACGTCGCGGCGCATACGGGCATACTGCCGGCGCACGTCAGGCGCCTGCGGGTGTCCGGCGAGCGACTGCTCGAGCAGATCATCGCTCCACGCGACAAGCAGATCGCCGAGCAGAATCGCGGATGCACGGCCGAATGCCTCAGCATTCCCAGACCATGTCAGCGTGCGGTGCTGCTGCTCCAGCGCGCGATGCGCTGCCGGGCGCCCGCGTCGGGTGTCGGAGTTGTCGATCAGATCGTCGTGCACGAGTGCCGCTGACTGGAAGATTTCCAGCGCGGCGCAGAGGTCCCACACGGCATCTGTCTCAGCGGCAGCGCGGTCGGCGAAGCGTGCCACCGCGCGCCATCCGGCATGGCAGAAACGTGCGCGCAGACGCTTACCGCCCTGCAGCGTGTCTGCTGCGGAGTCGATGAACATCGCGGCATCAGAGCCGTATTCATCGGACTCTGATCGAAGCAGCGTTAAGAAAAGATCCAGGTGGGTGGCGACGGCATCCTGGACTAACGTGGGAGAGGGCACGACATTCAGCTTAGGTTCTCAGCTGATAGGTAGCCTCGGCTGTTTTGCGAGCGTAGACTAGAGACACTGAACCCGAGGGGGGCGTTATGCCACTGTCAGAACAGGAGCAGCGTCTGCTCGATGAGATGGAACGCCATCTCCTGCACAATGATGCAGACATCGTTACTGCGCCCTCAGGCGATCGCACGCTCAGCTATCGCAACCTTGTTTACGGTGCGGTCCTGCTGCTCGTCGGCATCGGCGCACTGGTTGCCGGTGTCGCGCTAGGAAGTCAGCTCGGTGCTGTGGGCAGCATTATCGTCGGCGTGATCGGATTTGCCGCGATGCTCGCTGGCGTCATCCTCGCAGCCACCCCGGTTCGCCGCACCGGCCCAACGCACGTGTCTGGTTCGGCCAGCCGGGCGAAGTCAAAGCCGCCGCAGGACTCGTCCTCTTTCATGGATCGCATGAACGACCGTTGGGATCGTCGCCAAGACGGTCGCTGACCTTACCACCGCTTTACAAGCCCGGATGCATTGCGCATCCGGGCTTTTTTGTGTGCTCTGACGGGTCACTTCCGCAGATTCGACGGTGAGTCCCCACTTGACCCCCACCTTCCTCCACTTCTATTCCGCCGTGTATTCCCGCGGAATATCGGGGGAGTGGAGTGGCTACGGACCCAGACAAGCGATGCTGTCTTCGCCTTCCCATATAAAAGTGGAGCAAAGTGGAGTAAAGTGGGGGACACCTCGAATTGGCCGGAAACAGAGGGGGTGATGGCTGATGTTGTTGGGAACGCACGCACCGAAGCTCGACGACAAAGGTCGAGTCATCCTGCCAGCGAAATTCCGTGAGGATCTCGGGAGCGGCATCGTCGTCACCCGTGGCCAGGAACGCTGCCTTTACGTCTTCAGCACGGCCGAGTTTGAGGCGATGCATGAGCGGATCCGTCAGGCGCCGCTCGGCAACAAGCAAGCCCGTGACTTTCTGCGCATGTTCCTCTCCGGAGCCAGCGCAGAGATGCCAGACAGCCAGAACCGCATCACCATCCCTGCACCTCTTCGTCAGTACGCCGGGCTCGAAAAAGAGCTCATCGTCACTGGCGTCGGCGCGCACGCCGAGATTTGGGATGCCGCGGCCTGGAACGACTACCTCGCCGCTGGCGAAGACACTTACTCAGAACTGGAACAGGAGGTGATTCCGGGACTCTTCTGACCCTTCGACTGTGATGCCCCGCCGCTCCCGCCCCGACACACTTCCCCGGTGCCGGGTCGAGAAGCGGAGGGGAATCAGAGTCGAAGGTCACCGGACATGATCATGAATCTCCGCGACATTCACACCCCAGTCCTCCTGGAGCGCTGCATCGAGCTACTGGCTCCCGCGCTGCAGCACGACGGTGCCGTACTGGTCGACGCCACGCTCGGCATGGGCGGCCACTCCGAAGCCCTGCTCGAGCGGTTCGACAACATCCGCCTGATCGGCCTCGACCGCGACACCGACGCACTGCGCATCGCCGGCCAGCGACTGGAGCGCTTCGCAGATCGGATCACGCTCGTGCACACCGTGTACGACGAGATCGGGCTGCACGCGCACGGCGCTTCCGGCATCCTGATGGATCTCGGCGTCTCTTCCTTGCAGCTTGACGAGGCAGAGCGCGGCTTCGCGTACTCGAAGGATGCTCCGCTGGACATGCGGATGGATCAGACGAAGGGCGTCACGGCCGCTGAAGTTCTGGCGACCTACAGCGAGGGAAACCTCCGACGCATCTTCGAGCGCTACGGCGAGGAGAAGCTCGCCGCGCGTTACTCCCGCTTCATCGTGCAGGCCCGCGACGAACACCCGTTCGTGCGATCTCAGGATCTCGTGGACCTGCTCCAGGCTGCGACGCCGGCTGCCGTGCAACGCGCAGGGCATCCAGCCAAGCGCGTGTTCCAGGCGCTGCGTATCGAGGTCAATTCCGAGCTCAGCGTGCTGGCCGATGCCATTCCCGCCGCCATGGACGCGCTGACCGTCGGTGGGCGCATCGTGGTGATGAGCTACCAGTCGCTGGAGGATCGCCTCATCAAGCAGGCCTTCGCAGCGGCATCCAAATCCACCGCTCCCGCCGGGCTCCCTGTCGAACTGCCACAGCACGCCCCCCGGTTCCGGACCATCACCAAGGGTGCAGAACTCGCAAGCGATGAGGAGAAGGCACGCAACCCGCGAGCCATTCCCGTTCGCCTGCGTGCCGCCGAACGAATCAGGGAGGCAGTGTGAACCGCGCGACCGCCGCAGCACTGCTGCCGCAGCCGAAGGCTCCAACGACGCGTCCTGCGCGTCAGCTCAAGCCCGTCACCGCCCCTGCACCGCGCAGTCGGCCGAAGCTCGCCTACGCGCTCATCGCGCTCGGCGGGGCTGCGGCGATCGGTATCGGTCAGATCGGGCTGTCGCTCGCCATCACGCAGGACTCCTTCGTACTTGCCGACCTCGCCTCGCAGCAGCGGGAGCTCAACTTGCAGGCGAGTGCGCTTGAGGATGACATGGCGGGACTCGCCTCGCCTCAGATGCTGGCGACGAAAGCTGCCGAGCTGGGCATGGTCGTCAATGGCGCTGCGTCCTACCTGCGTCTCAGCGATTCGGCGATCCTCGGTGCGAACGTCGGGGCCGGGCCGCAGTCCTCGGTAGATCCGATGGGCAGCGGAGCAGTCAACAACGCGCTCCTGGATGCACCGGTCGCGCCGGTTGCCACTGCAGAAGAAGAGCAGACCGCTGAGGATGCTCCAGAGACCGTCGATCCGAGCCTTCCCCCGCCAATAACAGAGGGGCTGCCCAGCCCCACCACCCGCTGAACGGACACTGAGGGAATCCCATGACGACACGAGCCACGCGCGGCCCACGCCGACGCACCGTCGTCGCCCTCGCGGTGATACTGGCGGTACTGGCAGCGTTCGTCGTTCGCCTCGTCGACATCCAGGTAGTGAGCGCGACCGAGCACGTGGAGGATTCCCTCAACGTCGGCAAGCTCGGCAGCACGGATGCGCTCTACGGCAACAGAGGGTCGATCGTCGATGAGAACGGCATCATCCTGGCGTCGAGCACGAAGGTCTATGACGCCGAGCTCAGTCCGAAGGTCTTGATGCTCCTGGAGAACGACGAGAACGGCCCTCCGGAGACACCGTGGTCTGAAGCAGCTGACAAGATCGCTGAGATCACGGGTCAGGACGCGGATGAGTTGCGTGCCGGCGTCGCAGCCAACCTGGAGAACAACTCGGAATCGGAGTACTACCTGCTGGAGAAGGGGCTCAGCACCGAGAAGTACCTTGAACTGCGTGACCTTGGGCTCATCTACCTGCACATGACACCGCGCGAGACGCGTGTCTACCCGAGCGGCGCGGTTGCGGGCAACGTGGTCGGCTATCTCGACACCGCTGGCGTCGGGCAACTCGGTGTCGAGCAAATGGAGGCCAAATGCCTCGCCCCGACAGATGGCGAGCGCACCTACCTGCGTGGTACCGACGGGGTCATCATCCCCGGCAGCGAACGCACTGTCGACGCGCTGAACGGCGGCACCGTACAGCTGACGATCAACCGAGATCTGTCGTGGTATCTGCAGCAGATGGTTGCAGAAGAAGCGCAGAAGCAGGGCGCGAAAGCGGCAACTGCTGTTGTCGTAGAGGTCAAAACGGGAAAGATCCGTGCCGCGGCCGAATGGCCGTCGCTCGACCCCAACGACCTTGATTCCTCATCACCGGATGACTGGGGAACGCGGGTGTTCACCACGACATTCGAGCCGGGGTCGACATTCAAAGCCGTCACCGCTGCGACACTGCTGGACACCGGCGCTGTGGACGGCAACACCACGGTGAGCGCGGCAAGCCGCGAAACTTTCCCGAACGGCGCTGTCATCAACGACGCGTTCGTGCACGGCGCCAACCAGTACACGCTGGCCGGTGCCCTGATCGACTCATCCAACGTTGCGGTATCGAAGTTCGGAACCATGGTCGACCCGCAGGTGCGCTACGACTACCTGAAGAAGTTCGGCGTCACGGAGAAGACGATTGATTTCCCTCGTGAGGAGGGTGGCGTTTTGCACCCGGTCTCCAAGTGGGACAGCCAGTCGCTGTACACGACCACGTTCGGACAGTACTTCACGGTCACCGCGCCACAGGTTGCCGGTGCCTACCAGGCCATCGCCAACGGTGGCGAGAAGATCGATCTGTCGCTCATCGAGTCCTGCACGCTGGCCGATGGCACCGTCGTGACCCCAGATGCACCGGAGCATGAGCAGATCATCTCCGAGTCCACTGCCGATGAGGTGGCGCGCATGCTGGAGAACGTCGCCGTGCAGGGCGGTCTCTCCGAGCAGGTGGAGATTCCTGGCTACCGGGTAGCCATCAAGACGGGTACCGCGGAGAAGCCGAACGAGAACGGCCCCGGTTACAAAGCGAACGCCTATTACACGAGCATGGTGGGCTTCGCCCCTGTGGATGACCCTGAGTACGTCGTTATCGTCACGCTCGACGAGCCGACTAGGCTTGCATCATCAGCAGCGACGGCGTCCGCTTTCCACAAAGCGATGACTCAGGTTCTGAAGACCTATCGCGTGTCACCGTCCACCGAACCGATGGACGAGCTGCTCCCCAAATTCAACTAGCCGGCGCCTCGCCGTGCATGGAGATGTCATGATCGCCCTGTCGTTTGCAGAGATTGCTGCCATCACCGGCGGCGAGCTGCGTGTCGTCGACGCCGATACCGCGGAAACCGTGGTCAACGGCGTCGTCGATACCGATTCCAGGAAGATGGCGCCCGGCGGCATCTTCATCGCCAAGCCAGGCGCCGAGACTGATGGGCACCGTTTCGTCGGTGCTGCCGTCGATAATGGGGCTGTGCTTGCACTGGTCGAGCACACCGTGGATGTCCCGGTGTCGCAGGTGGTCGTTGCAGATGTCGTGGCAGCGCTGGCTGATCTCGCTCGAGCCGTTGTCGCGCGCGTGCGTGAGGGGGGACAGCTGAAGATCGTCGGGATCACCGGGTCCAACGGTAAGACGACGACGAAGAACTTCCTTGCGCGCATCCTCGAAGGCGTCGGCGAGACGGTGGCACCGATCGATTCGTACAACAACGAGGTCGGTGCGCCAGTCACCATGCTCCGCGTTACCGAGAACACTCGCTATCTGGTCAGTGAGTTCGGTGCGGCTGGCCCCGGCAGCATCGCCCACCTCGCAGGGCTCGTTGAGCCCGATGTTGCGGTGGTCCTGATGGTTGGTATGGCACATGCCGGTGGTTTCGGAGGCATCGAGGCGACCGCAACCGCCAAGGCAGAGCTGATCACTGCATCCCGCCCCGCCGGTACGGCAGTGCTGAATATCGACGACCCTCGTGTGGCCGCCATGCGCGAAAAAGCCGTCGATCACGGGCTGAGCGTCGTCGGCTTCGGCCAGAATGACACGGCGGACGTGCGCGCGAGTGATGTGCAGGTTGCCGCAGACGGCACGCGAACGGTGATCAGCGTCGCCGGAGTTGAACTTCCGCTACACCTGAAGGTTCTCGGCGCGCACCACGTAGGCAACGCGCTGGCTGCGATTGCAGCCGCCGGCGTTCTCGGCGTCTCACTTGCCGATTCCATCGCACGACTCGAGACCGTCGAGATCGCCGAGCGCTGGCGCATGCAGCCGATGGGAAACGAACGGGTGCGCATCATCAATGACGCGTACAACGCCAGCCCCGACTCCATGGCGGCAGCTCTCCGCACCCTGGCACAGATCACCGGACCGGATGAGCGCACCGTCGCTGTTCTCGGCGCGATGAGTGAGCTGGGCGAGAGCGCAGGGGAGGAGCACGACCGGATCGGGCTGCTCGCTGTGCGCTTGAACATTCGCCGCATCGTCGTAGTGGGGCCAGAGGCGCGTCGCCTCTACCTCTCGGCGGTCGGCGAAGGCTCGTGGGACAGTGAGGCCGTGCACCTCGCAGACCAGGACGCAGCATTCGAGTACCTGCGCACTGAGTTGCGCGACGGTGATCGCGTGCTCGTCAAATCATCCAATTCCGTGGGCCTTCGGCATCTCGGCGATCGTCTGGGAGAATTGTTCTCGTGAGATCACTCCTGATGGCGGCGGCGATATCGCTCGCCTTCACCCTCTTCCTCACTCCGGTCTTCCTGCGGCTGTTCCGCCGCTGGGGCTGGGGGCAGGTCATCCGTACCCCGGAAGACATCGCGAACCCGAGCCATGAGGCAAAGCGCGGCACGCCCACGATGGGCGGCCTCATCTTCATCGTCGGCACGATCGTCGGCTACTTCGTCGGCGTCTATGCCGGGGGAAGCACACCGGCGCTCTCCGCGATCCTCGTGCTCTGGCTCATGCTCGGGTTCGGAGCGGTGGGCTTCATCGACGACTACATGAAGGTGAAGTCGCAGCGCAGCCTCGGACTTTCCGGTTGGCGCAAGGTCATCGGCCAGCTGATCGTGATGATCCCGTTCGGTATCGTCGCTTTGAACTTCAAGAACCAATGGGGGCAGACCCCTGCGAGCGGCCATGTGTCGTTGTTCCGTGACATACCGTGGCTGGACCTCTTCGCCTTTGGCGTGATCATCGGCTGGGTCGTCTACCTGATCTGGATCGCTGTGATCGGCATCGCGACATCCAACAGCGTCAACCTCACCGACGGCCTCGACGGTCTTGCCGCCGGCGCGGGGGTGTTCGTCGTCAGTGCATACAGCCTGATCGCGTTCTGGCAGTTCAAGCAGTCCTGCACGGGCGCGGGCGCGGGCACCGGCGCCGAAGACGAAGCGCTGGCTGCCTGCTATCAAGTGCGAGACCCCTTCAGCCTCGCGATTGTTGGGGCATCGTTCGCCGCAGGACTCATCGGGTTCCTCTGGTGGAATGCGCCCAAGGCGAAGGTCTTCATGGGTGACGTCGGCTCGATGGCCATCGGCGGCGTGATCACCGCGATGGCGATCCTCACCCGCACCGAGCTGCTGCTCTTCGTGATCGCCGGTGTCTTCGTGCTCTCGTCCGGCTCGGTGATCCTGCAGCGCACCTACTTCAAGCTCACCCGCGGCAAACGACTCTTCTTGATGAGCCCGTTCCATCACCATCTGGAGATGCGCGGCTGGCCTGAGGTGACGATTGTCGTCCGGCTGTGGATCATCTCGGGCTTGCTTGCTATCTCGGCTGTGGGCATCTTCTACGTCGAATGGCTCACGCTGGTATGAGTGACGTACGTCTGGATGCTCTGACCAGCTGGCACGCCGATTGGAAGGGGCTGCGCGTCGCTGTCCTCGGGCTTTCGGTGACCGGATTCTCTGCGGCTGACACTCTCACTGAGCTCGGTGCTGATGTCCTCGTGCTGTCGGAATCAGCGTCTGAGGAGTACGAGCGGCTCGTTCCGGTCATCGGCGCACACCTCGAAATCGGTCCGCTCGACGTGGTGCCGCAGAGGGTTCGTGACTTTGACCCGGAGGTCGTCGTGGCCTCACCGGGCTTCTCGCCGTCGCATCCGCTGATCCAATGGGCGCAAGATGCCGGGATCGCGCTGTGGGGCGATGTGGAGCTCGCCTGGCGCGTGCGCGACAAGGTCGTGCGCGCAGACGGCACCCCTGCCGATTGGGTGCTCATCACCGGAACCAACGGTAAAACGACGACCACTCAGCTGACCGCGACGCTGCTCGCGGAGGGCGGGCTACGCGCCGCGCCGTGCGGCAACATCGGTGTCCCGGTGCTGGATGCCGTGCGCGACCCGGCCGGTTTCGACGTCTTCGTGGTCGAACTCTCCAGCCACCAACTCTGGTACATCGGGCAGAGCAGTAGTGCGGGCGAGCTCGTGCCGCACTCGGCGACGTGCCTGAACCTCGCCGACGATCACCTCGTCTGGCACGGCAGCACCGCGGCCTATCGCGATGCGAAGTCGTTCGTCTACCGCAACACCCGCGTCGCCTGCGTATACAACAAGGCGGATGTGGCCACGCGCCAGATGGTTGAAGACGCCGAGGTTGCGGAAGGCGCGCGGGCGATCGGTTTCGACCTTGGCGTGCCAGGCCCGAGCGATTTCGGCGTGGTCGACGGTATCCTCGTGGACCGAGCCTTCCTCGATGACCGTAGGAACAGTGCACTCGAGCTGACCACACTCGCCGAGCTCGATCGTGCCGGGCTTGCGGCCCCACACATGGTGCAGAATATTCTCGCTGCCAGCGCGCTTGCACGCGCACTCGGCACACCGCCTGAGGCCATCCGACGTGCCCTTGAGACGTTCCGGCTTGATGCGCATCGCATCCAGGTCATCGCCCGCCACCAGGGCGTCACCTGGGTCGACGATTCCAAGGCGACCAACCCGCATGCTGCCGCCTCGTCGCTGCGGGCTTACCCCGGCGCCGTCTGGGTTTTGGGCGGAGATCTGAAGGGCGTCGACCTCTCGGACCTGGTGGCGGATGCCGGGCGCACTGCGAGCGCCGCGCTCATCATCGGTGTCGAACGCGCCGAGTTGGTCGCGGCATTCGAGCGACACGCGCCCGCAGTCCCGGTGATCGAGGTCGTCACTGGTGAGACTGAAGATGTCATGACTCGCGTGGTGGAACTTGCCGCGGGGATCGCCACTGACGGGGGAACAGTTCTGCTGGCCCCCGCCGCGGCGTCCTTCGACCAGTTCACCAGCTACGCGGATCGCGGCCACCGCTTCGCCGACGCGGTACGCAGATGGATCGACAGAGGGAGCGCCGATGACGCAGGCATCCCGCCCTCCGCGCACTGAATCTCGAGGACTCGCCGCACGCGTCTCGTTGGGGCGCATCTTCACGCCACCGTCGAACGAGTTCCTGCTCATCGCATCCACGGCTTTGCTGCTGACGGTTTTCGGGATTGTCATGGTGATCTCGGCGACGAGTGCGAAGGAGAACGGTGTCATGGACACCGCTCTGAAGCAGACGATGTTCGCCGCTGTCGGCATCCCGATGATGTTCCTGGTGAGCCGGCTTCCGATCAGCCTGCTGAAGAACATGGCGTGGCCCGCGATCATCGCGGCGACGGTGTTGCAGCTGCTCGTGTTCACACCTCTCGGCATTGAGGATGCCGGAAACCGCAATTGGATCCGCATCGCCGGGTTCACGATGCAGCCCTCGGAGTTCCTCAAACTCGCCCTGGCGCTTTGGATCGCTTACGTGCTCCTGCGCAAGCGCGCACTGCTGGGAACGTGGAAGCACGTGTTCATCCCGGTCGTGCCGATGGCGGTGATGGTGCTTGCCACCGTCATGGCCGGGAACGACCTGGGTACCTCCATGGTCCTCGTGCTGATCACGCTGGGCTGCCTGTTCTTCTCCGGTGTCAAGCTGCGGTTGTTCATCCTCCCGTTGCTCGCCGGAGCCGGCGGCATCTTGTTCTATGCACTCTCCAGCGCCGACCGGATGCGGCGAATCACTGCTCTCTGCGCGAATATCGACCCCGCGGTCGATATCGAGACGTACCGGTCGAATTGCTACCAGTCTGTGCATGCAGTCTGGGGCATGGCGAACGGCGGGTTCTTCGGCCTTGGTCTTGGCAACTCACAAGAGAAGTACGGGTGGCTGCCTGCCGCTGCCAACGACTTCATCTTCGCAATTGTCGGCGAGGAGCTCGGGCTCATCGGCTGCATCGTCGTGCTCGGCCTGTTCACCTTCTTCGCGGTCGGTGCGTTCCACATCATGCGTAAAACGCAGGACCCGTTCATTCGCGTCGCCTCCGGCGGAATCGCGGTGTGGATCATCGGGCAGGCCCTGATCAATGTCGGCGTCGTGATCGGCATTTTCCCCGTGATGGGCGTGCCACTGCCGTTCATGTCGCAGGGTGGTACCGCGCTTCTTGCCGTGCTGCTCGCCTGCGGCGTGCTGCTGGCATTCGCTCGCACGATTCCTGCAACTGAGCGAGGTAAGGTCACCAAGTGACCTCGTACCTCCTCGCCGGCGGTGGCACCGCCGGCCACGTCAATCCTCTGCTTGCCGTCGCCGATGGGCTGCGCGAACGCGACCCGGAAACCGACGTCCTTGTGCTCGGAACGAAAGAGGGCCTGGAAGCCCGTCTCGTTCCTGAGCGCGGATACGAACTGCTGATCGTGGACAAGGTGCCGTTCCCGCGCCGACCGAATAAGCAGGCCGTGGGCTTCCCCGGACGATTCCGGAAGGCGATCGCCCAGGTGCGCGCGCACATCCGTGAGCATCACATCGACGTGGTGGTCGGGTTCGGCGGCTATGCCTCGGCGCCGGCATATATTGCGGCCCGTCGCGAGAGGGTGCCGTTCATCGTGCACGAGGCCAACGCGAAGCCCGGACTGGCGAACGTGCTCGGTGCGCGCCGAGCAGCGGGCATCGGCGTCGCGTTCGACGGCACGCCACTCAAGGGCAGCGAAGTCGTCGGCATGCCGTTGCGGCGCGAGGTTGTCGACTTGGACCGAGCAGCTGTCCGGGCAGAGGCTGCCGAGTACTTCGGCCTGGATGAGGCGCAGCCCGTCCTGCTGGTCTTCGGCGGTTCGCTGGGAGCGCTGCGGCTCAACGAGGCCCTCGCCGACTCATGGCGCGATGTGCGTGCCGCGGGCTGGCAGCTGCTGCACGTGACGGGGGAGCGCAGCGACCTCGTCGACCCCGAGGCTCCCGGCTACGTCATGCGTCGCTATGTCGACCGAATGGACCTCGCCTTCGCCCTTGCCGACCTGATCGTCTCTCGTGCGGGCTCGGCGACGGTCAGCGAGATCAGCGCCATCGGCATCCCCGCCGTGTATGTGCCGTACGCGGTCGGAAACGGAGAACAGCGGCTCAACGCCGCATCCTCCGTCGATGCGGGCGCAGCGATCCTGCTTGACGATGCCGGATTCTCCGGAGACACGGTGCGCGATACCGTCGTGCCTCTTCTCGGCGATCGTGAACGGATCGAGCGTATGGCCGCGGCAGCCGAGAACGTGGGCATCCGCACCGGCACCGAGAACGTCATCGCGCTGATCGATCGGGCACTCGGCGCCTGAGCCGGGCGGCGTGCCCAGGGGCCGCTGTCAGGGCAGCGAATTAGGATGGACGGGACATGATCAGACCTGACCTCACTCTTCCGATTCCCGAGTCCATCACTGCTGCCCACTTCATCGGTATCGGTGGATCGGGCATGAGCGGACTCGCGAAGATGTTCCTCGATGCTGGCATTCGCGTCTCCGGATCAGACCGTGCAGATAGCGACAGCCTGCGCGCTCTTGCCGAAGCGGGGGCGACCGTTCACGTCGGTCACGATGCCGCCCACCTCGGAGACGCAGACACCGTCGTGCACACCGGCGCGATCTGGCCGGAGAACCCCGAGTACGTCACGGCGAAGGAACGCGGTCTGCACGTCATTCACCGCTCCCAAGCACTGCACTGGCTCATCGGCGGGCGACGGCTGGTCTCGATCGCCGGCGCGCACGGCAAGACGACGTCCACCGGCATGCTCGTCACGGCTCTGCAATCGCTCGGGGCAGACCCGAGTTTCGTCAACGGTGGTGTGATCGAGCAGCTCGATGCGTCGAGCGCGTCCGGCACCGATGATCTCTTCGTCGTTGAGGCAGACGAGTCGGACGGCACCTTTCTGCTGTACGACACCGCGATCGCCCTCATCACGAATGTCGATCCTGATCACCTCGACCACTATGGCTCGGATGAGGCGTTCCATGACGCGTTCATCCGCTTCGCCGACGCGGCGAGCGAGGCTGTCGTGATCTCCAGTGATGATGCGGGTGCACTGCGGGTGACTGCCGGCCTCACGCACCAGAACGTCATCACGTTCGGCCTGGCAGAGCACGCGGATGTGCGCCTCAGCGACGTCTCGACTGCTGGTCCCGTGGCCGCCACCGTCACTCATGACGGACAGAGCGCGCGTATGCAGCTCGCTATGCCTGGCGAGCACAATGCGATCAATGCCGCGGGCGCCGTCGCGGTGCTCCTGACGTTGGGGTACGCACTGAGCGATGCCGTGCGCGCCGTGGAAGGCTTCGCCGGAACGGTGCGGCGCTTCGAGCTGCACGGCGTCGAGCGCGGTGTGAGCGTCTTCGACGACTATGCGCACCACCCGACCGAGGTGAAGGTCGCTCTCGAAGCAGCGCGCAGCGTCGTCGGCGAAGGTCGCCTCATCGCAATACAGCAGCCGCACACCTACTCGCGCACGCAGCACATGTACCGCGAGTTCGCCGAGGTGTTAGAAACCTACGCCGACCACACCGTCATGCTCGATGTGTACGGTGCCCGCGAAGATCCCGTTCCCGGCGTCACCGGCGAGCTGGTCAGCGGCGCCTTTGCTGATCAGGAACACGTGCACTACGTGGCTGACTGGCAGGAAGCAGCCGACTACACGGCCACCGTGGCGAGGGAAGGCGACTACGTCATCACGCTCGGCTGCGGCAATGTCTACCTGATGATTCCGCAGGTGCTCGAGTCGCTGCGAAAGACGACCGAGGCCTGATCGATGCGTCGTCCGGCACCGCTTCCGACCTCGCCAGAGCAGGAGGAGCAGCCTGCACCCGGCCGCCCCTCCCGCTTTGCACGCTTCACGCGTGAGGCGCAGGTTGAGGCGGAGTCGGTAGACCCGCGCGATCCCGTTGATCTTCACAACCCTGGCTCCGCATCCGCAGAGGAATCGGCAGACATCGCCGCTGCGGAGCCGCAGACGCTCAAAGGGCTGACCGCCCGGGATGTCTGGCGTGCGGCCCGCGCGCGTCGCAAGACGCTGCGGGCGGAGATCCGCCGCTTCACGCAGCGTTCTCGCCGGCGTCGCCTGATCTGGCTCGGTGCGCTTGGCGCTGTCATCCTGTTGATCGGAGGCAGCGCAGCCGCCGCTTACAGCCCACTCTTCGCTGTTCGCAAAGTGACAGTGGTCGGGGCATCCGCTCTTGATCCGGCCACAGTCGAGGCCGCACTCGCCGATCAGATCGGTACCCCGATCGCGCTGGTGGACGACAACGCGGTGAAGGCCGCCCTGATCGCTTTTCCGTTGATCGAGACGTACTCGCTCGAGGCAAACCCGCCGCACGACCTCACGCTGCGCATCGTTGAGCGCACGCCGATCGGTGTGATCGAGTCGGACGCCGGCTTCACTCTCGTCGATGCCGCAGGAGTCGCGCTGTCGACGACACCTGACCCTCCGGCTGGACAACCGGTGATCGACGTCACAGGCGGGACGAAATCCGTCGCCTTCGAATCGGTCGGACTCGTAGTGAGATCGCTGCCGGCTGAGGTGCGTACAACACTGAGCTCCGTGCAGGCCAGCACTCAGGACGACGTGACGCTGACACTGTCCAGCGGCGTGGTCGTCGTTTGGGGGAGTGCAGAGCGATCGCGTGACAAGGCCGTGGCTCTGGCATCCGTGATGACGGCAAATCCGGGCGCACACACGTTCGATGTCTCCTCGCCAGAGGTCGCCGTCGCCGGTTGAAGCCCGTTCCAAGGGGAAACCGGCGACACACCCGTGTCGCTGCGCGTGCACGCGCATACTGCGCCTACCGTCAGTCAAGAGAACGCAATACCGGGAAATACTTTACACCTCTAGTTGAGGTTTAAAGTTCACACTCTTTCCAGGCTCGACACATCGGAGGCCGGCCATGAGCCAGAACCAGAACTACCTCGCCGTCATCAAGGTCGTCGGCGTCGGCGGTGGCGGCGTCAACGCCGTCAACCGCATGATCGATCTCGGCCTTCGTGGAGTCGAGTTCATCGCTATCAACACTGATGCGCAGGCGCTGCTCATGAGCGACGCCGACGTCAAGCTCGACGTGGGCCGTGAGCTCACCAGGGGTCTTGGTGCTGGCGCCGACCCCGAGGTCGGCCGCCGCGCTGCGGAGGACCACGCGGAAGAGATCGAGGAAGCCCTCACCGGCGCTGACATGGTCTTCGTCACCGCGGGTGAAGGTGGCGGTACCGGTACCGGTGGCGCTCCGGTCGTTGCCCGCATCGCGAAGTCGATCGGCGCACTGACCATCGGTGTCGTCACGAAGCCGTTCTCCTTTGAAGGCCGTCGCCGGCAGAGCCAGGCTGAGGCCGGCGTCGCGAAGCTCAAGGAAGAGGTCGATACCCTCATCGTCGTGCCGAACGACCGTCTGCTGGAGATCAGCGACCGCGGCATCTCAATGATCGAGGCCTTCGCCACCGCAGACCAGGTGCTCCTCGCCGGTGTGCAGGGCATCACCGACCTCATCACGACGCCCGGTCTGATCAACCTCGACTTCGCCGACGTCAAGTCGGTTATGCAGGGTGCCGGATCCGCTCTCATGGGCATCGGTTCTGCCCGCGGTGCTGACCGCGCGATCAAGGCCGCCGAGCTTGCGGTCGAGTCGCCGCTGCTCGAGGCATCGATCGAGGGTGCGCACGGCGTGCTGTTGTCGATCCAGGGTGGTTCGAACCTCGGCATCTTCGAGATTCACGACGCCGCGGATCTCGTCAAGGAAGCGGCTCACCCCGAGGCGAACATCATCTTCGGTACGGTCATCGACGACACCCTCGGCGACGAGGTCCGTGTCACGGTCATCGCGGCTGGCTTCGACAACGGAGGGCCCTCCCTGCGGATCGACCCGATGGTGGTCACTCGCCCGGCGGCACCCACGCTGCCTGAGGTCGCGCTGTCGGATTCGGCTGAGGAGAACACCGCGGCGGAGCAGGGGGCCACACAGCCCGCACCGCGCATCGCCGCGACCAGCCTGGAGCCGGCGTTCGCTGACGATGACATCGACATCCCCGAGTTCCTGAAGTAAATTGACTGACCTTGCCGCGCGGCTGTCCGCGATCGACTCGCAGATCGCGGATGCCGCGCGCATCGCCGGACGGGATGCCGCTGAAATCACCCGAATCGTGGTGACGAAGTTTCATCCCGCATCCCTTGTCAGCGAACTGCACGCACTCGGTGTGCGTGACGTCGGTGAAAACCGGCAGCAAGAGCTTTCTGCGAAGGAAGCCGAGCTGGAGCTCGAAGGCTTGCGTTGGCATTTCATCGGTCAGGCGCAGACGAACAAGGCCGCAGCGATCCGCCGTAGCGCGGATGCTGTGCACTCTGTCGATCGGATCAAACTGGCCGACTCGCTGCACCGCGTCGCGGAAGACGGCGACGATGTGCTCGACGTGCTCGTGCAGGTCAACCTCACCGAGGATGCCGGTCGAGGTGGCGTCGCCCCTGGCGACGCTGAGCGCTTCGCCGAGCACATCCTCTCGCTGTCGTCACTGCGGCTGTGTGGAGTGATGGGTGTCGCACCGCTCGATGAAACTCCGGCATCCGCATTCGCTCGCCTGCGCGGCATTGCGGACAGCATCCGAAGAGTCGAACCGAATGCCACCTGGATCTCTGCCGGCATGACCGGCGACTTCGTCGAGGCGATCGCTGCGGGTGCGACACACCTGCGGATCGGCTCGGCAATCACTGGACCCCGGCCTGACCGGGGTTAACCTCGAAACAGATCAGCCCATGCCAAACACGGAGGACACGATGGGAAACCCGCTGAAGAAGACCATGGTGTACCTGGGCCTCGCCGATGAGGAAGAGGCCTACGAGGAGGAGCTTGCTCCGACGCCTGCGCGTGCACATCGCGAACGTGATCGCGACCGCGATCACGACAAGGATGAGCCCGCTCCCGCGCCCGTTACTCCGCTGCGTCGCCCGGTCGCTGTTCGTCAGCCCACGGCAGGCACAGTCAACGAGATCCTCACGGTGCACCCCAAGCAGTACCGAGACGCCCAGCTGATCGCTGAGAGCTTCCGCGAGGGCATCCCGGTGATCATCAACCTGTCCCAGATGAGTGATGCTGATGCGCGTCGTCTGATCGACTTCGCGAGTGGTCTCTCACTGGGCCTGTACGGCCGCATCGAGCGCGTCACCAGCAAGGTGTTCCTGCTCTCGCCGGAGAACATTGCTGTTTCAGGACACGGCGGCATTGCGCACGCAGATCCTGATTCTGCGGGCTTTGATCAGTCCTGAGCCGTGACCTCGCTGGTTTCAGGGATCGCATCGATCGTTCATCTGGTCCTGCTGATCTACATCTTCGTGCTGTTCGCGCGGCTCATTCTCGAGTACATTCCGCTGTTCAATCGTGAGTGGCGGCCCAAGGGTCCCACCCTCATCGCGGCGGAACTCGTGTACACCGTGACTGATCCGCCCATCCGAATGTTCCGACGCTTCATTCCGCCGTTGCGTATCGGCACGCTCTCGTTGGATTTCGGGTTCACTCTCACCATGCTGGGCGTGCTGATTCTGATGTCGATTGTGCGCGCATTCATCTACGTATAGCCACCGCCCCCTGCGCGCAGATGTGACCTCTCACATCGCGTCGTCGGCGAGCGGGGACTATGCTTGCACCCAGGTGCGCGCCCCGGGTACGCGCCGAATCAATACCGAGCCATGCTTCAGCCACTGGCCACAGAACTCATCGAAAGAGGAGCCGAGAAAATGGCACTGACCCCGGATGACGTCGTCACCAAGCAGTTCCAGCACGTCCGATTCAAGGACGGCTTTGACCCCGACGAGGTTGACGACTTCCTCGACGAGATCGTCGTCGAGTGGCGTAAGGCTCTCGAAGAGAACGCTGAGCTGAAGACGAAGCTCGCGGCGTACGAGTCTGGCGAAACGCCGGCCGTTGCCGAGCCTGTTGCTGCTGTGGCTGCCGCAGAGCAAGATTCTGCCGTCGTTGACGAGGTTCCTGCCCCGGTCATCGTCGCTGCTCCGGTTCCGGTTGCTGAGGCTCCCGTAGTTGAAGCCCCTGTCGCTGCGGCTCCGTCCGACGCGACCGGTTCGACCACCGCTACTGCCGGCATCATCGCGCTCGCTCAGCGTTTGCACGACGAGCACGTCGCCGAGGGCGAGGCGAAGAAGAACCAGCTGATCTCTGATGCTCAGACTGAGGTTGACCGCATCCGCACTGAGGCGCAGGCCCAGCAGCGCGAAGAGTCTGCCCGCCTCGAGCGCGAGCGCAACACGTTGGAGGCTCGTATCACCGAGCTCCGCAACTTCGAGCGTGACTACCGCAGCCAGCTGCGTGGCTACATCGAAGGCCAGCTGCGTGACCTTGACGAGAAGGCGAACTCGACGGATTCCACGCCGGTCTCCGCGATCGGTCTCTAGGTCGTCCCTTTGTCAGGACGTCGCCAGATTCGTCGGTCGGCGGCTGGCATCATCGTCGCGATTCTCGCGGCAGTGGTGTTGGCCGCCGATCAGTTTGTGAAGCACCTCACAATCGAGAACCTCCCACTTCATGAAGTGGTACCGGTCTTCGGTGAGTTCCTTCAGCTGTACTACGTGCGAAACCCTGGTGCAGCGTTTTCGCTCGGCAGCGAGGTGACGTGGATCTTCTCGATCGCTCTGGCCGTTGTCGCCGGGGTCATCATTTGGAAGGCGTTCGCTCTGCAGTCCCGACTGTGGGCGATCGTGCTCGGTTGCCTGCTGGGCGGTGTCCTGGGTAACCTCACCGACCGACTGCTGCGTGACCCCGGCTTCGGTGTCGGGCACGTCGTCGACATGATCTCGATGCCGTGGATGATGCCGGCGATCTTCAACGTCGCCGACATCTTCATCGTGTGCGGCATGATCTCTGTCGCGTTGCTCGTCGTGCTCGGGCTCCGTTTCGACGGTACCCGTGAGAAGGACGATGTCGCTCCCGAGTCGGATTCGGATCTGGACTCTGACGTCGCTGACGTCGCTGACGTCGCTGTTGATGCTGATGATGTTGACGCCGTTGACGCCGACGTCGCTGTTGACGCTGATTCTGACAAAGGCGCCTGAACGTGGATTCTCGATCTCTGCCCGTTCCTGACGGGCTGGAAGGCTCCCGCGTCGACGCGGCTTTGGCCAAGATGCTCGGCTTCTCCCGGACCTTCGCCGCCGAGATCGCTGAGGCGGGAGGCGTGAGCCTGGACGGCGTCACGCTCGGAAAATCCGACCGGCTTCGCGCCGGCGGGTGGCTGAGCGTGGAATGGCAGCCGAAAGAAGAGCCGAAGATCGTGCCGATCGTGGTCCCTGAGCTCGGGATCATCCACGACGATGACGACATCGTCGTGGTGGACAAGCCATCCGGTGTGGCCGCGCACCCCTCCGTGGGGTGGGAGGGCCCGACAGTGCTCGGTGCGCTTGCCGGGGCAGGATTCCGCATCGCCACCAGCGGCGCAGCCGAGCGAGCAGGCATCGTTCATCGCCTTGATGTCGGCACGAGCGGCCTTATGGTCGTCGCGAAGACTGAATCGGCGTACACGGCACTGAAGCGTGCGTTCAAGGAGCGAACGGTGGAGAAGATCTACCACGCGGTGGTGCAGGGGCATCCTGATCCGCTCGCGGGAACGATCGACGCTCCGATCGGACGGCATCCGAATCATTCGTGGAAGTTCGCCGTCACGCCGTCCGGCAAAGACTCGGTGACGCACTACGAGACGCTCGAGGCGTTCCCAGGGGCGTCGCTGCTGGAAATTCATCTGGAGACGGGTCGGACGCACCAGATCCGCGTGCACATGGCCGCACATCGGCATCCATGTGTCGGCGATCCGCTCTATGGTGCAGACCCGACGATCGCGGCCAGGTTGGGCCTCACCCGCCAGTGGTTGCATGCGCACAAGCTCGCATTCACTCACCCGGCCACAGGGGAGTGGGTTCAGTTCGAATCGCCCTACCCTGACGACTTCGTGCACGCCTTGGACATTCTGCGCGGCGACTGACTCGACGAGTTCTGAGAAATCGTGAGTTATAGCGTCTGATCGGGCGGTCTCGAGATCAGGAGCTATTACCGAGATCAGGAGGCTTTCCGGGGAAATCTCCTGATCTCGGGACGACCTCCTGATCTCGGCGCTACCCCATATCAAAACCCCGGTGTCTGTGCCCCGACGTAGACTCGAATACGTGGCATCCGACTCCTTCGTACACCTTCACGTGCACAGCGAATACTCGATGCTGGATGGCGCCGCCAAGATCGCCTCGATGACGAAGGCTGCCGCTGATTACGGCATGCCGGCCATCGCTGTCACCGATCACGGCAACACCTTCGCGGCCTTCGAGTTCTACAACGCCGCAAAAAATGCCGGTGTGAAACCGATCATCGGCCTCGAGGCCTATGTCACACCCGGCACCCACCGCAGCGACAAGACCCGAGTGGCCTGGGGGTCGCCCGATCAGAAGCGCGACGACGTCTCCGGTTCCGGCGCGTACACCCACATGACCATGTGGAGCCAGAGCACCGAGGGCATGCACAACCTGTTCCGGCTCAGCTCTCTTTCGAGCCTTGAGGGACAATACTTCAAGCCGCGCATGGACCGTGAGCTGCTGCAGACCTACGGCAAGGGACTCATCGCCACGACCGGATGCCCGTCCGGCGAGATCCAGACACGCATTCGGCTCGGTCAGTATGACGAAGCTCGTGCCGCTGCGGCCGAGTTCCAGGACATCTTCGGCAAAGAGAACTACTTCGCCGAGATCATGGATCATGGGCTGTCCATCGAGCGCCGCGTCATTACCGATCTGCTGCGGATTTCGAAAGACCTCGGCATCCCGCTGGTCGGCACGAATGACTCGCACTACACGCATCAGCATGAAGCAGACGCCCACGAAGCCCTGCTCTGCGTGCAGTCCGGCTCGACGCTCGACGACCCGAACCGCTTCAAGTTCGATGGTGACGGCTACTACATCAAGACGGCGCAGGAGATGCGCCAGCTCTTCCGCGATAACCCCGAAGCATGTGACAACACCCTGCTGATCGCGGAGCGTTGCGAAGTCGAGTTCAATACTTCGGCGAACTACATGCCACGCTTCCCGGTGCCAGAAGGCGAAACCGAGGACAGCTGGCTGATCAAGGAAGTCGAGGCTGGCCTGCATTACCGGTACCCGGCCGGCATCCCTGACAAGGTGCGCAAGCGAGCCGAGTATGAGACCGGCATCATCCTGCAGATGGGTTTCCCCGGCTACTTCCTCGTCGTCGCCGACTTCATCAACTGGGCAAAGAACAACGGCATCCGCGTTGGTCCTGGTCGTGGTTCCGGTGCAGGATCCATGGTCGCCTACGCCATGAAGATCACCGATCTCGACCCCATCGAACACGGACTCATCTTCGAGCGGTTCCTCAACCCGGACCGCGTCTCGATGCCTGACTTCGATGTCGACTTCGATGACCGGCGCCGCGGTGAAGTGATCGACTACGTCACCCAGAAGTACGGCTCAGAGCGCGTGGCGCAGATCGTCACCTACGGCACGATCAAGTCGAAACAGGCGCTGAAGGATGCCGGTCGCGTACTGGGCTTCCCGTTCAGCATGGGCGATCGACTGACCAAGGCCATGCCACAGCCCGTGATGGGAAAGGACATGCCACTGACCGGCATGTTCGACTCCGCGCATCCCCGCTATAAGGAAGCCAGCGAGTTTCGGGCGCTACTCGAGATCGATCCTGATGCGAAGACGGTCTTTGACCGCGCTCTGGGGCTTGAGGGACTGAAGCGTCAGTGGGGCGTGCACGCGGCCGGCGTGATCATGTCGAGCGAGCCGATCATCGACATCGTCCCGATCATGCGCCGCGAGCAGGACGGACAGATCGTCACGCAGTTCGACTATCCGTCATGTGAGAGCCTCGGCTTGATCAAGATGGACTTCCTCGGGCTCCGCAACCTCACGATCATCTCCGATGCACTCGATAACATCCGCACGAACAAGGGTGAAGACCTCGACCTCGAGCACCTCGAGCTCGACGATCAACCGGCATACGATCTGCTCTCACGCGGTGACACGCTGGGCGTCTTTCAGCTTGATGGTGGGCCAATGCGGTCGCTGCTGCGGCTGATGAAGCCTGACAACTTCGAAGATATCTCGGCTGTCATCGCGCTGTATCGGCCCGGCCCCATGGGTGCGAATTCGCACACCAACTACGCCCTGCGTAAGAACAACCTGCAGCCGATCACCCCGATTCACCCTGAGCTTGAAGAGCCGCTCAAGGAGATCCTGAACACGAGCTACGGCCTGATCATCTATCAGGAGCAGGTTATGGCGATCGCGCAGAAGGTCGCAGGCTTCAGCCTCGGCCAGGCAGATATTCTGCGCCGCGCGATGGGCAAGAAGAAGAAGTCCGAGCTTGATAAGCAGTACGAGGGCTTCGCGGCCGGTATGAAGGAGCGCGGCTTCGGCGACGCGGCGGTCAAGGCGCTGTGGGAGATCCTGCTGCCGTTCTCTGACTACGCCTTCAACAAGGCGCACTCGGCCGCCTACGGACTCGTCTCGTACTGGACCGCGTACCTCAAGGCGCATTTCCCGGCCGAGTACATGGCAGCACTGCTGACGAGTGTCGGCGATTCCAAAGACAAGATGGCGATTTACCTCAACGAGTGCCGCCGCATGGGCATCAAGGTGCTGCCGCCAGATGTGCGCGAGTCGATCAATTTCTTCGCCGCAGTCGGGGAAGACATCCGCTTCGGCCTCGGTGCAATTCGTAACGTCGGAAGCAACGTCGTCGATGGGATCATCCAGGCGCGCAAGAAGGAGAGCTTCGACTCCTTCCATGACTTCCTCAAGAAGGTGCCGCTGCACGTTTCGAACAAGCGCACCGTGGAATCGTTGATCAAGGCTGGAGCCTTCGACTCGATGGGAGACACCCGCCGTGCTCTCATGGAGATCCATGAGGATGCCACAGAAGCAGCTGTTGATCAGAAGCGCAACGAGGCACAGGGAGCGATCGGCTTCGACTTCGACAGCCTGTATGACGCCGTGGAAGAGACTATTCCAGCGAAGGTTCCTGACCGACCGGAGTGGGTGAAGAAGGACAAACTCGCTTTCGAGCGCGAAATGCTCGGCCTGTATGTCTCCGACCACCCGCTTGCGGGCCTAGAGGTCGCGATCGCAAAGCACGCCTCAATTTCGATTCAGAATCTGCTCGCATCGGAAGACCTCCAAGACGGTGACCAGGTCACCGTCGCCGGCCTCGTGACCAGCGTGCAGCACCGAGTGGCCAAAGCCAGCGGAAACCCCTACGGCATGATCACCGTCGAGGATTTCAACGGCGAGGTCACCGTGATGTTCATGGGGAAGACCTACACCGAGTACCAGCACACGCTGCAACAGGATGCCATTCTGGCGGTGCGCGGACGTATCTCGCGCCGCGACGATGGACTGAACCTGCACGGACAATCGGCATTCACTCCCGATATCGGGTCCTTCGACACAGCAGGGCCCCTTTCGCTGGTGCTCGCCGAGCAGCGCGCGACCGAGCGTGTCATGCACGATCTGGCCGAGGTGCTGCGCCGCCACAATGGGGAGACAGAGGTCATCCTTCGGGTACATCGTGGGAGAACCGCGAAGATATTCGACGTACCCATGCCGGTGAAAGTAACTGCCGATCTATTCGGTGATCTGAAGTCGCTGCTGGGCCCCGCCTGCCTCGGCTGAGGCTTCACCGGAAATCACGCTGACGAGTCGCACGGGCCCACCAGGTAATATCGGGACGCGTTGGACGCGCCGGATCAGACGGTGCGCACCAAATGGAAAGGATCTCGCTTCATGAGTACAGATTCCCCTGACGAGCCCTTCACCGAAGAATCTTTCACCGAAGAGGACGGTGTCCTTTACGACGAAGAGGTGGCGCCGGAGTACGGAATCCTCGGATTCACGCTGCGCGAACTCCTTATGGTCGCGGTGTGGCTGGTCGCTTTCGTGACCTCGTTCTTCCCGCTGTACCCGCAACTGAGCGGAAGCACGATCTGGATGCAGGGAATCTCCTGGATCCTGCCGATCGGTCTGCCGACCGTTGCCGTGTTCCTCGTCGTACTGCGCAGGCTCTCTCCTGAGGGAATCCGCCGCGTCGGGTCACTGGGCATCGATCAGTTCGCATCAGTCGCGTTCTCTGTCTCTGCGATCCAATGGGCGAGCGCGAACTGGGAGATCTTCGCGGCGGGTGCGGGGCGGGGCTACTTCACGTTGAGCTGGGTGACGATTGTGCAGTCCGTCGCAATGCTCGCGCTGGTTGTGCTCACAGTGTTCGCACCGCTCATTCCCGGGTTGCGTGAGGATTTCCGCGGCCGCTTGGTCACTCTCGCGCATCGCAACGCTAACCCGGTACGCCCGGTGATCGCTCGACCGCGTCCGCAGCATCCGGCCCCGGTCGAGGCGCACGCAGGGGAGTCTGAGTCGTCAGTCGCATCCGAGCCTTCCGTTGCATCCGAGCCTTCCGTTGCATCCGAGCCTTCCGTCGCATCCGAGCCGTCAGTCGAATTCGAGCCTTCCGTCGAATTCGAGCCTTCCGTCGCATCCGAGCCCGCGGTCGAAGATGAGTTGGTTCTCGACACGGAGCTTTCCGGGCAGGACACGGCCGATGGGCTCGACCACCTCGGCCTAGCGAGCAGCGTGCCGTTGACCTCGCATGCGTCGGGCGGCGAGCTTGGAACACTGACTGACGCTGACGAGAACGATTACGTTCCCGGCTATGCCCGCTCCTCACACGGTCAAGATGACGCAGAATCGGATGCCGAGCAGCACCTCGAGCCCGACCCCGAGCCTGAGCCGGAAGCGAATGCTGATCCTGAACCCGAAGCCCCGTACGTCGCCGCTGCGCAGCCGTTCTGGGCGCTCGTGCCCAACGTGCGCGATGTGTTCGACGCACGTGGCGAGCCGCTGTTCCGGATCGGTCCTGACGCATGGGCTCTGGTGATCGAAGACCGCGGCGGTGCCTATGTGGTTCGCCACGATGACGGGCGCGTCGGCTACCTGCACGACATCGAAGACATCACGAAAGGCTGAAGTGCGCACGATTGATCTACGGGGGCAGCAGCTCTCGCCGGCAGACATGCTCGCAGCCGTCCCTCGCGCCGCGCAGGCGCGTGCGGAGGCGCTGGCGACCGCGGCACGGATCGTTGACGAGGTCCGTGAACGCGGTGAAGACGCTCTGCGGGAGCAGGCCGAGCGCTTCGACCGGGTCACCGGCCACGCCATCCGCGTTCCCTCTGAGCACATTGCCGAGGCTCTCGCATCCGTCGATCCCGTCGTGCGCGAGGCGCTGGAAGAGGCGATCCGCCGAGTGCGTCAAGGCTCTGCGGCACAGGTACCTGCCGCCCAGACCACTGTGATCGGCGCGGGAGCGCGGATCGTGCAGCGCTGGCAGCCTGTCAGTCGTGCGGGCGTGTACATCCCCGGCGGCAAAGCTCCGCTCTCGTCGAGCGTGGTGATGAACGTTGTTCCCGCGCAGGTCGCCGGGGTGACCAGCATCGCACTCGCGTCCCCGCCGCAGGCGGACGGGCGAGTCCACCCGACGATCCTCGCTGCCGCCGGGCTCCTCGGAGTCTCTGAGATCTACGCCATCGGTGGCGCTGGAGCGATCGGCGCGCTCGCCTGGGGAGTGCCGGCCCTCGGCCTCGACCCTGTCGACGTCGTCTCCGGTCCTGGCAACAACTACGTCGCATCCGCGAAGCGTGCTGTCGCCGGCGTCGTCGGCACTGACTCGGAGGCTGGCGCGACGGAGATTCTGATCGTCGCGGATGCCGCTGCTGACGCGCGACTGATCGCCGCTGACCTTGTGAGTCAAGCCGAGCACGACGAGCAGGCATCCGCAGTGCTCGTCACCGATGACGCTGCGTTGGCTGACCGTGTGGCCACAGAGGTCGCAGAAGTCGCGGCGGCGACCAGACACAGCGAACGTGTCGCCGTGTCTCTGGCTGGTCCGCAGTCGGCGATCGTCCTGGTGGATGACCGGACCATGGCGACGGCCTTCAGCAACGCCTATGCCCCGGAACACCTCGAACTGCACCTTGTCGACGCGGAGGAAGCGGCATCCGCCTTCACCAGCGCTGGAGCGGTGTTCGTGGGAGACCAGACGCCGGTGAGCCTCGGCGACTACATGGCGGGAAGCAACCACGTTCTTCCCACCGGAGGTCAGGCGCGCTACGCGCCCGGTCTCGGTGCCTACACGTTCCTTCGCCCGCAGCAGGTGATCTCCTACGATCACGCCGCGCTGGCTGCGGTGCGTGCCGGGGTCGTGGCGTTGGCAAATGCTGAGGTGCTTCCCGCTCACGGTGAGGCTATCGAGGCGCGTTTTTCGACCATCGAGAAACTGAGCGAGTAGGCTGGAACACCATGCACTGCCCCTTCTGTCGCCATCCTGATTCGCGTGTCATCGACTCCCGTACGAGTGACGATGGCCTCTCCATTCGTCGACGCCGGCAATGCCCGGAGTGCGGTGGACGCTTCAGCACGACAGAAACCGCCAGCCTCAACGTGATCAAGCGTTCGGGCGTCATGGAACCGTTCAGCCGGGAGAAGGTCATCGCTGGCGTTCGCAAGGCATGTCAGGGTCGCCCGGTGACGGAAGCCGACCTTGCGATCTTGGCCCAGCGCGTCGAGGAAGCGGTACGCCAGACCGGCGTCTCACAGCTGGAAGCCAACGAGATCGGCCTGTCGATCCTTGGTCCGCTTCGAGATCTCGACAAGGTCGCATATCTGCGTTTCGCCAGCGTCTATCAGGCGTTCGATTCGCTGGAAGACTTCGAGAGCGCCATCGGCGATCTGCGTGCAGATCGGGCAGAGTCAGGGCAAGCGCCCGCCGACCGGTAATCTGGCAGGGATGTATCCGCTGCTTTTTCGCGCCGTTCTGTCGCGCTTCGATCCCGAGTTCGCCCACCATGCCGGCATGGTGGTGATCCGTGTGCTCGGCGTTCCGCCATTCTCCTGGGTCACACGCGCGATCGCCGCGCCCAGCGCCGACCAGCAGGTCAGTGCTCTGGGGCTCACTTTCGACTCGCCGTTCGGGGTCGCCGCCGGGTTCGACAAGAACGCTGTCGGCGTGCGCGGACTTGCCGCGCTGGGTTTCGGCCACGTCGAGGTGGGCACGCTGACGGCGATCGCACAGGATGGCAATCCCAAACCGCGTCTGTTCCGTCTGGTGGCGGATCGTGCCGTCATCAACCGGATGGGCTTCAACAACGAGGGGGCGGATGCCGCGGTACGCCGCCTCGAGAAGCTGCGCCGCCGCCGGCCGAAGACGGTCATCGGTGTCAACATCGGCAAGAGTCGTGTCGTCGAGGTTGAACGAGCGACGGCCGACTACGTCGCGAGCGCAACGAAGCTCGCTCCGCTGGCAGATTACCTCGCCGTTAACGTCTCCTCGCCGAACACCCCTGGCCTTCGCGGCCTGCAAGCGGTCGAGACCCTTGCGCCGCTGTTGCGTGCTGTGCAGGCCGCCGCAGGGTCAACACCTCTGCTGGTGAAGATTGCGCCAGATCTGCCGGACGAGGAGATCGATGCGATCGCGCGACTTGCCGTCGCGGAGGGCCTGGACGGAATCATCGCCCACAACACCACGATCAGTCGTGACGGACTCACAACGGATGCTGCGGCCGTGGAGGCCGCCGGTGCGGGCGGACTTTCCGGAGCGCCGCTGCGCGAGCGTTCCATGGAGGTGCTGCGTATTGTCCGCGCAGCCGTGCCGAATGAGTTCTGTGTGATCTCCGTCGGGGGAGTGGAGACCGCGGACGACGTGAGAGAGCGCTTGGACAGTGGTGCCACCCTGGTGCAGGGTTACACCGGATTCCTCTACCGCGGCCCGCTCTGGGCGCGCAAAATAAACCGCGGCCTGCGTCGCCCCCGACCCTGATCCCCGGTTGCGAGTGGGCGCGCGTGGCTCGATTTTCGCGTCACGACGAGCTGTGAAGTCTCAGTGTTTTTCTGACAGTTGTGTCTCGGGACCTGCCTGACACTTCTCGGGTCTTGCACGATCAGGGGATGGCTTATGACTCTTCCCGCACTGATCTGCGGCTGATCATCGCTTCCTGGCCCGAGGACGCGCCGCGCGGGGCGGTGAGTCGTTTCTGCGCGGAGAACACGGTCTCCCGGGAATGGTTCTACGCGACACGAAGACGCATCCAGGAGGATGCCCTCCCGCAGGCGTTGATGCCCCGCTCGAGCAGACCACGAACCTCACCGCGGAAAACGTCTGAGGCGATCGAAGCACTTGCGATCGAGGCTCGGGCCCGGTTGGAAGCGGAGGGATGGGATCATGGCCCCATCTCGGTTGGATTCGAGCTGAACCGGCTCGGGATCGCTTCCCCGTCACGTGCGACTCTGGCACGGATCTTCACCCGCAACGGGCTCGTCACCGCCCAGCCGAAGAAACGCCCCCGGACCTCATACGTCCGCTTCCGGTATGCGGCCCCGAACGAGTGTTGGCAGATCGATGCAACGGACTGGACGCTCGCGGACGGCCGGGTCGTCGCGATCTTTCAACTCAACGATGACCACTCCCGCCTGCAGATCGCGTCTCTTGCCGCCCGGTCCGAGAACGCGCGAGACGCGGTCCGCGTGGTCACCACAGGCATAGAGCGCCATGGGGTGCCGCAACGGTTGCTCTCAGATAACGGAGCGGCGCTGAACCCGATCCGTCGCGGCTGGATCGGTGAACTCACCGCGATGGTGACCGCGCTCGGTGTTCACGCCATCGCCTCCAGCGTCGCTCACCCGCAAACCCAGGGCAAGAACGAACGCGGTCACTCGACGCTCAAACGATGGCTCCGTGCCCGAGCGCCTGCTCGGGATCTTGATGATCTGCAAACTCAACTCGATCAATTCGATCTGCTCTACAACGAGCATCGGCCCCATCAATCACTACAGATGATGACGCCCCACGCCTGCTACACCGCGACATCGAAGAGCCCGACCCCGACCAAGCCGGAATCCCCCCACCCCATTCCTGTCCCGCCCCGACACGTCGTTCGCACCGCATCCGCGAACGGAACAGTCCGCGTCGCACGGATCAAGATCATGATCGGCAAACCCCACGCCGGTCACACCTTCAACATCCTCCTCGAGCCAAAGCGAATCATCATCTTCGATCACCAAGGCACGCTCCTGAGCAGCCATGACCGCCCACCCGCGGGAACCTACATCCCCAACGGCAAACCCCGCGGCTTCCTCGCACGCTACGAAGTGTCAGATCCCACTGAGACATGAACTGTCAGGCACGTCATGAGACATCACACGCGTCGCGACGAGCCACAAGCGCCCACTCGCAAGGAGTGAGAGGGGAGTTAGGCGGGGTACTGGCCGCGCTTGACCTGCGGCTTGGGCAGGCGCATGAAGCGCATCTGAAGTGAGCGCATTCCGGCATACCAGCCGAGACCCTTCTCCAGACGGTCCTTGCCGAACTTCGCGGCGCCCTTCCGCTTCACGCGCAGGCCGAGCAGGATCATGTCGATCACAGCGACGATGATGAACGCCCAGAGGCCGATGAATGCGAAGAACGAGAACGTGGGGTCTGGCACGAGCGAGACGAGGATGACGACGACCATGAGCGCCATCACCCACTCGGATACATGCCAGCCTGCATCGACGTAGTCACGTACCCAGCGGCGCTGCGGGCCTTTGTCACGTGCGGGCAGGTACTTGTCCTCGCCCGCTGCCATCCCCGCCTGGGCACGCTCTCGCTGTTCGCGCAGCTGCGCCTTCGCGGCGGCGCGTGCCTCTTTGGTATCGGCCACGAGAGGCCGGCGACGGGCAGCTTCCTGCTCGGCGCGACTGGGCGTCGGCCGTCCCTTGCCGAGACTCGGCGTCTCGGCGGAGTCGTCGTTCGTCGGTGGGATGGAAGTGGCCACGAGGCTCCTCGGGTAGAAAACAGGGATCGGCCTAAGATTACTCGCATGACATCCGTCCCGCCCAATGCAGACCCCGCCGTCGAATCCGCTGTCGCAGAGGCTGTTGCCATCGGCATCCCCTCAGCGCTGTCTGATCTCGGTGATCTTGTACGGATTCCCGGCATCGCCTGGCCATCGTTCGACCAAACGCAGCTCGAGCGCAGTGCCGAGCGCGTTGCGGCGCTGGCCACCGACACGGGCGTCTTCGACGAGGTTCGCGTGCTGCGCGCCGTGATTGGCGGCACCGAGGAACTCGGTCAGCCTGCAGTGCTCGCGACGAGGGCGGCACGGGGTGGCAAGCCCACGATCCTGCTGTACGCGCATCACGATGTGCAGCCTCCAGGGGCAGACGAGCTGTGGGAGACGCCTCCGTTCGAGCCAACCGTGCGTGATGGCCGGCTCTACGGGCGAGGTGCTGCCGATGACAAGGCGGGGATCATGGCGCACATCGCGTCGTTGCGCGCCGTCTCCGAGGTGCTTGGCGATGACCTCGAGCTCGGTGTCTCGATGTTCATCGAGGGGGAGGAGGAATACGGCTCTGCCTCTTTCGCCCAGTTCCTCAGCGATAACGTTGATGCTCTTCGCGCCGACGCGATCGTGGTTGCCGACTCCGGCAACTGGGACGCCACGACGCCGGGCCTCACCGTCTCGCTGCGCGGGAACGCACGCTTCACGCTGAAGGTGCGCACCCTTGACCACGCCTCACACTCCGGCATGTTCGGCGGAGCGGTGCCCGACGCGATGATGGCGACCGTCCGATTGCTCTCCACACTCTGGGATGACGATGGTGCGGTGGCGGTCGAGGGGATGACGCAGCGCGATACGCCGACTCCTGAATACACCGAGGAGACGTTGCGGGATGAGGCGGGCCTGTTGCCCGGCACGTCCCCGATCGGTCGGGACAGCATCCTCAGCCGAATCTGGAATAAGCCGGCCGTCACGATCATCGGAATCGACGCGACGAGCGTGGCGTCGGCATCCAACACTCTGCTCCCAGAGGTGAGCGTGGTCATCAGCGCCCGCGTCGCGCCGGGACAGCCCGGCGAGGAAGCGTACGCGGCACTTGAACGGCACCTGCGCGCGAACGCGCCGTTCGGCGCCGAGCTGACGTTCTCCGATGTTGATCTCGGCAACGGATTCCTCGTCGATACCAGCGGTTGGGCTGTCGGGCTGGCCCGCCAGGCCATGGCAGACGGTTACGGCGTCGAGCCGGTCGATCTCGGGGTCGGCGGATCGATTCCGTTCATCGCTGACTTGGTACGCGAGTTCCCCGCTGCGCAGATTCTCGTCACCGGAGTGGAAGACCCCCACGCGCGTGCGCACAGTCCCAATGAATCGCTTCACCTCGACACGTTCCGGCACGCGATCGCGACCGAGGCGCTGCTGCTGACCCGAATGAATGAGATCACTCTCTGATCTGTCCGGCATCCGGCGCCTTGTCTGGCGACCGAAGGTAGAATCAGAGCAACCAGCCGCGTGCGCGGCCTGTCACGAGGAGCGACATGAGCGACACCACACTGACCACAGACACCACAGAGGCCACGACCCCCCACGGCGTCAAACTGACTGACGCTGCAGCGATCAAGGTGAAGAACCTTCTCGCGCAGGAGGGACGCGAAGATCTGCGTCTGCGCGTTGCAGTTCAGCCCGGCGGATGCTCCGGTCTCATCTACCAGCTCTACTTCGACGAGCGTTACCTCGATGGCGACGAGACCGTTGACTTCGGTGGCGTCGAAGTCATCATCGACAACATGAGCGTGCCTTACCTCGATGGCGCATCGATCGACTTCAAGGACACGATCTCCGAGCAGGGATTCACGATCGACAACCCGAATGCCGGCGGCAGTTGCGCATGTGGAGACAGCTTCCACTGAGTGTGAGCCGTGCCCGACCTGCGTGGTTGGCATGAATCAGGTGTGAGCTTGCCCTAGACTTGGCTAAGCCCTGTCCGCGATATTGAAAGGTGAATCGTGCCCTCGAAACGCCGCCTTCGTTGGGCCGCAATTCCAGTAGGAGTTGCGGCAGCCGTGGTTCTGGCGGGATGTTCTCCCACCGAACTTCACGGATTCCTCCCGGGCTTTGTGGAAGACGGCGCTGCCGCCACGAACCAGACTGAACGTGTTGCAGGACTCTGGGTGAACTCCTGGATCGTCCTCCTCATTGTTGGCATGATCACCTGGGCTCTGATGGGGTGGGCCGCGGTCGCATACCGTCGCCGCAAGGGCCAGACCGGCCTCCCCGTGCAGATGCGCTACAACATGCCGATCGAGATTTTCTACACGGTCATCCCGTTGATCCTCGTCATGGGCATGTTCTTCTTCACTGCCCGTGACCAGGCCGCGATCGAGACGCAGTGGGACGACCCAGACGTCGAGGTCACCGCGATCGGTAAGCAGTGGTCGTTCGACTTCATGTACGCCGGCGAAGACGACGATCTTTCTGACGCCGTGTGGACCATGGGTATTCAGGCCCAGCCTGACGCCAACGGCAACGTTGACGTCGAAGAGCTGCCCACGCTGGTGCTTCCTGTTGACCAGAAGGTGCACATCAGCCTGCAGTCGCGTGATGTCATCCACTCGTTCTGGATCATCGACTTCCTCTACAAGAAGGACATGTACATCGGGAAGGACAACTCCTGGTCCTTCATTCCGACGCGTGTCGGCGAGTATGCCGGCAAGTGCGCCGAGCTATGCGGCGAGTACCACTCGATGATGCTCTTCAACGTGAAAGTCGTTGAGCAGGACGAGTACGACGATTACGTCGAGACGCTCCGCGAAACCGGCAACACGGGCGACATCACTGACGCATACGACCGGCTGAGCAACTTCCCGGGCACTGGTGCACCCACGTCCGAGACAGACTCCGAGGAAGAGGGAGAATAAGCCTCATGTCGACCAATTCCGCCACCGGAGCCGCACACGGCTCGCGCCCGACAGACACCCCGGCGCGTCAGGCGGCTCTGCTGAGCTCCTCGCGCACCGAGCAGAAGGGCAACATTGTTGTCAAGTGGATCACCTCCACTGACCACAAGACCATCGGGTACATGTACCTGATCGCCTCGGTTCTGTTCTTCCTCCTCGGCGGTGTGATGGCTCTCGTCATCCGCGCCGAGCTGTTCGCTCCTGGAATGCAGATCGTTCCGACGAAGGAGCAGTACAACCAGCTGTTCACCATGCACGGCACGATCATGCTGCTCATGTTCGCAACCCCGCTGTTCGCCGGGTTTGCCAACGCGATCCTGCCGTTGCAGCTCGGTGCTCCTGACGTGGCCTTCCCGCGTCTGAACGCCTTCGCGTTCTGGCTGTTCCTCTTCGGCTCGATCATTGCGGTCGCCGGCTTCCTCACCCCGCAGGGTGCGGCATCGTTCGGTTGGTTCGCTTACCAGCCGCTCGCGAACGCGACATTCTCACCTGGCGCAGGTGGAAACCTGTGGATGGTCGGGCTCGGAATGTCCGGTTTCGGTACGATCCTCGGTGCGGTGAACTTCATCACCACGGTTATCACCATGCGCGCTCCTGGCATGACGATGTGGCGTATGCCGATCTTCGCCTGGAACACGCTGATCACCAGCCTGCTGATTCTGATGGCGTTCCCCGTGCTGGCTGCCGCGATCTTCGCAGCTGCTGCCGACCGTATCCTCGGTGCTCACATCTATGACCCGGCCAATGGCGGTGTGCTCCTCTGGCAGCACCTGTTCTGGTTCTTCGGTCACCCCGAGGTGTACATCATCGCGCTGCCGTTCTTCGGCATCGTCTCCGAGATCTTCCCCGTGTTCAGCCGCAAGCCGATCTTCGGTTACAAGACCCTGATCTACGCGACGATCTCGATCGCAGCACTTTCTGTCGCCGTGTGGGCTCACCACATGTACGTGACCGGTGGTGTGCTACTTCCGTTCTTCGCGTTGATGACGATGCTCATCGCTGTGCCGACGGGTGTGAAGATCTTCAACTGGATCGGCACGCTCTGGCGAGGATCTGTGACCTTCGAGACTCCGATGGTGTTCGCGCTCGGCTTCCTGGTCTCGTTCGTCTTCGGCGGACTGACCGGAGTCATCATGGCGTCGCCGCCGCTGGACTTCCACCTCAGTGACTCGTACTTCATTGTGGCTCACTTCCACTACGTCGTCTTCGGTACCGTGGTGTTTGCGATGTTCGCCGGCTTCTACTTCTGGTGGCCGAAGTGGACAGGACGCATGCTCAACGAGCGTCTCGGATACGTGCACTTCTGGATGCTGTTCATCGGCTTCCACATGACCTTCCTCATCCAGCACTGGTTGGGTGTGGACGGCATGGTGCGCCGCTACGCGGACTATTCGGAAGCTGACGGCTGGACCTGGGGTAACCAGGTATCGACCATCGGTGCGATCATCCTTGGTGCCTCGATGCTGCCGTTCTTCCTGAACGTCTGGATCACAGCACGCAAGGCGCCCAAGGTCATGGTCAATGACCCGTGGGGCTACGGCGGATCGCTCGAATGGGCGACCAGCTGCCCGCCGCCGCGCCACAACTTCACGTCGATCCCGCGCATCCGCAGTGAGCGTCCCGCGTTCGATCTGAACCATCCTGAGGCTGCTGAGCATCCGGTCGAGGCACCTGTGCCTGTACTTGCCGGTGCGAGCGGAGAGGCCAAGTAAGCCATGCGTTCAAATATCGTCCTCTGGTGGATTATCGCCGGCTTCTTCTTTGTCGTGGCCGTGGTCTACACCGTGTGGAACATTCTGGCTCACCCCGACCTTCCGCTCAACAACCAGATCGAGTGGGTCGGCTCGGTTGCACTCCTGTTCACTGCATTCATGGGTGGCATGGTCGCGTTGTACCTTGCACGCACTCACAAGGCGCAGGGCGGCGAGCTGCCGGAAGACATCCTGACTGCCGACATCGACGATGGCGATCCTGAGCTCGGCGAGTTCGCTCCCTGGTCATGGTGGCCGATCGTGCTGGCCGCATCGGCCGCGATCTTCCTCATCGGCATGGCGGTCGGACACTTCCTGCTGCCGATCGGCGTCGCGATCTTCGCTGTCGCGATCGTCGGCTGGGTGTACGAGTACTACCGCGGCAACTTTGCTCGCTAAGTTCGTGACCGCTAAGTTCTAGCGCTAGCGTGCGAGAAGGCCCCTGGATCATTCCAGGGGCCTTCTCTGTTCCCCCATAGTTGATTGCGAGTGGGTAGTTGTGGCTCAAGAAATTGCTGGAACTGAGCCACAAGTGGCCACTCGCAATTTTGGGGAGGGAGAACTAGGCGCGGGTGCGGATGCGGGGGACACCGGTGAGCGGGTCGATTGGGCGGCGGTGCACACCGTCATGGTCTGCGATCGGATACCCCTCGCGGGCCCAATATTCGAAGCCTCCGATCATTTCACGGACCGGATAGCCAAGCCTCGCGAACTCAAGCGCTCCCTTGGCTCCAGCGTTACATCCGGGACTCCAGCAGTAGACGACGACGTCGGTGCCGGCCGGGATCTCCTGTGCTGCACGTGAAGCGATCTCGCTGTAGTGCATGTGTACAGCGCCAGGAACGCGTCCCTGTGCCCATGCCTCGTCAGAGCGGACATCGATGACCACGACATCTTCTCCGGCCTTCTGACGGGCATAGACATCGCTCGCGTCCGTCTCATAGGCGAGCTTTGCGGCGAAGAAGTCAGCGCGATCGATCATGACATCAGCCTATTCCGCCCGATCCGCACGGTGAAGGCTCGCTCCGGTCGCGCACCGCAGGATTCCCGCCATTCTGCGGCGACGCCAAGGAGAGTGCATGACACATCGTGCACGGCAGACGGCGTGCATTGCAGACCATACGAAGAAGGGCCCCGTCCAGATGGACGAGGCCCTTGAGTAGGGGGAGGGGAGTTGTTACTCGCCCTCCTCCGACTTCTTCTTGGACTTCTTGACCGGATCTGTGGCGATCACGGTACTCGGAGTGTTCGGCGTCTCTTCGACGTGAGTCTCCGTGGGAGGCGTCAGTGGGGCGTCAGGGGCACCAGCACGCTCGTGAGCGCCCTGGATCTCCTCGGCCTCAACCTCGGCCGTGTGAGCCGTCACGTGGTGCTGGTGAGCGTCTGCAGCGGCAACCTCGGTCTGCGTGAGCGGAGCGAGACGATCCTCGTAGAACCAGCGAGAGATCGACGAGCGCACGTTCTCGGTCCACGGGATGCGCCCCTTGGCGTTCGGGCGCACAACGAGCGGCTCGTAGTTGTCGATGTCGATGAGCTTCCAGCGGTCGTACTTGTCGACGGGCTGGTGAACTTCGATGTACTCGCCACCAGGGAGGCGAACGATGCGACCGGACTCATATCCGTGCAGCACGATCTCGCGGTCCTTCTTCTGCAGCGCGATACAGATGCGCTTCGTGATGAAGTATCCGAGTATCGGGCCGAGGAACAGTAGCGCCTGGAGAGTGTGGATCACACCTTCCATCGTGAGCATGAAGTGCGTCGCGATGAGGTCGGAGGATGCCGCCGCCCACAGGACCGCGTAGAAGAGGACACCCGCAACACCGATCGCCGTACGCGTTGCCGCGTTGCGCGGGCGCTGAGCCAGGTGGTGCTCACGCTTGTCGCCCGTGACCCACGCCTCGAGGAAGGGGTAGATCGCGACAGCGACAATGAACAGTCCGAGCACGAGCACCGGGATGATGATTCCGAACGACCAAGTGCGGTCGAGCAAGACGATATCCAGGTTCGGAGGCGCCAGACGCAGGGCACCATCAGCGAAGCCGATGTACCAGTCAGGCTGGGTGCCAGCTGAAATTGGCGATGGGTCGTAAGGACCGTACTCCCAGAACGGCAGGATCTGGAAGAACGTCGCGATCAGCACGATGGTGCCGAAGACGATGAACAGGTAGCCGCCCATCTTGGACATGTACACCGGCATCATCGGGTAGCCCACGACATTGTCGTTCGTGCGGCCGGGGCCGGCGAACTGCGTGTGCTTGTTGATGATCATGAGCATGAGGTGCACGACGATCAGCCCGATGACCAGAAGCGGTAGTAGCAGGATGTGTAGCGAGTAGAGGCGGCCGACGATGTCGTTGCCGGGGAACTCACCACCGAAGAGCAGGAACGAGGTCCAAGTTCCGATCAGCGGAAGACCCTTGATCATGCCGTCGATGATGCGCAGACCGTTGCCCGAAAGCAGATCATCCGGAAGCGAGTAACCGGTGAAGCCTTCTGCAAGAGCGAGGATGAACAGCACGAAGCCGATCACCCAGTTGATCTCACGCGGCTTGCGGAACGCACCGGTGAAGAACACGCGGAGCATGTGCACGCCGATGCCGGCGATAAAGACGAGTGCGGCCCAGTGGTGGATCTGGCGCACCAGGAGACCACCGCGCACATCGAAGGAAAGGCGCAGTGCAGATTCGAATGCGGCTGACATCTCCAGCCCACGCATCGGGGCGAAGGCGCCCGTGTAGTGCGTGGGCACCATCGAGGGGTCGAAGAAGAACGTCAGGAACGTTCCGGAGATGAAAACGACGACGAAGCTCCACAGAGCGATCTCGCCGAGCATGAACGACCAGTGGTCGGGGAAGATCTTGCGACCCAGTTCCTTGACGAAACCGGAGATGCTGGTGCGCTCATCGATGTAGTTCGATGCTGCACCGACAAATCGGCCTCCCAGAGGGGGTGTGTTGTCCTTGTCCTCTTTGGACAGCGTTGCGGTGCTCAATGGCGCTCCCAGAAGCTCGGGCCGACAGGCTCGGTGAAGCCGTGGCGTGCGACGAGGTAGCCCTCATCATCGACGGTAATAGGCAGCTGCGGCAGCGGCCGGGCGGCTGGGCCGAAGATGACCTTTGCGTGATCGGTGACGTCGAACTGCGACTGGTGGCACGGGCACAGCAGGTGGTGCGTCTGCTGCTCATACAGTGCAACAGGGCATCCGACGTGCGTGCAGACCTTGGAGTACGCGACGATGCCGTCGTACGACCAGTCCTTGCGGTCCTCGGCCTCGATGAGCTGCTCCGGGCGCAGGCGCATCATCAGTACGATCGCCTTCGCCTTCTCCTCGAGGTAGCCGTCGTGGTGCGACATCGTGGCAAGAGCCTCCGGGATCACATGGAAGGCCGAGCCGAGGGTGACGTCCGCTGCGCGAATCGGGGTGCCATCGGGGTCGCGTACGAGTCGCTGCCCCTTCTCCCACATGGTCTCGTTCAGCAGGGCGACCGGGTCGCCCGCGATCGGGTCGCCGCCGGCGTTGTTGTGCGGAGCCAGACCGCGGAACAACGCAATGCCGGGAACGATGGATGCAACGATCGCTGCGATCAGCGAGTTGCGGATCATCGTGCGACGCCCAAAGCCGGATTCTTCATTGGCGGCCGCGAAGACCTCGACAGCGGCTTCACGAGTCGCGTCCGTACCCCTGGTGGGGTGACGCATCTCGATGTGCTCCTTGTCGGACATCAGCGCCTTCGACCAGTGAATGGCCCCGATGCCGATGCATAGGAGTGAGAACCCGATTCCCAGACCGATGAAGAGGTTGTTGTACCGGATCGCGAGCAACGACTGGTCTTCGATAGGGAACAGCATGTATGCCGCGACTGCCCAGATGCTGCCGGCGAGCGACAGGTAGAACAGAGTGTAAACAGTGCGGGCCGCGCGCTTTTCCGCCTTCGGATCCTTGTCGGTCATCCGCTCGCGGTGCGGCGGAAGCCCGGGGTTCTGCGCAGGATCGCTGACTGCGACGCTCAGCCCCGGGGAGGGCTGGTAGGCCCTGTCAAGGGCCCGCGAGTCGTCGTCGTTTGCCATGGTGCTCCTCGTACGTTCCTTCTCGAATGATTAAGCGTCAGTTGGACTTCGCCGTGATCCACACGGAGATGGCAACGAGGCCGCCGATTCCGAAGATCCAGATGAACAGACCCTCAGAGACCGGGCCCAGCGAGCCAAGCGCGAAGCCGCCGATCTGCACAGCATCCTGCTGGTACAGCAGTGCCGAGATGATGTCGCGCTTGTCCTCGTCCGACAGGTTCATGTCGGAGAATACCGGCATGTTCTGCGGGCCGGTGACCATGGCCGCATAGATGTGCAGGGCGCTCGTGTTGGCGAGTCCAGGGGCGTACTTGCCCTCGGTGAGCGCGCCACCGGCGGCGGCCACGTTGTGGCACATCGCGCAGTTGACGCGGAAGAGTTCGGCGCCGTGCGATACATCGCCTTCACCGTCAAGAGTCTTGTCTGACGGGTAGGTGGGACCGGGGGCCAGTTCCTGCACGAAGGAAGCCATGGCTTCGATCTGCGGTTGTGTGAACTGTGGCTCCTTCTCCGGCGCCTGCGGGCCCTGCATCTGCAGGGGCATGCGGCCGGTGGCCAGCTGGAACTCGACGGAGAGCTCGCCGACGCCGTACAGGCTCGGGCCGTTGTCTGTTCCCTGCAGGTCAAGACCGTGGCAGGTGGCGCAGTTGGCCTGGAACAGCTTCTCTCCGTCGTCGATGGTGAGCTGTGTGCTCGCCGTCGGCTGTGTGTCTGTTGAGGCGATTGCCGCAGACGCTCCGGCGTAGATGCCTCCGGTGATCAGGAGGCCAGCTCCGATCAGTGCGGCAGCGGCCAGGGGGCTACGGCGTCCGTTTGAGCGACGCTTCTTCTCAAGTGCCATTTCGCAGGTCAGCTCCGCTCTTATTTCAGGAAGTAGATGACGAAGAACAGCACGATCCAGACGACATCGACGAAGTGCCAGTAGTAGGACACCACGATCGAGGAGGTCGCCTCCTTGTGTGTGAAGTTCTTCACTGCGAATGCGCGACCGATGATGAGCAGGAACGCGATGAGTCCGCCAGTGACGTGGAGGGCGTGGAAGCCCGTGGTGATGTAGAACGCCGAGGCGTATGCATCAGCCTGGATCGGCAGGCCTTCCGCAACCAGAGTTGCGTACTCCCATACCTGACCGGAGACGAAGATCGCGCCGAGCGCGAAGGTGAGCCAGAACCACTCGACCATTCCCCATCCGAAGAGGCGGCGACGGCCTGCGCCGTTCACCTGACCGTTCTTGATGCGGTAGGCCTGAAGGTCTTCTGCCGCGAACACGCCCATCTGGCATGTGACGGAGGAGAGCACAAGGATCGCGGTGTTGATTGCTGCGAACGTCACGTTCAGCAAAGCAGTGCGGTCGGCCCAGAGTTCGGGTGATGTGCTTCGGAGGGTGAAGTAAATCGCGAATAGTCCCGCGAAGAACATCACCTCGCTGCCGAGCCACACGATGGTGCCGACAGCTACCGGGTTCGGGCGCTTAATGGTTCTTGCCGCCGGGGCATAGGTCGCTGAGGTGGTCACTCCTCCATTATGGCCGATCTCCGAGCGTGATTCTTGCATCCATGGCATCCGTTTCGCTGTTCCGGTGCTTAGGGGAGCCTAAGAAGCACCTGCGAATCTTCGGTGAATCCAAGGGAAATCAAGGATGCACTGCTGTGGTGCCAGTGCGCAAGTAATTTATTCACGCCGATAAGATCACTGGTATGGCTGAATCCCTGACCTGGCCCCATGTGCTCACCACTCTCCTGGAACGGCGCGACCTCAGCGTCTGGGAGTCGACCTGGGCTATGCGCCAGGTAATGCAGGGCGACGTGTCGGATGCCAAACTTGCCGGTTTCCTCATTGCTCTGCGTGCCAAGGGTGAGACGGTCGACGAAGTTGTTGGCTTCCGTGACGCGATTCTCGAAGCAGCCGTCCCGCTCCCGGTCTCGCCAGACGTTCTTGACATCGTCGGGACCGGAGGCGATCTCATCGGCACCGTGAACGTGTCGACAACCGCGGCGGTCATCATCGGCGCGACCGGGATTCCTGTCGTGAAGCACGGCAATCGTGCAGCGAGTTCCGCATCGGGTTCCTCAGATGTGCTCGGGGCTCTTGGGCTTCAGCTCTCGCTCTCTCCAGCGGACGTCGCAACGGTTCTTGAGCGCACAGGCATCACGTTTGCGTGGGCTGCGGCCTTCCACCCTGGTTTTAAGCACGCAGGTAATGCACGCGCTGAACTCGGCGTACCGACCGTATTCAACATGCTGGGTCCGCTCTGCAACCCGGCTCGCGCAGAGGCGAATGCTGTCGGCGTCGCTCAGCTCGAACGGGTGCCGCTGATCACAGGCGTGTTCCGCACCCGTGGTGCGACCGCGCTGGTCTTCCGCGGGGATGACGGCCTCGACGAGCTGACCACCACCGGTCACAGCCGCATCTGGGAGGTCACTCGTGGCGACATCCACGAGCACGACCTTGATCCGCGCGACCTTGGCATCCCCACGGCGGAGATTGCCGACCTCATCGGTGGCTCACCCGAGCACAACGCCGGTGTCCTGCGCGACACCCTAGAAGGCAAGAAGGGGGCGGTGCGAGACATCGTTCTGCTGAACGCGGCTGCGGGAATCGTCGCCTTCGAGCTTTCACAGGATGCGACGCAGGTGCAGCGGCCGATCCTTGAGCGTCTGCGCGATGGCTTCGCGCTGGCTGAAGCCGCGATCGATGATGGCAGCGCAGTTGCGAAGCTGGATGCGTGGGTGCAAGCCACTCGCGAGCTCGCTTCGATGTGAGCGAACATGGATCCCGTTGCTGCTCTGCTCGAGATCGCGAGGTTGCTCGAGCGTGAGCGGGCGTCGCGTTATCGTGCCAAGGCGTTTCGCCAGGCTGCGGCGACGCTTCAGGGGCTTCCTGCGACGGTGCGGGATGACCCCACCCGGCTGCGCGCGGCCAAAGGCATCGGCGATTCCACATTTGCCGTCATCCGACAGGCACAAGCTGGCGAGGTTCCCGAGTATCTGGTCGAATTGCGCGGTGACGTGGAGCCGGAACGCGTTTCTGAACTGCGCCGCAAGCTGCGCGGCGACCTGCACTCGCACACCGAGTGGTCCGACGGTACGACTCCCATCCGCACCATGGCGGAGTCTGCGCGGGCGCTCGGTCACGAGTACCTCGCGATCACCGACCATTCGCCCAGACTCAAGGTTGCTCGCGGGCTGTCGGCTGAGCGTCTTCGCGAGCAGATTCCGCTGGTGCGCGCCGAGTCCACGAATGACTTCACGATGCTGGCGGGAATCGAGGTCGACATTTTTGACGATGGCGGCCTCGACCAGGAGCCGGCGCTGCTGAACGACCTCGACATCGTCGTGGCATCCGTGCATTCCCACCTGCGCATGGAGTCGCGGCCGATGACGGCTCGCATGATCGCCGCCGTCTCCCATCCGCAGGTGAATGTGCTCGGCCACTGCACCGGACGGCTCGTGCAGGGGGAGCGTGGAACGCGGCCTCCGTCACAGTTCGACGCGCGTGCCGTGTTCGACGCGTGTGCGGAGAACGGCGTGGCCGTGGAGATCAATTCCCGCCCCGAACGGCAGGACCCACCGGACGAGCTGATCGCGATGGCGTTGGAGGCCGGGTGCCTGTTCTCCTTGGATTCTGACGCTCACGCCCCAGGGCACCTCTCGCTGCTGGACTATGGTGCTGAGCGCGCCGAGAAGGTTGGCGTTCCGGCTGAGCGCATCGTGACGACGTGGGGCGTAGACCGGCTGCGGGCGTGGGCAGACTGACTCGACGCGCGTTCCCCTGGCTCGTGCTGGCCGGGATATTGGTGGCCGCGCTCAGTCTGCGCGGTCCGATTATCGCGCTCACGCCGGTACTGCCGGACATCATCGTCGATCTCGGTATTAGCTCAGCATCCGCTGGTCTACTCACGACGGCGCCGGTGCTCATGTTCGCCGCGTTGACGCCATTCGCCGCACTCCTTATTCGACGAGCAGGACCGGAACTCGCCCTGCTGCTTTCCCTGGGCGGCGTGCTGATCGGGACGTTCGTGCGTGCATTGCCGGGCTTCGGGGCGATGCTCACCGGCATGCTGATCATGGGGGCGGCGATCACGATCGGGAACGTCGTGATCCCCGTGATCATCCGACGTGATCTGCCGCCAGAGCGCACCGCGATCGCCACCGCTGCGTACACGGCGACGATGAATGTCGGTTCGCTCACGACGGCGCTGGGCACCGTGCCGCTGGCAGCGATCACCGGTTGGTCGCTCGCGCTGTTGTTGTGGGGCGTGTTCACCGTCGTCGGTATCGGGCTCTGGATCGTGCACATGGTGCGGTCGCGATCGGAAAGCACGACTGAGCGGATTTCGGGCGAGTCTGCATCTGCCGAGGCGATCACGGGACCCATGCCCGTTGTCGTCGACAGTCGTATCGCTGCAACGCTTCGGCGCCCGATCGTGTGGCTGCTGCTCGCTGCGTTCGCCTCGCAGTCAGCGATCTACTACGCGATGTCGACATGGCTGCCGACGATTTTGATCGAGACGACCGATACGGATGCTGCGACCGCCGGCGCGCTGGCGTCGCTGTTCCAGGGCGTGGCCATCGCTGGCGCGATGCTCGCACCGGCGTTGCTGAAGTACGTCGGAGCGGTGCCGGCTGCGGTGCTCATGGGCGCCTGTTTCGGCACCATGGTTCTCGGGATGCTGCTTGCCCCAGAACTCGCGGGCGTCTGGGCGTCGTTCGGGGCCATCGCGCATTCGAGCGGGTTCGTGCTGATCTTCACCGGGCTGGTTCGCGTATCGCGCACGAATGGTGAGGCTGCGACGATGTCTGCGTTCGTCCAGGGCGGTGGGTATCTGTTCGCGGCCTTCGGGGCACCGCTGATGGGCGCGCTACACGAAAGCAGCGGTGGCTGGCGTCTGCCGCTCCTCGGCGTTCTCGCCGTGACCATCGTGTACACGACTGCGCTGATCGCGGCGATGCTCGTCGCGTTCCGCCGGGCCTGAGCCGCTTCGCTATCTTGCGAGCGCCGCGATGGCTCGATCCATCGACGAGCCGAGATTCCACCGCTGGGCGAGCGCGACGGCGACGTCTGACTCGGCCGGATCGAGCGCGCGCACAGCATCGGTCGGAGGTGTGATGTCGAGTGCGCTGGCGACCTCGACCACGGTTGGCGCGACATCGAGGTAAGCGGATGAAGCGAGGATCTTCGCGCGCACTCCGGCACTCATGCCATCACCCGCAGCAGCGGCGGCCCGGATCTGGGCGAGGTCACCGTGCGCCTGCAGCAGTGTGGCGGCCGTCTTGTCGCCGACTCCAGCGACACCGGGGAGTCCATCGGACGCATCACCGCGCAGCGTTGCGAAGTCGGCGTACTGCGAGGGGAGTACGCCGTACTTCTTCACGACTGTCTCATCAGAGACGACCTCAAGGTTGCTCATGCCCCGTGCCGTGTAGACGACGCGGATGCTGCGACCGTCGTCGACGAGTTGGAAAAGATCGCGATCACCGGTGACGATGTCAACGGGCATGGTGGCGCGGGTCGCGAGAGTGCCGATGACGTCATCAGCCTCATGCTCGGTGACGCCGACGATGGGGATGCCGAGCGCAGTCAGCGCCTCGCGGATGAGCGGAAGCTGCGCCTCGAGTGGGTCAGGAACCTCCTCGACGTCGGGACCGGTGGCGACAACTTCGACGACCCGGTGTGCCTTGTAGCTGGGGATGAGGTCAACTCGCCATTGCGGGCGCCAGTCGTCGTCCCAGCAGGCGACGATGTGTGTCGGCTCGTAGAGCTTGACGAGCTTCGCGACGATGTCGAGCAGGCCGCGCACCGCATTCACCGAGGATCCGTCGGGGGCTTTCACCTTGTCGGGCACGCCGTAGAACGCCCGGAAGTAGAGGGACGCGGTGTCGAGTAAAAGCAACTTCTCGCCGAGATGAGCCATGAGACAAGGGTACGGGGCGCGGGCAAACGCCCCAGAAGGCGATGCTCGGCCCGAGGTAGCCGCGCAACGCAAGGCTCCTTGCGCGAGGAGACGCCCGCAAGGCGTTTTTCGCGGTGCGACCTGGGTTTTATCTGCGGTAGCGTGACTCTCAGACGACGCGACGGACGCGGCGATGAGAGGGAAACATGAGCGAGCTGGAGCAGATTATGGCGGCCCACGGGGCGAAGGCTGTGGAGTTCGCGGCGTGGGGCTTGGCGGCGACGCTGGACGCCGACACGCGCCGGACGGTGGAGCTGGCGCTAGCATCCGAAGGCCCCGATGGTCTCGGCGACCTGCTGCGCGCGGGTGTGATCGACGCGGACATGTTCGGCGAGATGCTGGAGTGGGTCGCCGCGGACCTCGGCGAGCTGGTCGCCGCGGACCTCGGCGAGCTGGTCGCCGCGTAGACGACGAAGGCCCCCGGTCTGCTCGGAGATGAGCGGGCCGGGGGCCTTGTCGTGCGCGGGGGGTGATGGAGTCTCGAAGTGCTGCGCGTCGATCCACTCGGCGGGGGTGTCGCGGTCGATCCGCTGCGCGAGGTACTGGGTCGCGCCGGGTGCCCAGGGGTCGTCTCGGACGGCGTCGATACGCCACTCGGTGCCGATCTCCTTCGCCGTGGCGATGTCGCCGGGACGGCGGCCCAGCGGGTCGGTGTGCGGCGTATCGGTCATGCGCCGAGGATAGCGCTGCTCAGGCGGCGGTGGAGAGGTCCAGAGCGCCGCAGACGGAGCACACGCCGTTTAGTTCAAGCTCGTGCTCCTCGTTGCTGGGGCACGCGATCAGAGAGGGTACAGCCCGTCGCCTCGCGAGGGGCGTTACTGCCGCGGACGCTGCGGCGCTATGGGGTCGCGGGGTATCGCGGCGGGATGGCTGGCGGGCGGCTCGGGCTGCGAGAAGCTGGACGATGGCATCGGGTGGGAGTAGGTCTGTCATGACCTTCACGGTAGGTGTGATCTGAGGGCTTAAATCTGGCCGTCGTGTCGCCTGGGCGTAGCGCTTATTGTCGGCGGGGAACGGGTCCAGGTTTGGCGTCTTTACGTTGCTCATGAGCGCGGAGTCTAGGAGTCGCCAGAGTGGAAGTGCTCACCTTCTCGTTGTTCGTGCGCTGCCGTGCGCTGGAAGCCGTCGCTGCGGGCGACCTCGGCGGGTAGTCGGCGATAGCGCGGTCAGAGGTAGCGGCGGAGGTGGGCGAGTACCTCGGGCCGCGCGGCCAGGACCTTGGCGGGATCGGTGGCGATGACGGTAGCCTCCAGTGGCTCACCAGCGTCTACGAGCTTGGCGAGTCCCGACGCCATGCCCTTGTTGTAGTGGCCGATGATCTGGCCGTTGACGTGGATGGCGACGGCGTTGGGGTCGTGCGGGTTGTCAGGCTCGCGGACAAGGTGCGCGTCGCCGAGTCGGGGTTTGCCCTTGTAATAGGAGGTGCCGCGGACCTTTACGCCCCAGACGCCGAGGCGGCGGAGGGAGCGGTTATCCACGTTGATGAGCTTGCCGGTCGTGTCCTCGGCGAGCCAGAGGGCACGGCCACGCCGGACCAGGTGGACGGGGGCCAGCCCGTCGGCGTTGGGCTGGAGGAGCCGCGCGTGGTCCTCCTGCGCGAGGTAGGCGCTCTCGCGTGGCTCGCTGACCACCTCGGCGCGGAAGGTGACGCGCGTCTTGGTCGGCTTGCTGGGGGAGGTCGGCGCTGGCGGCTTGCCGCCGAGTAGCGCGCGGATCGAGTCTAGGAAGCCCATGGGGTCATCCTTGCTTATGCCACGGGCGGCGCGGCATCCGCGGGGTCGCCTTCGCCGAGGTATTGAAGGAAGGCGTTAGCGCCGGGGGTGGTTCGTGTCTGGACCATGCCGCCTTGAGTCATGAAGCTGCGAAGCTGCGGTGAGGCGAGCGCGCGGCGTTCAAGTTCCTCCAGCGCGCCCTCGATGGGCTGTGTGAGTGTCATGCCGAAGTGCTCAAGGGCGGCCTCCAGCGGCCCGGTCCCGCTGCCGCCAAAGTTGTTCCCGTAGGCATGTGAGAGATCGTGGGCGTCGAGCCAGGCGCGCGGATCGTGGAAGTAGGCAAGGAGCCAGATGTGGATGTCCTCTAGTTCGATGATGAGCCGGAGGTAGTGCTGGCGTTCGGCACGTTCGGGTGCGCCGGGGTCAAGAGTGGAGGCGGCAGCGCGTGCGAGGCGCTGGCGCTTGGTAGCGCTGGCGGTCTCGGCTGCCTCGCGGCGGGTGCGGGCTAGCGTTGCGAGAAACTCGTCGGAGTTGACCACGTCGGCCACGGTCAGGGCGGCGTTGGTCCGCTCAGCGAGACGTTGGACCTCGTCGACGATGGCGGTGTCAAACTCGTGGCGGCGTTCGCGCTCGCGCGTGGCGAGGGCGTGGTCAAGTACGCGACCGGCGAGAGGGCCGAGGAGAGGGATTGCGTCGAGCGCCATGCCGCCGACGGTTGCGAGGGTGTCCTCGGCGGGGTCGTGCGGCGGGATGAGGTCGGCGAGGTCGGTCACACGCTGACGCTAGCGGATATTCAGGCGTCGTCGGCGAAGTCGCCGGTGGCTAAGCTCGCGCTATGGCTTCAGAACGTTATGCGATCAATGACCCTGCTGCGAGCGACAAGTTGGTCCAGTCGATGGACTGCCCGCACTGTGGCAAGCGAGCGCACCAGCTGATGGCGACGCCGAGGATCATTACGACGCCAGATGGTGGGAGTGAAACGTACGCCTTGGTCGATAAAACAGACTACTTCGAGCCAAATGGTGCGACAGTGTCGCCTGCCGACTGGCGATACGCGAGCGAAGAGTCGCAGATGTGGGACCAGTATTATCCGGGATCGCAGTGGCAAGCGACACTCTGCGCAGCGTGCAACCGGATGTCGCTGTGGCGCGAAGGAGAGTTGATCTTTCCTCGTTCGACGCATACCGCGGTGAGTGCCCACGAGGACATGCCGGAACCTGCTGTCGTGTTGTTCAACGAAGCAGCCGCGGTTCTTGAAGGATCACGGCGTGCAGCTGCGGCTCTGGGCCGTGCGGCGCTGGAAGCCTTGCTCAAGGCAATTGACGACGATCCTAAGCGCCGGGACTTGAACACAAGGATTGGCGAGTTGAAGGAGCGGATCAACCCGGCCTTGTGGCAGGTGCTCACGGCCCTGCGGATCGTCGGCAATGACGCCTTGCATAGTGAGGAGGGTGAACTCGTGGCGCTGTACTTGAGTGAAGAACAGGGTGAGCTTGCCGAGACGTTCCTTTTGGCGATCAATGAGCTGGTGGAGGAGCTGATTACCCGCCCGAGACGCTCTGCCGAGATATACGCGATGCTGCCTGAGGGTAAGCGTGAGGCGGCGGAGCGCGCCGGGTCGAAGTAGTGTCCGCCCTAGCGGCGTGTAAACGACGAAAGGCCCCGCGCCCGGGAACGAACCGGGTCGGGGCCTGTGCATTTACACGCTATTAGCGGTGGGCTGCGTCTGGGTGAAGGCGAGGACGCGATGAGCGCCGACGCGGGCGACCTCGGCGAGGAGGTGGGCCGTCAGGATATAGGCGCGTTGAGATGGGCCACTTTGTCGGCAGGTCCTGCAACTATGTGGTGATGACCGTTAGTCGGAAGTGCGGTGTCTGTAACGAGTGGCACCTGTTGACGCGTGAAGGTGTGATGAGCGTCCATCTGGACGCGTCCGGTCAGCGATGCGCCGGGTCCGATGGGCAAGGGAAACGACGTGAACCGTCACGGCTCGGGCGCGGCGAGGTGCTCGTGCAGAGGACCGTGACGTGGCTCGTAAAGAACCAGCCGCCTCTGTCGGGGCAGCGCGTCACGTGCGAGGCCTGTTCGGGGCGTGTGCTCGTGACTATCTACGGTCGCATCGCACAGCACGAAGTATTAGAGGGTTGGCGGAGACATCGCAAGTCAGCGCCGCGGCGAGTGCTCTGCCCCGGGTCAGGCGTGGCGATAGACCCTGCTCTTTTGAGCTTCGTGGTGGCGAAGACCTTTCCCCGGCTTCGGCGATCGGGAGCAACCGCGCTGCCCTCGTCGCCTGTCGTGATCGTTCCGAGCCAGCCGCAGTTTTCGGGGCAGCGGGTCGACTGTGAGGTGTGTACGTTCGTTGTGCCGGTGACGGTTCATGGTCGCGTTGCCGAACATCGGCTCCTGCCTGAGGGCGTCGTTGGAAAACGAGCGCAAGCTGAAGCGCGACGTTGTGCCGGGTCTGGGGCAGTAGTCGAGCGCTCCGTGCTTCGGTTTGAGCCAGAGGTAGTCGCGCCGCCGGTGACCTGGCGTCGAGCTGAGTGCCCGCGTTGCGGAGGGGCTGTGCGCCTGAGGAGTGATGGGCGGATAAGCGCGCACCAGTTGCCAAGCAAGCGTTGGTGCTCGGCTGGCATGGACCCCACGCCAGCCGAGCGGACAAAGGCTCAAGGCAAACGCAAGCGAAGTATTTGGACAGTCTCTGGTGGCCTGCCCACGCATGGGAAGCGCTAGCGAGTGGGTAGTTAGTCTTAGGGAGCTCTCAGCGTTTAAACCCTGGAACTCGCGCGCACAGGGAGACGCTATGCCCCTCCGGGCGGGAAGATGGCGGGGTGGGGGGAGTCCCTCCCCAGGGGGTGGCCGCGGCGACGCGCTCGTGGTGGAGGTCGGCGGACTCTGCGCCCGGTCGTCGGCTGGAGCTGCGTGGAGGTCAGCGCCGGAGAAGCGCCGGATACCCCCGGGTCATCGTCGAAAGGCGGGATGCGGCTCGGGTTCAGTCTTGGCTGCTCTAAGGTTGACGCCGTGGACGCGTCAGATGGCATCGCGATTGGGGCGCTCGTGGCGAGCGTTGTACTCGGCGGCGGGTCGGTCATCGTCGCGATCATTGCGGAGCGTCGTGCGCGCCGTGTGGAGGTCCGACAGGACGCCTCTGGTATCGATTGGAAATTGTCGCTAGACCCGGGACGCGCGCGGTTGACCATCACCAACCTCGGTGTAGATGACGCCCGCGACGTGACGGCCTCGGCGGAGCTATACGGCGTCACAGGTTCGGGACGGTCTGACTTTGTGAAGGCGATGGGCGGTGCTATCGTCTTGGACTTTCCCGCCGTGCTCCCGAAGTTCTCGGCGCAACGGGCGGTGTTCGACGCCGAGGGCGTGGGCGTGCCCGTGACCGTTGCAGTCGTCGTCAACGTCAAGTGGCGCGTGTCAGGAAGGGCATGGCATCACAAGCGGTTGACAGGTGAGACCGAGCACTGGGTCTAGCGGCGGGCGTGCAGCCCGCAACGCCTGGAGACAGGAAGCGCCGCGGGCTGCTCATGCTGCTGCTCGTCGTCCCACGATGAGAGCGGCAGCGGACGCGCGGACATCATTATCCGCGGCCTGGCTGTGGTCAGCGCTTGCGCGGCGAACGTGCTGCGGCCAGTGCAGCGTTCAGCTCGTCGGCGTTGGCGGCGTAGTCGTCCGCGGTGCTGCCCTTGATGAAGTCGATGACGGGGGCCAAGTGAGGCAGCCGGATAATGGTCTGCGATCGCCAGAGGGAGCGGCGGGTCTCTGTCAGCTCGGCGGCCAGGGCGAGGCGCGCGGTCTCAGCGGCGTGGTGGGCGGCGAGTAACTCGGCGTAGGTGGGGTTAGACATGGGGTGGTCTCCTTGAAGTGATGGGGCCTGCCCGCCCTCACTGTGGGCAGCGGGGCGGGCAGGGGGTGTGTAAACGCCGGGGTTGACTGTTAGCGGCGGAGGTCAGCCACGACGCTGTCGGCAACGGGGAGCGCGGCCTCCACCTTGCGGCGGCGGATACGGTCGCGGATGATCAACGCTGCGGCCTGCGGCTGCATGCGTCTCGCCAGGCGGTCGTACTCGTCGTGCCAGTCATCGGGGACCTGGCCGCGATAGGAGAGGCGGGAGGCCTCGCGCGCGGTGCGCTGCTGGTCGGCCTCGGTGGGCTGTTGCTCGGGCGTGAGGTCGTCGGTCATCGGATCACCCGCTGAGGCGACATCCTGAACCGTCTGAGGATGGCGCGGTAGGCGTCGGCCTTGCCCGCTGCCGGGATGGCCTTATCATCGCGGATGGCGTTGCATGCGCGGATGACTTCCATCTTGGTGTCGGTCAGAGCCAGGGATGCGCCGAGAGCGTCATTGACGATGCTCCAGGCGTCCTCATCCTCGTCGTTCAGGCCCGCGGCCACGTAGGCGGCGACGTTAGCGAGGGCGTTACGGAGGCCCCAGTTACCGCCCTCCACATCGATGACGCGGCCCAGGGCGGAGGCGAAGCGGTCCCGCTCGTCCAGAGCTGCCTGGAGGGCGTCCAGGTGCTCCTGGGTGCGGCGTGATGCCTCGGCATACAGCGGCTCGGTCTGCGCGGTGAAGGCCTCGCCGTCCATGGCGTCATAGACGAACTCGAAGCGGGCCTTGGCTGCGCGATCATGGGCGAGCTGCGCCGGGGCGATCTGCGCAGATACGGCGCGGTACTCGTCATCTGCGTTATCCCAGGCGGCGCGCTTGACGTGAGCGGCGGGACCGTCTGGGCCACCGAGAGCGGCGCGCTTGGCGTTGGCAGCGGCGGCCTTGGTGGTGGCGTCGTGGACGGCCTTGGCGGTGGCCTTTACGGCGTCGTCCTTCTCGGCTGCGCCGGGGATGGCGGAGATGATCCACTCGGGGAAGGGCTTGATAAAGTCGCTGCTGTTGGGGTGGTCGGGGCGGAAGGCCACGGTTTTCTCCTAGGGGTGGTTGTGGCCCGTGGGTGGGCCGGTGATGCTGCGCCTTGGCAGCGGGGTCGAAAGGTAGACCGCCTGGGGCGGTCAGGCTGCCCGTCGGGCGCGGTAAGTGTCCAGGTCGGTTACGGGCGCGGGGATGGTGTTGAGTGCGTCCTGCTGCGCCTGGAGAGCGCCGAGACGGTCACCGGCGAGCATCCGCTCCTGCTGGAGCTGGAGGCGTTCCAGGGCGGCTGTGAGGCGGTCGGCAGCGTCGGCAGCGTGGTGCCATGGCGGTGGTCTGTTCAGTGAGGTTCACGGGGGCCTCCTCGGGCTGCTCGTGGGTTGTCTGGGCGGTGTGGGTAGCGGTCTGGGGCGTGTAAACGAAGCCGCGGGTGCGCTTGCCATTACCAGAGCTGAGGACGCACTCGGCGAGACTGTGCGATGCGGCGGCCTGGAGGATCAGCGCTGTAGTGCGCCGAGGGGCGAGGGCGCTGCGGTCGCTGGGCGAGAGGGCGGCCCTAACCATGTCGGTCAGCTCGGCGCGGGAGAGACGCGCGCCCGGGGCCAGCTCGCCATCGTCAATGAGCGCAGCGAGGGTGTCGGTCACGGTCTGGAGTTGGGCGTCTGCCTCGGCTACGCGCTTGGTCTGGGCGGTTGCACGGTAGCGGGCGCGCTGCTCATCGGTGAGGGCTGTGGTCGTCGGTTGCGGCGGGCGCGTCGTGCGCTGCTCTCGGGCCTCGCGGGCGGCGGCACATGCGGCGTTCCGGGCGGCGTCGTCGGCGCGGGTGCGGAGGGCGTCCAGGGTTGCCGAGATTATGGCCTCCTCGTAGTCCCAGCGGTCGAAGTAGAGACCGGCGTTATCCGGGTGGTCAGCATCGAAGGTGAAGTTCAGCGCGGCCTGGAGTCCCCGGTAGTGCTTAGAGAGGTCGAGGACAGGGACATCCTCGGCGAGGTGCTCGCGTCCATACTTTGGGGTGCGGTAAGCAAGGGGGCCATGGTGTCGCCGGTAAACGCCGGAGATGAAGGTGTGGACCGCCTCGCGAACCTCGCGGATGTCGCGGTGAGTTAGTCCGGCCCGTTCAAGAGACTTGACGATGCCAAATCGAGCGACATGCTCAGGGGTCGGTACGCGGAAGGTTATGGCGTGCGGGTCGTTGGGAGCAAGGAAGCGGGCAGTGAGGTGGGCGGCAGCTCGGTGCGAGCTAGACGCGCCGGGGGTGCTGGTCGCGTAGCGGTCATACGCGGCGCGGAAGGTGAGTGTCATGGGGGTGCTTTCGTTATGCGCTGGCAGACGCCGGGTGGTAGTCGATGTCGGAGGGCAGAAAGACGCCAGCCCCTCGCCGGGGATCAATCCGGGAGGGGCTGGAGTCGGTGATGGGTCTTGTTCTGCCAGAACCGAAAGCGACCATGATGAGGTGCCGCGCGAGGCGGCGGGGATGTGTACGGGGAGGAGTGCGCCTGGAGCCGGTGTGCTGCCTAGGTAGCGCTGGTGAGGAGGTGAGCGTCCCGCGTGGGACCCGGGCTTCTAGGAACGGGTGCGGGGCGCTCGCGTGTTTCTCCTGCCAGCTCGTTCAGGAGAGCACGAAGCGGAGACGCTAGGCAGCCAGAAGGGAGGCGGCGCGGCGGGCCACGGCGGTCAGCTTGTCGATGCTGCCGTCAGCTAGAGCGGCGTCGGCCTCTCGTGCGAGGCGACGGCGCTGAGCAAGGAGCTTGTCCGTCAGCTCGCGGTGGTGGGCCTGGCGCGCTCGCCACTCCTTGAGGCGGTGTGCCTCGGTGCAGAAGCGGGAGGTGGAGGGCGCTCCACAGGTTTCACAGGCGGAGGTCTGCATGGTGGGGTCCTTCGTACGTACGTGATGGCTGAAAAAGGGACGCCCTCCGGGTCCGAGTCCGAAGGGCGTTGAAGAGTGAGGGGGAGGAGATGGTGTTTTTCTCTCCCAATTAGGAGTGCGCCTGGTTACCCACGGCGACCCGCGGAAATACGCGGAAGTTGGGTGGCAGGGGCGGTGATGGGGCCAGGTTCTCAGGAAACACTCAGGGAAGGGGTGGCGGTCGGTGGTGCCGTGGGGCCGATGTAACACAAGTAGCGTAAATGACGTTTCGTTCCGTCATTACTACATCTGTGTCTAAGCTCTCTCTCACTCTTAAGAGGTGATATATAAATGACGGTTTTATCGTCGTTTACGTCACTTGTGTGACACTCGCCCTGCACGGGAGTCACCGCCACCTCCTCCGGCGCGACGACGGGTGGCAGCTCGTCGTCATCCGGCGCGGAGCTGGCGACGGCTCGCACGCCAGAGTGCGCCGGAAAGGGCGGAGACGATGCCCGTTGCTCGTGCGTTGCACTGGGCTGCCCATCCGCTGCTCCACCTCGGCCCCGGGCGGCTGCGGCACCATCCCCGGAGGCGGCCCCGGCGTCATCCTCCGCGCGGCCTCGGCGTGTGGCTGCGGTGAGGGTATACAACCGGGCCAGTGTGGGCGCGGAGCGCCGGAGTATCGTCAACGTGTCGAGGAGGGCCTGGAGCTGCTGCGGGTGCTCGGGCATGCAAAAGGCCCCAGTGGGATGCTGCTGGGGGCCTTGCAAGGTAGGGCCGGAGGCCCTAGGCGAACTCATCCGGCAACGGGGCCACGCGCATGGCCTCCAGACGGTCCGCCATCTCGCTGGTGCGGATGATGGACGGGCCGCCGCCGCCGAAGTGCTGCGGGACCAAGACGCCGCGGACGCCGTCGGCGAACGGTAGCCAGTAGAGGCCGCCGCCGCACCAGACCTCGGGTGAGGCCTCGGCGTCGGGGGCGTGCTGGAGACGGTGCGCGTGCGCGTCTCGGGCGGCACTCCAAATGGTGCGAGAGCCGATGAACTGGAGGGCGTCGGGCTGGCGGTCGGCGGTCATGCTGTGGCCTCCAGCTCGGTCGGGGTGATGCGGACATCCAAGCGGAGGAGGTCTGCCAGGGGGCGAGCCGCGGACGTGTCGCCGCTGCGGAAGGTAGCCAGTAGGTCGCGGAGCTGGAGCACATCGGCATCCGTGGAGTCGGCATCCTCCAGCGCCAGGGCCTCCTCGGCGCGGTCGATGATCCAGACGGCCTTGTCTGCACTGAGGTCGTCGCTCTCGTCGATCCAGTCCACCTGGATAGTTGCGGAGTCGCCGGTAATCCAGCGCCAGGGGACGTTGACACGTTCCTCGCTGATGCCGCGGTGGCCGCGGCCAATGGCGTGCACCGCGATGCGCCCCGTCAGCGCGTCGGCGAGCATGCGGCGTTGGCCGTCGACAGTTGAGGTGGCCCAGCGTTCGCCGTAAGTCTCGCCAAGTTCGACTAGCTCCACGGTCGGGACGGAGGGCAGGGCGGCGAGGTCATCGCGGCTTGCGACCAAGGCGGACAACCGCTCGGCGAGGGCGGAGAGGTCCGCTCCAGGGATGCGCATGGCGTCGGTGGTGTGGGCGATGGCCTCCTGTATCTCGGCTAGGCCTACGTTGTCGCGGATGGTCTCCCGGCGCTCAACGATCTGCAACTTGCCGAAGACGCCAAGGAAAGCGTCAGTGATATAGGCCTCGATCTGGTCAGCGTTGATGCTGGCGGGGGACTTGCAACGCTGGCCGTCGACGTTGGCACGGCATCCGTAAGACTCGATCTTGGGGCCGCCAGAGGAGCGCCGGGAGTTGATCCGTAGCTTGGTGCCACAAGCGGCACATACCAGGACGCCAGAAAGGAGGCGCGATGCCTTACGCCGGGTGTAAGCGAGCTTGGTGGGTGCGAGGAGCGCGCGGAGCCGCTCTACCTCGGCAACGGTCAGGATAGGCTCCCACGGCGTCTGGATGAGGCCGTTCTCATCTCGGATCGGTTGACCGTGCCGCGACTGTCGGCCAAGTACGGAGTTACCGATGAGGACAACTCTCATGGAGGAGAGGGACCACTCGTCAGCGCGGCGAGGTCTTGAGCCACTGTCTCGAAGTACGTTCATCGCCGCGTAGAGAGAGGCACCGCCAAGCACCATATCGGCGGCTTGGCGGATGTAGCGGGCCTCGTCAGCGTCGACCTGTAAGGTCCTGCCGTCGCCGGAAAGGTGCGGGACGCTCCGGTAACCGTAAGGCGTGGGGCCGCCTCGCCAGCGGTCACCCTGGGAGACGCGGTAGGCGATGCTGGAGAGGATGCGCTCGCCGGTGGTGCGCGACTCAAGTGCGGCGAACACCTGGAGTACCTCGGCCATCGCGCGGCCCATCGGCGTTGTCGTGTCGAGTGGCTCGGTGCAACTAATGATGTGCAGACCCTCGTCTAGGAGGGTGCCGAAGTCTACGACGGAGCGGGCGAGCCGGTCCATGCGCCAGACCAAGACTGCCGTGGCTTCGCCAGCGCGGATAGCGCGGCGTACTTCCGTGAGGCCCGGGCGGTTCAGGCGCTTCTTGCTGGCCGACACGTCGATGTCCTCCTGGACGTCGATGAGGAGGAGGTTATGGGCGGCGGCGTACCTCTCAAGTATCTGCCGCTGCTTCTTAACCGAAGTGGAGTCCTCGCGCTCCTTGGAGAGGCGGATATAGCCGATCACGGGCTGAGGCGACGCCGGAGGGGCGTCTTTCGTGAAAGAAGGTGTCATACGTCGATTATAGGGACGCGGTGTCCAGCAGCATCAGCTTGTCGCTCATGAGTTCAGCATTGCACAGGCCTCCGACGCGCCGTGGTCAGCAGCCGGGGGAGGCGGCGTTCTGCTGGCAGGTGTGGGCGACCAGTGCGGTATGCGCTTCGAAGATGCGGACCTCCTGCGCGGCGCCGGTCGCAGTTACCTCTCCGGTGATGGGGAACCAGCCGATGCCAAAATCAACCGCGGCCGTATATCGAACATTCACGTGAGCGAAGTAGGTGCCACGATCTGCGTAGGTGTGACTCGTGTCGGTGGGGGTGAACTGGGCCTGGCCGAGTGCGTCCCAGCTCTGGCCACCCGTCATGGTGCTCACTGTGGTGCCGTCGCCGTAATCGAAGTCATAGCCCGACGGGGTGAACCGCACCGTCATAGGGAAGCCAAACAGCTCGCCGCCCACACTGTGCTCGGATGCCGCCGCCACGAAGTTCACCGGAAGGCCGACGACACCGACATTGTCGGGTTCGCCGGCGACGATGGACCCCTGTGGTGCGAAACGAGCAACATCAGTGATCGTGACGGCGGGAATCTCGACGACGTCTTCCACTTCCTCGTCTGGGTCTTGCTCTGCGTTTTCGAAACAGCGGAGGTAGGAGTTCCAATCGTGTAGACACGCGGCGAAATCGGCGTCGTTCGGATTGGGCGGAGGATCGACATCTCGACCGTCGTTGCCGATGGGTGTGCTTCGTGGGGGTTCAGAATTCCCCGGCGACCCAGGGATCACCTCGGTGCCGCCGATGTTGACGCCATTGTCGTCGGTCGATCCGCAGAGACCCGCCGCCGCGAGCTTGGGTTCGCATCCATTGACCAGAGGCAGCCCAGCTTGTGGAACGAGGAAAAAAGACGAAGCGAGCAAAAGCGGGATCAACATTCGGCGACCGAATTTTCTGCTGAGGCAGCGATCAGGATCGTGTCACCGTCGACTATGAACTCGACGCTAAGCGCAATGACGGAGGCGCGGTCCTTCGGCGTGACGTCGACGCCCTGCGAATTAAGGACACGGGTGCTGCTGACGTCGAGGCAGACATCCGCGGATACTTGCCCCGGGCTGGACGTAAGATTCACGTCGTTCCCGCGAACCGATAGGACTTCGCCGTCACCTTCGATCTGGATCGCGTTCTGTTCAAGGGTCCGGTTCGCGTCTATATCGCTCTCGAGCGCAAGACCAGTGAGATAGTCCTGCGGATTCGCCTCACTCCCGTTCTCTCGTTGGCTGTTAACGGCATCGTTGTAAGCCCGGTAGACCTCCTCCGCGGCGGCGAACGCCTCTTCTTCCGTCGCGAACGCGGCAGTCGGTGTCGGGGTCGGAACTGGCTCAGGCGCACAGGCGCACAGCGTTCCTGCGGCCAGTGCCAGCAGCGCCAGCATCCGAATCCGGTTCGCCCTCGATCGCAGGAAAGTCACTCGCACACGGTAACGCGAACTCCCGGTCTCCCGCCGAAGTTATCCACAGCTTCGGGATGGAGGTTTCTCTGATATTCTGAAGTGTCACTTGTGGCGTGGACATGCGCGCCCAGTGTCGATTACACCAAATCCATTTGCTTTCCGATGATGAATCACGCGTGCGTGAGCATCGAAAAGCCCGAGTTTCCACCCACAAGGACAACCTACTAAATGACTACCGCAACGACCGCCCCGGCCACCAAGCAGGTCGCCATCAACGACATCGGATCTGCTGAGGACTTCCTGGCCGCGGTCGAGAAGACTCTGAAGTTCTTCAACGACGGCGACATCATCGAAGGCACGATCGTCAAGATCGACCGCGATGAGGTTCTGCTCGATGTTGGGTACAAGACCGAGGGTGTCATCCCCTCCCGCGAACTTTCCATCAAGCACGATGTTGACCCCAACGATGTTGTCAAGGTCGGCGACGTGGTTGAGGCTCTTGTTCTCCAGAAGGAGGACAAGGAAGGCCGTCTGATCCTGTCCAAGAAGCGTGCGCAGTACGAGCGCGCTTGGGGCGACGTCGAGAAGATCAAGGAAGACGACGGTGTTGTCACCGGAACCGTCATCGAGGTCGTCAAGGGTGGCCTCATCGTTGACATCGGTCTCCGTGGCTTCCTGCCGGCCTCGCTCATCGAGCTGCGCCGCGTCCGCGACCTGACCCCGTACTTGGGCCAGGAGATCGAGGCCAAGATCCTCGAGCTGGACAAGAACCGCAACAACGTTGTTCTGAGCCGCCGCGCGCTGCTCGAGCAGACGCAGTCCGAGTCGCGTACGACCTTCCTCAACAACCTGCACAAGGGTCAGGTTCGCAAGGGTGTCGTCTCGTCGATCGTCAACTTCGGTGCGTTTGTTGACCTGGGTGGCGTGGACGGCCTCGTGCACGTCTCTGAGCTGTCCTGGAAGCACATCGAGCACGCTTCTGAGGTTGTCGAGGTTGGCCAGGAGGTCACCGTCGAGATCCTTGAGGTCGACCTCGACCGTGAGCGTGTCTCCCTGTCGCTGAAGGCGACGCAGGAGGACCCGTGGCAGGTCTTCGCCCGCACCCACGCGATCGGTCAGATCGCTGCGGGCAAGGTCACCAAGCTCGTTCCGTTCGGTGCGTTCGTTCGCGTCGCAGACGGCATCGAGGGTCTCGTTCACATCTCCGAGCTCTCCAGCAAGCACGTCGAGCTGGCCGAGCAGGTTGTCTCTGTCGGTGAAGAGGTCTTCGTCAAGGTCATCGACATCGACCTCGAGCGTCGCCGCATTTCGCTGTCGCTCAAGCAGGCCAACGAGTCGGTTGACCCCAACGGCACCGAGTTCGACCCGGCACTGTACGGAATGCTCGCCGAGTACGACGACAACGGCGAGTACAAGTACCCGGAGGGCTTCGACCCCGAGACAGGCGCTTGGAAGGACGGCTTCGACACTCAGCGCGAAGCTTGGGAGCAGGAGTACGCTGCAGCCCAGACTCGCTGGGAAGCTCACAAGGTTGCGGTTGCCAAGGCAGCCGAGGCCGAGGCAGCTGCGGGCGACGACTTCGCCGCATCGCAGACGTTCACGAGCGACTCCGGCGCTGGCACGCTTGCTGACGACGAGGCTCTCGCGGCTCTGCGCGAGAAGCTCTCGGGCGGCAACGCGTAAGCACGCTTTTTCTGGAACGGGTCGTCACCTTCGGGTGGCGGCCCGTTCCGCGTTTCCGGATGCTTGTCCCGAGCACAACTGCGGATCGCGGGAGTAAATCGCCGTGATCGGATGCCCGCAGGCGGCGTGTCGCACGCCGGATCCGCAGTTGTGCACGACGGACCTACGATCGCCGCATGCCAGGATGGACGCATGCCTCTCATTGCGCTGACCGGCGGAATCGCATCCGGAAAGTCCACGATTGCCGCACGCCTCTCCGGTTACGGAGCCGTCGTGGTGGATGCCGATCAGATCGTGCGCGATGTGCAGGCCGCCGGTTCGCCCGTACTCCAGCAGATGGCCGACGCCTTCGGAGCTGACATCCTGCTCCCCGACGGCTCACTTGACCGTGCCTCACTGGGGTCGCGAGTGTTCGGAGATGCTGATGCCCTGAAGCGACTCAACGCGATCGTGCATCCAGCGGTGCGAGCAGAGTCGAAGCGGCGGATGAACGAGGCTCTCGCCCAGGATCCGCAACCGGTGGTCGTCTATGACGTTCCGCTGCTCGTTGAAGCCCGTGCGGATGATCCATGGGAGTTGATCGTCGTCGCGCACGCGCCAGCGGAAGTGCGACTGCAGAGGCTCATTGAGCTGCGCAGTATGGAGCGGCAGGCGGCCCAGGACCGCATCAACGCCCAGGTGTCCGACGAGAAGCGGCTCGCCATCGCGGACGTCGTCATCGATACCGCCGGCACGCTGGAGCACACTCACGAACAGGTGGATGCGCTCTGGAAGAAGCTCACGAGCGAGTGAATCCAGACGGATTCTCCGGGCACGTTCCCGGCTCTCGTTCCTACCGGCATCTGATCGCCGGACTGTTCTTCGCCGGTGTCGCGACATTCGCGCAGTTGTACTCGCTGCAGGCGGTCTTGCCGGAGATTTCCACCGACCTCGGTGTCTCCGCGGCAACGGCGGCGCTGACGATTTCGGCGGCAACACTCGGAATCGCCGCCGCCGTCATCCCATGGTCTCTTGTCGCGGATCGCATCGGGCGCATCCCGGCGATGGCGATCGGTATCATCGCCGCCACCTTCTTCGGGCTCGCGGCACCGCTGAGCACCGAGATCACGATGCTTCTGGTCCTACGCCTCGGTGAGGGGCTCGCGCTCGGTGCCGTGCCTGCGGTTGCGCTCGCTTACCTCAGCGAGGAAGTGCACGCATGGCATGTTGCGACCGCTGCAGGCAGCTACACGGCGGGCACCACGGTCGGCGGCCTGTCCGGGCGTCTGATCGCCGGGCCGCTGGGAGAGGCGTTCGACTGGCGAGTCGGCGTCTGGAGTGTCACGTTGCTCTGCACTGTCGCTGCCGTGCTGTTTCTCTGGTTGGTTCCACGAGCGCGAAGATTCGTTCCAGGGCGCTTGCGAGCGGATGCCGGACCCGGCCTGATCACACGGCTTGTCACTGCTCTGCGTTCACCGCGGCTGCTCGCGCTCTACGCGCAGGGGTTCCTGCTTATGGGTGCGTTCGTCGCGGTGTACAACTACCTCGGCTTCCACCTCATCGCACCACCGTTCCTGTTGCCGGTCTGGCTGGTCACTTTGCTTTTCCTCGCGTATCTGGCGGGCACCGTCTCGTCACCCTGGGCAGGCGTGCTGGCGGCGCGCCACGGACGACGCATCGTGCTACTCGGGGCGATCGGGCTCTTCGTCTCAGGAGCGGCGCTGATGCTCGTTCCGGTGTCGGTTGTCATCCTCGTGGGGCTCGTGATCTTCACCGCAGGCTTTTTCGGTGCGCACGCGATCGCCTCGAGTTGGGCGCCCGTCCTTGCCGATCCGGAGAGTCGTGCGCAGGCGCCGTCACTGTACTACTTCGCCTATTACGCAGGATCGAGTGTGTTCGGATGGGTGCTCGGCCTCGTGTTCGGTCACGCCGGCTGGGGATGGTTCCTTACCGCCGTGATCGCCATGGGATGTATCGCAGCGCTCATCGCGATGGTGCTGCTGCGGTCGCCTCGTGCGAAGCATCCCTAGACTCAGTCCGTGCCACTCCGACTTTTGGATGCTTACGATCTCCAACTCCGCGCTGAATCGGAACTTCTGCACGCTGATCGCACCGGACGCCACGGACCGCTGTGGTTCGCGGTGTTCGCTGGCGGCTACGGCTTCGTCACCTACGCAGATCTCGCCGGCGCCGACGTGGCATTGGTCACCGGGTACGTCGATGCGGCGATCGCGCACTTTGCCGCACGTGAGGACGTCACCAGAATCGAATGGAAGACCCGCTCGCATGATGTCGCGCCCGGGCTGCACGAGGTGCTCATCGCACGTGATTTCGTGCCGGAGGATCCCGAGTCGATCATGATCGGTGAGGCCGCGCTGCTCGCCAAGAATGTGACCGTGCCGGACAGCGTCGAGATCCGTCAGGTCCGCAGCGACGCCGAGATCTTCGCGATGGAGCGCATGCAGGGCGAGATATTCGGCGATCCTGCGTGGAAGGAGCGCGCCGAGGCCACCGTGGCGAGCATCGCCGGCGGGGCCGACACCGAATTGTGGATCGCGCTGGTCAACGGTCGCGTCGTCAGTGCGGGGCGGTTGGAGCCCGTGGCCGACACCGATTTCGCTGGGCTCCGGGGCGGTGCGACCGTGCCGGAATGGCGTGGACGCGGCATTTATCGAGCATTGACCGCTCAGCGGGCGCGTTCAGCGCTGGAACGAGGCAAGAAGTACCTGAACTCGGACTCCACCGAGTTCTCGCGTCCGATCCTTGAGCGTGCAGGCCTGGTGAAGGTCTCGACGACCACGCCGTATGTCCGAGTGACCGACGGCGCCTGAGTAGTCCTAAAGTGTCGGCGGTTGCAGCGACCCGGCACTGGGGATCGACTGCTCGCGCGTGCGACGACGTCGGCGAAAGAACACGACGACCGCCACGATCAGCCCGACCAGGAGCAGCGCCGCGAGCACCGGAACGACGATGGCGAGGGCCGCGAGCAGGAAGGATGCTCCGTCCTCGGCAGTGCTGAGCGCCGGGGCAGCGAGACCGCCGGTGACGGTGTTCGCGGCCACGCGTGCGGTCGCCTTGACGACGTGGACGATGAGCGCAATGACGATGCCGGTGACGATCGGGACCCAGGTGTTATCGGAGAAGAACGACGAAGGGTCAGTCACCGCCACAGTCTGTGCACTCGCCCCCGCGCCGAACACGATGCCGCCGGATGCCGGGCGCAGCACGCTCTGGATAACGTCATTGATCGAATCGAGCGCAGGGATCTTGTCCGCGATAACTTCAAGCAGCAGCAGAACACCGAGCACCCATAGCGAGATATCGCTGGAGATCCATGACCATCCGGAGGGGAGCTCCACCGCAGGAAGAAACCGGTCGGCGAGGCCCAGCAGGAACAACGGCATCCACGCGTTGAGGCCGGCGGATGCTGCGAGGCTGGAGCCGATGAGGAACTCGATCACAGCCCCACTCTAATGGGGGTGCATCGGCTTGATCCGTGGGTCAGGCTGGTGGTTGAGTCCGTTGGTGGGTGAGCACTCTTTCACTCAGGCCTTTGAGGTCTAGATCTAGATCGTGC
>NZ_JBPXMT010000019.1:0-129967 GCF_051842835.1 Microbacterium sp. A93
GGCATCCTCGACGGCTGCCTCCGACACCACACCCCATACGACGAGGAACTTGCCTGGGCGCACCAACACGCCCTCGCGGCTTGACAACTTGCACCCCTGGGATATCTAGATCCCGGCCCATGCCGTTACATGCACGTATCCGGAGCCATACCCCAGAGAAAAGCGGAAGGCGCGGTAGCGTAGACACGTGAAAGCACGCACGAGCGAGGGCCGAGGGCCGCTGTACTGGCTGTACGGCAATCGGCTTCGACGCCAGCTGGATCCGGCATCCGTTCCGCACCATGTTGCGATGATGATCGACGGCAACAGGCGCTGGGCCCGTCAATTGGGCTTTGACTCTCCGGCGGACGGTCACCGCGCCGGCGCTGCAAAGATGCGTGAGTTCCTCGGGTGGTGTGACGACATCGGTGTGCGCGTGGTCTCGTTGTATCTGCTCTCCAGCGACAATCTGATCAAGCGAGACTCGAAAGAGATCGAAGACCTGATCGAGATCATCGCTGAACTTGCCGAGGCACTGTCTCAGGAGGGTGGCTGGCGCGTCAAGCACGTCGGTCGCACTGACATCATCCCTGATGAACTCGCTCGAGTGCTGCACGATGCGGAAGAGCGCACCAAGGAGCACACCGGCCTGCACGTGAACCTCGCGGTCGGCTATGGCGGGCGTCACGAAATCGTTGATGCGGTGCGGTCAATCATCGCGGAGCAGGACGCCTCCGGCGGCACGATGGAGAGCCTCGCGGCTCACCTCACTCCGGAGATGATCGGCGAACACCTCTACACCGGCGGTCAGCCCGACCCCGATCTGGTGATCCGCACCAGCGGCGAGCAGCGGCTCAGTGATTTCCTGCTCTGGCAGAGCGCGCACAGTGAGTTCTACTTCGTGGAGGCCCTGGGACCCGATTTGCGTGAGGTCGACTTCCTGCGAGCGATCCGCGATTACGCCGATCGGGATCGTCGCTTCGGCCGCTGAACTGCGCTCTTATGCAGTTGCATGGGACACTCATAGGGTGAGTACTTTCGATGACTACCTCGCCACTTTCGATGGTGACCCCGGATATCTCGACTGGGCAGCCTTCGGGCCGATATCGCCCACCGTCCGCGCCGAGGTCTTCGCCGACGCCGACTTGCTCGGCAGCGGGCGCCCCTCATCACGTGCGCTGATCGCCGAGCGCGTCGACCAGGCACAGGAATTCGCGGCCGAACTTCTCGACATCGACATCGACAAGGTCACCCTGCAGCCGTCGGCAACGCACGGTCTGATGCACGCGTTCTACGGGCTGAAAGGCACGGTGATCGCCTCTTCCGCAGAGTTCCCGAGCATCAGCATGACGTTGGAGCGCGCTGCGCAGGCATCCAATGGTGAACTCGCTCCGCGTTGGATCACGCCCGAGCACACCTTCGTCACTCCGGAGGCCGTCGCCGAGGCGTTGGACGATGACGTGACCGCGCTCGCTGTCAGCCACGTCGACTTCCGCACCGGCTACCGTGCCGATCTTGCAGCGCTGCGTGAAGTTCTCGGGCCTGACCGCCTGCTGATCGTGGATGCAGTGCAATCCTTCGGCATCCTCGAAGAGGACTACTCCGTGGCGGATGTCGTCGTCGGACATGGCTACAAATGGCTGCGCGCAGCGCGCGGGACCGGATTCGCGTCGTTCTCAGCGAGGGCCAGAGAGCGCATCGCACCGGTTCTGTCGGGGTTCGGAGGGGTCGAGGGCGGCCTTCCATTCGATGACCTGCCTGCGCCTGCGGCATCCGCTCGCGCCTATCAGATCAACGGCGCGGATCAGCTCTCCGTCGCTCGTCTGGCCATCGGTCTGCGCGACGTGCGCGACGCCGGGGTGGCCACGATCGAAGCGACGATCCGTGACCACGTCGACAGAATCTTCGAGATCGCCGATCGCCACAGCATCCCGGTACTCACGCCACGTGACCCCGCGCGCCGCGCAGGCATCGTCGCACTGGCGCCCGAGGCACCCGCCGCGCTCGCCGCAGCACTGACCAACGCCGGAATCGTCGCCACCACGCGGGGGTCAAGCGTGCGTGTTGCGCCGCATGCGGGCACGAGCGACGAGACGCTGCGGATGCTTGATGAGGCGATCGGAACCGCCGTCGTCCCCGGCGTCTGAGCGCGTTCAGCGGCCGTTCACAGAGGCTTAACCCTGCGTGGTGCGTGTCGCTCGCAGGCATCGGCCTGGTCAGTCGTACCTTCGAGGCATCGGGCACGGTGTCCGGTCGAGTCGGCCCTCAGGTCCGCGACTCGTGGCCCCAGGTCGACTCGTGGCTTAGCCGGGAATCATCCCGGGTCGGGAGTGGGTCGTGACCACACGTACAGCGCAGCAGTCCACCCGTCAGGTCTCGCGTCGGGCATCCTCAGGGAAACCCGATCAGGACCTCCGCACCTATGTGCTCGATACCTCGGTGCTGCTGAGTGATCCGCAGGCGTTCTTCCGTTTCGCTGAACACTCGATCGTTCTTCCGATCGTCGTGATCACAGAGCTGGAGGGCAAACGCCACGATCCAGAGATTGGCTACTTCGCCCGGCAGGCTCTTCGCCACCTCGATGATCTGCGCATTGCGCACGGCCGGCTCGACTTCCCGGTGCCAGTCGGCGAAGGCGGCACGCTGCGCGTCGAGCTGGGCAACACCGACGGATCGGTGCTGCCCAGCGGTATCCGGCTCGGCGACAACGACAGCCGCATCCTCTCGGTCGCCATGCACCTTGCCGAAAACGGCCAGGATGTCACGATCGTGTCCAAGGATCTGCCGATGCGCGTCAAAGCGGCCTCGCTGGGTCTTGCGGCGGAGGAGTATCTCGCGGAGCAGGCCGTGGACTCCGGGTGGACCGGCATCGCCAATCTCAACCTCTCCGGCGATGACATCAGCGACCTCTACGAGAGCGAAGTCGGCATCAGCGAGGACGCCAGGGGGCTTCCGGTCAACACGGGACTCATCATCCATTCCGAGCGCGGTTCGGCGCTCGGACGCGTGACAGGCGACGGCGAGTATCGACTGGTGCGTGGCGACCGCGAGCTGTTCGGGATGCATGGACGCTCGGCCGAGCAGCGCATCGCGATCGACCTGCTCACGGACCCGGATGTCGGAATCGTGTCTTTGGGCGGTCGGGCCGGGACAGGAAAGTCGGCCCTCGCGCTGTGTGCCGGACTCGAGGCGGTTCTGGAGCGGCAGCAGCAGAAGAAGATCATCGTGTTCCGGCCGCTGTTCGCCGTGGGCGGGCAGGAGCTCGGATATCTTCCCGGCGACCAGGGCGAGAAGATGGGCCCGTGGGGGCAGGCGGTCTTCGATACGCTCGGTTCGGTCGTCTCGGGCAATGTCATGGAGGAGGTCGTGGAGCGCGGCATCCTCGAAGTTCTTCCCCTCACGCACATCCGCGGTCGTTCGTTGCACGATGCCTTCGTGATTGTGGACGAGGCCCAGTCGCTGGAGCGCAACGTACTGCTGACTGTGCTCAGCCGCATGGGCCAGAACTCTCGCGTCGTGCTCACTCACGACGTCGGACAGCGCGACAACCTGCGGGTGGGTCGCTACGACGGCGTCGCTTCGGTGATCGAGACGCTGAAGGGGCACGACTTGTTCGCTCACGTGACGCTGATGCGCTCGGAGCGCTCGGCGATTGCCGCGCTGGTGACCGAGTTGCTGGAGGGTCGGGAACTTTCTTAGCCCGTTACACCAGTCGGAGATTGTTACACCCGTCGGAGGTTTCTTGGAGAAAACTCCGACGGGTGGAACATCCTCCGCTGTCTGTAACGTTCACGCGTGGTCGCGGAGCCGAATCAAAGCCCCGATGATTGCCGATTGCACTGTCGGCCAGTCGTAGATGAGCTGCGCATAGTCGAAGTGCAGGGTCTCGTATCCCAGGATGGATGCCGCGGCATCCCGCTTCAGATCCTTATGGCGCATCGTCGTACCGTCGTGATTCTCCTTGCCGTCTGCCTCGATGATTAGACTCCCACCGACGACGAAATCGACCCTGCCGACACCGGGTATCTTCACTTGGCATTCGAGTTGGATGCCGATGAGATGCAGCCGGAGCCGCAAAAGAGACTCCAGCCCGCTCTCCGCGTCGGCCCGCGCGAGCTCAACCAGCCAGCGAGCGGATGCCGGCAACAACGCCCGTACTCGGGCTCGGGCCGCGCGGGAGATTAGGCGCTGATTCCATGCCGATTCGAAAGCAGCGAAAAAGGCCTCCTCGCCCTGGCATCGGTACAGATGCAGGAGCGCTTGCTCTATCGAGGCGCGACCCAGCGGAGGTTCGCCCTGGTAGTAGTGGCTCACGCACGCACAGTCCGCATGTGCGCGAGCCTTCCCGGACGTGCCCATCCAGACGTGCGCCTCGGTGCCATCGTGAAGAACCCACACCTTGTGCATGCGCAGGACCGACGTGCAGGTGAGGGCGCCGCCATGGGCGATCGCATCGTGCACGATCGGCGGGAGCGATGGCACGGCGAACACTCCGCTGCGAATACGTTCGATGTTGCCTCTGGCGACGTGCCGAGACAGCATCATGCGCGTGACGCCGAACTTCTGCAGGCGTGAGCCCTTGGCCACGCCGCCGAACTGGGTGATGAGGTGGGCTGGATCGATCATCGATCCAGGGTCGTCATTTGTGTGCGGTTGTGGGGGCCGCGGCATCTGAATGTGGACAAAATCGCGGAATCCGGAAATGTGCAGAACAAGTCAGGGTGTGCCGACTAGCGGGGCCTGTTACGGAGGCCGGAGGTTTTGGCCCATGAACTCCGACGTGTGTCACAACCTCCGCCGTGCGTAACGGAGCGGTTGATCGGACGGCCGATACGATGTGCGGATGCCGGAAGAAAAAAGTCTCCTGTCGGAGAAGGACCTGCCCGTATCTGAGTACGGGTTTCCCGGTGCGCTGCGGGATCAACTCGTCGCCGCCATCCTCCGCGGAGAGAAGACCGCGACGACCTCTCTCGCCGTCGAGTACGAGATCGAGGGTGAAGCGTTGCCCACTGTGGGCGATCGCGCCTTCGTGATCGACTCGGACGGCGAGCCTGTATGCATCGAGGAAATCGTGGGCGTACGGGTGGCGCGGTTGGCGGACGTGGACCTCGAACACGCGATCGCGGAGGGCGAAGGGTTTACGACCGTTGCTGAGTGGCGCGTTGGGCATGAAGGATTCTGGCACGGCGCCGAGTACCGTGCGGCCATGGGCGACCCGACGTTCGCCGTCAATGACGAAACCACGGTCGTTTTGGTGCAGTTCCGTACGGAGCCGCTGCCTCAGGTGTGACACCTGGCGGGGCCTGTTACGGAGGCCGGAGGTTTTGGCCCAATAACTCCGTCGTGTGTCACAACCTCCGCCGTGCGTAACGGGCAGGGGTGTCGACGGGCACGGCCGACGACGGGCAGGGCCGGCGGCCAAGACCCCCAGAAACACGGATGCCGCGAGGTCTGAGCCCCGCGGCATCCGTGTCAGTCAGGCATCAGCCCGGGTGGGTCATGCTCAGCAGGTCGAGCTTCTCGTCCAGCTGCTCAAGGGTGATCGCGCCATTTTCCACGTATCCGAGGGCAATGACGGCGTCGCGCACTGTGATTCCCTCAGCAACGGCGTACTTGGCGATCTTGGCGGCGGCCTCGTAGCCGATGAGCTTGTTCAGCGGCGTCACGATCGACGGGCTCATGCCTGCGAATGCGGCGGCGCGCTCGGTATTGGCGACAAGTCCGTCAATGGTCTTGTCGGCGAGAACACGCGAGGCGTTCGCGAGCAAGCGGATTGACTCCAGCAGGGCGGTGCCCATCACCGGGATGGCAACGTTGAGTTCGAATGAACCGGATGCTCCGGCCCACGCCACGGTTGCATCGTTGCCGATGACTCGAGCACACACCATGAGCACGGCCTCCGGGACGACCGGGTTCACCTTGCCGGGCATGATCGACGAACCGGGCTGCAGGTCGGGGATGTGCAGCTCACCGAGGCCGGTGTTGGGGCCAGAGCCCATCCAGCGCAGATCGTTGTTGATCTTCGTGAGCGAGACAGCGATGGTGCGAAGAGCTCCGGATGCCTCGACCAGGCCGTCACGGTTGGCCTGAGCCTCGAAGTGGTCCTTCGCTTCGGTGATCGGCAACTCGGTTTCCTCCGCCAGCAGTGCGATGACCTTCTGCGGGAAGCCGAGCGGCGTGTTGATGCCGGTGCCGACGGCCGTGCCGCCGAGGGGAACCTCAGCGACGCGGGGGAGAGCCGACTGCACGCGCTCGATGCCCAGGCGAATCTGCCGGGCGTAGCCGCCGAACTCCTGGCCGAGGGTGACGGGGGTCGCATCCATGAGGTGCGTGCGGCCCGCCTTGACGGCATCCTTCCACAGCACAGCCTTCGCCTCGAGAGCCACAGCGAGGTGGTCGAGCGAAGGGATCAGCGTGTCGATCAATGCCTGCGTCACGGCGATGTGCACCGACGTCGGGAACACGTCGTTCGACGACTGCGATGCGTTGACGTGATCGTTCGGATGCACGGCAGAGCCGAGGATGCCGGTCGCCAGGGTCGCGAGCACCTCGTTCATGTTCATGTTCGATGAGGTGCCAGATCCGGTCTGGTAGGTGTCGACGGGGAACTCTGCGTCGTGTACGCCAGAAGCCACCTGGTCGGCGGCCTGAGCGATTGCATCTGCGATGGAACCGTCAAGTGTGCCGAGGGCCTTGTTCGCGAGCGCCGCAGCCTTCTTGATGCGTGCGAGAGCAGCGATCTGCGTCGATTCGAGCCCCTTGCCGGAGATCGGGAAGTTCTCCACAGCACGCTGCGTCTGCGCTCCATACAGCGCATTAATGGGCACGCGAACCTCGCCCATGGTGTCGTGTTCGATGCGGTATTCGGTATCGGTCACTTCGATCCCTCCTGGCTTGTGGGGACGTCTTTGATCCCCGTGTCGATTCCAACAGTGATGGCGGGCACCGCAGTGCCCTCGGAAAGTCGGTAGTTGGCGCCCACGATGCCCAGGCGGCCCTCAGTGACAGCGTCGCTGATCAGCTCGGAGGACTGCAACAGGTTGGCGACCGTGTTACGCAGGTGTTCACGACCGACCTGTTCCGCGTCGATGTCAGCGGGCGATGTTCCGCCGTTGGTGGCGAACACCTTGCGAGCGGCGGGGATGATCGGCGCGATCAGCTTCCAGATGTGCGGCGGCAGCGGGGCTGCGTCGATCGCGGTACCGTCGATGGCAGCGCGCACGGCACCGCATTCGTCATGTGCGAGCACGACGATCAGCGGGACCTTCAGGATCTCGACGGCATACTCCAGGCTGCCGACGATCGATTCGCCGATGACCTGTCCGGCGTTGCGCACGACGAAGAGGTCGCCGAGGCCGAGGTCGAAGATGATCTCAGCGGCCAGGCGCGAGTCGGAACAGCCGAACAGGGTGGCCACCGGATCCTGCGTGTGGGCGAGATCGTGTCGACGCTCGACATCCTGGTTGGGATGCCGGGGCTCCCCGCTCACGAATCGACGATTGCCGTCCAGCATCTGCTGCCACGCCGCCGTCGGGGTGAGAGGGGTCATGAGTTCTCCGCAATCTCTTCGATCTGTGGGATGAGCGACTCAGCGAGCTCAGCCGTCGATTCAGGGGAACGCGAGCCGTACAACAGCACGTAGTCGTCCCCTGCCTGCGTACCGATCGCGTACGAGACGTTGTCTGCCGCGTCGCGGTTGAGCGTGTAAACGTCCCACTCCAGGCCACCGATCTCAGTGGTGTCTGTTGCCGCGGTGCCGTTCAACATCTGAGGTGCCCACGCGGCATCGGCGTCGAAGGCCTGGGCGATGCGGATGAAACCGCGCTCGTCGTCGGCGGCGGGGGCGAGCGTGATGTTCCAGACGACCGTCGCTCCGCCCTGGAGTTCTGCCGCGTTGACACGCCAGAAATCATCCAGTTCAGGGACGATGGCCGGGCTCTCCATCGTGGATTCGACATCGCTGGCGATGCGCGCCACGTCGATCGCCTTCTCGGATGCCGGTGTGCCACGCGGCACGGCGAAGACGATGATGACCACGACTGCCACCGTGATGATGAGCGCCGCGACGAGATTGCGGAATGTCTGACTTGCCCGGTAATTTTTGCTGAACTCCGCCTTGCGGGCCGCGGTCTCTTGCGGTGTCTCCGCGCGGCCGAGCTCGGCGACGATGGGAGCGGGCTTGTTCATGAGTCGTCCTCATCGGATGCCGCGGTGCGCGCCTGTTCGAGACGGCGTTTCGCGCCCAGCAACCACTCTTCACAGCGTGCAGCGAGAGCCTCGCCTCGCTCCCAGAGAGCGAGCGAGTGCTCGAGGGTCGGCGCGCCCTGCTCGAGCTCGGCGACGACGCGCACGAGTTCGTCGCGAGCGGCCTCGAATGACAGTGTTTCCACGGGGGCGTCGGTCGAAGCAGTCACATCTTCCATTCTACGACCCCGCGCCGACGTCGCCTGGCCGTCCGGCCACGACGATTATTCTGCCTCCGGTATCTCGCCTTCGGACCGCGCGCTAAGCGACCCACGGTCGACGGTGATGGTCAGTGCGCTGCCGGCCGGAGCATCCGCGGCATCTCGCAGAATCACTCCGCCCTCAAGGTGAGCGATGGCATAGCCGCGCGCGAGCGTCGCCGCAGGGGAGAGGGCGCGCAGAGACGCGCGCAGCTCACTAGTCTTGCGACCGTTGATGTCGAGCAGGCGAGTGACCGTCTCGCGGCCGCGAGCGAGCAACAGCCAGAGCTCCTGTGCGCGGTCGGCAATGATCGGATCTGGCGAGCGCAGCACCGGGCGGGAACGCAGCTGTTCCAACTGTGCGATGTCGTGAGATATCCGCTGCGTCAGACGCGTGGTCGACCGTGAGCGCAACTGCCCGATGAGTGCACGTTGCTCGCCGACGTCGGGGACGACGCGTTTCGCGGCATCCGTCGGGGTCGAGGCGCGGAGGTCGGCGACGTCATCCAAAAGTGGGTGGTCATTCTCGTGTCCGATGGCCGAGACGATGGGTGTGGATGCCGCGGCCGCGGCCCGCACGAGCCGTTCATCGCTGAAGCCCATCAGAGTCTGTGGGTCGCCGCCGCCGCGGGCGATGATGATGACATCGACTTCGGGGTCTGCATCCAGTGCGGCGAGTGCGGCGAGTGTCTCTGGCACGCAGCGCTCACCCTGCACAGCGACGTATTGCGTCCGGAAGCGCACCTGTGGCCAGCGCAGCTCGGCGTTGCGGTGCACGTCCTTCTCAGCATCCGAGCGTTCGCCGGTGATGAGTCCGATGACATGGGGGAGGAACGGCAACCGCTTCTTGCGCGACGCGTCGAACAACCCCTCCTGGCGCAGCTGCGCGCGCAGCTTCTCGAGCTTCTCGAGCTGGTCCCCGAGGCCGACGTGCTTCATCGATGAGACAGTGAAGCTGAAATCACCGGCCTTGACGAAGTAATCGGCCTTGACTGCGGCGACCACGTGATCGCCGACTGCGAGGTCTGCCGGGATGCGACCACGCACGCTCGACCAGATGCGGATCGAGATCTGGGCATCGGACTGGGTGTCCTTGAGCCTGCCGAATACGTTTCCGCCGCGGACGTTCCAGGACGTGATCTCGCCTTCGACCCAGACGACGTTCCAACGCGCGATGAAGTCCCGGATCGTCCCGTTCAGACGCGCCACGGAGGTCGGAGCATCCGCGGTCGAGTCACGCGGAGCGACAGCATCCGCCGGCGGAATGTCGCCTTGCGCGGATGATGCTTCGAAGACCGTCATCGGGGCCCCTTCATACTTGTGCGCCTGAGCGCTCACACAGGCCTGTCATCGGCGTTCAACGGTAGGATCAAAGGGTGAGCCAGGTCACCGTACATCTTCCCGTTCCCCGCATTCCTCGATCGCGGGCGACGCGGCTTCAGGATATCCCGATCGAAGGACACAAGCGGATTCTGCTGGCTGCTCCTCGCGGCTATTGCGCCGGCGTGGACCGTGCTGTCGTCGCTGTCGAGAAGGCTCTGGAGCGCTATGGCGCACCGGTCTATGTGCGCAAACAGATCGTGCACAACATTCACGTGGTGACCGAGCTCGAGGAGAAGGGCGCGATCTTCGTTGAGGAGGTCGATGAAGTGCCGGAAGGCGCGCACATCGTCTTCAGCGCACACGGAGTTTCGCCGGCAGTCGTGAGTGCGGCATCCGACCGAGGACTGCACGCGATCGATGCGACCTGCCCGCTCGTGACCAAGGTGCACAGGGAAGCAGTGCGCTTCGCGCGCGACGACTTCGAGATCCTGCTCATCGGGCACGAAGGACACGAAGAGGTTGAGGGCACCGCCGGCCACGCACCCGAGCGGGTCACCATCGTCAACTCGCCCGATGAAGCCGACACTGTCGTGGTCAAGGACCCGTCCAAGGTCGTGTGGCTCTCGCAGACGACGCTGTCGGTTGACGAGACGATGGAGACAGTGAATCGTCTTCGCGCGCGCTTCCCGGACCTGCAGAATCCGCCGTCGGATGACATCTGCTACGCCACGCAGAACCGTCAGGTGGCGATCAAGAAGGTCGCAGCAAACGCGGACCTTGTGATCGTCGTCGGGTCATCGAACTCATCGAACAGTGTGCGCCTGGTGGAAGTCGCTCTGGAATACGGTGCCAAGGCGGCGTACCGTGTGGACTACGCCGAAGAAGTCAAGCAGGAATGGCTCGATGGCGTCGCCACCGTGGGAGTGACGAGTGGGGCCTCCGTGCCGGAGATCCTTGTTGAGGAAGTCCTCGAAGCGCTCAGCAGTGCAGGGTATGGCGACGTAGAAGAAGTTCGTACGGCCGAGGAGGATCTGATGTTCTCACTTCCCAAGGAGCTGAGGCAGGACGCATCGGGACAGCGCGATGAGCGCGCGTTGGGTGGGCGCAGCACGCACTGATTCAATCGGCCGACCGATGGTGGCCGACAAAGGTGGCACGGAGCAATATCCTGGCAGGGAGATGAGCGATGTCGACATCCACAGAACGTGAGCAGACGCTGATCGCGTCGGTGCAGCGTGCGCTTTCCCTCGTGGACATCGTCGCCAACTCGGCGCGTCCGGTGCAGACGAAGTCGCTCGCTCAATCCGCCGCTCTCACCATGGGGACGACATATAACCTGGTGCGCACTCTGATTCACGAGGGGTATCTCGTGAGTCAGCCGGATGGACTCGTCCTCGGCCCGCGCTTCCCCGGATTCGCGCCGGGGCAAGAAAGCAGGGGCGTCTTCCTTGCGCACGTGCGCACCGCTCTGAACACGGTCACTGACCAGACCGGCGTCACGGCGTATCTTTCGCGCTTCTCCGATGGGGAGGTGCATCTGATCGATATCGTCGATGCACGTCGCAGTCCGCGCGTTGAACTCTGGGTCGGGCTACACGAAAGCGCGCACGCCACGGCACTCGGCAAGCAGATTCTCGCCGAGCTCCCGCTGGAAGAACGTCTCGACTATGTATCCCGTCATCCGCTCGGTGAGCTGACTCCACACACGATCAGCGATCGGCGCGCGCTGCTCACGGTGCTGGAGCGTCCACGCGAGTGGATGACCGATCGTGAGGAATATGCGATCGGGCACACCTGCATCGCCGTGCCGGTGACCGCTCCTGGCATGAATGCGTCGCTCGCCGTCTCTGTGCCGACAGAGAATCGTGACGTGAACACCGAGGATATCGCTCGACGCCTGAGATCTGCGGCGAGTCGGCTCTCTTTGCAGCTCGGTGCGGAGAAGTTCGGTCAGGCCTGAGGCCATGGCAGAATCGTCGGCCGATTCGAGTAGCAGTTCACTATCTGAAGAACAACCCCTCGCGTTTTCCTGGACAGTTGTCTAATCTATTGCCTGTAGCCCCTGTATCACGGTGCTGCAGATGGAGGAAGCGCCCCCAGCGCTGATTCATCTTTGGTCTGAGCGTCCCCAGCGCTCAGTGCCAGCGGCCCCCGAGGAATCCCCATTCCTCTGGGGCCGCCGCTTTGTTTCGAGACCTGTGCCTGGCAGCGGCCCCGTTGGGGGTCTGTTCAAAGGCGCGAGAGTTAGCATGGCATGATGACCGATCAGCGGCCCCAGTACGGCGAATACGCGACTCCGGAGGAGCAGCGACGACTCGCAGGGCTGCCGCCATTGGATGCTGTGGTCGAGGCGCAGGTGTCGGCTGAGGCCGTGCACGCTGCGCCCGCCACCCTGACTGCACCGGCGCCGGCGGCACCCAAGCCGCGCTCGTGGGACCGGATCATCACGATCGCAATGCTCGCCTATGGCATGGTGAGCGTCTTCATCACGGGTATGGCGTACCTCGATCTGCCGACTCTGATGAACGAGAGCATGAAGATTCTCGGCGTCGAGGGGGAGTTCACGAACTTCGCCCAGGGCAAGTTCTGGGGCACGATTGCCGCTGTGATTCTGGTTGCGGGATGGGTTGCGACTGCCTGGATCTCGCTCAGACGCCTGCGCACGGGCAAGCTCACCTGGTGGGTGCCGCTGGTCGGCGCCGCGGTCACCATGATCATCGTGTCGATCTGCCTCGCGGTGCCGATGATGAACGACCCTGCCTTCGTGAGTTACCTTGACGGGGCTACGCAGCCGTAGCAGCGCTCAGCCCCAGACCTCGCGGGCACCGGAACCACGCCCACTGCAACGCGGCGACGACGAACAGCGCGATCGCCCAGGGCAGCAGCATCCGCCCCCACAATTCGTGATGCAAGACGGGGGAGCGGATGGCGGAGTGAGGGTTCGGGCTAACTGCAGCCGATTAGGCTTAGGCAGTGAACAATTTCGGCGTCCAGCTGTCCTATGCCTCCGTCGATCGCGGCGATGGGTCTGATCCGCGGGCGGATGCTCGAGGGGTCTTCACGCGTCTGCGGGTGCCTGCCGGCCTGTTCGACGGCGATGGCGAGTGGGATGACTCCCAGCAGGAGGCCGTCGTCACGATCCCGGTGACCGACGCCGGTCGGGTGCTCACCCTGACCGTCGAGGACACCATCGCCACGACACTGACCGTGCCGCAGCTGCGCAAGGAATTCGCGGATGCCGGGCTGACGCTGTGGATGCAGTCAGGAGACGATTCTGACGATGACGAGTGCTGTGGCGAAGGCTGCTGTAGTGCGGACGCGGACGGCGATCTCTTCGAGCCTGCTGCTGCTCTCGTTGCGGACCCGGTGGAAGAGGCATCCCTCGACGAATCGGCGTTCGACGCACCGCCCGTCCGTATTTCGGTTTTCTCGCACCGCGGGCCGTTCGCCGGTCGGATGATCGCCCAGTTGAACGGTCTGGAGGTCCAGCACGTCGAGTCCGGCTCCTGGTCGCTGCTGCGTTTCGAGTCTGACGATTCGACCAACGCGGGGATTGCGACGAAGTCGGAGATGCCGGTCATCGAGCTGAATCGCGTGGATGACGCCGGAGACTGGTTCGAGGTCACCACGAACGGTGGCGTTCACCAGTTCTGGCCTGGGGCCGAGCGTCACACCGTGCCGGTTCTGGATTTGGATGCGATCACCGTGCCGGAGACGGCGGAGATCTGTCGCCGGCTGATAAGCGATGGTGACGGCAGTCGTGACGAGCTCGCCGAGGTCGCGACGCACTCGAGGGTCGATGTGGCCGCCGCGCACCGCGCGCTGCAGCCTGAGTCGCTGGGCGGAGTGGTTGGCATGCGCGCGCGTCAGGAGGCGTTCCTGGCTGCCTTCGGCATCCCTGCAGATCTCATTGCGGCCGCCTTCGATGACGCTGACCCCGCCCAGACCGATCTTGCCCGGATCGATCTCGCCGTGACCGATCTTGCCCGGATCGATCTCGCCGTGACCGATCTTGCCGTGCAGCGCTTCGAGCCGACGGGCTGGGGTACGGCGATCCTCGAGACTCTGATCGACGGGATACCGGCAATGACGCCGCTGACGCGTCGTGATCGACCGTTGGCTCGCATGGCGGATGCGCTGCGCCGTAACCCCGTACTTGCAGCGGCGCTCAGCGTGAGCGAACTCGCACTCGGTGTCGCGGCATCCCGGCGCCGCGGGTTCGGACGATTCCTCGGCATCCTGCTCATCATCGATGCAGTGGCCGATCTGGTCATCTGCGCCGTGCGTGCGCGTCGGCGCTGACCCGCGCCCTGCGCCGCCTTGCCTCGCCTCACCGAGACGACAAAACCACGCCGAGACTACGTCATTTCGACGTAGTCTCGGCGTGGTTTTGTAGATTCGAGAGGGTCAGCTCTTGGACTGGCCGTGCGAGCCGAGCTGGCGGGTCGACTCGATGACGCGAGCGGCCATGGCCGTCTCAGCGACCTTGCCCCAGGCGCGCGGGTCGTAGAACTTCTTGTTTCCGACCTCGCCGTCGACCTTCACGACGCTGTCGTAGTTCTTGAACATGTAGTCGGCGATCGCACGCGTGTACGCGTACTGCGTGTCGGTGTCGATGTTCATCTTGATGACGCCGCTGGCGACCGCGAGCGCGATCTCCTCATCGCTGGAACCCGATCCACCATGGAAGACGAGGTCGAGGGGCTTCGCGCCAGTGTTGTACTTCGCGGCGACCTGCTGCTGGATCTCGCCCAGCAGTTCGGGACGCAGCTTCACGCCACCCGGCTTGTACACGCCGTGCACGTTGCCGAAGGTGAGGGCGGCGATGTAGCGGCCCTGCTCGCCGAGGCCCAGAGCCTGGACGGCCTGGTCAACATCGGCAAAGGTCGTGTAGAGGGCGTCGTTCGAACCCTCGTGCTCGACGCCGTCTTCTTCGCCGCCGACGACACCGATTTCGACCTCAAGGATCGCGTTGATGTTCTTCATGCGGGGGAGAAGTTCCTGGGCGATCTCGATGTTCTCCGCGAGCGGCACGGCAGAGCCATCCCACATGTGCGACTGGAAGATCGGGTTGCGGCCGGCCTTGACCTCTTCCTCAGAAGCGGCGATCAGCGGCTCAACGAAGCCGGCGAGGGCATCCTTCGGGCAGTGGTCGGTGTGCAGCGCGACGGTGATCGGGTAGTTCTTGGCGACCTCGGTGGCGAAGCGCGCGAAGGCGAGGGCGCCCGTGGCGCGGGCCTTCACGGTCTGGCCGGCGAAGTAGTCGGCGCCGCCAGTGGTGACCTGGATGATGCCGTCAGAGCCGGCCTCGGTCAGGCCCTGGAGGACGGAGTTGATGGTCTGCGAGCTGGAGACATTGAACGCGGGATACGCGAAGGAACCGGCCTTTGCGCGGTCGAGCATTTCTGCGTACTGGTCCGGTGTGGCGACGGGCATGAAAACTCCTGCGATAGATGAGCCGGGACAGCCTCAACTCTATCGCTGGCGGCGAGCGGATGCCGTGAGGTCCGGTGCTCGTCAGGAGAGGGCGTCCTGCGCTCCTGTTAAGAAAAGCGATTCCTTCACTCGATTCGATGTGAAACACCGCCTGTTTCGAACGACCCGGTGGATAAGCTGACCACATGGTGAGTCTGACGGCCGATATGAGCCCATTGCGTCCCGATCGAAATCTTGCGTTGGAGCTGGTGCGGGCGACCGAGGCCGCATCGATTCGGGCCGTGCCGTTCATCGGCCGAGGCGACAAGGAAGCAGCTGACGGCGCCGCCGTTGATGCGATGCGTGCGTTCCTTGGCACCGTGAACTTCCAGGGCCGCGTCGTGATCGGCGAGGGGGAGAAGGACAACGCTCCCATGCTCTTCAACGGCGAGGTCGTCGGTTCGGGCAGAGGTCCGGAATGCGACATCGCCGTCGACCCGATCGATGGCACATCGTTGACCGCGGCCGGACGACAGAACGCGCTCTCAGTGATTGCGGTTTCTGATCGCGGCACGATGCTCGATGCCTCCAGCGTCTTCTACATGGACAAACTCGTCACGGGCCCCGCTGGCGTCGGCATCGTCGACATCCGACTCCCCGTCGGTGAGAACATCCGTCTGCTCTCGAAGGCCCTCGGTAAGCCCGTCGATGAAATCGTCGTTTCGGTGCTGAACCGCCCGCGTCACGAGCGGCTGATCGAGGAAATCCGCGAGGCCGGCGCAGGCACGCGTCTGATGAGTGATGGTGACGTCGCCGGTGGCATCAACGCGGCACGGCACGGTGCGCGCACGGACATGTGCGTCGGTGTGGGTGGCAGCCCGGAAGGTATCGTCACGGCCTGTGCGATCAAGGCACTCGGCGGGCACATCCAGGGCCGGCTCTGGCCCCGCGATGATGATGAGCGCCAGCGCGGCATTGATGCGGGCCTCGCCATGGATTACGTCTACGAGGCGAACGAGCTCGTCAGGGGCGACAATACGATCTTCGTTGCAACCGGTGTGACCGACGGGCAACTTGTCGACGGCGTTCGCCGTGAGGGCAACTACGTCTACACCGAATCTGTCGTGTTGCGTGGGGCTTCCGGAACGCTGCGTCGCATCGCTTCAGAGCACCTCGTCTCCAAGTGGCTGTAAGTCGATCGTTACCGACCCGGTACTGCAGCTGAGCCGCGCCTGCCGTTGTTCTCAGGCTTTGCTGGCACAATAGAGCCTGGATTCGTCGCCTTTGCAGGCCCCCACCATGGCGGCATCCGGGAGGGTGCGATGACCACGCAGCAATCGCGGAGCGATAAGAAGTCCGTGCCAGTCAACATGGTCACCACCAACACCGGGCGCATCCTGCGGATCTCTCCTCAAGATGAAGCCGCTCGCGCCGCCGCTGCTGCGGCAGCGACCGTGGCACCAACTCACGCTGATCCTGCTCGTCGCGCTGACGTGCTCTTCCGGGTGCGGCGTGCTGAGGGGCATGAGCTCAGCTCCTGGTGGATGATCGGCGCGTTCGTCGTCACTTCCGGTCTCGTGATCGCTCTGCTCAGCTGGGTGCCGTACAGCGCCTGACGTTCGAGCAATGATGTTCGGGCCTTGATGTTTGAGCGCTGATGTGTGAGCTCAGTGCTCGTCCAGCCGCTCGCGCACCGCGCCCAGGTCGGCTTCGATCTCTGCGGACTGGGCACCTTCGACGAGCTCTGGCGCAGTAAATCGCCGTGCCGGTGTCGTGATCGTGGAAGGTGTCGTCTCGAGTGCTGACGCATCGATACCAGGGAACTGGCGAGCGGTGACGAGCACCCGATTCTCCAGCGACCCTGCGAACTTGTTGTAGCTGTCGACAGTGCGTTCCAAAGCGCGACGCAGATCGTCAGCGTGACCGGCCAGAGTTCCGAGTCTGTCGAGCAACTGCGTGCCGAGGTTCAGCAGCGTGCGTGCCTCGGTCGAGACCTCATGCTGGGTCCACGTGAAGGCGACGGTCTTCAGCACTGCCCACAGATTTACGGGGGACGCGAGGGCTACTCGCTTGCTGAACGCATAGTCGAGCAGCGTCGGGTCTTCGTCGATTGCCGCCGCAAGCAAGGATTCACTGGGCAGGAAGCAGATGACGAACTCGGGGCTCGCGTCCAGCCCCGACCAGTAGGCCTTCTTCGCGAGCGCGTCGACGTGTGCGCGGACAGCCTTGACGTGCTTCTGCATGTACTGCCGGCGCAGCCCTTCATCAGCGTCGCGCCCGGCGAGGGCGCTCGCCTCGAGATACGCGTCGAGTGGAACCTTCGCATCGACCGCGATCGAGGTGCCGCCAGCCAGGCGGATCACCATATCGGGGCGCCCCTGGCCTCGATCGGAGGAGATCGTGGACTGCAGGTCGAAGTCGACGTGTCGCATGAGGCCGGCCGCTTCGACGACCCGCCGCAACTGCGTCTCGCCCCACACGCCGCGCGCTGAAGTCGAGCGCAACGCACCCGCAAGAGATTCGGTGGTGGCGCGCAACGCTTCGTCAGACTCCTGTGCGCGGCGCAACTGCTCGGCGAGAGAGCCGAACTGCTCATGTCGCTCCTGTTCGAGCGTCGCCACCTTGTTCTGCATCTGCTGCAGAGACTCGCGCACCGGAGCGAGCGCCGTGAGTACCGCGTTCTGTTGCTGCACTCGTTGAGCTTCGGCCCGCTGCTCGGTGCGGGCGTGCTCAACAGCATCCCGATACAGGTCGTACTGTCGATCGCGGTCATCGCGCGCTGCCTTCAGCTCTGCCTCTGCGCGGGCAAGGTCAGTGCTGCTGCGCGAGAGCTCGGCAGCGCCGCGCGCAGCGCGCGCGAACCATCCCACCGCAACGCCCAGAGCGAGGGCTGCGATGGCGAGAAGAACGATCAGTGGAGCATCCATACCTTCATGATGCCGAAGGCCTCAGACATTGCGGGGATGCGCGAAGCTCAGTGGCTGGAGTACTCGTCGAGAATCGTGCGCATTCCGGTCAGTGCGAACTGGTCGGCGATCGCCGCAGCGGATAAGCCGCCGGCGTTCGGATCGGCACCAGCATCCAAAAGCATGCGCAGCAGCGTCTCGTTCTTGCGGAACACCGCACACGAGACAGCGGTCTGACCGTTGGCGTTCGACGCATCCAGATCGGCACCGCGGCGCACCAGATCAGCGACCGTATGCTCCTGTTCGGCATACGTGGCCACGGTCAAGAACGTGTCACCGCGCGGGTTGCGTACATCGATCGGCACGCCGGCATCGATCATCTCGCCGAGCGGGCCGGTACGGCCCTGCCGGGCGAGGTCGAAGGTGCCCTCAATGACCTCGAGGCTGACCGGGGAGTCGCCGGATGTATTCGTCATGCTCCCATTGTCGCGCGATCGGAGCACGGATGCGCTCAGGCGGCGCGCTCACGTTCCACGACCACGGGCGGGTCTGTCACGCGCAGGCCGAGCGTTTTTGCCAGGGCTTCGACATCGTCAGCACCGGCCCGATGGGCGGCGTCGATGACGATCTGGGCGCAGGCGCGAGCATCCGCCAACGCATCGTGGTGCGAGAACTCGGCAAATCCGGCCGCGGCGGCGGCCTTCGGCAGACGATACGACTCGAGGTCGTATGTCTTGCGGGCCACCTGCAGACTGCACAACGAGCGGTACGGAGGGCAGTCAAGGTCGGTGACCTCGGATGCGGTGCGCAGTACCTTCAGGTCGAATCCGGCGTTGTGCGCGACGAGGACGTCATCTCCGGCGAAATCGCAGAGGAAATCGAACTGCTCGGGCCACGTGGCTGCGGTGGCAACATCCTGCGGGTAGATGCCGTGGATCTTGATATTCCATTCCTGGAAGTCATCGTGCCCTGCTGGTGGCCTGATCAGCCAGCTGTCGGTGGCGACAACTTTGCTGTCGCGGACGCGGACGAGTCCGACTGAGCACGCTGAGGCGGGGCTGGAATTCGCCGTCTCGAAGTCGATTGCGGTGAAATCCAAGGGCACCTGTCCACCTTCTCTCCAGGCCCGCGGGAGACGTCGGAGACTCGCCGTAGGCTGGCGATATGAGTGACGCGAAGGCGACTTCTTTCGGTGCGGCGGCAGACGATTATGAGGCTGCGCGTCCCGATTATCCGTTCGAGGCGGTTGCCTGGATGCTGGATCGACTCCCGCCGGGATCTGGCCGAATCGCTGACGTCGGCGCGGGCACCGGAAAGCTGACGCGGGTGCTGGCGCAGGCCCCGGATGCTCAGGTCGTCGCGATCGACCCCGACCCGGTGATGCTCGCGAAGCTGCGCGAGGCGGTGCCCGGTGTGCCGACATTCGCCGGGACGGCCGAAGAGCTACCGCTGTCGAATGCGAGCCTCGACGTCGTTGTGCTCGGGCAGGCCTGGCACTGGGTGGATCCGGTTGGGGCATCCGCGGAGATCGGTCGTGTTGTGCGGCCAGGCGGAACGCTCGGGCTCATCTGGAACACTCGCGATTCCCGGACCGGCTGGGTGCGTCGCCTGACCGCGATCATGCACGCGAGCGTGGCGGAGGTTCTCTTGGATACGACCGGCCCGACTGTCGCCGCACCGTTCGGCGGGCTGGAGGCAAACGAATGGCTGTGGGTACGGCCGATGACGCGGGGTCAGCTGCACCGCATGGCAGATTCGCGCAGCCACCTCATCACGGCATCCGTTCCCGAGCGTCGTCGTATTCATGACTACATGGATGCGCTCTTCGACGAGCTGGGGCTGACATGGGAGCAGAGCATCGATCTGCCGTACGTGACGCGGGTGTTTCGCGCGGTGCGGGGCTGAGCCTGGTTGTCTGCCCTCCCCAAATCAGGAGGTTGTCCGCAGGTCAGGAGATTTAGCACGAAACGTCCTGATCTCGGGCGGTCGTCCTGTTCTCAGGTGGGGATGCTGGCGCCCGGTAGACTATTGCCCCGTGGCTCTAACTATCGGAATCGTGGGCTTGCCCAACGTCGGCAAGTCGACTCTTTTCAACGCACTCACCAAGAATGACGTGCTCGCGGCGAACTATCCGTTCGCGACGATCGAGCCGAATATTGGTGTGGTCAACCTGCCAGATTCGCGGCTTGCGAAGCTTGCCGAGATCTTCGGTAGCGAGCGGCTTCTTCCTGCTGCGGTGTCGTTCGTCGATATCGCCGGGATCGTGCGCGGCGCGAGCGAAGGGGAGGGGCTCGGCAACAAGTTCCTCGCGACCATCCGAGAGGCCGATGCTATTGCTCAGGTCGTGCGTGGCTTCGCCGATAGCGACGTCGTGCACGTTGATGGCGCGATCAACCCCAAGGACGACCTGGAGACGATCAATGCCGAGCTGATGCTCGCTGATCTCCAGACGGTGGAGAAGGCGATCGTCCGCCTCGAGAAAGAGGTGCGCGGCAAGAAAGCTGAGCCCATCGTTCTCGAGACCGCCCTTGAGGTGAAGGATGCCCTCGATCGCGGCATCCTCCTGTCGGTCAGCGGCATCGATCTCGATCCAATCAAGGAACTTGGCCTGATGACGGCCAAGCCCGTCATCTTCGTCTTCAATGTGGACGAGGCAGTGCTGACGGATGCTGCGCGCAAGGAAGAGCTCGCCGCTCTCGTCGCGCCGGCGAAGGCGATCTTCCTCGACGCGAAGATCGAGTCGGAGCTCATCGATCTCGAGCCGGAGGATGCTGCGGAGCTGCTGGCATCGACCGGCCAGGACGAGTCTGGCCTCGACCAGCTCGCCCGTATTGGCTTTGACACGCTGGGGCTGCAGACGTACCTGACCGCAGGCCCGAAGGAAGCTCGCGCATGGACGATCCCCAAGGGAGCTAAGGCCCCGCAGGCTGCCGGCGTGATCCACACTGATTTCGAAAAGGGCTTCATCAAGGCCGAAGTCATTTCCTTCGAGGACCTCGTTGCGACAGGTTCCGTCGCCGAGGCTCGTTCCAAGGGCAAGGCGCGCCTTGAGGGCAAGGAGTACGTCATGCAGGATGGCGACGTGGTGGAGTTCCGCTTTTCGAACTAACCCTTTGGTGTGCGACCAGGTGGATATGGAGCTGGCTGTCAGCAGCGTCTCTCTGGCTCGTGCGCGAGCAACGTAACCAGTCGACCCGCCTAGACTTTGACCTTGCCCTACAGGGCAAGGTCTAGCGTCGACAGCGGAGGGGATGAGATGCGGATCGGTGAGCTCGCGAAGCGCTCGGGCGTGACGGTGAAGGCTGTGCGCTATTACGAGAGCCTCGGGTTGATCCGGCCGGACAGGCTATCCAACGGTTATCGGGATTACCGCGAAGAGGACATGCGCGCGGTGATTGAGATTCGCGAACTGGCCGTCGCGGGGATCACGGCGCGTCAGGCGATTTCATTCCTGAATTGTCTTTCGCTCGGCCATGAGCATGGAGATGACTGCGCATCCTCACTGGTCGCATACCGGGACGCTATCTCTGAGATTGATCGTGCCATCGAATCCCTCCGAGCAAAACGATATGAGCTTGTGCAGCGCCTCGACCAGAGTGCGTCCCGCACGTTCACGAAGGAGTCGACCATGGCCGATTTGAATACACTGCCCGAGGGACTGCCCATTCCGGTTGATGATGGAGCTGCGGATCACCTTCCCGGCGTTTCGATGCCTGCTCTGACGCTTCAGGCCAGCGACGGTGATCGCGTGAACCTGGGCGAGCTCGGTGCGGGGCGCACGGTGATCTATCTGTACCCACTCACCGGGCGGCCGGGTGCCGACCTGCCAGACGGGTGGGAGTCGATTCCCGGCGCTCGGGGATGTACCAGCGAGGCCTGTGACTTTCGTGATCACTTCGACGACCTTCGATCGGCTGGAGTGAGTGCGGTCTACGGATTGTCGAGTCAGAACGTCGGTTATCAGGCCGAGGTCACGGAACGGCTTCGGTTGCCGTTCGCGATGCTCTCTGACGAGCGATTCCAAGTCGCGGATGTCCTGGACCTGCCCACTTTCGACGCCCCTGGCCAAGGTCGGCTTTATTCGCGACTGACGCTGATCGTCAGCGACGGGCAGATTGAGCATGCGTTTTACCCGATCTTTCCGCCAAATGCTCACGCTCAGCAGGTGCTTGCTTGGCTGCATGAACACCCATGAACGTTGAGCTCGCCGCACCTTGCTTCTGCTCGATAGTGGTCAGTCGCCGAGAGGTTGGTACGTGCGGCGACGTGGTGGAGTTCCGCTTTAATAACTGAGAACAGCTGGTCAAACGCAAATTGGCAAGAACGCGGCCTTGGCGGTTCCCGAGCTCTATTATGAGCAGAAGACGATCGTAGAACCGGCGCTTATCACGTGCACCGCGTTATTCGGGTGTGCCTAGCTGACCATTGGACGTACGCGCCTCTCAGAGACGAACTGAACTCCGCCGGGAGCGCAAGCGGGTATTGCCTGGGCGAGTTCAGATATGGCCTTGATGGCGGCACTGGTTATTGTGAAAGCTGACCGAACGTCTCTGGCATAGCCCGCGCCACCTATTCCCAGATTCGTGGCGAGGCCGCAGACCATCCGCCGCCCTCGGCGGTGCCCAGAGGACGGCTCCTTGCGTGTGGAGCAGCTCAGCGCTTGCGATTGTTCCTCCGCGCCTGTTTACTTTGCTTTCGTGCAATCTTCTTCTTTGCTGCTGACTGACGCGGCTTCTGAGCCTCGGTGTGGGGACCGGCCTGTTGCCATTGGAGTTCTCCTAGCGCGCTATCTGATCTGTTGCTGAGCGCGCCAAAGGTGATGACGCGTAGCAGTATGGTACCGATGTTGCGTAGCAGTATTGCACCGATATTGTAGCTGTCCTTGCGAAGCCACTTGCCGAAACGACCGTTAAGATAGGCAGCTTCGCCCTTCCTCAATCGGATTCTCGTCGCCTTCAAGGTCACGAAGAGTCCAGGGACAGTCAGTATTAGCGTGAGGCCAGTGACAGCGGCAGAGAGGTAGCCGAAGGCGTCATCGACAAAGTCAAGGTAGTCCGAGATTAGTGGGCTCGGAAGCAGAACGTGGAGGCTCTTGACGAAGATGCGCTTGGGGTCTTCCCAGAACACGTTGCTGAGGACGAGCCCGACGGTGAGCAGTATGCCGCCAGGCACCCAGGCTTGGAACGCTATGACCACGAAACCCAGAAGAATTAGAACGGCGAAGACCGTCGCGATGTTTCCGATGGTGCTCGTGACGGTCGTCAACCAACTCACGTCGAATAACGCACTCGCAGCTTGACCGAACGTGACTGTAACGACAAACTCAGCCCAGGTGACCAGAAACAGCGGTCCAACGAAGATCGCCAGCGCGAGCGTAAAGCGAACGATGCCCGCTGTCTTGAGCTTGTTCTTCCAATCCTTCGAGCTGTTCTGAAACGCATTCCAGAGTTTCATGGGGGACACCCAAAGTGCCTTGACCTGCTGCACGGTGGACCTCCAGGGCGTGACGACTACAGGATCTCCAATATGCCACCCCGGATCGGTCACCGCTGATTGCGCAACAGATATCTGCTCCCCCTAGTCTGCCGTAGGCCTTAGACGATCTACGGAGAACGCGTGCGGAGTGTGGGCATCGAACTGATGTGCGGGCCGGCTCGCTCATAGGAGCGCTGTCGCGAGCAGGGCATCGCAGTGATTGAGCGCCTCGAGGAGCGTGGCCCGCAGTCGGACTCGATCATTGCGACGTGTCAGCGTCGATGGATGCATCGCAGCATAAAGGAATCGAGTCCCGCTCGATCTATCAAACTGGGCTGTGCGTCCTTGCTTCTACGGCGGACGTCGCAATCGGGTGGCTGCCCTGCCTCTCTATATTCGCAGCGCGACGTCCGGTACGAGCACCTCGCTCGCGCAGCGTCTGAGTCATGTCGTACTATCCCAGCTTCTCTATCCCGAAGCCGGTCCGCGTCCGTTGCCGCCGAGGCGCGGAGTGAGACGGCGCATCTGCTCTATTACAAGCGTGGCTTACAGCACGATGCTTCGCTCCTCGACGTCAAGCGATATCCACGTGAACATCACGCCGACGTGCTGCCGGAAGGACTGTTCTCGGAGGATCGCCCGAAGTAGACCGATGCTCGGTGCCCGTTTGCTTTCCGCGTGCGCTCCTGCACGTGGCGGAGCAACACAACCTCAGGAAGCAAGAAATGAGATCGTGCTCCCACGGGTTATTCCGTACCGTAATGTGGTGGAGTTCAGGTTTAACGTATAGCGTTATTGACGCTTCGCGTTATACACTTGTCGTGTGATCAGATCGTTCGGCAGCAAAGCTACCGAGCGCATCTGGCATGAGCAGTACGTCAAAGGTGTCGACCGGACCGTGCAACGAGCAACCCTGAGGAAGCTCGAGCTAGTTCACGCGGCTAAGGATGTCGAAGATCTTCGGATCCCTCCGGGGAACCGTTTGGAACGATTGGTGGGTGACCGTCGAGGTCAGCACAGCATCCGAGTGAGTGCCCAGTGGCGTATCTGCTTCGTCTGGAGAGAAGGAGGAGCGGAAGATGTCGAACTCGTCGATTATCACTGAGACCGACCTGATCGAGCCGATCCACCCGGGGGAGATCCTCATGGAGGATTTCATCGAGGGGTTCGGGATCACGCAGAACAAGCTCGCCGTGTCGATCGGCGTGCCCCCGCGTCGAATCAACGAGATCGTGCATGGCAAACGCGGCATCACTGCCGACACCGCCATCCGCCTTGCACGGTACTTCGGGACATCAGAAGAGTTCTGGATGAACGTGCAGTCCAACTACGAGTTGCGGATTGAGCGCCGGGTGCTACGGAACAAAGGTGTGGCGATCACACCGTTGAAGGTCGCATGAGTACGACGAACGCAGCGGGGCAGCACCTGCTTACTCTGCAGGGGTGGGACACTGTGGAGCTCAGCGCTTTCTTTGAGCTCGTGGATCGGTACGACGCTGGTACTGGGCCGAGCTTCGACGGCGCAGTTGCCATGTTCTTCCCGCCATCGAGCTTGCGCACTCGTTTTTCGTTCGAGCGGGGTGCGGCCGAGATCGGACTCCAGCCGGTTACTTTGCCACCGGAGACATTAGATAAAGATGAAGATCTGGCTGACGTTGCCGGATATCTTGCTCAGTGGGCCGATCTCATCGTTGTTCGGCACCCGGAAATAGAAGTGTTGGAGCAGTTGGCTGCGCCAGGGTTTTTGCCCGTCATCAACGCAATGACCAGCGTGAATCATCCCTGTGAAGTGCTGTCGGATCTTTATGCACTTTCGCGCGATGTCGATGTTACGCAGCTGCGTTACGTGTTCGTCGGCGCGGACGGAAACATCGCGCGGGCATGGTGGGAAGCAGCTCAGACGTTTGGCTTAGATATTCGCCAGAGCTGTCCGTCTGAGTTGCGTGTCGTTGGAATGCCGTGGGAGGAAGATTTGCGCCACGCAATCGCGACCGCTGACCTTGTGCTCACCGATGCCCCAGGGCCTCATGCCGAACTCCTCGACCCGTATCTAGTGACGAGCGAACTGCTAGATCTTGCACCGCGCGGTGTTCGGTTTGCCCCGTGTCCGCCTTTTGTACGGGGGCGTGAGGTTAGCGCGGATGCGATTGAACATCGCTCCTTTGTTGGATACGAGTTCAAGCGATTGCTGAAGCCCGTGCAACAGGCGGTGATGGCGCGGTCGCTCTTGCCTTGACAGATTGGTATCTGCGGCGACGTGGTGGAGTTCCGGTTTTCGAACTGAACCTCTGGGCGTCGTTGAGGTCGTCAGGCGGCATGTAATCGGGGACCGTGCCGACGTTAGAGTGGCTGGTATGGCGAGCTCTGTGCAGTTGATCCGGTCCGAGAAGCTCTCCGATGTTGCTGAGTACGCGTATGCAGCAACCGCCCCGAAGGGTGCTCGGTTGGTATTCCTGGCAGGGTCGTATCCTTTGGATGAGGCTGGGGGAACCATCGCAGTCGGCGATTACGCGGGCCAGGCGGCTGCTTGTGTGAGAACCATGAAGGACGCATTGGCTGCCGCTGGTGCGACGCTTACCGATGTGATCAGCACTCGCGTGCTCGTGGCATCGTCAGTGCAGGCTGATCTTGTCGCTGCATGGGAGGTAGTGCGCGATGCGTTCGGTGCGCACGACGTTCCGAGCACGCTCATGGGTGTGACGGTCCTTGGGTACGACGACCAACTTGTAGAGATTGAGGCGGTCGCCGCGGTCCTCGACTGACCGCGCTGCAAACGTTGGTATCCGCGGCGACGTGGTTGAATTCCGATTTAACGTCTAGCGTTATTGACGGCCTCCGTTATACACTGGTCTCGTGATCAGATCGTTCGGTAGCAAGGACACCGAGGGCATCTGGCATGAGCAGTACGTCAAGCGCGTTGACCGCACGGTGCAGCGGGCGACCTTGAGGAAGCTCGAACTGGTCCATGCGGCCAAGGACGTCGAAGATCTTCGGATTCCTCCGGGCAATCGCTTGGAGCGGTTGGTTGGAGATCGTCGAGGCCAGCACAGCATCCGAGTGAGTGCCCAATGGCGTATCTGCTTCGTCTGGAGAGAAGGAGGAGCGGAGAATGTTGAACTCATCGACTATCACTGAGACCGACCTGATCGAGCCGATCCATCCGGGGGAGATCCTGATGGAGGACTTCATCGAGGGCTTCGGAATCACGCAGGACAAGCTGGCCGTGTCGATCGGTGTGCCGCCGCGCCGGATCAACGAGATCGTGCACGGCAAGCGGGGGATCACGGCGGACACGGCGATCCGTCTCGCACGATACTTCGGTACGTCCGAAGAGCTCTGGATGAACCTGCAGTCGAACTACGAGCTGCGTCTCGAGCGTCGTGCACTGCGGGACAAGGTCGACGCGATCACGCCGCTGAAGGTCGCATGAGTGACTGGCGCAAGGATCGTGTCGGTGCGGCCCTTGCTGGCACAAACCCGACCGTTCTCGCGGAGCTGAGCGCCTCATTCGCGGTATTCGGCGATGTGCAATGGCTTCCGGGCTACTCGCTGGCGCTCACGAAAATCCCGGGCGTGGACCGTCTCAGCGACCTGCCGAGGCCAGATCGAATCCGATACCTGGCAGACGTCGATCTTCTTGCGACAGCGGTCGAACGCGTGTGCAGCCGTCGGGACGAGGCCTTCCGCCGGGTCAACGTGGAGATTCTTGGGAACACGGACGCATTTCTCCATGCGCATATCTGGCCCCGCTACGACTGGGAGCCGGGCGCGCTTGTCACAAAACCAGTCTGGCTCTATCCGGCGGATCATTGGTCGGATCCAGGTCATGCGATGAACGAATCTCATGATGACTTGCGTGCGCAGCTCGCGGCTGAGGTTGCTCTGTACCGGAACTCGGTCGAGTTCAGGTTCAACGTCTAGTCGAGTTCCGCTTTAACGTCTGCGCGAGCGCCGGATCCCAATGCGGGGTACGGCGCTTGCGTTTTGCATGGGTCACTCGTTGCGCGAGCATTCAGTGTGCTTCGCTCCTCAAGGGCGTGGGGAGCCCGCAATGCTCAGCCTCCGGCAATGCGATTGAGTGTGGTCACCAGCTCACGGAACGTTCCTCTGCCCTCTGGTGTCAATCGGATCAGTGTCGTTCCGTAACGGTTCTTGCGTTCCTTAGAGACTTCCACCAGGCCTCGCTCCTCCAAGTCGCGAAGGATCTTCGATAGATCGGGCTTCGATAGGCCAGTCGTCTCTTGCAGTGCGGAGTAATCCGCTTGCTCTACCTGACTCAGATGCGACAGTGTGACGAATCGCTTGGGCGCGACCAAGTGCGCATCGATCTCTGCATATGACATCTCAGCGGCGGATCAGAAGCACGACATAGAACACCAGCCATGCCGCAGGTGCCAAGCCCGCGAAGATGAACGCTTCAGGGAACGGAATCGTCTCGCCATGCACAAGGCCCCGCCAGGTGGGGATCAGGAGCCAAACGGCAAAAGCTGCGGAGATGATGGTCCCCTTGAGTCGGGGCTCGTTCGGCTGCCTCAGTCGCTTGGAGATCCAGACGTTTGACAGGACGATTGCACCCAAGGTGAGTGGGATGGCCCACCAGGGAAATCCGCTCAGCGCGAGAAGTCCGGACGTGAAAGAGAGCACGATCGTGGCAATCGCGCTCAGATGATCACCGGCAGTAAAGACTCGCTGCGGTCGAGGCGGCATCGAGTCAAGCAGTCGCTGTGCTTCGACTGCGGTGACGTTCTGGCGCTCGCTCGGTTCTGTGTCCTTCATGGTGCCAAGCTAGCAACTAGTTGCAGAAAATGAAAGTAGCGCTCGAGGTGACCCGCACGCCCGTCGTTTCGCGGTCTTGCCAGCGGGCTGGAATGTCGGCTGTAGAGGTTGTTAACCGTGGCGACGTGGTTGAGTTCCGGTTTAACGTCTAGCGATCCCTGAGTCGTTGCTACGCGTGATCTCTTGCGTGCGTGCAGCTTTCGCGAACCACGAGGCAATGCATCTCCGCAATTGCGCTTCTGCGGTCGTGGAGGAGGGGACAGCCGTAGTCTCGTTAGTATGGGTAATCTTCCGCCAGCAACAGGTATGAACGAGCCCGAGCCGCAAATCGATGCGGCGTCGACGAAGGCATTGGCATTTTTCGGAGCGCTCTACTGGCGCAAAAGCTGGTTCGGCCCAGGATGCCCCCCAGCTATCCTCTTCTGCCGCAGCGGCTATCTACGCTTGGAGACTCATTCTGAGGTGCTCTTTGACGTTCCTATCTCTGAAGTGCAGGTCAAACTCACGATCTTCAAGACCCTCAAACTCACTGTGCAGGGTCGCCACTACGCGCTTGTAGGGTCTGCAGGCGTCGCCTCACGTGGTCTCAGCTGCGAACAATTGGCAACGCTCGTCGCTATGTCAGGGACGCCGCAGGCCTGGCCGGTCAACTCGAGCGAGCCAGCACTGTATGCCAAAGTCGACACGAGCGTGGGGCAGAACCGGCTGAACTTTGCGGCGAACGGCTCCACAATTCGCGCGATCGCTAGAGGAGGAGCGGCAAGCTTCACGCTTATGCAGCGATGGTCTTCACTTCTCGTCGCGCAGGGTGCACAGATGGCACCTTAGCGCGGTCCTGCGGGAGTAACGCGATGAAGCACTTGATCAAGCTTGAGAGCGCGTGACGTTCGCGCCCCGGATCTAGATCCATGGTCAGGCGGGACCGTTCAGTGTTGTCTGGCGATGTGGTTCAGCGTGAACAGGGGGTGTTCTTGAAAGTCTCGCGGCTGAGCAGCCGAACTACGTGGTGCGGATCGAGCGCCGGACGCTGCATGACCATTGACTCCGACGCGTGCGGTCTAGGGGTGCGCCGAGATATTCGCGAAGGACCTGTTGTTCAGCGCTTAACGACAGCCACGATCTTGCCGCGCGTATGGCGCTCACGCATTCCGGTAAGCGCTGCATCAATTCCATCGAGCCCGATGACCTGTGCTATTGGCACCACAAGACGACCGTCGGCCACTCGGCCAAGCAGGTCAGTGAGCATGACGCTGAGGTCGCGGCGATGGCGGTCTTCGCCGTGGCTGTAAGCGGCACCAAGGGCAATTTCGTGAACCGATGGCGAGATGCCGAAGGACGCAATCGCGTGCAAATCCGGCAAACCCGCGATGCAGGCGATGCCGCCTGCATACCTCAGCATGGCGAGGTGGCGCGTAGCGCTCGCTGAGCTGACGGCGTCCACGATTGCGTCGAGACCACGGCCATCATTGGCAGCAAGAACCTGTTCAGTTGCGTCGGCGGCGCGGTAATCGATGACCTCGGAGGCTCCGAGGCGCATGACGTCCTCATGTCCATGCGAGGCAAGTGCAATAACGTGCGCACCGGCCTGGCTGGCAAGCTGCACGGCGAATCCGCCAACTCCACCGGTGGCTCCAGTAATGAGGATGCTCTGCCCCGAACGGACATCGAGCCTGCGATGTACGGCCTGATAGGCAGTCATGCCGGCGCAGGGAGCGGCCGCTGCCTCAATAAAAGAGACGCCGTCCGGGATTCGCGCCAGAACTTCCCCGCCAAAGATGGCGAACTGAGCCGCCGCGCCGGTGGCGCGGAGGTCGCCGTGAGCCGCAACTCGATCACCAGCGCGCCATTCTGTGACGTCATCACCAATCGCGTCGACGACGCCTGCGGCATCCAAGATCGGCACGTGCGGCCAGGACCACTCCGAGTTTCCCGACGCTACAAGGTCTGCATCTACAGGATTCAGGCCGATCGCCTCAACCTTGATCCGCACTTGACCAGGACCCGGTTGGGGGATCGCTAGATCGACCAACGTAAGCGGAGCTCCGGCCCGTTCCTGCGCAAGAGAAAGCATCGTGATCTCATCGTATACAGCCGACATGGCGGTAGCCCGTGTGAGAGAGCGGACTCGTGATATCGTGATTGATATCACACAGGGAGGTGATCGCCCATGGCGTCGATCATCGTCCGCGGACTCGATGAATGGGTCAAGGAGCAGCTCGCCGCGCAGGCGAAACAGCATGGCCGTTCTATGGAGGCCGAAGCTCGTGACATTCTGACCAGCGCCGCACGCAGACCGAACATCGGGATGGCCCTCATGCAGGCCGCACAGCAGGTAGGTGGTGTAGACGAGCTCGTGGTTCCGGAGCGCATCGACATCGCGCGCGTGGTGGAGTTCGAGTGATCATTCTCGATACGAATGTCATCTCGGAGATATTCCGGTCAACCCCGAATCATCGCGTGGTCGCATGGCTTGGAGCCCTCACGGGTGACGTCGCGATCACTGCGGTGACGCTCGCGGAGCTGCTGGCTGGAGTGAGCAGACTTCCGGAAGGCCGGCGTAAGGCCGAGCTGTCCACCCGCATCGAAGTTGCAATCGAGCCTTTTCGTGGTGGCCGCTCGATTCTGGCCTTTGACGCCACAGCAGCAGCCCACTACGCGGATGTCCTTCTTGCGCGGGAGGCAGTAGGGCGTCCGATCAGTACGGCCGACGCCCAAATCGCCGCGATCTGTCTGGCGCACGAAGCGACGTGCGCGACCCGAAATCTGAAGGATTTCGCGCACACCGGGGTCGACCTGCTCGACCCGTGGGGCGACTGAAACTCGGCTCAGGGTGCGCCTTCTTGCGGGATTGAAGGGGTCGTCCACTCCGAGGAGCGGCTACCCGTACGGCCGTCCGTACCGCAAGATGGATGCACACGATCGGAGTCGAATGTGCGGATGCTATTGACGTCGGGAGGCATGACCAACGCGTCCATCCGTGGTGCCTTGGTCTTCACTTCTCGTCGCGCAGGGCGCGTGGAAGGCGCCTTAGTTCGCGGATCGTGCAGTCGTGTTCCAGGTCCACGAGTGAAGAGTGTCTGGCTCACATCGGCCCCGGCATGACACGATTTGTTCGTGGCGTCGATTCAGGCTCTCAGCGATTCAGCCTGTGCGGATACGCCGATTCACGATTCTGAAAACTCAGGATGCTCGGATTTTTGATCACGCCGTTCTGAATCTCGATCGCGCGGGCGAGGGTCACATCCTTCGCCCATGCGGCCGGACCTTCCATGACCGTTCGCAGGAACGGCAGGACCGCCTCGCTGATCTCCCATGTGGATGAGTTCCACAGGTACGACGGGCTGTGGTCGACGGCGTAGTAGTTCACACCTTGACCGACTGTGAACATCGGCTCGTCGAATGTGGTGGGCCGTGCCCATTCGAAGCCCATGCCCAGGTCGCACGAAACATCGATGATCAGGCTTCCGGCCGCGAAATGCTCCAGGTCCACTGTCCTCAGGTAGGTCAACGGCGCAGCGACGTCCTGGAAAGTGCAGTTGACGACGATGTCGTGCGATGCGAGGAAATCCGGGAGCAGGACGTCGCCGTCCTCGGTGAGGACCTCGCTGAGATGGGTGGCGCCCCCGTCGGTGTTGAGCTGGGCGATGTGTGCGTTGTGAATCGGGGAGCCGACCGCGGCGACACCGCGCTGTGTGAGGACCTGGATGTCGTGGATCCCCTGTGCGTTCAGCGCGGTCACGGCACCTCGCGCCGTGGCGCCGAAGCCGATGACAACCGCGCTGAGTCGAGGCCCGTAATCACCAGTCGAGCCGATCAGGCTCAATGCGTGCTGCACGGAGCTGTAGCCGGCCAGCTCATTGTTCTTGTGGAACACGTGCAAACTGAGCTCCCCACCGGGCGTCCAGTGGTTCATTGCCTCGAAGGCGATCAGCGTGAGCCGGCTGTCGATCGCAGCCTGCGCCATCTCAGCATCCTGCACGCAGTGCGGCCAGCCCCACAGAACGCGGCCCTCCGGGATCGCTGCCAGGTCCGCAGCTTGGGGCTTGGGTAAAAGGAGGACGTCAGCGGATTCGAGCACCTCGGATCGTTCCGCGACCCTGCCCACGCGCGCCTCTACGTAACCGGGTTCCAGTTGGAAGTCGGAGCCATAGCCACGCTCGACAATCATCCGCGTGCGCACATCCGGGTCGATCCGGTCCAAGTGGTGGGGATGTATCGGCAGTCGCCGTTCGTTCTCCATCGACGATCCTGCGAGCAATCCGAGGGTGAGCAGGTCGTTGCTCGACGAGGCGGTGGGGGTATTAAGGGAAGGTTGAGTGGCGCCGGACATCCGGACTCCCATCATTGGGGAACCAAAATCAGCTCCTGCTTTGACTGTACGTGGCTCTCCGGCAGTTCACCGCCGGAGCGGCTTCGTGACTGGTGCTGTGCACGCAAAAGAGCGCCGTTCGCAGGCGGACGGCGCTCCTCTCGACCAACCGGTGGTCAACCGACGACCGCACCGCGGGCGAGGGTCATCACATCCTCGGTGGTCAGAGGCTGCCCAGCGATTCCCCAGTCACCGCTGCGCACCTCCTCGATTACGCACGAGGTGACGGAGCGCATGTTCTCGCCCTCGATCTGCACCATGGTGTCGGTGAGGTTCTTGATGATCTCGTGCTTCTGCTCTGACGTGAATACGCCCTCGATGATCTTTACGTTGATGAATGGCATGTCGTCCTCCTAGTGTGTCGATCTGCGGTTTGTGCAACTGATTTCACGCTAGGTCGATGCCTCGGCCCGCGCATCGGTGATACCCGCCACGTTTGTCGCGTATTTTGGGCGCGGATGTCGGGCACCACCCAGCGCAGCCGGGCTACGGCTATTCGCGGCGCGGCCTGACACTAAGAAGACTCACTCGTCCAGCGCGCCGCGTTCCAGTTCGGTCAGTCGTGCCGCCACTGCGGCTCTCGCTGACTTGCCAGTGAGCGAGAGCTTCGCATAGACGTTGGAGAGGTGGCGTTCGACGGTTCGCGTGCTCATCGACAGTTGGTTGCTGCACTCGTCGTTGCTCAATCCCTGGGCAACAAGGCGCACTACCTCGAGTTCACGGCTCGTCAAGCCCGCGCTCGGAGGTTTCGCCGACGCTGCGCCGGCGAAGGCCGTCACCTCGTCGACGAACTCACCCCAGGCTGGCTCATCGGACAGCAGAATGTGGTTCTTTCCCTGCAAGCAGACGAGCCTGGCGCCCGGGATGAGGCCCGCCATCCGCCGTCCTTCCTCGAAGGGGACAACTCGATCCCCGTCGGCGTGCAACACGAGCGTGGGGGCGGTAACGGCGGAGGCGGATGCCGTCACGTCAACATGTGCTCTGGCGATACTGCTGGCCAGGGCAGCCTCCGGTGTCATCGACCGACGTTGAAGGTCGTCGAACCATCGCATCTGCGTCTCGCTCGCGCCGGGAATGAATGAAGAAGTGAAGACGCGGCGATAAATCGGGTCAGCGCGTCCCCAACCCACCTTGATCATCTGCCGCTCGAGTTTCATCTCCTCACGCACCTCCGCGCCGGGGTTTCTCGCCAATATGCCTCGACCGTATGCCCCCAACAGGATGAGATGAGTGACCCGTTCCGGGTGGCGCCGCGCGTACTCCACGGCCACAGCGCCGCCCTGTGACATGCCGAACAGGGAGAAGTTGGCAAGCCGCGCCGCGTCCACGACGGCCTCAAGGTCCGCCAGCATCGCAGCCAGACTGTAATCGACCGGATTGCGGTCGGACAGCCCGTTACCGCGAGCGTCGTAGCGGATGTAGCTGAAGCGCTGGCCAAGAGTCTCCAGCCAGTGACTCCATACCGGGCTGGACCAGTCATATTCGAGGTGCGTGAGCCACGTGCCCGCTCGCACAAGCGGTGGGCCTTCGCCGTGACGGGACCACGCAATTCTCGTGCCGTCTGCGGAGGTTGTGAACGATATCTCGTTCCTCATGACCCGAGTATAGGCCGCGGTATTTTCGGTGTCGCAGCATCCGGCGCGGTAACGTTGTGGCGTTCCCTTTCGCTCATCGAGCGAAAGGGGAACACGTCGACGACACAGGAGGACTGGCGACAGTGACGCAGAAGAGTATCTTCGAATCGGAAGGCCGCGCCGTGCCTTACATCGTCGAGGGCGACGGCCCCGTCTCATTGGTTCTGATTACCGGATCGGGTCGCAACGAGGATGCTCTGGGAGTCGTGTCGCACTACCTCGCAGAAGAGGCGGGCTTCCATGTCATCCAGATTGGATCGCGTGCCGATGTTGCCTCCGACCGCGCGGCGGCCATCCGCGAGCGGGTGGAAGACGTCATCGCTGTCATCGATCACCTCGGGCTCGACGACGCCTGGATTGGCGGACATGAAGTCGGTGGCACCGCGGCGCGAGTGTTCGCCACAGAGCACACTGACCACGTGAACGGACTGCTGCTGCTCGGGGTCGAAGACGAAGAGATTGCGCTCGCCGCAGGGATTCCGGTGCTCATCGTCCAGGCGACGAAGGACGAGATCAACCTGCCCGCCGTCGCGGAGAAGCTGCAGGCGACCGCGCCAGAGCGTGCGAGCATCAAGACGATCAACGGTGCAGATCACCTGTTCCCGGCGACGCACCCTATCGAGACCGCGGTCATCATCGAGGAATACCTCGACTGGGACTGAGCCTCGGCTAGACCGTGTGGGTGAGCCGGCGGAATCTGACGGTGAGCGGCCGTCAACGCGATCACGCACACACGGCACCATCAGCACCGAGAACTATGGTTGAGGTGTGCCCCGAAATTCAGCAGCAGAATCTTCACCCAACTCGGTTCCCGTCGATCTCCCGCCCGAGCGTCGATTGGCGGTGGCTGTCGAGCGGTATGGGGAAGCGGCCGTAGTTTCTCGTTCGCTGTCGCTACTCGCCGGTAACAACGAAGGCGGGGACTTTCTGCTCTTCGTCGGCGGCGAACATGCCCGCGGCATCCTGGACGGCGCGCCAGTTCTCTACTGGCCGGAGCTGTGGGGCCTGCGTGCGTTGCTTTACGTCTGGGATGAGTCGGCGGCCTCCACTGTGATCGGCACCCTGGATAACCCAGCGTGGCGTGTGCGCGAAATGGGGGCGCGGGTCGTTGCAGCGCGCGAGCTCCCCGCAGCATCCGAACTTGCGGAATTGCTCGGTGATGACGTGCCGCGCGTGCGTGTGGCCGCGGCCAGGGCATTGGGAGCGGTGGGGTCCGCGGATGATCTGGACCGCATACGCGTGCTGCTCAAGGACCCGGAGGTCGAGGTTCGCCGAGGAGTCCAGCAGAGCCTCGACGTGCTGCGAGCGCGGTTCCCGAAGAACTGACACCATCTGCGGATGGCAGGATTGAAGCATGACCGCAACACTCGTGGCCCAAGGCCTGGCCGGCGGGTACGGCCACCGCACCCTCTTCGATTCGCTTGACCTGACCGTCGCACCCGGTGACGTCGTCGGAGTCGTCGGCGCGAACGGGGCCGGGAAATCGACGCTGCTCAGACTACTCGCCGGCGTCGACCAGCCGCAGGCCGGCACGATCGCGTTGGCACCGGCCGACGCATTTATCGGCTGGCTGCCGCAGGAACATGAGCGTGTCGCAGGCGAGACCGTCGCCGAATACATCGCTCGCCGCACGGGATGTGCGGATGCGACCGTCGAGATGGATGCCGCGGCCGCTGGCCTCGGGGACCCATCACTCGTCGCCGACGGGGTAGACCCCGCCGACGTCTACTCAGCAGCACTCGATCGCTGGCTGGCGAGTGGCGCCGCGGATCTGGATGAGCGAATCCCCGCCGTGCTCGCAGACCTGGGTTTCGCGCTCGACGAGGGGGCGTCGGAGCAGATTCTGATGACCTCACTGTCCGGTGGACAGGCGGCGCGGGTCGGACTGGCCGCGCTGCTGCTCTCGCGATTCGACATCGTGCTGCTGGACGAACCGACCAACGACCTCGACCTCGACGGACTCGAGCGGCTGGAGACCTTCGTTCGCGGGCTCCGTGGCGGCGTGGTGCTGGTCAGCCACGACCGTGAGTTTCTCGCGCGCTGCGTGACACGAGTGCTGGAACTGGATCTGGCGCAGGGATCGAACCAGGTGTTCGGCGGTGGCTACGACTCCTATTTGGAGGAACGGGCGACGAACCGCCGTCACGCACGAGAGAAGTATGACGAGTTCGCCGGCAAGAAGGCCGACCTCGTCTCGCGCGCCAGAACTCAGCGTGAGTGGTCGAGCCAGGGTGTGCGCAATGCGATGAAGAAGGCGCCGGATAACGACAAGAACCGGCGCAAGGCCGCGACAGAGTCCAGCGAGAAGCAGGCGCAGAAGGTCCGCCAGATGGAGAGTCGAATCGCACGACTCGACGAAGTGGACGAACCTCGCAAGGAATGGCAGCTCGAGTTCACCATTGGCGCGGCACCGCGTTCCAGTTCGGTGGTCTCAACGCTGAGTTCCGCAGTCTTCCGGCAGGGAGACTTCACCCTCGGCCCGGTGTCGCTGCAGGTGAACGCGGGGGAGCGCATCGGAATCACCGGGCCCAACGGCGCCGGAAAATCGACGTTGCTGCGCGCTCTGCTCGGCCGACAGACACCCGATGAAGGAACGGCGAGCCTCGGCGCCAGCGTTCAGGTCGGCGAGATCGATCAGGCCCGCTCTCTGCTCGCCGGATCCAGGCCCCTCGCGGACGCCTTCGAGGAGCTCGTTCCAGACATGGCCTCTGGTGAGGTGCGCACGCTCCTCGCCAAGTTCGCGCTCAAGGCTGACCACGTGAATCGACCCGTCGACGAGCTGTCGCCGGGAGAGCGCACTCGCGCGGGTCTCGCCCTGCTGCAGGCGCGCGGTGTCAACCTTCTGGTGCTCGACGAGCCAACGAACCACCTTGACCTTCCTGCCATCGAACAGCTGGAGGAGGCACTGGAATCATACGAAGGCACACTGCTTCTCGTCACCCATGACCGGCGGATGCTCGCCACAGTCCAGACCGATCGGCACTGGCGAGTCGAGGCGGGGCAGGTCACAGAGCTTTGAGAGAGCAACTTCGCTGATCAGGCGTGCATGCTGAGGAAGTCATCAACCTGATCGCGATGGCGATTCGTCATGGCATCACCGCCTCCGAGCTTCGTGACTCGATCTACACCCATCCGTCGATGACCGAGGTGCTCAATGAGGTGCTTGGCGCTCTGCGGTGAAGCGGGTCAGTGCAGCTGAAGCTCGATGAGCGGGTGATCGGCGAAGACTTCGAGGATGAGTTCGAAATACGTCTTGCCGACGCCGCCCCGCAGGTCATCAAGCTCTGACTTGATGCGGCGATCATCGAAGGTGCCAGGGCGGGCGAGCTTGTCGAGCATCCAGCGTTGTGTCTCATCGAATCCGAGCGTCTCACGGCTATGCGCATGATCATTCCAGACGAATGTGGCCGGATTGCCATCGCGGATGGCGCCGTCGACTCCGTAGAGGACATCGTTGAGTGCATCCAGGCTCTGCCCCATAATCCAGTCTGCATCGGCCATCAGCTCGCGGTTGAACTGCTCGTAGAGGTCGGAGATGCTGTTCACCTCGGCGCCGTCGATGCGATATTTCGTCATGATCATTCCAGACGAGATTCGTCGCTGAGCCGGTGCCAACTGCGGTTGTGATAGACGAGCGCGTTGCCGTGGTCACCGGGTTCGATGTCGCGTTCGATGTGGGCTTGGAGCGCGCGCGCAGCGATGACGATTGATCCGCCTGCCTCCATCCGGCTTACGATCGCGCAACGTACCCATGCGCGAGCGCCGGCGTAGACCGGCTCTCCCGTCGCCAGTCGTGCCCAGGAAGAAGCATCGGCGAAGCGGTCCACGCCGCTTCGTGCACCGAGTTGTGCGATCGCCAGGTCGTCGGCATCGAGCATGTGCACCACGATAGTCGCGACACTGGAGATCACCGGAGTCGCGGATGACTGACCGGATACCGAGAAGATGAGTAGCGCCGGGTCGACGTTGACCGATGAGACAGACGAGGCGGTGAGCGCAACAGGCCCGGATTCGTCGTGGGCGGTGATCACAGCGACACCAGATGGATGACCGCGGAACACGGCCTTGAACGTGTGGGCAGAGACAGATCCGCCTTCCAGTAGATTCGCGGCATTGTCTGCGCGATCGCGAACGGGTGCAACCGTGGAAGGGGAGGCGAAACGCAGCTCAGTCATAACGCGACCATAGACACCGGCGGACATCGTCGTATGTAGAACTGAAACACACCGAAATGCGGCGGTGATGAGTAAGGGGGCGAGATGCCGTCGCATCCCGCCCCCTGGGGTAAGTCGAAAGTGATCGTCAGCGAGGTTGCGGCAGGATCGTGAAGCTGACAGCGCCTTGGTCATCCACTCCGGCGTCGAGCACTTTGTCAGCGAGTGCCTCGGCGGCATTCTCTTCCAGGAAGACGCGACTGCCGGTTCCCTCGATCACGAGGTCAGCGTCTTCGGGGGAGGGCACGACGTGAACGGCGAAGCGTGCTTCTCCATTCGCCCCCTGCCCCTCGGCGGTTTGGATGCGAAGCCCCGCGTCTGCGCTGGCATCCTCTCGGCCGACGATCGTGGTGACGACGGCATCTGCGTTTTCGGTCAGGGTGAGCACAGGGCTCTCCTTCCGGTTGCGGACATGCTCCGGTCAGAACATGTCCGGGCCACGATGCCTCAATACGCGGTGGCCTTCAACCCCCAGCGGGGGATTGTGAGGAACCTCTCAAGTCGGAGAGCTCTCTTCGCGTAGACGTGGTTCGGTGCGCAGTTCGGGGCGAAATCCCGCCTTGTCTGCGTAGAACGCGCGGATACGATCCATGTCGGCTACGACATCGCCGGTCAGCTCGAACGTCGGACCGAGCCCCGTGGTCTTCGTGGTTCGGTCGACGAAACCGAGCGTCACCGGCATTCCTGACTCACGGGCTATTCGGTAGAAACCCGACTTCCAGTACGAGTTCGAACCGCGCGTGCCGTCGGGGGTGACGACCAGACCGAACACCTCACCGGAATTGATCCGCGCGACGACATCCGTCACCACTCGGCTGGGGTCCGCACGGTCCACCGGGATTCCACCGAGTCTGTGCATTACCGGTCCGCGCCAGCCGGCGAAAAGACTCGCCTTACCCAACCAGCGCACATCCATTCCCAGACGCCAGGCGATGGCAAGCATCAGCACGAAGTCCCAGTTCGAGGTGTGCGGTGCGCCGATCAGCACAGTGGGGCGATCGGGAGCGGGCTGGCCGGTCAACTTCCAACGGCTGAACGTCCAAAAGACACGGGCAAAGAATCGACGCAGCATCCCTCAACCGTAGGTCAGCCGACATGCCTCGCCCGGAATGGACCCGGAATGCATATCGCCGCGCCTGCTCAGCGATCGCGGGCGATCCGCAATGGCACCATGAGCCACAATCCGATCACGATGAGGGTCCCGACGATGAGCACGGCGATCGCCAGTCCGCGCTGCAGCGTGAAATCCACGATCAGAGTCGGGACGCCGACGCTGAGCATTCCGATGACGACCAGATCGGCCTTGACCATTCGCGCGGCCACTTGGACAAGCTGTGGTTTGCGCCGCATCCCGAACAATGATCGATGCATCCCTACCGGCGCGAGCGACAGGATCGTCGCGAGCGCGGCGAGGCCGACCAGCACGAGATACAGGCCGCGTTGCAAGTCATCGAGCTCGGTGAAGCGTGGTTGGAAGGCGACGGCGAGGAGGAAACCGGAGAGCACCTGGGTGCCGGTCTGCATCACTCGCAGCTCCTGCATGAGCTCATCCCAGTTACGATCCGCGCGTTTGTTCGCGGACTCGTCTCGGCCGTCGCCGCTGTGCGCTTCGCGGGAAGTATCTCGATCCATACGTTGAGTCTTCGCGGCGGCATCGCGGTTGTCTAGAGCCTGTCTGCGCCGGTGGGCGTAGCATGGAGCCATGACCAATTCGCAGAACTCAGAGGCCACGCTGAACGTGCAGCCTCTTACCGCTCCCGCAGGCCTCAACCTGCTGGGTGATGAGAGTGCGGGATCCTGCTGTGGCGGGTCCTGCGCAGTCCCGGCAGAGTAACTCGCGCGGTCGCGCTTCCGCCGCGATCAATGACCGCTGCGGAAGGCCTCATCTATGTCATCCGCTGGCTTGCGGACGAAGGCGCTCAGCGCGACTGCTCCCAGTGAGATGATCGCAGCGATCAGGAACGCCATGCGTGCACCCGGCGCGCCGGCGACCGCGGTCGAGAGTCCTTCGTGCTCACCGGCGTGCAGGAACGACGAGTAGGTCACTGTCAGCACTGCGACACCAGCGGCACCGCCGACCTGCTGAAGAGTGTTCAGCACGGCAGAGCCATGCGAATACAGGTGTCGACGCAGCGAACCCAGCGATGCGGAGAACAGCGGCGTGAACGACATCGCCATTCCCACCGACATCATCGTCTGTGCGATCACCAGCATCCACCACTCGGTGCTTTGACCGACCGTGGAATAGAAGAACAAAGCCGCGGACACCATGATCGTGCCAGGGATGAGCAGCGGGCGAGTGCCGACGGCGTCGTAGACGCGCCCCATCAGCGGGCCGAGCAGACCCATCAGCACCGAACCGGGCAGCAGGATCAAACCCGACTGGAATGCGTCAAGACCGGCGACGTTCTGCAGATACTGCGGCAGCAGGGTGAGCGTTCCGAACATGGCCAGCGACAGCACAGCCATGATGATGACGGCAATGGTGTAGTTGCCGGAGCGGAAGACTCGCAGATCAAGAAGCGCATCGTCTTTGCGCTGCAACAGCAACTGGCGCCACACAAACAGCACGAGTGAGATTGCGCCGACGACGAGCGAGATCACGCCGATCGTTGCACCGTTCGACTCGGCTTCGCCGCCGAACTGGCTCAGACCGTAGACGACGCCACCGAAGCCGAAGGCAGACAGCACAATCGACAGCACATCGATCGGAGCATCCTTCGTCTCGCCGAGGTTGGTCATCCACTTCACGCCCATCGCCAAAGCGATGATCGCGATCGGCAGCACGATGGCGAACAGCCAACGCCAGTTCAACGTCTCCAGCACTGCACCGGCGAGGGTGGGGCCGATTGCGGGTGCGAGCGAGATCACGAGACCGACGCGACCCATCATCCGACCGCGGGAGTGTGCGGGAACGACATTCATCACGGTGGTCATCAGCAGGGGCATCATGATGCCGGTGCCGGCTGCCTGGATGACACGGCCGACAAGGAGAACCGCGAAACCGGGCGCCAGCAGACACACCAGAGTTCCGAGGGTGAATGCGCTCATCGCGGCGATGAAGATCTGACGAGTCGTGAAGCGTTGCAGCAGGAAGCCGGTGGTTGGGATCACGACCGCCATTGTGAGCAGGAACGCGCTCGTCAGCCACTGACCGAGTTCGGGCGGGATGCCCAGGTCGTCGTTGAGGTGCGGGATTGCGATACCCATCGTCGTCTCATTGAGAATCGCGACGAATGCGGCAACCAGCAGCAGCCAGATCACGCGCATGTCAGAGGGCGCGATCATCGGCTCCGGCTTCACGATGGGTGCCGAACCGGTGGATGTGGTGGCCAAGACGTCTCCTCAGTGGATGGGGGTGGCGGATGGCCAGAGATGAAGCCGACAGATACGGCATGCTCTCGTGCTCAACGATCAAGGATAACGCGCTATGTCGCGGCGGCATTCCCGAGGCGGCGAAACTTCTCGCCGATAAGCTGACCGAATGAGTATGGGCGGCGGCGGTATGGGTGGCGGCGGTGGACGCGGCGGCGGTGGTGGCGGTTTTCGCGGCGTCGATGCAGTCGCGCAAAAGAAGCTGAATGCGCAGGCTCCGACGATTTCTGGTCTGGGCAAACGCGTCGTCTCGCTGTTTCGCCCCTACCTCGGCCGCATCATCATCACCGGCATCCTCGTGGTCATCGGTGCTGCCATCGCCGTTATCCCCCCACTGATCGTTCAGCGGATCTTCGATGATGCCCTCTTCCCGGTCGCCGGCGGCAGCCCGCAGATCGGTCTGCTCATTCGGCTCGTGCTCATCATGGTGGGCCTCTTCCTCGTCTCCGCGGTGCTCGGTGTGGGGCAGACCTGGCTGACCTCGACGGTCGGTAACAGCGTCACCGGAGATTTGCGAGTGCGGCTGTTCCAGCATCTGCAGGCGATGGAGCTCGGTTTCTTCACTCGCACCAAGACCGGAGTGATCCAATCCCGACTGCAGAACGATGTCGGTGGAGTCTCCGGCGTGCTGACGAACACCGTCACGAGCATTCTGGGCAACGTCGTCACTGTGGCCGCATCGCTGGTCGCGATGATCATCATCGACTGGCGACTCACGCTCATCGCAATCGTGATCATGCCGTTCCTGATCATCGTGCAGCGCCGTGTCGGCCAGGTGCGGGCGCGCATCGCGGGGGAGACGCAGGAGTCGCTGAGTGAGTTGACCAGCATCACGCAGGAGACGTTGAGCGTCTCAGGGATGCTGCTATCGAAATCATTCAACCGTCAGCGCACGGAGTCCGCCCGCTACCAGGCCGAGAATGAGAACCAGGTCACGCTGCAGGTACGCCGGGCAATGAGCGGTCAGGGCTTCTTCGCGGTCGTGCAGGTGCTGATGGCCAGCGTGCCGGCCGTGATCTATCTGGTGTCGGGCTACCTGATCGCGGGAGGCGCGGGTGCGATCACCGCAGGAACAGTTGTCGCCTTCACCACCGTGCAGGCGCGACTGCTGCAACCACTGATGGGTCTGATGCGCGTCTCGCTCGATCTGCAGACGTCATCGGCCCTGTTCGCCCGCATCTTCGAGTACCTCGACCTCGTGCCTGAAATCAAGGATGCCCCGGATGCCATCACGGTCGACGAGGCACCCGGCCCCCGTGGACGCGTTGAGTTCGACAAGGTCATCTTCCGCTACCCGGATGCCGCCGAAGACAGCCGCCCGACATTGCAGGGAATCTCGTTCGTCGCGGACCCCGGCCAGCACGTCGCCTTCGTCGGTCCGTCAGGCGCAGGAAAGACGACCGTGCTCTACCTCGCTCCGCGGCTCTACGAGGCTCACGGCGGAGCCGTACTGTTCGCCGGCGCAGATGTGCGCACGCTGACCCAGGAGTCGATCATCGACAACATCGGCATCGTGTCGCAGGAGACCTATCTCTTCCACTCCACGATCCGCGAGAACCTGATGTACGCGAAGCCGGAAGCCAGCGAGGAGGAGATGATCGCAGCCTGTGAGGCAGCGAACATCCATCACATCATCGCCGGATTCGAGCGCGGCTACGACACGATCGTCGGCGAGCGCGGATACCGCCTCTCCGGTGGCGAGAAGCAACGCATCGCGATCGCTCGGGTATTGCTGAAGGACCCGCCGGTGCTGTTGCTCGATGAGGCGACCTCTGCGCTGGATACCGTGTCTGAGCGCGTCGTTCAGGAAGCACTCGACGAGGCGTCGAAGGGGCGCACCACGATCTCTATTGCGCACCGGCTATCGACCGTGATGGGAGCCGATGTCATCCACGTGATCGAGGCAGGGCAGATCGTCGAGTCCGGCACGCACAGCGAACTGCTGGCGCAGGGCGGGCTCTATGCGGAGCTGGCGGCGCAGCAGGTGGCCGCATCCCGCGTACTCGAGGCTGAGGCGGTCGCGGAAGGAACGATCACCGGTGACATCGCGGCAGGGTACGCCGGGCGGCGGGCCGATCGGGCTCCGGACGATTCAGCAGGTGCCGATGCCGTCGCGACGCTCACCGCACCGGTGCCACTGCTCGATGGTGCCGGCACGGATCAGCGCGTGTATCCCGCGGAGGGGTGATTCGCTCAGTGCGCTGACAAGCCGCCATCGACGAACAGCGAATGGCCGGTGACGTACGCCGAGCCCGCGCCGGCGAGGAACACCGCGGCGCCGGCGAAATCGCTCGGCAGGCCGTTGCGGCCGATCATGGTGCGCGCGGCGAGGGCGGCAATTTTCTCCGGATCCTCCTGCAGTCGGGCGTTCAGCGGAGTGAGCACGAAGCCGGGAACGAGCGTGTTGCTCGTGACTCCGGTGCCGCCCCAGGCCTCCGCCTCGGAGCGCATCAAGGATTCGACCGCGCCCTTCGAGACGCCGTAGATGCCGCTGCCGACGAAGGCACGATGCGCCTGCTGTGAACTGATGTGGATGAGGCGGCCGTAGCCGCGTTCGGCCATGCCGACGCCGTAGCGCTGTCCCAGCAGGAACGGGGCGAGTGCGTTCACGGTCATCGTGGCATCCCAGTCGTCCTCGGTGATCGCAGCGTACGGCGGGCGGATGTTGATGCCAGCCGAGTTCACCAGAATGTCCGGCTCCCCGAAAGGCTCGATCGCAGCCTCTGCGAGCGCGTGAATGCCGTCGCGCGTGCTCAGATCGCCCACGACGCCGGCGACGCGGCATCCGGCAGTTCGCAGGTCGCGCACGGTCTCATCGATGCGTTCCTGGCCGCGAGCGACGATCACCACGGATGCGCCGGCGCGGGCAAGCGCGGTCGCGATGCCGCGGCCGATGCCGGAGCTGCCACCGGTGACGATGGCGGTGCGGCCATCGAGCGAGAAGAGGGAATCGAGGTAGGTGCTCACGATGTCAATGCCTTTACTGCACGCTCACCAGGCCAGCGCGGCGGTGAGGTGCGGATCGGGGTGGGTGTCGGCGAACTCGGGAAGCGAGCGCAGCTCGTCTATGAACGCCGTGACCTCCGCGGCGTAGGCGGGGTCGGGGTGGGTGTCGATGATCTTCTGGAGCGGCGGCACATCCATCGCGAGGATGAGATCGAGCCTGGCGGTTACCGCATCCGTCGCTCCCGCAGCATGGAGGACTCGGATGCCGCCGCGCAGGGCCGCCAGATAGTCGCGCAGCACCGGCAGACGGCCCTTGCCCTGGGTGATCGACGTGCCGTCAGCGCGTAGCCGCCAATGCACCACGACATCGGGGATGACATCGAAGGTCGCGGCGCGTGTATACATCTGTTGCGCGACGATCTGGTCTTCGTAGGCGACGCCCTCGGGAAAGCGCAGATCATCCCAGAAGCTCGTGCGGCTGATCTTTGACCACGCGACGATATTCGCCGACGCGTGTGGGTGCTCGAAGATCGTCGTGGCACGGCGCGCGGGATCTGTGGCCGCGGCCGTCCACGGCTGCACTTGCCCAGGAACATAGACCTCACCCTGCAACCGGGATCGCACGTAGGCGCCCGCAACGAAGTCGCTGCCTGTTTCGGCGAGAGTGCCGGTGAGGCGTGCAAGAGCCGTGGGTGTCAGTTCATCATCACCGTCGAGGAAGCCGAGGAAAGGCGTGTCGACCTGACCGAGACCGATGTTGCGTGCGGCGCCCAGGCCGCGCGAGGCCCCGTGGCTGAGGAAGGTGAACCGTGGGTCGGACGCTGCGGCATCCGCAAAGATCTCACCTGTCGCGTCGAGAGATCCGTCATCGATGAGGATGGCGCGCCAGCGCGGCTCCGTCTGCGCCTGCAGGGAAGCGATTGCGGCGGGCGCGAACGCGGCGATGTCGCGGCCGGGGACGATGAGCGTGACGATCGGTGCGGGCACCAGCCGAGTCTATGGCCCTGCGACGGCGCGCACGGCGTCCGCAACGAGCGCCGCCAGCTGCTTCGGTGCGTTCTCGGCCAGCGGCGTGCGGGCGAAGGTGAAGCGCACTGAGGTCTGCGCGATCTCCGGCGCGATCCCACAGGCCAGCAGCACGTGTGAGGGGTCATCGCTGCCAGCCGCGCACGCCGAGCCGCTTGAAGAGATCACTCCACGGCGCTCAAGCTCCAGCAGCACGGCCTCTCCGCTCGTTCCGGCGAATGTGAAGCTCGCGGTGGCGGGCAGGCGGTGCACGGGATCGCCGGTCAGCGCAGCCTTTGGCACCGCGGTCAGCACACCGGTGATGAAGCGCGCAGTCATATCCCCGACCTGAGCGGAGACAGCATCCCGCTCAGCCTCCGCCAGCTCCAAGGCGACGGCAAGCCCCACCGCTCCGGCGACATTCTCGGTGCCCGAGCGGCGTCCGCGTTCCTGCCCGCCGCCGTGCAGCAGCGGCTCCAACGGGACCCGCCCGCGCACCACCAGCGCGCCGATTCCCTTGGGTGTGCCGAGCTTGTGCCCCGCGATCGAGATCGCATCGGCCCCGAGGCCAGCGAGCGGAAGCCATCCGGCTGACTGCACGGCATCCAGATGCAGTGGCACACCCGCTGCTTTGGTTACAGCGGTGATGGCTGCCGCATCTTGCACGGTACCGATCTCGTTGTTCGCGTGACCGAGCGAGACCAGCGCTGTGTCGTCGCGCAGAGCATCCGCCACGGCATCGGGGGTGACACGCCCCTCGCCGGTGACCGCCACATAGGTCACGTCGACGCCATGGAACCGCCGCAAGTACTCCGCAGATTCGAGAATCGACTCATGCTCGATCGGTGTCGTCACGAAGTGGCGGCGACCTCGCTCAAGGCCAGCGAGTACGACCCCCTTCACCGCGAGGTTATTCGCCTCCGTGCCACTCGCCGTGAAGATCACATCACCTGCACGCATGCCCAGCACGCGAGCGACCCGGGCTCTGGCATCCTCCAGCGCGCTCGCCGCAGCCTCACCGACGGTGTGGTGACTGGACGGGTTGCCGAACACACCCGTCAGGAACGGACGCATGGCATCCAATACCTCCGGACGCACCGGAGACGTCGCCGCATGGTCGAGATAAAGCATCAGTCGAGGTACCGCATCAGTCGATCCGCACGTCCAGTCCGAGATCCAGCGCACGCGCCGAGTGGGTGAGCGCTCCGACCGAGATGACGTCGACGCCGGTCTCGGCGATGGCGCGCACCGTGTCGAGATTCACACCACCGGATGCCTCGACCGTCGCGCGCTCTCCAATCAGAGCGACCCCTGCGCGGAGATCATCGAGCGAGAAGTTGTCGAGCAGCACGGTGTGTGCACCGCCGTCGAGAACCGCGGCGATCTGGTCGAGCCGGTCGACCTCGACCACCACGTGGGTGGTGTGCGGGAGTCTCGACAGTGCTTCGCGCAGGGCGGTAGCGAGATCCGCTCCCGAACGCTGCAGGACGGCCAGATGGTTGTCTTTGGCCATCACCGCATCCGACAGCGAGTGGCGATGGTTGCTGCCGCCGCCGGAGACGACCGCCTGCCGTTCGAATGCGCGCAGCCCCGGCGTCGTCTTACGGGTGTCGGCGATCCGGACGCCGGTGCCTTCGACAGCCTGCACATACTGGGCGGTCAGCGTCGCGATGCCGCTCATGCGTTGCGTGAAGTTCAATGCCACACGCTCGGCGGTGAGGATGCTGCGCGCAGGTCCAGACACTGAGGCGAGCACATCGCCCGGTGCAAACGTGTCGCCCTCGCCCACGTGTACGTCGACACGGACGGTCGGATCGGTGAGAGTGAACGCAGCCGCGAACACATCGCCACCGCTGAAAACTCCCTGCTCGCGGGCCGCGAGATCGGCGGTCGCCGTGGCATCGGCCGGAAGCAGCGTCGAGCTGGTGAGGTCGCCCCAGGGGGCATCCTCCTCGAGGGCTGCGCCGACGACGCGGGTGAGGGTGGCAATGGTGAGCATCAGGCTCCGATCAGGGCAGGGAGGGCGGTGAGATGGTGGGCGCCGACGGAATCGGTACGGGCGAGAGCAGCGGATGCCGTGGCTTCGGCGAGCAGGAGGAGATTGGCATCTTCGTGCTCGGTGAGCGTGGCCGGAGATGGTGCTGCGGCACGCCAGGCACGGAGTGTGGCGAGAGCATCGGCGAGTCCGTCGTCGGTGCGGTGGAGCCCCACGTCGTTCCACATGAGCTGCTGGATATCCGCTCTCGAGTAGCGACTGTCAGCGTTCCCATCGCAGTTTCCGTCGCCCAGCGCGCCGTGTGGCGACAGAAACTGTGACGGGAACGGAGTGCTGAGTGCCGCTGCGGCCCGAGCGCCGAACACGGCACCCTCCAGTAGCGAGTTGGATGCCAGACGATTCGCGCCGTGCACGCCAGTGCAGGCGACCTCACCGGCCGCGAAGAGACCGGACAGTGACGTGCGTCCGTCGAGATCGGTCACGATGCCACCCATCAGGTAGTGCGCGGCGGGCGTCACTGGAATCGGCTCGCGTGCCCAATCGAAACCGCGTGCACGCGTGACCCGGTCGATGGTAGGGAACCGGCCCGAAAGACGATCTGCGCCGAGCATCGTGGCATCGAGCAGCACCGGTCGGCCCTGGCCCGCGGCCTGCCGCGCGATGGCGCGTGACACCACATCGCGTGGGGCGAGCTCGCCGTCAGGGTGGCTGTCGAACACGAAGCGTCTGCCCTCGTCGTCGATGAGCGTCGCACCCTCGCCGCGCACTGCTTCGGAGATGAGAAACGCCGCATCCGAGGCAAGCACGGCATCCGAGGCAAGCACGGCATCCGAAACCAGCACGGTCGGGTGGAACTGCATGAACTCGAGATCGGCGACAGCGGCACCAGCCCTGATCGCCGCGACGATCCCGTCGCCCGTCGCTCCGATTGGGTTCGTCGTGTGCGCATAAAGCTGGCCCGCACCGCCGGTCGCCAGAATCACGGCATCCGCGTGGAGATCGACCGCTGCGCTGCTGCGGAGGAGTCGAATGCCGTGCACCCGCCCGCCAGTTACGAGGAGGTCGACCAAGAAGGCGTCTTCGACGACATCGATCTGGAGCGATCGCACCTGCGCGATGAGGGCAGCCGAGATCGCGGCGCCCGTGGCGTCGCCACCGGCGTGCACGATGCGGGCGTGGGCGTGCGCGGCCTCACGGCCGAGCATGAGAGCGCCGTCGGCTGCGCGATCGAAGGCCACTCCGCGGGCAATCAGCTCGGCGATGCGCGCGGACCCATCACGGACGAGCACGTCCACGGCTGCGGGGTCGGAAAGCCCGGCGCCGGCGACGAGCGTGTCTGAGGCGTGCACCTCCGCGGAGTCGTTCGGGCCGTAGACGCCGGCGACTCCGCCCTGGGCCAGGGGAGTGCAGCCGCCGCCACCGAGCGCGCCCTTGGTGACGATGGTGACCGCGTGGCCAGCCTCCGCGGCGTGCAAGGCCGCGGTGAGTCCGGCGATGCCGGATCCGACGACGAGGATGTTCATACGCGGGGCTTTGCGGCCAGCATCCGCTCCAGCGCGAGGCGCGCAGGGGCCGCCACGTCGGCGGCGACCTGGATGCGATTCGGAGTGCGCCCGGCGACCAGTTCCTCCAGCACCCAGGCGAGGTATCCGGGATGGATTCGGTACATCGTCGAGCATGGGCAGACGACGGGATCAAGGCAGAAGATCTCGTGCTGCGGGTACTGTGCGGCGAGCCGACGCACGAGGTTGATCTCAGTGCCGATCGCGAAAGTGCTCGGCTCGGTGGCCCCGTCGATCGCGCGACGGATGTAATCGGTGGAACCGGCCTCGTCCGCGGCATCCACAACCTCCATCGGGCACTCCGGGTGCACGATCACGCGTACGCCAGGATGCTCGATGCGCGCCTGATCGATCTGGTCGACCGTGAAGCGGCGGTGCACAGAGCAGAAGCCGTGCCACAGAATGGCCTTCGAATCGGCCAGTTGCGAAGCGGATGATCCGCCCAGGGGCCGGCGCGGATTCCACATCGGCATCTGTTCGAGCGGCACTCCCATCGCCTTGGCTGTGTTGCGTCCGAGATGCTGATCGGGGAAGAACAGCACGCGCTGTCCGCGTTCGAACGCCCACTCCAGCACAGTCTCGGCGTTCGATGAGGTGCACACGATTCCGCCGTGGCGGCCAACGAAACCCTTGATCGCCGCCGAGGAGTTCATATAGGTCACGGGGATCACCGGCACGCGGCCCTCTTCATCGACCGCGTCGAGATCGCCGAGCACATCTGCGAGTTGTTCCCAGCAATCCTCTACCTGGTCGATGTCGGCCATGTCAGCCATCGAGCATCCCGCGGCGAGATTCGGCAGGATCACCGCCTGATCGGGTGTGGAAAGCAGATCGGCGGTCTCGGCCATGAAGTGCACGCCGCAGAATACGATCGCCTCGACCTCCGGGCGTGCCAGCGCGGCATTCGCGAGCTGGAAGGAGTCGCCGACGTAGTCAGCGTGCTGCACGACCTCTTCGCGCTGGTAGAAGTGTCCGAGGACGACGACGCGCTCGCCGAGTGTGGCCTTCGCCGCGCGGATGCGCGCATCGAGAGCTTCCTCGCTCGCCTCGCGGTACGCGGTGGGCAGTTCGCCCTGGCGTGGTGCCCCGGTGGGGATCACATCGCCCATAGACGACCCGGGGCCGTAGCCAGGGCTGCTGTCGAACGTCCACGGGCCTTCTGCGAGATCTGTGCTGCACGTGGCATCGGTGCCGGTGTCATTTGCGGGATCGACGATCGATTGGATCAGGTGATCCACGGATGCATCGGTGATCTGCGGGAACGGCAGAAGGGTCATCGGGTCCTCTTCTCTTCCACGGCGAGCGGGCCACGATCGGCGAGCTCGACGGCGTCGTTGTAGCGGTACAGGCGGGCGGGACGGTGGCTGCCGGTGCGGAACTCGTCGGTCGGCAGGAGTGTGCCTGACGTCTCTACCTGACGGCGGAAGTTGGCCGGGTCCAGCCGCTTGCCGAGAATCGCCTCGTAGGCCTCGCGCAGATCGGCAAGGGTGAACGTCGGCGGCAGAAATCCATGCGCTACCCGGCTGTAACCGACCTTGTTGCGTAGGCGCCATAGGGCGTAGTCGACGATCTGGGTGTGATCGAACGCGAGGGCGGGGAGGGTCGCGGCATCAAAGGACTGCACATTCTCTGGTGCGAGACCGGATGCCACGTGCGCGGCGCTCTGCGCATCGACCTCGTCGGAGCGCAGCAGCGCCCAGTAGACGATCGATACGACGCGGCTCGGAGAACGGTCCACCGCGCCGAAGGCGTAGAGCTGCTCGAGGTAGCTGGGGGAGAGACCGGTGGTCTCGTGCAGGGTGCGCGCCGCGGCATCCTCGGGGCTCTCGTCCGGTTCGAGCCATCCACCTGGCAACGCCCATTTCTCCTGATGTGGATCGCGTGTACGCAGCACGAGAGGCAGCGCAAGCGAAGGAAACTCGTCTCCGGGAGCGCGTCTCAGCGTCAGAATCACCGTCGACACTGCGACGCGAATGCCGGATTCTTGAGTTTTGGTCGTCATGACTTTAACCTCCGTCATCGATCTTAGTGTCTTCGTGACCCGAAGGTGAAGAAAAGTCGCTCGATGACGGAGAGGCGTGTTGCCCGCGATCCCAAATCGTTACATCGAGGTATCGGAAAGACACTTGTTACCCCCGGATGGGTTTGTTAGGTTACTGTCCTAACAAACCCCTTCGAGGGGTTATGTCGTAAATGATGAGCAGTCCCTCCAAGCAATGAAGCACCGAGAGGAATAACAATGATTCGCAATGGAAAGCGCCGTGTCGTGCTCGCCGCGATCGCGGGTGTGTCCGTCCTGGCTATGGGCCTCACCGCCTGCAGCGGCGGCGGGGGAGACGAGGGCGGTGACAGCGGTGGTGATGGCGACCGTACGCTGCGCGTATGGGCCGGAAGTCAGACGCCGATCACCGCGAACTTCAACGTGTTCGCTCCGACAGTGCTCCACGGTGCACTGGGCCCGATCTATGAGCCGCTGTTCTTCTTCAACAAGACAGCAGCCGAAGACCCCACCGGTATGATCGGCGACTCGTACGAGTACAACGAAGACGGCACCGTGATCACCATCAAGATCAAGCCCGATCTGAAGTGGAGCGATGGCGAGCCGCTCACCGCAGCGGACGTCGCCTTCACCTACAGCTACGAGGGCAACAACCCCGAGGGCAGCGGTCTCGTATCTGCTGAGGCCACTGACGACACCACAGTCGTGCTGACGTATGACTCGGCGCAGTACACCACCGAGTTCCAGCGGCTCGGCGGCACCTGGATTCTCCCGGAACATATCTGGAGCGAGGTGGACGACTTCGCGAGCTTCGCGAATGAGGAACCAGTCGGATCGGGCGCGTACGTCGTTGACAGCGTGACCAGTGAGTCATACATCCTCGTCGCCAACGAGAACTTCCGCGATGCCGGAGTGCCCGCCGTCAAGACGGTGCAGTACATCGCTGTCGACAACAACCAGACGGCGCAGGATCTCCTCGCCGCCGGCGAGTTGGACTGGGCGGGAATGTTCATCCCGAACCCCGACTCGGTCACCGCGAATGGGAAGATCGACTGGATCAACACCCCTCAAGACCCCACGGTTCTCTACACCTGCGCGAACGCCGACCTCGGCTGTACTGGCGCGCAGACCGACGTGGCTGTCCGACAGGCGCTCAACGTCGCCATCGACCGCGCGACCATCAAGGACAAGGCATTCGTCGGACTCACCGGTGACATGTCGCCGACGTACGCCCTGCTGCCGCGCGACGCGAAGTGGGTCGCTGACCCCGCCAACGAGGTCAGCCCGCAGGAGGCCGACGTCGCCGAGGCCGGATCCATCCTCGAGGCAGCCGGCTACACGAAGGACGCGGACGGCTTCTACGGCAAGGACGGCGTCCCGATCGAGATGACACTCACCTCGGTCGACGGCTGGACCGACTACAACGACGCAGCCAAGCTGATCACCGAGCAAGCAGCTGATGCGGGTATCAAGATCAACGCCTCCACCGTGCAGTGGCAGGAATTCTCCGACTCGCGCCAGACCGGTGCCTTCGAGCTGATCGTCGGCGGCATGATCGGCACGTCCGTCGCAGACCCGTACCAGATGTACCGCGACTGGGTTGGCGGGGTCGAAGCCGGATCCACCGGGGCCGTGGGCGAAGAAGTGCCCGTCGGACGCTGGAACTTCAGCCGCTACAACAACCCTGTCGTCGACGAGGCGATCATGGCGGCGAGCGCGACAAACGACGAGGCGACGAAGCTCGACCTCTACGCCACGATCCAGACCGAGATCGTCCGCGATCTGCCGTACATTCCGTTGGTTATCAACGCGACGCAGACCTTCTACAACACGAAGGACTTCACGGGCTGGCCCACAGAAGAAAACCTGTACGCCTTCCCGCCGTCCTGGGGTTCGATCGCCGCGGGCTACATCCTGCAGCACCTGGAGCCGGTCGGTTAATCACTGACCGTCCCCCGACAATGCAAGGAAGCAGGAAGTCGAGTACATGAAGTTCTATGCCAGAAGGATCGGGTTCTACGCGATCACGCTGTGGGTCACGATCTCACTCAACTTCCTGCTTCCGCGCATGATGCCTGGCAACCCTGCCGACATCATGATCGCGAAGATCCAGCGTGCGGGCGGCGAGGTCTCCGAAACCACGATCCGCAACATCAAGCTGCTGCTCGGCTCGGATGATTCGCCGCTGTGGGAGCAATACATCGGCTACTGGGGTCGGATGTTCCAGGGCGATCTGGGGGTCTCTGTCACCAAGTATCCGGCCCCTGTTGCCGAACTCATCGGCGCAGCGCTCCCGTGGACGGTCATCCTGGTGGGCGTCGCCACGTTCATCTCGTTCGTGCTCGGCATCGGGCTGGGGGCCTGGGTCGGCTGGAAGCGCGGCACCTGGGTGGATCACATCATTCCTGCCACAACGATCCTGCAGTCGATTCCGTACTTCTGGCTCGCGCTGGTGCTCGTGTCGGTGTTCTCCGTCGGCATGGGGGTCTTCCCGATCTTCGGCGGCTACAACGTCTTCGATTTTCCGGGCGGACCGGAATGGACGTGGGCATTCTTCTCGGATGCCGTGGCGCACGCCATCCTGCCGGCGCTCACCATCGTGCTGAGCTCAGTGGGCGGTTGGCTGTTCGGCATGCGCAACATGATGGTCTCCACCCTCGCCGAGGACTATGTCACTACAGCTGAGGCCAAGGGGCTGCGTCCCCGTCGTATCCTCACTGCTTACGCCGCACGTAACGCGGCGATTCCTTCGATCGCCGGGTTCGCGATCACGCTCGGCTTCGTCGTCGCCGGTTCCATCGTGATGGAACAGGTGTTCACCTACCCTGGCATCGGCAAGCTCATGTTCCAAGCAGTGCAGAACAGCGACTATGCGCTCATGCAGGGTGTGTTCCTGGTGATCACGATCGCCGTTCTCGCGGCGAACTTCATCATGGACCTCGTTTACGGCTTCATCGACCCGAGGGCTCGTCACAATGTCTGAAACCCGACTTTCTGAGGTCGAGGGCGGCCCTATCACCGGCACGGTGGCATCGTCCGCGCCTGATACCTCCGTGCTCGTCACACAGCGGCGCACCCGCGGCGGATTCCGTGCGATGCTGCCGCGGCCATCGATCAAGCTCGTCATCGGTATTGTGCTGGTGGTCGGCATCGTCCTCTTCGGAATCCTGGGGCCGATGCTCACGCAGAGTCCACGCAACTCCAAGAACCCGGCACTCGAGCCACCGAACATGGAGCACCTGCTGGGCACCTCGAAGCTCGGCTACGACGTGCTCGCACAGCTGGCACATGGCACACAGGGTTCGCTGTTGATCGGCATCGTCGCTGGTGGCATCGCCGTCGTGCTGTCGATCTTCTTCGGCATCCTCGCCGGCTACCTCGGCGGGTGGAAAGACGAGGTGCTCTCCCTCGTCACGAACATCATGCTCGTCATCCCCGGACTTCCGCTGGTGATGGTGATCGCCACCTATTTCGACACCCGCAGCTGGTTGCTGGTTGCCGGTGTGCTGGGCATTACCTCGTGGGCGGGCTCCGCGGTGGTGCTGCGCACGCAGGCGCGTTCGCTGCGCAGCCGCGACTATGTCTACGCATCCAAGGTCGCCGGCGAACGGTCGATCCGCGTCATCCTGGTGGAGATCATGCCGAACCTGCTGCCGCTGCTGGCGGCACAATTCCTCTTCGCGATCATCTTCGCGATCCTCGGTGAGGCCGGGCTCTCCTACCTCGGACTCGGTGCTACGGACTCGATCACGTGGGGCACGATCCTTAACGACGCCCAGTCCGGGCAAGCATTGGGCACCGGAGCATGGTGGTGGTTCATCCCACCGGGCATCCTGATCGCGTTGCTCGGCTGCGGGCTGTCGCTCATCAACTTCTCCATCGACGAGATCATCAACCCGAAGCTACGCAACGCCCCAGATGCTGCTCGACGCGTGCGCAAGGTAGCAAAGACGAAGGGAGTCACCGCGTGACCGCCCCCGAAGCAGTTCTGACTGCACACAACGTATCCATCGAGTACGAGGTAGATCCGCCGGTCAAGGCCGTGCGTAACGTCTCGCTCACCCTGCACCGCGGCGAGATCCTGGGTCTCGCGGGAGAGTCCGGCTGCGGCAAGACCACCCTCGCTTATGGGCTGAATCGGCTCCTGAAGGCTCCGGCGCTGTTGACGAGCGGGGAGATCACCTTCCATGATCGATCCGGTACCGACATCGACATCGTAGGACTGGAGGACGAACAGCTGCGCGCGTTCCGTTGGGACAAGATCTCGATGGTGTTCCAGGGGGCGATGAACTCGCTCAACCCGGTGATCAGCGTGAAGGCGCAGCTCTTCGACATCTTCGACACGCACCGTCCAGGCATGAGTCGCCGTGCGAAGACCGAGCGGTCGGAGGAGCTGCTGCGACTCGTCGGTGTGGACCCCGCACGTCTGACGAGCTTCCCGCACGAGCTGTCCGGCGGAATGCGCCAGCGCGTGATGATCGCGATGGCGCTGGCACTGGATCCGCAGGTGATGATCATGGACGAGCCGACCACCGCGCTTGATGTGGTCGTGCAGCGAGGCATCATCCGAGAGATCATGCGGCTGCGTGAACGACTCGGTTTCGCAGTGATCTTCATCACCCACGATTTGCCGATGCTCATCGAGATCAGTGACCGGATCGCGGTGATGTTGCAGGGCGAGATCGTCGAACAGGGGACGGCGGAGGAGATCTTCCGCACACCGCAGCACGAGTACACGAAGAAGCTGCTCTCCAGCTTTCCGAGTCTGCGCGGCGAGCGCGGCGGGTTCGTGCGGTCGGGGGCGGTCACTGGGTCCGTCGACAATTCAGCCTCGGCATCCATCATCACGGAGGTGCAACGATGAGCAACTATTCTCTCGAAGCGCGGAACCTGACCAAAGACTTCCGGCTCCGCTCCGGTTTCAAGACGACGACCCTGCACGCGGTGAAGGACGTCTCCTTCACGCTGGAGCCAGGCAAGACTGTCGCCCTCGTCGGGGAATCCGGCAGCGGAAAGTCCACGATCGCGCGGATGCTGATGAAGCTGGAGACACCGACATCCGGGGAGATCCTGATGGATGGCCGGCCCAGCGGCACGCACGGGCGGGAGCTGGCCCGCTATCGTTCTGACGTGCAGATGGTCTTCCAAGATCCGTTCGCGTCTCTCAACCCGTTCCACACGATCATCCACCACCTGGAGCGGCCGCTGCGGATCCATCACCGTGAGCTGTCGGCGGCGCAGGTGCGCGCACGCGCGTTGGACTTGCTCGAGCGGGTGCAGTTGACGCCGGCGGAGAGCTATGCGGAGCGTCGTCCGCACGAGCTCTCCGGCGGTCAGCGCCAGCGGGTCGCGATCGCCCGTGCCCTCGCGCCTGGCGCGCGCTTCATCGTGGCGGATGAGCCTGTGTCGATGCTTGACGTGTCCATCCGCCTCGGTGTGTTGAATCTGCTCGCCGATCTGCAGCGCGAATCGCAACTTGGTGTGCTCTACATCACGCACGATCTGGCGACCGCTCGGCACTTCAGTGACGAGATTCTCGTCATGTATCGCGGCGACATCGTCGAACGGGGCCCCTCCGATGAGGTGATCCTGAACCCGCAGCACGACTACACGAAGACGCTGCTGGGTGCGGCCCCCGAGCCCGAGAACTTCGGCCGCCTCCGCGACGAGGTGCGAGCCGAGCTCGCCCTCTAGTTTTTCCCTCCCAAGGTTGCGAGTGGGCGCGCGTGGCTCTGTTTCACGCAAACTGTGAGCCACGAGCGCCCGCTCGCAACGGGTAGGATGGGAGGCACAACTGAAGACAGGCCCCATGACCTGTGCGGGAGAGCCTCGGTGTATTCGGCCGAGCACCGAAGGAGCAAGCCTCCCCGCCAATCTCTCAGGTAACGCGTACCGCGCCGGTCAGGCCGCTCTGAAAAGTGATGCTCACGCATCCGCCGACGGTGAAAGCTTCCTGCGCTCTGCAGGCGGTGAAACTCTCAGGCCTATGACAGAGGGGGAGTTCTCGGATACCGTGCATTCCGTACGGCATCCTTCCGATCCATCCGGGAGAACTCCATGGCTGAGGCCCGCTTCACCCCTCTTCGCGAGCGACACGAGTCGCTCGGCGCATCCTTCACCGATTTCGGTGGCTGGCAGATGCCAGTGCGCTACACCTCCGACCTTGCCGAGCACCACGCGGTGCGCCAGGCAGCCGGTCTCTTCGACATCTCGCATATGGCCGAGTTCACCGTCGATGGCGCGGATGCTGCGGCATATCTGGACTTCGCGCTCGCCGGGCGTCTGTCGACCATGGTCATCGGTAAGGCGAAGTACTCGCTGTTGCTCGCCGAGACCGGCGGCATCATCGATGACGTGATCGTCTATCGGCTCGGTGACGACAGCTTCCTGATCATCTCCAACGCCGGAAACCGGGATGCCGTCGCCGCAGCGCTCGCCGAGCGGGCCAACGACTTCGACGCGGCTGTTGCGGATGTCTCCGACGACTATGCACTGCTGGCAGTGCAGGGGCCGGCCGCTGAGGCGATCGTCGCTGCGACCGAAGGCATCACAGAGGTCAGCATCCCGTGGGTCGAGCAGAAGTACTACGCCTGGGCCTCCGCGCGCTACAACGGTCAGCCGGTGCTCATCGCGCGCACGGGTTACACCGGTGAAGACGGCTTCGAGCTGCTCGTGCGCAGCGAAGACGCCGCCGTAGTCTGGGATGCCGTACTCACCGCCGGAGCGACGCACGGCCTCGTTCCTGCCGGACTTGCCGCCCGCGACACGCTTCGTCTCGAGGCAGGTATGCCGCTGTACGGGCACGAGCTCTCGCGTGAAATCAAGCCTGCGCAGGCCGGCCTCGGCCGCGTCGTGGCATCCGACAAGGACTCGTTCGTCGGTAAGTCGGAGGCAGCGCCCGCCGAGGGTGCACGGGTGCTCGTCGGCCTCGCAGCCGAGGGCAAACGTGCCGGCCGCGCCGGTTATGACGTTGTCGCCGAAGACGGCACGGTCCTCGGCGAGATCACCAGCGGTGCGCTCAGCCCCACTCTTGGCCACCCGATCGCGATGGCCTATATCGATCCCACTTTTACTGAAGCGGGATCCACCGTGTTCCTTGATGTGCGGGGGACGAAGATCCCCGCAACTGTGACCGCCCTGCCTTTCTACCGGAGGAAGAAATGACTGATCTCAACACGCTGAAGTACACCGAGGAGCACGAGTGGCTCTCCATCTCTGATGGTGTCGCCACCATCGGCATCACCGACTACGCCGCAGACAAGCTCGGCGATGTCGTGTTCGTCGAGCTCCCCGCGGTCGGCACCGAGCTCACCGCCGGCACGGTCGTTGGCGAGATCGAGTCGACCAAATCGGTCGGCGAGCTATACGCACCATTGGTCGGCACCGTCACCGAGATCAACGACGCCGTCGTAGATGACCCGTCGCTCGTGAACGCAGAGCCTTTCGAAGGTGGCTGGCTCATCAAGATCTCGATCACCGATGGCGCCGCTGACGCGCTGCTCGATCGTGATGCATACGTCGCCCTGACCGAGGGTTGATTTCGCAGTGACCACTTTCGCCGATCGCCATATCGGAACGACCGCCGAGACCCAGCGCACCATGCTGGAAGCTCTCGGCGTCGATACCTCCGATGCCTCCTCCTCTCTCGAGACGCTGATGCGCAGCGCCGTGCCTGCGTCGATCTACACCTCTGCCTCAGGGACGTCGGTGATCCCGCCGGCTGCCACAGAGGCCGAAGCGCTCGCCGAGTTGCGTGGCTTCGCCTCCCGTAATCGCGTGAACCGCTCGATGATCGGCCTCGGCTACTACGGCACGCTCACCCCGAGCGTGATCCAGCGCAACGTCCTGGAGAACCCGTCTTGGTACACGGCCTACACGCCGTACCAGCCGGAGATCTCGCAGGGGCGTTTGGAAGCGCTGATCAACTTCCAGACGATGGTCGCCGACCTCACCGGGTTGTCGACGGCGAACGCGTCGATGCTCGACGAATCGACGGCTGTCGCCGAGGGGATGCTGCTGGCGCGGCGTGCCTCGAAGGTGAAGTCCCACGTGTTTGTGGTCGACGCGGATGCCTTCCCGCAGACCAAGGCGCTGCTCGAGACCCGCGCTGCCGCGCTCGGCATCGAACTGGTCGAGCGTGATCTTTCCGGCGGTGAAGCGCTGCCGGAGGAGCTTTTCGGCGTGTTCGTGCAGTATCCCGCGGCATCCGGTCTCGTCTGGGATCCATCCGCGGTGATCGATGCTGCCCACGTCGCGGGCGGCCTCGCGGTTGTCGCCGCCGATCTGCTGGCACTCACCCTCATTACCTCCCCAGGAACTCTCGGTGCGGATGTCGCCGTCGGCACCACGCAGCGCTTCGGCGTGCCGATGAGCTTCGGTGGCCCGCACGCTGGCTACATGGCTGTGCGCGCGGGGCTCGAGCGTCAGCTCCCCGGGCGCCTCGTCGGCGTCTCGGTGGATGCCGATGGCAAGCCCGCGTATCGCCTCTCGCTGCAGACGCGCGAGCAGCACATTCGGCGTGAGAAGGCGACGAGCAACATCTGCACCGCGCAGGTGCTGCTGGCCGTCATGGCGGCGATGTACGCCGTTTATCACGGCCCCGATGGGCTGCGAGCGATCGCCTCAGAGGCGGCATCGAAGGCGGTGCTCCTACGCGACTGGCTCGCCGAGGCCGGTGCGGACATCGTCCACGAGTCGTTCTTCGACACCCTGCAGGTGCGTGTTCACGGTACGGCGGCCGAGCTCGTTGCGCGTGCGCACGAGGAGTTCGGCATTCTGCTGCGGCAGGTTGATGCAGACACCATCGGCATCTCGGTCGACGAGACAACCGACTACACCGATCTGCACCGCACCGCGCTGCTGTTCGGCGGCAAGGAGCAGCGTGTGTTCGGCACTTTCAGTGCCGGATCTGCGGGCGCATTGCCAGAGGCTCTCCACCGCACCGACGAATATCTCACGCATCCCGTCTTCCATGCTCATCGCAGCGAGACAGCGATGATGCGGTATCTGAAAAGCCTCGCCGACCGCGACTATGCGCTCGATCGCGGCATGATCCCGCTGGGTTCATGCACGATGAAGCTCAATGCCGCCACCGAAATGGCGGCGATCACGTGGCCGGAGTTCGCCGGCATCCACCCGTTCGCTCCGGCATCCGACGTCGAGGGCTACCTCGAGATGATCGATCAGCTCGAGGGCTGGCTCGCTGAGGTCACTGGTTACGACGCGGTGTCGCTGCAGCCGAACGCCGGCTCGCAGGGGGAGCTCGCCGGGCTCCTCGCGATCCGCGGCTACCACCTGGCTAACGGCGACGAGCACCGCACAGTATGCCTGATCCCTTCGTCCGCGCACGGCACGAACGCGGCATCCGCTGTGCTCGCCGGTATGAAGGTCGTCGTCGTTGCCTGCGATGAGCTCGGCAACGTCGACCTGGATGATCTGCGCGCGAAGATCGCGGCCAACGCCGAATCGATCGCGGCGCTCATGATCACCTACCCGTCCACGCACGGTGTGTACGAGCAGGACGTCGTCGAGATCACGTCTGCCGTGCACGACGCTGGTGGACAGGTGTACGTCGACGGCGCGAACCTCAACGCACTGCTCGGCTATGCACGATTCGGTGACCTCGGGGGCGACGTCTCGCACCTGAACCTGCACAAGACGTTCGCGATCCCGCACGGTGGTGGTGGCCCCGGCATCGGTCCAGTGGCAGCGAAGGCGCATCTCGCGCCGCACCTGCCATCGCATCCGCTCGCACAGCGCACGACGCACGCAGGCGGATACGAGTTCGCGGGCGGTCCGGTTTCCGCTGCGCCCTATGGCTCGGCCGGGATTCTGCCGATCTCATGGTCCTATGTGCGGATGATGGGCGCTGCGGGTCTGCGCGATGCGACAGCTGCTGCCGTGTTGTCGGCGAACTACATCGCCGCGCGTCTGGGCGAGCACTACCCGGTGCTGTACACGGGTGAGAGTGGTCGCGTCGCGCACGAGTGCATCCTGGATCTTCGTCCGCTCAAGGAAGCCACCGGAGTCACCGTGGACGATGTGGCCAAGCGCCTCATCGACTACGGCTTCCACGCGCCGACGATGTCATTCCCGGTTCCTGGCACGCTGATGGTCGAGCCCACGGAGTCGGAGGACCTCGGGGAGATCGATCGATTCATCGAGGCGATGATCCTGATCAAGGCCGAGGCGGATGCCGTGGCGGCGGGCCGCTGGCCCGCGGACGACAACCCGCTTGTGCATGCGCCGCACACCGCGGTGTCGCTGATCGCGGGGGAGTGGAACCACGCGTACACGCGGGAGGATGCCGCATACCCGCTGCCCACGCTGGTGGCAGGCAAGTACTGGCCTCCGGTGCGCCGCATCGACCAGGCGTACGGCGACCGCAATCTGGTGTGCTCCTGCCCTCCGGTGGAGGCGTTTGCCTAGCCCTGGCGCGAGACCGCAAAACCACGCCGACACGCACCCGAAAAGGGTGCGTCTCGGCGTGGTTTTGTCGTTTCGTGGAGCCTACGCCCCTACGACATTTAATTTCTGTCCGATCGTTCAGTAACGATTGATTAACAGACCTATCGTTCAGTTGCTCCCGGGGTTAGCCTCGGAACAACGGGGCGGGTTCGATGCAGAACACGCCTGTAACTGTCCACAGGAGGACTCGCAATGAAGCGAAACAAGATCACCCTCGCAGGCGCGGGGCTACTCGCGGCGAGCGTTACGGCGCTGGCTGGCTGCGCAAGCGGCGGCGGCGGGGACACCGATACCGGCGACACCGCCGACGGCGACACCGCAGCCATCATCTCGGTCAACGGCTCCGAGCCGCAGAACCCGCTTATTCCGACCAATACGAATGAGACCGGTGGCGGCAAGATCCTCGACGCCATGTTCGCGGGGCTCATCGGCTACGCGGCCGACGGCTCGGTGTTCAATGACGTCGCCGAGGAGATCACGACCGACGACCCACAGCACCTCACCGTCAAGATCCGCGAAGGGCTTACCTTCACTGATGGCGAAGAGGTCACCGCCGACAACTTCATTAATGCATGGAACCAGGGCGCGCTTGCGTCGAACGAACACCTCTCCAGCTACTTCTTCGAGGACATCGAAGGCTTCAGCTACGACGAGGACTCTGAGCTGACCGGCCTGGAGCAGGTCGACGACTACACCTTCACCATCGCGTTGAACAAGCCAGCTTCCGACTTCGCGCAGCGCCTGGGCTACTCGGCTTACTACCCGCTACCCGATGTTGCCTTCGAAGACCTCGATGCGTTCGGCGAGAATCCGATCGGCAACGGTCCCTACATGCCCGACGGTGAAGGCGCGTGGCAGCATGACGTCGGGATCGATCTCGTCGTGAACCCCGACTACGACGGCCCGCGCACCCCGGCCAACGGCGGCTTGAACATCGTGTTCTACGCCACGCAGGATGCCGCGTACGCTGACCTCCTCGCAGGTGAGCTTGACGTTCTCGACGCCATCCCGGACTCCGCATTCGAGACGTTCGAATCTGACCTCGGCGATCGCGCGGTGAACCAGCCGGCAGCGATCTTCCAGTCCTTCACGATCCCCGATCGCCTTGAGCACTTCGGCGGCGAAGAGGGTAACCTGCGTCGTCAGGCGCTGTCCATGGCGATCAACCGCGCAGAGATCACTGACGTGATCTTCCAGGGCACACGCACGCCGGCCAGCGACTTCACCTCGCCGGTCATCGACGGCTGGTCCGATTCGCTCGCAGGCGCCGAGGTGCTGGAATTCAACCCTGAGAGGGCCGCAGAACTGTGGGCCGAGGCTGACGCAATCAGCCCGTGGACCGGGGAATTCCAGATCGCGTACAACGCCGATGGCGGTCACCAGGCCTGGGTCGATGCGACCGTCAACTCGATCAAGAACACGCTCGGCATCGAAGCGTCGGGTGCTCCGTACCCGACCTTCGCCGAAGCGCGTGCGCTGATCACCGACCGCACGATTCAGACCGCGTTCCGCACCGGCTGGCAGGCTGACTACCCGGGTCTGTACAACTTCCTCGGGCCGCTTTACGCGACTAACGCTGGCTCCAACGATGGCGACTATTCCAGTGAGGAGTTCGACACGTTGCTGGCCGAGGGTATTTCGGCAACGGATGCCGACGAGGCGAACGCCCTCTTCCAGCAGGCGCAGGAAGTGCTGCTGCAGGATCTCCCGGCGTTGCCGCTGTGGTACTCCAACGTCGTCGGCGGCTACTCCGAAACGGTGGAGAACGTCGAGTTCGGCTGGAACTCGGTGCCGCTGTACGAGCAGATAACCAAGATCGGCTGACACCGACAAACGACGAGGCGGTGGTGCACCACCATCGCCTCGTCGCTTTGTGCCCGTACCCGAAGGGAGGTTGAGGGTGGCTCTTTATATCCTCAAACGGATCCTGCAGGCGATTCCGGTGTTCCTCGGCGCCACCCTGCTGATCTATTTCATGGTCTTTGCGATGCCCGGCGATCCCATTGCCGCGCTGTTCGGAGACCGCCAGCCCAATCCGGCTCTTCTTGAGCGGCTGCGCGCGCAGTATCACCTCGATCAGCCGTTCATCGTGCAGTACTTCTTTTACATCGGCGGGATCTTCCGTCTCGACTTCGGCGTGAGCTTCTCCGGCCAGCCGGTGATCGAGACTCTCGTCCGCACATTCCCTGTGACGCTGCGGCTCGCTGTGATGGCGATCGGCATCGCGTTCATTCTGGCCATCGTGATCGGCCTGTTCTCCGCTCTGGGTAAGGGCGGCATCTTCGACAACTCGATGCTTGTCCTCGCGCTCATCTTCATCGCCGTGCCGATCTTCGTCCTCGCGTTCCTTGCGCAGTATTTTCTCGCGGTGCAACTCGGCTGGTTCAGACCCACGGTGGGCGCACGCAACGACTGGGGTGACCTGTGGCTGCCGGCGCTCGTACTGGGATTCAGCGTCTACGCCACGAGCATGCGGCTCACGCGCGCCTCGACGATCGAGACGCTCAGTCAGGATTGGGTGCGTACCGCGTACAGCAAGGGTCTCTCAAAAAGTCGCGTCATCCCGGTGCACGTGTTGCGCAACTCGCTCATCCCGATGGTCACCGATTTGGGCACGGTCTTCGGGATCCTGATGGTGGGCGCGACCGTCACGGAGGGCATCTTCAATGTGCCCGGCGTCGGCAACACCCTGTATCAGGCGATCATTCGCGGTGAGAACCCCACGGTGGTGTCCTTCGTCACAGTGTTCGTCGTCGTGTATGTGTTCATCAACATCGTCGTGGATCTTCTCTACGGCCTGCTCGACCCGAGGATTCGCTATGTCTCGACCTGACGCGCACGTGGAGCACTATGTCGCTCCCGTGGATACAACCTCCATCCCGGTGGACGTCGTTCGAATCGACGCCAAACGCAGCAATCTCTGGCTCGATGCCTGGCGCGATCTGCGGCGTCGGCCGATATTCTGGATCTCCGCCGCGTTCGTCCTGCTCGTGCTCCTTGTCTCTGTCTGGCCGTCGCTGTTCACCAACGTGGCGCCCAACAACGGCTGCACACTTGCGAGCAGCAACGGAGAGCCGGAATCCGGGCATCCGCTGGGCTTCACTCGGCAAGGATGCGATGTCTACTCGCGGATCATCTGGGGTACGCGCACGTCGCTCATCGTGGGCGTGCTCGCAACCCTCATCAGTACGATCATCGGCATGGTGATGGGCGCATACGCGGGATTCTATGGCGGCTGGCTCGACTCGCTGCTCTCTCGCGTCGGCGACATTTTCTTCACCATCCCTTACATCATCGCGGCCATCGTCGTGATGTCGGTGGTGCCGGTGCGCAATGAACTCGTGCTCGCGTTCGCCATCGGCGGCTTCGCCTGGGCGTCCACGGCGAGGATCATGCGCGCGGAAGTGCTCAGGGTGAAACAGGCTGACTTCGTCATGGGAGCAGAAGCCGTTGGCCTCTCTCGCTTCCGGACTCTGCTCTCGCATGTGCTGCCGAACGCGATGGCGCCGGTCATCGTCGTCGCCACTCTCAGCCTGGGTGGCGCGATCGTCGCGGAGTCCGTGCTGTCGTTCCTGGGGGTCGGCCTCGGCGGCAGCATTATGTCGTGGGGCAATGACATCAGCCAGGCGCAGACCAGCATCCGAACCGCGCCGATGGCACTGTTCTGGCCGTCTCTCGCGTTGACTCTGACGGTGCTGGCATTCATCACTCTCGGCGAGCTTCTCCGCGATGCCGTTGACCCGAAGGAGAGGGCTCGGCGATGAGCACACCACTTCTGAGCATCCGCGACCTCAGGGTCGCGTTCCGCAGTGGCAAACAGTTCACCGAGGTGCTGCACGGCGTGAGCTTTGACATCCTCGAGGGGGAAACGCTTGCGATCGTCGGTGAATCCGGGTCCGGCAAGTCCACCACGGCGGCCGCAATCATCGACCTGCTACCCGGAACGGGCGAGGTGACCGGCGGAAGCATCATGCTCGAGAACACCGACCTCACCCGCACCCACCGTCGTGAGATGGAGAAGATCCGCGGAAGCGAGATCGGCTACGTCCCGCAGGACCCGATGTCGAATCTCAACCCCGTCTGGTCGATCGGGTTCCAGGTCAAGGAGGCCGTCCGCGCGAACGGGCTGGCGCAGGGACGCAGGGAAGTCCACGACCGCGCGATCGAGGTGCTCGTCCAAGCTGGCCTCAGCGACGCCGCGCGGCGCATGCATCAGTTCCCGCATCAATTCTCCGGCGGCATGCGTCAACGCGCTTTGATTGGCATCGGTCTGGCGGCCGATCCGAAGCTGCTGATCGCCGACGAACCCACCAGCGCGCTCGACGTCACCGTGCAGCGTGTGATTCTGGACCATCTCGCCTCGCTCACCAGTGAACGGGGCACCTCGCTGCTGCTCATCACCCACGATCTCGGTCTCGCAGCCGAGCGTGCCGATCGGATCCTCGTGATGAACCAGGGTGAGATCGTCGAGGCAGGTCTCAGCGCCGAAATTCTCACCAATCCGCAGCATCCGTACACACAGCGACTGGTCGCGGCGGCTCCGAGCCTGGCGTCTCAGCGCATCGGTATCACAGCGCATAAAAAGTCGGCACCGGTGGAAACGGCGCCCGCTGTGGTCGAGATACGCGACCTCGTCAAGGACTACTCGATCCGCACCGGAGGACTCCGTCACGAACATTTTCGTGCGGTCGACAACGTCTCATTCTCCATACCTCGGGGCAAGACGCTCGCGCTGGTGGGGGAGTCCGGATCGGGAAAGTCCACTGTGGCGAAGATGCTGCTGCAGCTGGAGAAACCGACCGATGGCGAGATCCTCATCGACGGGCAGGCGACCAGCACGATGTCTCGTGCAGACATCTTCCGGTTGCGACGACGGATGCAGCCGGTGTTCCAGGACCCGTACGGCTCCCTCGACCCGCTGAGAAGCATCGGCAACCTCATCTCCGAACCCCTGCACGTGCACGGGATCGGCAGCAAGGAGGAACAACACCAGCGTTCTCTCGATCTGCTGGAGCAGGTGGCCCTGCCGCGGGAGCTCGCCTGGCGTTACCCGAATGAGCTCTCCGGTGGTCAGCGCCAGCGAGTGGCGATTGCGCGTGCTCTCGCGTTGAAGCCCGACATCGTCGTGCTCGATGAGGCGGTCTCCGCCCTGGATGTCCTGGTGCAAGATCAGATCTTGCACCTGCTCGCTGATCTTCAGCGTGATCTGGGACTGACCTACCTGTTTATTACACACGACCTCGCGGTCGTCCGCGTTGCCGCGGATTTCGTGTGCGTGATGGAGCAGGGCCAGATCGTCGAGCAGGGCACAGTGGACGATATTTTCAGCAACCCTCGCGAGGAGTACACGCGGCGGCTGCTGGATGCCATCCCCGGGGCATCGCTGCCACTGGGCGGCGTCGGGTGATGGCGGCGGCAGAACCGAAACGAGTATTTCCGGTCACAGGTGGAGTCATCGTCCTCGTCGTCTGCGCGCTCCTCGCGCTCGCACTGGTGACTGACGCCGCTATCCGGTCGGGGATAGGCAACGCGCTGCTGTTGGCACCCTGGCCGCTGCTTGCGCTGTGGGGCGTGTACGTGGTCGCCGTCGCATCCGACGTCCGCGCGGATCTCACCGGCGTGAGAGTGCAGAACTTCTTGCGGCGTACGTGGGCGCCATGGTCGCGAGTGAAGCGCGTAGCGATGCGCTGGCAGCTTGAGATCACGTTCGACGACGGTGCGGTTCTGCGCTGTTTTGGCGGCCCGGCGCGCTCTCGCTCGCGCAGAATCGGCCCGGGACGAACCCGCGAGGACTCCGCGGAGCAATCCCACGATGGCATTGCGGCACTGCATCGCCTGCGCGCGGACAGCGCACTGCATCGCCTGCGCGCGGACAGCGAGGTGCGCTCAGATGCCGAACTGACACGCAGCTGGGATATGCCAGCGCTCGCAGCTCTCGTGGTTCTCGCTGTCTGGGCGATCCTGGCTGTCCTCGTCACTCTCTGACAGCGACTAGCCCGGCAGCCCGAACAGCGCGGGGAATGTCGCCGCTGCCCATGGATACCCGATGAACACTGTCGCGTCGATCAGGAAGTGCGCGACCAGAAACGGCAAGAGTCTGCCGGTGCGCGCGAACAGCCAGCCGAACAGCAGCCCCATCGCGAGGTTTCCGATGAACGCGCCCGGACCCTGGTACAGGTGGTAGCTCGCCCGAAGCACCGAGGTGGCGATGATGATCGGCCAGATGCCCCAGCCGAGTTGCTTGAGTCGCGCGAACAGATAGCCGAGCACGACGAACTCCTCCATGATCGACGCGCGAGCGGCAGAGAGCAGCAGAATCGGCACGGTCCACCAGTGCATGTCAAGCCCAGCGGGATCCACCGCGACGAAGAGTCCGAGCATCCGCCCCACAACGTAGAGCGCGATACCGGGGATACCGATGGCCAGCACCAGCAGAACTCCTCGGCCCGTGTCGCGTTCGATCCGCGTGCCGTCCAGCCCGAGGCGGCCGAGATGCGGGCGCGATGCCTGCCAGAGCAAGAAGCACACCAGCAGCACCGGCACGATCGAGAAGCTGATCGACAGAATCTGGTAGATCAGATCGAAGATCTCGCGATCACTGCGTGAGGGATTCAGCGTCGCTGTCTGATCGGCCAGCGGTGTGGAATCGGTCAGGCGATACGCCAGCTGCACGATCGAGTAGATCGCTGATTCGCCGAGCCCCAACGCCAGGACGATGGCGATCTCCCACCAAATGCGCGCACGCGACGGAGGCGGAGTGAAATCGCGTTTCGACATGTGCACAGCACGATGTTACGGGAGTCGTCTATCTCTGTTCAGAGAGCAGTCAGCCAGTGTGCGATATCCTTTTATGTCGGCATCCCGGCGCATCCCCTCCCTTTTAGGAAAATTTGCATGGCGCACGCCCTTCGCTCTGACCTCCGCAATGTTGCTATCGTCGCGCACGTCGACCACGGAAAGACCACCCTCGTCGACGCGATGCTTCGTCAGACGGGCTCCTTCGGTGAGCACGCTCACGTCGATGAACGCGCCATGGACTCGAACGATCTCGAGCGCGAAAAAGGCATCACGATCCTCGCCAAGAACACGGCCATCACCTACACGGGTGTGCATGCAGGCGGCAAGGAGATCACGATCAACGTGATCGACACTCCCGGCCACGCCGACTTCGGTGGCGAGGTCGAGCGCGGCCTGTCCATGGTCGATGGTGTTGTGCTCCTTGTCGACTCGTCTGAGGGCCCGCTGCCGCAGACTCGCTTCGTGCTGCGCAAGGCGCTGGAGGCCAAGCTTCCCGTTATCCTGCTGGTCAACAAGACCGATCGCCCCGACGCGCGCATCGCCGAGGTCGAAGAAGAGGCCCACGATCTGCTGCTCGGCCTCGCCTCCGACATGGTCGATGACGTGCCCGACCTCGACGTCGACGCACTGCTCGACGTTCCGGTGGTGTATGCCTCCGGTCGTGCAGGTGCCGCATCGCTGAACCGCCCCGACAACGGCTCGCTGCCGGACAACGAAGACCTCGAGCCGCTCTTCGGCGCGATCCTCGAGCACATTCCTGCTCCGGCGTACGACGACGAGGCGCCTCTCCAGGCCTGGGTCACCAACCTCGACTCCAGCCCGTTCCTCGGTCGCCTGGCGCTCCTGCGCGTCTTCAACGGCACGCTGAAGAAGGGCCAGACCGTCGCATGGGTACGTGCAGACGGCACCCACCAGAACGCTCGCATCACCGAGCTGCTGAAGACCCGCGCTCTGGAACGTTACCCGGCCGACTCTGCCGGCCCCGGCGACATCGTCGCCATCGCCGGCTTCGAGGACATCACCATCGGTGAGACCATCGCCGACCCGGACAATGTGCACCCGCTGCCGCAGATCCACGTCGACGATCCTGCGATCTCGATGACGATCGGCACCAACACCTCGCCGCTGATGGGCAAGGTCAAGGGTCACAAGCTCACCGCCCGCATGGTGAAGGACCGCCTCGACCGCGAGCTGATCGGTAACGTTTCGCTCAAGGTTGTCGACATTGGGCGTCCGGATGCCTGGGAGGTTCAGGGCCGCGGCGAGCTGGCTCTGTCCATCCTCGTTGAGAACATGCGCCGCGAAGGCTTCGAGCTCACCGTCGGCAAGCCGCAGGTGGTCACCAAGCAGGTCGACGGTAAGGTTCACGAGCCCTTCGAGCACCTCACCATCGATGCCCCTGAGGAATACCTCGGCGCGATCACCCAGCTGCTCGCGGGCCGCAAGGGCCTCATGGACAACATGGTCAACCACGGCACCGGCTGGGTGCGTATGGAATTCATCGTTCCCTCGCGCGGCCTGATCGGCTTCCGCACCGAGTTCATGACGACAACCCGTGGCACCGGAATCGCCAACGCGATCTCACACGGCTATGCCGCATGGGCAGGTCACATCAGCACGCGTCAGAACGGCTCGATCGTTGCCGACCGCTCGGGCGTTGTCACACCGTTCGCGATGATCGCTCTCCAGGAGCGGATGTCGTTCTTCGTCCAGCCGACGCAGGAGGTCTACGAGGGCATGGTCATCGGCGAGAACTCGCGCGCCGACGACATGGACGTGAACATCACGAAGGAGAAGAAGCTCACGAACATGCGTGCCGCGAGCTCCGACACCTTCGAGTCGATGACTCCGCCGCGCCAGCTCACCCTTGAGGAGAGCCTTGAGTTCGCCCGCGACGACGAATGTGTCGAGGTCACCCCTCAGGTCGTGCGTATCCGCAAGGTCAACCTCGACGCGTCGATTCGCGCTCGCGAGACGTCGCGCCTGAAGCGTCAGGATGCTAACGCGTAAGCAGCAGCTCGTCACGAGGGCCTCGTCCACCGGATCATCCGGCAGGGCGGGGCCCTCTTTCGGCTACGTTGTGAGCAGGAGCCCGTCGCGTGAGGAGCAGCAGATGATTCCGACTGACCTTGCCGACGTCGCGCAGGAGATTTCCACCGGTGCGCTTCCGAACTGGCACCGCGTGGAGGAACTGGTCGTTGCCGCGCACAGCCGGTTCGTCGGCATTGAGGCCGGAGTGGTCGCCGACTACATTCCGGTTCTCGGGGCAGTGGACCCGACTCTGTTCGGAGTCTCGGTGATCGATGCGCTCGGCGGAACGCACGATGCGGGCGACGCGCTGCACCCGTTCTCGATCCAGTCGATATCGAAGATGTTCGTGTGTGCACTCGCACTCCAGGAACATGGTCATGAACGCGTACGCGACGTCGTCGGCGTGAACAACACCGGGATGCCGTTCAACTCAGTGATGGCGCTTGAACTCAACGGTGGGCATCCGATGAACCCGATGGTCAACGCCGGTGCGATCGTCACGACTTCCCTGATCTCCGGCGATACGGCCGAGGATAAATGGGAACGCATCCACGCTGGTCTGTCAGCTTTCGCGGGTCGACAGCTGGAGCTAGAGGAAGAGGTCTACCGATCCGAATCGGAGACCAACGAACGTAATCAAGGTCTTGGGCATCTGCTCAGTAGCTACGGACGGCTTGAGGGAAACTCCGAGGAGATCGTCGACATCTACACGCGTCAATGCTCGCTGAACGTCACCACACACGACCTCGCCATGATGGGGGCGACACTCGCGGACGGAGGTGTCAACCCTGTCACCGGAGAGCGGGTCGTCTCCGCCGAGGTTTGTCGTGACACTCTCGCTATCGTGGCGACGTCAGGGCTGTACGAGCGGTCAGGGAACTGGCTCTTCGAAATCGGCATCCCCGCGAAATCGGGGGTCTCGGGCGGCATCATCGCCGTCGCGCCGGGAAAGGGCGCCGCAGGGGCCTTCTCGCCCCGGCTGGACGGTGCAGGAAACTCCGTTCGTGCCCAGATGGCGGTCGGTTACCTCTCCAGGGCCCTGGGGATGAACTTGTTCGCTTCGGCGCCGCTCACGGGTCCCGTGCCATAAGTGTTAGTCGAAGTCGTCGGTCAGCGCAGTTCGGAGATGAGTACGGCGCTCGTTGCGGGGACCATCGCCTCGAACAGGTGGGGCGTATCGCCGGGGTAGGAGATGTAGTCCCCCGGATTCAGCAGCACAGGGTCGCCGGCGGGGCCGATCTGTGCCTGCCCTGACAACAGGATGACGTGCTCGGTCGTGCCGGCGTGGTGCGGCTCTGATCGTCGCGGCTCTCCAGGCTCGGCGCGGATCAGGTACAGGTCTCGCCGGGCTCCTGGTGGGCTCGCAGAGAGCAAGGATGCACTGTAGGCCGCCGCGGCGGAGGGGACGCCCGCGAGATCATCGGCTCGGATCAGCGTCGGGGCGTTCGCCTGCTGGTCGACGAGCACCGCGAAGGGAACACCAAGGGCCACGCCGAGTGCCCAGAGCGTCTCGACGCTCGGATTACCTGAACCGCCTTCGAGCTGTGACACGGTGGCCTTCGAGACGCCAGCTTGACGCGCCAGCTCTGACACCGACATTCCGAGCGCTTCACGTTCCCGCCGTAGTGTGCGGGCGATGCGTGTTCCGAGATCCTCCATGCGTTCATCATGTCAAACGATCGTTCACTTGACTACGAGGTGTCCACTGTTCAGAATGATATGCATGTGTTCATCGAATCGAACGGCGTGCGGCGGAGGCATCCGACGTGTCTGAACGGCGCGAAGTCTGGCGCGAGGGGATTGGCGTCGTCGTCGCCACGAGCGCCTATGGCATCTCGTTCGGCGCGCTTGCTGTCGCCTCCGGCCTCGATGTCTGGCAGACCTGCGTGCTGAGCCTCGTGATGTTCACCGGGGGATCGCAGTTCGCCTTCATCGGAGTGTTCAGCGCTGGAGGCCTGGCCGCATTGCCTTCTGCGGTCGCCTCGGCCGCGCTGTTGGGTGTGCGCAACATGGCGTACGGCATGCGGATGTCACCGATCATCGGCAGCGGCTTCTGGCGCAGGACGGCCGCCGCTCAGATCACGATCGATGAGTCGACCGCGGTGGCGATATCGCAGAGTTCACCGCCGTTGCGCAGGCTCGGGTTCTGGATCACCGGTATCGGCGTGTTCGTCGGCTGGAACATCACGACGCTCGTCGGCGCGTTGATCGGTGATGTACTGGGGGATCCGAAGGCCTGGGGGCTGGATGCCGCGGCGGCCGCAGCCTTCCTCGCCCTGCTCTGGCCGCGACTGAAGCAGCGACAGGCGATCGCGGTGGGAGTTGCCGCCGCCGTCGTGGCCGCAGCGTTGACGCCCTTCATCATGCCGGGGCTGCCGGTGCTCGTCGCGGCCATCGTGGCGATCGCTGTCGGCTGGTTCAACTGGTTCGCCGCGCCCCGGCTCGAGAAGACGCAGGGTGTCGCATGAGCGTATGGAGCGCGGTTTTGCTGGCCGCGTGCATCTGCGTTGCTCTGAAGGCCTTCGGATACCTGATTCCGGCACACCTGCTGGAAGCGCCGCGGCCGGCACGCATCTCTGATCTGCTGACCGTTGCGCTGCTCGCCGCTCTGGTTGCGGTTCAGACGCTGGGTGCGGGGCAGGCTGTGATCGTGGATGCCCGGATTCCGGCTGTGCTGGTGGCGGCAGGGCTGCTGTATCTTCGCCAGGCGTTCCTCGTGGTGGTCGTGGCGGCAGCAGCCGCGGCCGCACTGCTGCGACTGGTTGGGTGGGCCGTGTGATCCCCACCGTCGACCCGCGAAACTTCACGTGTGTCATGAAAATCGGCGATTTCGGAGACACAGGCGAAGTCTCGCGGGGGAAAATGGGCAAGTAAGATCGCAGGGTGCCCAACTGGATCTCTCGTGCTCTGTCCTGGATCGCAGCCGCCCTCGTCGGCGCCGTCTACGGCACGGCCGGAACCATCGCGCATAGCCTCATGTGGGGCATCATCCCGGTCGGACTGATCGTCGGCGGCATCGCGTGCGGTGCGCTTCTCGTCGCGGTGCGCGCGTTGACTCGTGATCGGGGTGCGGCAGTGGCCACAGCGATCGGGATGCTGGTGATGCTGATGGTCATCTCCGGCACTGGCCCCGGCGGCTCAGTGGTCGTGCCGAACACACCCGCAGGGCAGATCTGGATCTATCTCGTCGCTGGCATCGCCCTGCTGGTGGTCGCCTGGCCGAATCTGAAGCGGCAGCCTGTCCGCGCGGAGGCGCCGCCCGTCGGTAACGAGCCGTAGACTGGGGGAGTGACGTATGTGATCGCTCTTCCGTGCGTCGATGTCAAGGACCGCGCCTGCATCGACGAGTGCCCCGTTGACTGCATTTACGAGGGCGAGCGCTCGCTCTACATTCACCCAGATGAATGCGTGGACTGTGGCGCGTGCGAGCCGGTGTGCCCGGTCGAAGCGATCTACTACGAGGACGACCTGCCTGAGGAATGGGCGGACTACTACAAGGCGAACGTCGAGTTCTTCGAAGAGGTCGGCTCGCCAGGTGGCGCAGCCAAGGTCGGCGTGATCAAGTACGACCACCCGATCATCGCCGCTCTCCCTCCACAGGGAGAGTAGGCACGATGGGTGTCCGCGACCTCGCCGATTATCCGTGGGATGCCGTCGCTCCGTACCGTGAGCGCGCATCGCAGCATCCGCAGGGCCTGGTTGATCTGTCGATCGGGTCTCCGGTCGATCCCACGCCCGAGATCATCCGCACGGCGCTTGCCGATGCGACGGATGCGCACGCGTATCCGCAGAACATTGGCACGCCAGCGCTGCGCGAGGCCATCGTTGACTGGTACGCGCGTCGCCGCGGAGTTCCCGGTCTGACCGTCGACAACGTGCTGCCGACGGTGGGCTCGAAGGAGCTCGTTGCGCTGCTGCCGACCCTGCTGGGCCTCGGCGAAGGCGACATCGTGGTGTTCCCGCGCGTCGCCTACCCGACCTACGAGGTCGGTGCACGCGTCGCCGGAGCGACGCCCATCGCTGAGGACGACCCGGCCGCGTGGCCGGAGGGCACCAAGCTCATCTGGATCAACACCCCTGGTAACCCGGACGGGCGCACCTGGACCGTCGACGAGCTCGCCACGGCCGTGCGCCGTGCCCGCGAACTCGGCGCCGTCCTCGCCAGCGATGAGTGCTACGCCGAGCTCGGCTGGGACGGGCCGTGGGCGAACGAGCCGATTCCGTCTGTACTCGATCCGCGTGTGACCGGCGGATCGCGCGCGGGCCTGCTCAGCGTCTACTCGCTCAGCAAGCAGTCGAACCTGGCCGGATACCGCGCCGCGTTCGTGGCAGGATGCTCGCGCGTGATCGCTGACATTCTTACCGCTCGCAAGCATCTGGGGCTCATGATGCCCGCTCCCGTGCAACAGGCGATGGTCGTCGCTCTGGGCGACGACACGCATGTCGCAGCGCAGAAGGAGCTCTATCGCGCCAGACGCGATCTGCTGCGACCGGCACTGGAGGCCGCTGGATTCCACATCGACGGCTCGGAGGCCGGTCTGTACCTCTGGTCGACAGAGGGCAAGGATGCCTGGGAATCGATGGGTCGACTCGCCGATCTCGGCATCCTTGCCGGGCCTGGACCGTTCTATGGCGCGGATGCCGGGCAGCATGTGCGACTATCGCTGACGGCTCCGCTGGAGCGTGTCGCAGAGGCGGCTCGACGTCTGCGCGGGGGCTCGCTGTAGGTTCTCACGAGGTATTCTCGTGATCTCTTGGCGGTTGTCACAGTAGGCGAATCTGACGACTAGGCTGTAAAGGCGATTCGGTCGTAACCCGACCAGGCGCTCAGCGCCGTGCATCGCCCTCGACGAAACTGACCAACAGGTCGCGTGATACGTACAAGGAGGACCGCGTGAGTGTAGCGGGAGATCAGCAGGCGAAGGCCACCCTCACCATCGGTGGAACCACGGCGCAATTCCCAGTACTGCGTGGTTCCGCAGGTGCTGACAGCATTGACTTCTCGACCCTGACGAAGCAGACCGGCTACACGGGCCTGGACTACGGCTTCGTCAACACGGCATCCACCAAATCGGACATCACCTTCATTGATGGTGATCAAGGCATCCTCCGCTACCGGGGCTATCCGATCGATCAGATCGCCGGGCACAGCAACTACCTCGAGGTCGCCTGGCTGCTCATCTACGGAGAGCTGCCCACGCCGTCAGAGCTTTCCGACTTCGATGAGCGCATTCGGCGTCACACCCTGCTTCACGAAGACCTCAAGCACTTCTTCTCGGCGCTGCCGCACACGGCACACCCGATGTCGGTGCTTTCCTCGGCAGTCTCGGCCCTGTCGACGTACTACGAGGGACAGACCGATCCGAACAACCCAGAGCACGTCGAGCTCAACACGATACGGATGCTCGCAAAGCTCCCCGTCATCGCCGCATACGCCCACAAGAAGAGCATCGGCCAGGCGTTCCTGTACCCGGACAACTCGCTGAGCTTCGTCGATAACTTCCTCAAGCTCAACTTCGGCGTGAACTCCGAGCCCTACGAGATCAACCCGGTGATGTCGAAGGCGCTCGAGCTGCTGCTGATCCTCCACGAGGACCACGAGCAGAACGCGTCGACCTCCACGGTTCGTTTGGTGGGTTCCACCGGAGCCAACCAGTTCGCCTCCATCTCGGCCGGTATTCAGGCGCTCTCGGGCCCGCTGCACGGCGGCGCCAACGAGGCCGTCCTTACGATGCTTGGCGAGATCCGCGACTCCGGACAGGGCGTGCAGCGCTTCGTCGAGCGGGTCAAGAACAAAGAAGCCGGCGTCAAGCTCATGGGCTTCGGACACCGGGTCTACAAGAATTACGACCCGCGCGCCAAGCTCGTCAAAGAAGCCGCAGACGAGGTTCTGCGTGAACTCGGCGTCACAGACCCGCTGCTCGACCTCGCCAAAGAGTTGGAGGAGATCGCGCTCGCTGACGACTACTTCAAGGAGCGCCGGCTGTACCCGAACGTCGACTTCTACACCGGCGTGATCTACAAGGCGATGGGATTCCCGACGCGAATGTTCACGGTGCTGTTCGCCATCGGGCGTCTGCCCGGCTGGCTTGCCCAGTGGCGTGAGCTGAACCTCGACCCGCAGACCAAGATCGGCCGCCCGCAGCAGCTGTACACCGGGGCACCGGAACGCCAGTTCCCCACCCGCTGAGCACGACACCACGTGCCCGTCGTCACCGCAGAGGTCTTCGTCCCGGTTGATATGGAGACGGCCTTCGCGATCCAGAAGTCCTGGCGGCTGTGCAGCGTACGGCGAGCTGAGCGTGACTGTGGCTAAGCGTGGCTGCAAGACGCGAAAAGGCGACATCCTCCCTGCGGGAAGATGTCGCCTTTTCAGTGAGGCTTAGCGGCCGGCGTAGCCTCCGCGACCACCCTGGCCACCACTGCTCTGGCCGGCACGGCCCTGCGAGCTGCGGCCCTGGCCGCCCTGGCGCTGTCCGCCCTGACCCACCGGGGCGCCACCCTGGCCCTGCGGGCGACGACGCCGCGATGCGGGAGCACCGGCAGACGCGTTGCTACCCGGGCGCTGCTGTCCCTGGCGCGGCTTCTTCGTCTGCTGCTGCTGTGCCTGCACTGGTGCGGGGCGCACGTGCGGAGCGTGCTCGCCGACGAGTTCGTCGACGATGTCGGCGTTAGCCGTTTCGAGCTCTGCGGTGATCTGCGCCTTGCGCAGGAGGTCCTTCACGTCGCGACGCTGCTCAGGAAGCACGACGGTCACGACGGTGCCGGAGGCGCCAGCACGTGCCGTGCGGCCGGAGCGGTGCAGGTACGCCTTGTGCTCCATCGGAGGATCGACGTGGACAACCAGGTCGATGTCGTCGACGTGCACGCCACGGGCGGCGACGTCAGTCGCGACGAGTACACGGACGCCGCCATCAGCGGGGTCTGCCGAGAATGCGCTGAGGTTGCGCTCGCGGGCGTTCTGCGACAGGTTTCCGTGCAGGTCGACGGCAGGGATGCCGCCAGCTGTGAGCTGCTTTGCGAGCTTCTTCGCCTGGTGCTTGGTGCGGGTGAAGAGCAGGCGACGGCCCATGCCCGATGCAAGCTCACGCACAAGAACCGTCTTGTGCTCAGTGGAAGTCGTCACCAGTACGCGGTGGATCATCTCACCGGTCGGCACGCTGGACTCATCGACCTCGTGGCTGACCGGGTTCGAGAGGAAGCGACGCGCGAGCGAATCGATGCCGCGGTCCAGCGTGGCGCTGAACAGCAGACGCTGGCCGCCTGCGGGGGTGGCCGTCAGGATGCGGGTGACACCGGGAAGGAAGCCCAGATCGGCCATGTGATCTGCCTCGTCGAGCACGGCGACCTCGACGGAATCCAGCGAGACGACCTTCTGTTTCATGAGGTCTTCGAGGCGACCGGGGCAGGCCACGACGATGTCGACGCCGCTGCGCAGCGCCTGCTCTTGCGGGCGCTGGCTGACACCGCCGAATACTGTGGTGACGCGCATGCCGACTGCCTCTGCGAGCGGAGCGATGACCGCGGCGATCTGTGTGGCGAGTTCGCGGGTCGGTGCGAGCACGAGGCCACGGGGGTGGCCGGGCCGGCTCTTGCGGCCGGAAGCAATCAGGCTCGCCACGAGAGGCAGCGAGAAGGCGATGGTCTTGCCGCTGCCGGTGCGGCCGCGGCCAAGCAGGTCGCGCCCAGCGAGCGAGTCGGGAAGCGTGTCGCGCTGGATGGCGAACGCCTCGGTCTTGCCTTCAGCGGCAAGGACGGCGGCCAGGGGTGCGGGCACGCCGAGGTCAAGGAAAGTAGGCATAGAGAAACTCCGTGAGCGCACGTCAGTGCGCGAGACTAGTTGAATGGGCGACCGCGCACAGGAAGTGCGCAGAGGTTCGCCGTTCGAAACGCCAACTGGTGGAGGAGCTATTCAGCTCGCTTCGGTCTGTAAAGACCCCGTGACGACGACGTAGTTATCAGACATCAGTCTGGACAACTGTTCAACAGTAGCAGGGCAAACATGCCCGAAGCTGTATATGCCCCGCGCGCGCGTCGCGTGTTCAGGCGTGCAACGCCTCGTTCAGTGTGACTCCCACACCCGCGCGCTGCTTGGCCTCGATGGCTCCGCTGACGGAGTTGCGCCAGAACAGCAGACCGTTGTGCCCTGAGAGCTCGGATGCCTTCACGATGCGCTTGCCGCCGTCAGCGGTGTTCGCGCTGTCTACCAGGACGACCTTTGATCCGGCGGTGATGTAGACGCCGGCCTCGAGGATGCAGTCGTCGCCGAGTGCAATGCCGAGTCCGGCGTTTGCGCCGAGCAGCGTGCGCTCACCAATCGAGACGCGCACGGTGCCGCCACCGGAGAGCGTGCCCATGATTGATGCGCCACCACCGATGTCGCTGTTCGCACCGACCACAACCCCCTGTGAAATTCGCCCCTCAACCATGACAGCGCCCAGCGTGCCGGCATTGAAGTTCACGAAGCCCTCGTGCATCACTGTGGTGCCGGGGGAGAGATAGGCGCCGAGGCGCACGCGGGATGCATCCGCGATGCGTACGCCCTCGGGCTGCACGTAATCGGTCAGGCGCGGGAACTTGTCCAGCCCCTGCACCTGGATGCTGTGGCGGCGCATCTGCGGCTGCAAACGTGCGGCATCCGCGGGATGCATCGGACCGGCAGTGGTCCAGGCGACATTCGGCAGGCGGCCGAAGATGCCGTCGAGGTTCAGCTCGTTCGGGCGCACGAGCAGGTGAGAGAGCGCGTGCAGGCGCAGATACGCGTCAGCGGTGGAGGCCGGAGCCGCGTCGAGATCAATCTGCAGCTGCACCGTTTCGATGCGCACGTTGCGACGCTCGTCCGAACCGGTCTGGCCCTCGAGCTCGGTCAGGTCAACGGTCGGGATCTCGCCGGTGCCGATCTGCGGGAACCAGGCATCCAGAACGGTGCCGTCTGCGGCGATAGTGGTCAGGCCGATACCCCATACAGCGCGCGCGTTGCTCATATCTCAACGGTAGTGCCCCTTCGGCAGCCTCAGGGATCGGTGGGGGTGCAGGGATCGGTAGGGGTGTAGAGAGCGGGTGCAGGGCCACGCGCCGTAGGCTGGAGATATGTTGCTCGATCTCACCGCATCATCCGTTGCGCTCACCCGCGCGATCTGTGACATTCCGAGCGTCTCCGGCGATGAGGCGATCCTCGCTGATGCGATCGAGGCTGCGATCACACCGCTGTCGCACCTCGAGGTGATCCGGCACGGCAATACGATCGTCGCTCGCACCAACCTCGGCCGCGCGCAGCGCGTGGTGATTGCCGGTCACATCGACACCGTGCCGATCAACGACAACGTGCCCACGCGCAACGTCGATATCGACGGCGAGCCGCACCTGTGGGGGCGCGGCACTGTCGACATGAAGGGCGGTGTGGCCGTGCAGCTCAAGCTCGCCGCAGAGCTCACCGATCCCGTGGTCGACATCACCTGGATGTGGTACGACAACGAAGAGGTCGCAGCATCCATGAACGGACTGAACCTCCTCTCGGCAGATCGGCCAGATCTGTTCGCAGCAGACTTCGCGATCCTGGGCGAGCCGTCCAACGGTCAGGTCGAAGGCGGCTGCAACGGCACGCTCCGTGCTGTCGTACGTACGCACGGCGTCAGAGCCCACAGCGCACGTGCCTGGATCGGAGAGAACGCCATCCACTCTGCCGCGCCGATCCTCGCCCGGCTAGCGCAGTATCGCGCCAAGGAAGTGCAGGTGGAGGGTCTCGCCTACCGAGAGAGCCTCAGCGCGGTGCGTATCAGCGGCGGCATCGCCGGAAACGTCATCCCCGACCTCTGCGAGGTTGAGGTGAACTACCGGTTCGCCCCCAGTAAGACCGCAGCGGATGCCGAGGCGCACGTACGCGGTGTACTTGAGGGGTTCGACGTGGAGATCACTGACTCCGCGGAGGGTGCACGTCCTGGCCTGGATGCGCCGATCGCACAGCAGTTCGTCGCTGCGGTGGGCGCGGAGCCACGGCCCAAATACGGCTGGACTGACGTCGCGCGCTTCTCCGCTCTCGGCATCCCGGCGGTCAACTACGGACCGGGGGACCCGCACCTCGCCCACCACGACGAGGAGCGAGTACCGCTCGCGCAGATCGATGCGGTGGAGCAGGGCCTGCGAGCGTGGCTCACAGCGCGCTGATCGGCGCCGCGCGGCGCTGGGCGCGTATACCGATCGCCGCACGCATCGCGGTGGTCTACGTCGTGGGACGACTGATCACCACCGGGTTCCTTCAGCTCGCCGCGCACCTGTCCGGCCCGGGAACGCGCTTCGGCACTGATGCGAACATCGGCAGCTTCGTGCTGGGCTGGGACGCGCAGTGGTATTGGCTGGTGGCCTGGGGCGGTTACCCGTCGGCGTTGCCACTCACCGAATCCGGGCAGGTTGCAGAGAACGCCTGGGCGTTCATGCCGGTATATGCATACGCAGCCAAAGTGATCGGCATCCCGTTCGGGTCCTGGGGAGCGGGCGCACTCCTGATTTCGCTGGTGGCAGGCTTTTTCGCCTGCCTCATGCTCTATCGGCTGCTGCACCAGCGCATTGGCAGCAGCGCGGCGATGTGGGCCGTCACCTTCTTCGCATGGGGGCCGCTGGCAGCGCTCTTCCAGGTCGGCTACGCCGAGGTGCTGTTCGTGCTGCTCCTGTTGATAGCCCTTGATCTGGTGGCTCGGCGCCGCTTCGCGTGGGTGTACCCGGTGGTGCTTGTCATGGCGTTCACTCGCCCTGGCATCCTCGCCTTTGCGCTGTATCTGGGCCTCTACGGCATCCTGCGCTGGGTGCGCCGTCGGACAGACCCGCTGCCGGCGCGCGATGTCGTGCACATTGTTGCGCTCGGTGCCTTGGCGACGGTGACCGGTTTCGCCTGGCAGGTCGCCGCTGGCCTTGTGACGGGGGACTCTGGCGCGTACCTGGCGACCGAGCTGTCCTGGCGGCGCAACTGGGGCGTCGGATCCGAAGGATTCATGCCGTTCGACGGCTGGGTGCAGGCCGCGCAGTTCTGGTTCACTCAGTGGGGGCTGCCAGGGTGGTGGGGTCTCATCGCGCTGATACTGCTTGTGGTCGGAGCGGGCGGTGCGCTCCTTTTTGCTCCGCCGGTGCGTCGTCTGGGTGTAGATCTGCGCCTGTGGAGCGCGAGCTATCTGCTGTATCTACTGGCGGTGTTCTTCCCTCAGTCGAGCACATTTCGACTGCTGATGCCGCTCACACCGCTGTGGGGTGCTGTCGCTGTGCCGCGCTCACGCGTGTATCGGTACGGAATGCTCCTGCTGTGCCTGCTGGGGCAATGGCTCTGGATTTACCATGTGTACGCGCTCGGGAACACCTTCTGGCAGGTGCCCTGACGGACGTTCATGACGTATTCTTCCGCCGTGCGTGCCGAGTGGCGGAGCATACCGATAAACTTGATGAATACCACCGAGGGAAAAGGAGCCACGATGGCAGCGATGAAGCCGAGGACCGGAGACGGACCCATGGAGGCCGTGAAGGAAGGACGATTGATCATCGTCCGCGTTCCCCTCGAAGGCGGCGGCCGGTTGGTCGTCTCCGTGAACGATGCTGAAGCAAAGGAGCTCCACGACGTGCTGGCCGGCGTCGTGAGCTGATCTCCGAATGACGAAGAAGGGCGGTGGATCTTGCGATCCACCGCCCTTCTTCGTTTTGGCTGTCAGTCCGCGTTGATGCTGACCAGCTGAAGCAGGCCTTCGCCGACCGTCGAGATCGCCGCGAGGACAGCGGGCGACTCCTGGGTCTCCTGCACGAGCGAGCGGTACGCGCTGGTGACGGCGTCGCGCTGCACTGGATCTGCGGCCTTGCCTCCGGCGAGCACACGGGGAACGAGAACGATGCCGCCGGTGCGGACAAGGCGCAGTCCGTGTTCGACGTACTCGATCACGTTCTCGGGGTCGGCATCGACGAGGACGATGTCGTACGACGCCTCGTTCATGCGCGGCAGGACATCGGACGCGCGACCAGTGATGAAGCGAGCCCGGGTGGAGGGAATCTTCGCCTCGCTGAAGCTGCGGCGAGCCGCGGCGAGATGTTCGGGTTCGTTGTCGATCGAGGTGAGTATGGCTTGAGGGGCTCCGCGCAGTAGCCACAGACCGGAGACGCCGGCGCCGGTGCCGATCTCGACGATCGAACGGGCGTTGCTGGTCGCGGCGAGAACAGCAAGTTGCGCACCGACTGCGGCGCTGAGCGGCGCAGCGCCCAGCTCAATCGCGTGGGCCCGTGCGCGTGCGATGGCTGCGGGCTCGACAATGGCCTCGCGGATGTACCGTGCGTTCGCGTCATTTTCGCTCATGACCATCTCCTATAGCTGCTCGTTCCAGAGTATTCGCATGCCCTGTTCTTGTCAGGCAGGCGCGGCCGGTAGCCTGTGTCATATGGATTTCGGTCTGACCTTCGAGAAACTGCTGCTCATCGGCGTGGTTGCTGCGATCATCATCGGTCCCGAGCGACTTCCGAAGGCTGCCGAGAAGTTCGCCGGTTTCGTGCGAAAGGCGGGGGAGTACCTCCGAGACACGAAATCCCGGATGCGTGACGAGATCGGTCCGGAGATCGATGACGTCGACTGGCGCAAGCTTGATCCGCGTCAGTACGACCCACGTCGCATCATCCGTGACGCGCTGCTGGAAGACACGCCGAAGCCTGCGGCAGCTGCGCCGGCAGCCGTTGCCACCGCACCGCTTGCCACACGGCGTGCCCCTCTGGTGCGGCCGGAGTTCACGCGTGAGTCTCCGCCGCCGTTCGACCTCGAGGCGACCTGAATCAGATTCGCGACTTGAGTTGCGTGACGTCCGCATCGCTCAACAGTGCACGGGGCACCGCCGTGATCACTGACTGGCCACGCAACTGCAGAATCACCGCGTGTTTGCCGACGCGAATCGCACGAAACGTCGAATAGGCCATATCCGAGACGCCGCGCTTCGAGATCATCTTGATCGTCTCGTCGCCAAGCTGTACGGCTGCCTTCGTGCCTGCGGGCATCGACGTGGTGATGGCACGCTTCACGGAAGCCTTGGTGAAGATGATCGACGCGACGATCAATGCCGCAATCGCGAACAGCGTCCAGCTCAGGTTCGCCGTTTGCTCATCATCGACGCCGCCGATTATCGACAACACGATGGCGTTGACGACGAACGCTGCGATCAGAGCAGCGTAGGCAATGATCGCCAGCGGACGAGTCAGAGTGTAGATCGTCGCATCCCAGGTCATCCCGCGAAGGAGCTCCTGGTCGACGAGCACAGAACGGGGCGCAGGTTCGCTGGTCACGTCAGAAGTCTTTCATGCTCCGTCTGGCGCGCCGGACGGAGCTGCTCTGGTCACCGTCATCGGCAGTGATCTGCCTGCCAAACGTCGCCCCTGGTGGGCGAGTGTCGCGGCCAGATCACGAATTGTGCGGGCGGCGACGTCATCGGGCTCGCTGAGGACGATGGGGATGCCGGTGTCGCCGCCCACGCGCAGGGCGGGGCTGAGCGGTATGGAAGCGAGCAGTGGCACCTCGTCGTCCGGCTGGGACAGGGCAGCGGCGACTTCGGCACCACCGCCGGTCCCGAACAGGTCGACTACTGTGCCATCCGGCAGGGTGAACGCTGCCATGTTCTCGATCACGCCGATGACCTTCTGCCCGGTCTGTCGTGCGACGAGTCCGCTGCGGATCGCGACATCGGATGCTGCGCTCTGCGGCGTCGTGACGACGAGCACCTCGGCGTGGGGGAGGATCTGCCCGATCGAGATCGCGATGTCGCCGGTTCCAGGAGGCATGTCGATGAGCAGTACATCGAGGTCGCCGAAGAACACGTCGGTGAGGAACTGCTGCACTGTGCGGTGCAGCATCGGTCCGCGCCACGCCACCACGGCCTCACCGTCGCGCAGGAACATTCCGATCGAGATGGTCTTCACCTCGTGCGCCACCGGTGGCAACATGAGGTCGTCAATACGGGTCGGTTGGGTGCCAGGCGGGATGCCGAGCAGGCCAGGGATCGAGAACCCGTGTACGTCGGCGTCGACGAGTCCCACAGCGAGTCCCTGTTCGGCCAGAGCGACAGCGAGATTTGCGGTGATGGTCGATTTGCCGACGCCGCCCTTGCCGCTGGAGACGAGGATGACGCGTGTGAGCGAGTCCGGCCCGAACGGCATCTGCCGCGCGGGGCGGCCGTCGCGGAGCTTCTCGGTGAGTGCCTTGCGCTCTGCCGGCGTCATGACGCCGAGGTCGATCGTGACATCCGAGATTCCGGGAACGGATGCCGCAGCACGGCGCACATCGCTCTCGATGCGGTCAGCGGCGGGGCATCCGACGATCGTCAGCGCGATGCCGACGCGGGCATGCTCCCCGTCGACGGCGATCTCGCGCACCATGTCGAGATCGCCGATTGGGCGTCGCAGCTCGGGATCCGATACCGCGCTGACTGCCTGCCGTACCCGGTCTGAGAGCGTCATGTGCGTGGGCGGCGCGGTCTGGTCGAGATCGGACCGGTCTCTGTGCCCGCTGTCTGTCCGCCGTCGCGTTCGTCGTCGAGCCCGGCCAGCATCGCCTTGAGCTCCGCGCGCAGCACGTCGCGCGTCACCGTCTGGGAGTTGCGTTCTTCCAATGCCATGCGCAGTGCGACGATTTCGCGAGCGAGATACTCGGTGTCGGCGAGATTGCGCTCGGCGCGCTGACGGTCCTGCTCCATCTGCACACGGTCGCGGTCGTCTTGACGGTTCTGCGCGAGCAGGATGAGGGGAGCAGCATACGAGGCCTGCAGGGAGAGCATCAGGGTAAGAGCGGTGAATCCAAGGGCGGCGTCGTCGAAGCGCACCGAGTGGGGCATCAGTGTGTTCCAGCCGAGCCATGCGACACAGAACAGCGTGAGGATCAGTAGGAACGCGGGCGTTCCCATCGCGCGGGCGACCCATTCAGTGAACCGGCCGAACCGGTCTCGGGACGAGGGACGCTGGCGGGTGGCGCTGCGCCCGAGTGGAGCATCCAGTGCGGAACGGTCAGGCTTTGCCATCGTTGCCCACCCCCTCGGTGGCAACAGCAGCATCGGAATCCTGCGTGCGCCAGTCATCCGGCAGTAGATAATCGAGCACGTCATCGATGCTCACCACGCCGACGAGCCGGCTGGCGGCATCGACGACGGGGAGTGAGACGAGGTCGTAGCTGGCGAGCAGACGAGCGGTCTCCGCGGCGGATGCCGTCACCGAGATGGGCTCCATCGTCTCGTCCACAATGGCACCCAGACGCTCGTGCGGCGGGTAACGCAGCATCCGCTGGAAGTGCACCACTCCGAGAAGGCGACCGGTCGGTGTTTCGAACGGAGGGAGTGTCACGAACACCGCAGCGGCAAGAGCCGGGTGTAGTTCATGGCGTCGGATCAACGCGAGCGCCTCGGCGACGGTGGCGTCTGCGGAGAGGATGATCGGCTCGGTCGTCATGAGACCGCCCGCGGTATCGGGCCCGTAGCTGAGCAGGGTCCGAACGTCTTCGGCTTCCTCAGGTTCCATGAGTTCGAGGAGCTGCTCGAGACGCTTCTTCGGTAGCTGCGCCAACAGGTCGGCCGCGTCGTCCGGCTCCATATGGTCGAGAATGTCGGCGGCGCGTTCATCGCCCAGACCGTCGAGGATATGCACCTGTTCGTCCTCTGGCATCTCCTCGAGGGCGTCGGCGAGACGGTCATCCGGAAGCTCTTCGGCGACCTCGATCATCCGCTTCTGCGGCAGGTCGAGCAGGGTCGTCGCCAGGTCTGCGGCGTGAAGTTCGGAGTAGGAAGCGACGAGCTGCTCCGCGGACTGGGATTCACCCGGTGCACGCTTTTCGGTGACCTCATTCCAGGCGGCGAAGGTCGTTGGACCCTTGGCAAACGGCGAGACGCTGGTCTTGGGCTTGCGCAGGAAAAGCTGGCTGACGTTCCACTCGCCGAGACGGTTTGGCTCGATAGCGACATCTTCGATCACGGCGCTTCCGGTGCCGTCGATGAGTTCGACTCGGCGTCCCAGCATTTCGGCGAGAACACGCACTTCACCCGGGCGAGGCTGGAAGCGACGCACGTTGATGAGGCCGGTGGTGAGGACCTGTCCCGACCGGATCGAGGTGACGCGTCCGATCGACATGAACACCTGGCGGCGGCCGGGGATTTCGATGACCAATCCGATCACGCGCGGGGACGCCGTACTTCGATAGACGATGACGACATCACGGACCTTGCCGAGCCGGTCGCCCACGGGATCAAAGACGGCGCATCCCGCTAGGCGTGCGACGAAAACCCGTTGTGTGCTCACGCTCCCAGAGTAGTCCGCGGCCCGATGAACTCGGGCTGTGTGCATGCGCGCGTGGAACAATAGGATCATGAGCTTGCTGAATCGACCTGCCGCTGGTGCCGTTGTGGGCGAGACCGTCGCTTCGGTACGCGAGTACGAGGCCGCCCAGAAGACTGTTTCGAAGCTGATCGCGGGTGACGTGCCTGCGCGCGACATCGCGATCGTTGGTCAGGGTGTGCGCACGATTGAGCGCATCACGGGGCGACTCGGCTATGCGGCAGCCGCGCGTTCAGGCGCGGTGAACGGAGTGCTCATCGGGCTCCTGCTGTCGGCGATCCTGGTGATCGGAAATCCGGATGCTCCGATACAGCTGTTCGTCGGATTCGTCTTCATCGGCGTCGCGCTCGGCATGATCCTGAGTCTGGTGACGTACGCAATCGTGCGACGTCGTCGCGACTTCGCGAGCGTTACGCAGCTTGCCGCCGATCACTACGAGGTGACAGTGCTGCCGGCGTCGCTGGCGAAGGCGCGCGAAGTCGTCGGCGATCAGCGCACCGTTGTGGTACGTCCGCCGGTCGATCTGACCGAGCCCCCGCGGTACGGTGAGCGCGTCGATCCCGGTGCGAAGCCTGCCGCGGATGCGAGCACGGACGCGAACACGGACGCGAGCACGGACGCGAGCAGCGAGGCAGGTGCAGGTTCCGTGGGCGGGCATGTGATTCCGCCGCGTCCAGCCGATCCGGCACCTCGTTTCGGCGAGCGAGCATCGGATGACTCGGCCTCGGATGCTTCAACAGCGGATGCTTTAACCGCGGATGCTGGGGCTTCGGATGAGTCGGGCGAACCAGTTGAGACGACCGCTGAGTCCGATTCCCCTGCGGAGGAGCCCGGCGACAAGGCGTGAGCATGCTCATCCCGGTTGAACTGCCGAACGCGGCGGTTTCCGTTTCGGGCGTGTGGAGTGCCGGGTCCGGTCGCGGCACCGTCGTCATCGCTCACGGCGCGGGAGCGGGGATGGAGCATCCCTTCCTCACCGGCTTTGCAGAGGCGCTGAACGCGTTGGGCTTCTCGACACTGCGCTTCAACTTTCCTTATCGCGAGCAGGGTCGGCGGATGCCGGGCCCCGCGACGCATGCGATTGCGACGTGGCACGCAGTGGTGGCACACGCACGTTCCCTGGCGCCGGAGAGCCCGCTGTGGGCTGCGGGAAAGTCCTACGGTGGCCGGATGGCCTCGATGGCCGTCGCCGACGGGCTGGCGGTGGATGGGCTGATCTATCTCGGGTACCCGTTGCATGCTCCGGGGAAGCCGGAGAAGCCCCGTGCCGAGCATCTGCCCGCGATCGCGGCGCCGCAGCTGTTCATCGAGGGGACGAATGATCCGTTCATCCAGCCGCTCTCGCAGTTCGAAGAGGTCCTCGCGACCTGTCAGGACGCTCGTGTCGCGTGGATCGACGGGGGCGGCCACTCATTCGAGGTGAAGGGCAACAAGCGTGCTCCTGAGGTTGTCGGCGCCTCGCTGGCACCGCTGGTGGCGGCGTTCGTGGCGTGACGAGTCAATCCTCCGTCAGGTTGATCACGGTACGCGGCGTGTCGGCTGCGTCGGTGTCGAAGTCGATCGTGCCGGAATAGCCCGTACCATCAACTTTTCCCTTCACTACGAAGGAGGCCAGATGGACCTGCTCGCCAAGGGGGTTGGCATGAATTTCATATCCGGCATCTTCCAGAAGTTTCTGATAGGTCGCCGAGGCTGACTGAGCGTCGCCGGGAAAACTGAGTGTCCCAGACATCGCGATGTCCTTGCCTATTTTCTCCTCCGCGAATGCGTCGAGCTCTGGCCAGTCTTCTGGCATGGGGAAAGGGAATGCGGCACTTGCCGGCCTCGCTCCTGCCGGAATGACGGTTGACGACGCATCGTCGTCCTCCGAGGTGTCGACCACAGGATCTGATTGCTCCTGCTCCTGCTCCTGCTCAACGATGGGGCTCGTTGCGTCAGCGTCGCCAGAAGTGGCGCTTGCGCAGGAAGACAGACTCATTATGCCCGCCAACAATAGTGTGGAGGCGATCGTAAGGCGTTTCATAATTTCCTCGTGGTTGATGAGTGGTAATGATCAGTTGCACACAAAGCGCAAAGTGCCTGTTCCGTGGTCAACGCCGGTGTTGCCCCATGTTTTCCCCGTAGCGACGAATTCGTTTCCCTCCTTTACGACCGTGAACGTGATGTCGCCTCCAGTGGGGGCGCCCAGTGAGAGGAATTCATCCGACGACTGAAAAGGCCCGTCTGCGCCGAGATCGATGCGAAACTCGCCCAGCGGGTCACTGTCCATCCTCATGGCGCCTCCGTCGAGGAAGCTGGGAACGTCAGAGTCTATTTCCCCACCGAGACCGCGCAGTTCCACTTCCTCCTCGTTGTACATGACGCAGAGGTCCAACTGGAAGGTGAATTCTCGCCCCGCGATAAGAGCGGTCGCGTGACCGGCATACGTCTCGTCGGACACTTCCTCATCATCCGGAGATGCCGATTGCTCCGCAGGTTCCTCCAGGATCGTTGTCTCGGGCAGGTCCGCAGGCTGCGGCGCACTCGAACACGCGCTCAGGAGGAGGACAGCGAGCAAGGATCCGCCGAATCGTACGCCGCCGAGGTGGTGTCGAAATTTGTTCTCGGAAATCCTGGTCTGGTCAGTCATCGAAGATGGCTCCGTTTCCCCGCTCAGGCGTAGTTCTTTGTTCTTCTGAAGCAATTTGGCTCCTCCGGTGCGTCACGAAGATTCCCCCCTCTGCAATTGCGCGCGCGAATTGGGAAATATGTCCCATTCGAATTCTCATCCCCCTGGATGCGCCTGTATTCCACGCTGATTCGGCGACGTTGAAAGGATATGTTGAGCGCGTGAGCGGTTTCTTAATGCGAGCTTTAAGAATCGGCTACGGTGATGCTGTGCCGACTACGATTCGTTTGACGCTTCACTTTTCAGGGCAGAAAATAGTTGCTCAAGAAAAGACAGCCGCAAATCTGCTCGCGCAGATCAGCCCCGCAGAGCACGCAACGCGCGCACGACTGCACGCGATCCTTGCGGCTTCGCGCGTTCTCATCTCCCCTTTGGACGCTGCAGATTCGGCGTCCGAATCGGCTCGCGAGGCGGAGCACGCACGCGATGACGTATCCCGCGCCTGGTCGATGATCGCCGCATGCATCGTTGATGTGTCTCCTGGCACTTTGAACGCGCGTGTGACGATGTCCGGTGAGGCGATGCGGATTGCGCAGGCTGCGGATGAGCGTGAACTCGTGCCGACAGCATATTTTCTCCACCTCGGTGCGCTCGCTGAGGCCGGCGCGATCGAAGACCTTGATCTGGCACTCAGCCCCTCGGGTACGGTTCTCTCCGCCTTCCCATGGCTGGAGCAGGAGAGACACGTCGTGTGGTTTCGCTGCCTGCGCGCGACGATCGACGGTCAGCCGGAGCTCGCCGAGCAGCTCGCGGGGAAGGCGCTCAGAATCGCCGAGGAGCAGGAAGACCCCGACGCTCAGACCGTGTGGCTCGGGCAGCTCGCGATCATCCGCTGGATGCAGGGGCGTGTCGTCGAGCTTGAGCCCGCGTTCTTGCACGCGAGGAGGACTGCTCCGCATGAGCCAGTGTGGGCAGCCTCGCTGGCGTGGATGTGGCTGCAGCAGGGGCGCCGAAGCGCGGCGCGTGCACTTATTTCTACGATGGCACGGTTCGACCAGCTGCCGGTCGACAGGAACTGGTTGGCGACGTCCTGCCTCCTTGCAATCGTTGCGGCCGAACTGGATGAGATCGAGATTGCAAGAGCCGCTTATGACGCTCTTGTGCCGTATGAAGACCGCATAGTGACGATGGGACTCGGAATCACCACGTGGGGAACAGTGGCGAGGCCCCTGGCCCTGCTCGCGCGCACTATGGGCGACGACAATGCTGCAATTCGGCACTACCGAGCCGCAGCAGGGGTAGCTGCACGCGCGGGAGCGCATTCATGGCTCGCAGAAATTCAGATCGAACTCGCCGCGCTTCTCGCAACGCGCTCACACGACGTGGACGCGGAAGAGGCCATCGCGCTGGTCACCGATGCGATGGCGACCGGTCGCGCGCTGCGGTTGCGTGCAATTGAGGAATCGGCGGCAGTCCAACTCTCAGCGTTGAGTTCGCCGAGGCATTCCCGTATACAGGCGAGGCTTCCGTCCACTGAGGCGCCTTCGGCCCGGATTAGAGTTCTGGGCACTTTCGAGGTTGCGTCCGAGCAGGGGACGATCGCGCGCTGGCAGTCGCGTAAAGCCAGACAACTGTTGCAGATCCTTGTCGCAAAGCGAGGCGTGGCGATCAGCCGCGAAACGGTGATGCACCTTCTTTGGCCCGACGAGTCGTCGCAGCGATTGGCGAATCGTCTCTCTGTGGCGGCGACGACTGTCAGGCGTGCGTTTGATCCGGCCGGACTGCTCCCGAAGGATACGTATCTTGAAGCACGCGGGCCTCTCATGCGGCTGTGCGTCGATCGGCTCGATGTGGATGTCGAGAGATTTCTCACAGACGCGTATGCGGCGCTGTCGGACGTCGGAACAGAAGATGCGCACGCGCAAAAACTCGCGCACGCATTGGCCATCTATCAGGGCGAACCGCTTATCAACGAGCCCGAACAGCTGTGGGCGCAGGAATTCCAACGCGAGGTGCACATCGCCTTCTTCTCGTTGTGTCACGCACTCGCGCACGCATCAGACGTGGCAGGTGACCAGCTCACCAGATTGGATTGCTATCGGAAGGTTTTGGCCGTCGATCCGTACGACCAACGTGCGCACGAAGGTCAGCTCGACGCGCTGACGAAGCTCGGCGCAACCACACAGCTCAGCGAAGCGAGGACGTCCTATTCCGAACGCATGAGTGAACTGGGAATACCTCTTGTGTCGAGGTGACGACGGGGTTTGTAGCATGGCCATATGCCTATCGCTCTCGTCACCGGCGCCGCTCGCGCCAATAGCATCGCCGCAGGCATCGTTCCGCGCCTGATCTCAGACGGATGGGACGTCGTCACGAGCGACCTCTCGGATGCCGATTTTCCCTGTGACCTCTCCACTCACGCGGGGCCGGACGAACTGTTCACCGCCGTGAGCCGCGACCGCGGGCCGATCAGCGCGCTCGTGCTCAGCCATGCGCACGATGTGAACTCCGGCATCCTCGATACAACTGCCGAGAGCTTCGATGCGCATGTGGCGATCAACGCGCGTGCGAGCCTGCTGCTCATCGCGGCGTTCGCTCGGCAGATCCCTACGGACGGCGGGGCGGTCGTGGCGTTGACCAGCGACCACACCACCGGCAACCTGCCGTACGGTGCGTCCAAAGGCGCGCTGGACCGTCTTGTGATCTCTGCGGCGCGCGAGCTCGGACCGCTCGGAATCTCAGCGAACGTGCTGAACCCCGGCCCGATCGACACCGGATGGATGGAGGAAGGATTCGCGGAAGAACTCGTGTCCGCGCATCCGCTTGGCCGTATTGGCACACCCGGCGATATCGCGGCCTTCGTCTCGTTCCTGCTGTCGGAGGAAGGCCGGTGGGTCTCTGGACAGCTTCTACACGCCGACGGCGGCTTCTCGGCGCGGTACTGAGCCTGGTCCACGCCGAGCGAGCAGCTCACGTCCGGATCAGCCGGCGAACGCCCGAACCTCGTCATCGTTCAGTAGCCGCTCGATCGTAGACAGTCCCAGCGCGCTCATCGCTGGATTCGAGTTCACGTAGTACCAACCGAGCCCCATGGCCTGTTGGAAAGCCCAGGCGGCGCCACGCAGCCATTCCACGTCGCTCACGCCGAGCCCCCGTCGCACGCGCTCGCGGCTATCTGCGTCGAACAGGTGCCACGCAGCGACCAGGTCCAACGCCGGATCGGCAGGCCCGAAGGCCCCACCGTCCAACACGCCGCTGAGTCGGCCGTTCGACACGAGCAGATTCGGCGGCGTGAGATCGCGGTGCGACATGACATCGGCCCCCAGCGACGGCAGTGCGTGAAGCGAGTTCCACAGGTGGGCGGCGGTCTCTACGTCGAGCAGCCCTGTACTTCGAGCCAAGCACAGCATCAACCATTCGTCGTGATCGCGGAGATTCCCGCCGCGGCCGTTGCCGTCGAACGTACGACCGCCAACACTCACCGCCCGCAGCGCGGCGATCAAAGTCACGACATCATCAGCAAGGTCCTCGGAGGCGGCATGGCCAGATGGACTTGCCACGTCCCCTGGAACCCACGTCTGAATCGACCACGCCGATGGGTACTCCGCCGACGTAGTACCGACACCGATGGGCTCCGGCGCCGCGAACGGGGAGGCGGCAGCGAACGCACCCAACTGCTGAGCTTCAGTCTCGAGCTCCGATGCGGATACAGCCTCAAGCGGCAACCGCGCGACGAAGCGCACCCCGACACGGAAGATCGCGTTCACTGTTCCCAGCGTCGCGACCCTCCGCACCGGCATCCCACGGTGTGCGGGAAACTGCTCGTCGATCAGCCGACCGACGAGACCTTCATCGACATCGAGTTGTCCGACGTGCACGGGTCAGCCCTGCTGAACCCGCGCGATCCACGCTTCAACCTCGTCGACTGTCCGCGGAATATCTGCTGACAGGTTCACGGGGCCGTCCTCGGTCATGAGAATGTCATCTTCGATGCGCACGCCGATGCCACGCAGTTCCTCAGGAACCGTGAGATCGTCGATCTGGAAGTACAGGCCCGGCTCGATCGTGAAGACCATGCCAGCCTCCAGCACGCCGTCGTAGTACATCTCACGACGCGCCTGCGCGCAGTCGTGCACATCGATGCCGAGGTGGTGCGAGGTGCCGTGCACCATGTAGCGACGGTGGTGGCCACCGGCATCGGCGTCGAGCGCCTCTTCGGCGGTGACCGGCAGCAGACCCCACTCTGCGACGCGCTTGGCGATCACAACCATTGCTGCCTCGTGCACCTCGCGGAACCGCACGCCCGGACGAGCCACGGCGAATGCAGCATCCGCAGCCTCAAGCACCGTCTCGTACACGCGCCGCTGCACGTCGGAGAAGGTGCCGTTCACAGGCAGAGTGCGTGTGATGTCGGCCGTGTACAGGCTGTCGGTCTCGACCCCGGCATCCACCAGGATCAGGTCACCGGGGACGACAGCGCCGTCATTGCGCGTCCAGTGCAGGTAGCAGGCGTGCGGGCCGGAGGCCGAGATCGTGTCGTATCCCTCGCCATTGCCGTCTTCGCGCGCGCGGCGGTGGAACACACCCTCCACGACGCGCTCGCCCCGTGCGTGACGGGCTGCATCGGGCAGCGCGTGAATGATGTCGTCGAAGCCGCGTGCAGTGATCTCGACGGCGAGGCGCATCTGGGCGATCTCGTACTCGTCCTTCACGAGGCGCAGCTCAGATACGAAGCGTGCGAGATCGGCATCCTCCAACGTCACGTCGTCGTCAGACGCGGTGAAAGCGTTGAGGTGATCGGTGGCGACGGCAAGATCGGCGGCGACGCCAGCCAGCGATGGCCGCGCGCCGATCCAGAATTCGCCGACCGTGGCATCCGCGTAAAACTCCGTCGTGGTGCGGTCAGCCCGCTCGCGGAAGTACAGGGTCACGGCGTGTCCGGCATCCGTCGGCTCGAACACGAGCACGGAATCCGGCTCGGTGTCGGCGGCCCATCCGGTCAGGTGCGCGAACGCCGAGTGGGCGCGGAACGGATAGTCCGTGTCATTGGAGCGCTGCTTGAGCGAGCCAGCCTCGATCACGAGGCGCTTGCCTGGGAACGTGGCAGACACTGCCACGCGCCGCGCTGCCGCGAACTCTGCCTGCGCACGCGCGCTCGGCATCGACTCAGGCCGGTCCGCCCAGCCGGTCGAGATCGTTTCCAGGAATCCGCGGGGGAAGGGCTGCTTGCGGTTCGTGACGGGGGCCTCGGCGATGGTTTCGCTCTCTCCGGTGTTCATACAACCAGTCTCTCACTCCGCCTTAGGCTGGGAAACATGACTAGTGACACGATGGCACCAGGATTCTCCCGGCCACTCACGATCGTGATCGACGTGGTGCTCGTCGCGGTGTTCTGCGTGATCGGCCGCCTTTCGCACGCCGAAGGAATCTTCAGTGACATTCCCGGCCTGCTGAACACGACGTGGCCCTTCATCGTCGCCGTCCTCGTCGCGCACGCCGTCGTACTCATGCGTCGTGCGCGTGCCGAGCGGATGTCTACGGGCGCCGCGATCTGGGCCATCACAGTCGTCGGTGGCCTGTTGTTGCGCGCAGTCAGTGGCCAGGGCACGGCTCTGCCGTTCATCATCGTGGCGACGCTGGTGCTCGCGCTGTTCCTGATCGGGTGGCGCGCGATCCTCGTGCTGGTGCGGCGAGTGCGGACGGCCTGAGGCTCAGCCCGCGGGATCCAGCTGTACAACGAGCGCGCGGTGATCGCTTCCCGACGCATCCAGCACGAGCGAGCCGGTCGGCTCCCAGTTCTGGCTCGCCATCACATGGTCGATCGGTGCACCCACCAGCTCTGGGAATGAGGCCGGCCACGTCGCGGTGAACCCGGTGCCGGTGCGCATGGCCGCGTCGCGGCAGTAGCCCATATCGCCGCCGTCGACGCCGAGCGTCGCCATATGATCGATCGTCGCGTTGAAATCACCGGCCAGAATGAAATCGCCTGCGGGGCACTGATCCGCAATCCACTCCAGATCGGACTGCCAATGCGCCATATCCTCGACGCGCGGAGCCACGGCGTGCACAGCCACGATCGTGGGTCCGGTGCCGTCTACCGGCATCACGACGGCACTGGGCACTGAGCTGGTGTTGCTGGAGCCGTCCTGCGAAGAAGCGATCACTGAGTAGTCGCCCAGCTCAGGGGAGATGAGGATCGTCGTCTCCCAGGCCTGCGGCCCGTTGGTGACGTCGCCGAATTGCACATGGTGCACCCACATCGGGCGCCCCTGTTCACGCAGCATGACCGCGATACGTTCGCCGACCGACTCCGCAGTCTCCGGCAAAGTGACCACGTCGACCTGCTGCGAAAGGATGGTGTCGGCAATCGTCTCGGCAGAGACCGCTTCCCCGGCAGTGTTCCAGGTGAGCACGCGCACGCTGTCCTCGGTCTTTTCCGGCAGCGTTCCGGTGCTGACACCGCGCAGCGCGCCGATCCCGCCGATCGCGACGGCGCCCAGCAGGGAGATGACCAGAATGGATGCCGCGAAACCTCGCAGCGGCCGAGCGAACAGCAGCAACAGCGAGAGCAGCGCGATCACGAGAAATCCGCCGAGCACGCCTCCACGGACAGCGACCAACTGCGCGATCGGAAAGGTCTGCTCGAGCTGGAAGAACTGCGGCCACACGACGATTGCTGTCGCAATCGCGAACAGCACCGTGATCAGGATCCCCAGCAGCCGAAACATCCCTGCCAGCCTACGGGCGCTCACTGTGAATCGCCTGCCGCGCCGGTATGCGCGCACCGCAGTATGGTCGAAGCATGACCGATGTGCAGCGCTTCTGCGGACCGAATGACCTGCACATGCATTCCAATCACTCAGACGGCACCGAGAGCCCAGGGCAGGTGGTGCGTCAGGCCCATGCCCACGGCGTCCGAACGCTCGCCCTCACCGACCATGACCGCACCACCGGATGGGCTGAAGCCACAGCGGCCGCGACGTCGCTCGGCATGACTTTTATACCTGGAATGGAGCTGTCGGCGAAGTATGAGTGGCGCAGCGTGCATGTGCTCGGGTACCTTTTCGACCCCGAGAACGCTGCGCTGCGCGCTGAGACCGATCGCATCCGCGACGATCGGCTCGGACGGGCCGAACGCATCGTTCGCAACATCGGGCGCGATTACGATCTGACCTGGGACGACGTCGTCGAGCAGACGACTCTGGATGCCACGGTCGGCCGCCCGCACATCGCTGATGCTCTCGTTGCCCGGGGTATCGTGCAGGACCGCTCGGCAGCGTTCGACGGCATCCTGCACCCGCGCGAGGGCTATTACGAGCCGCACTACGCGCCAGATCCACTGATCGCGGTCGGGCTCATCACGGATGCCGGGGGAGTCGCTGTCATCGCACACCCCGTCACCGCGGGACGCGATCGGATGATGCCGCTCAGCTTCATCGAGCGGCTCATCGCCGCTGGGCTCGGAGGGTTTGAGATCGACCATCGTGAGAACACGGTGCAGGGCAAGCGCATTCTGCATGACCTGGCGGCAAAGCACGACCTCATCGTGACCGGATCCAGCGACTATCACGGCTCCGGCAAGCCCAATCTGCCGGGGGAGAACACGACCAGCGATGAGATGGTCGCACGCCTGATCGCTCGGGCCACCGGGACCGCGCCGCGTTACCCCTGAGCGTTCCTGCTCAGGTACACGAAAGGACGGATGCCGAAGCATCCGTCCTTTCGAATCAGAACTTAAGCGCCGGTCGGTGCGGCACCACCTGAGCGGCGACGACGACGGCGGCGCTGCGGAGCGGTCTTGCCATCGTGGTGCTCACCGCCCTTGCCGTCGTGCGTGCCAGCGCCCTCGGAATCGCGGTCCGCGGCGGGGGCCGCATCCGACGATGCCGTTTTCTCGGCGGGTGCACCCTCGGTGAAGGTCGAACCAACCTTGTCGCCCGATCCGCCGCGGCGGCGACGGCGACGCGTGCCACTCTCGCCGGAATCCTGCTCAGCGGCGGCATCTGCAGCGCGCTCCGGACGCGGCGCGCGCTGCGTCTTCACGGACTGCGTCTTGGGCGCCGTCGTCAGACGACCCTTGGTGCCCTCGGGGATGTCAAGGTCCGAGTAGAGGTGCGGGCTCGACGAGTAGGTCTCCATGGGCTCGGGCTGGCCGAAATCGAGAGCGCGATTGATGAGCGCCCACTTGTGCAGGTCATCCCAATCGACGAACGTGACCGCGATACCGGTCTTGCCCGCGCGGCCCGTACGACCGGCGCGGTGCAGGTACGTCTTGTCTTCGTCCGGGATCGTGTGGTTGATCACGTGAGTCACATCATCGACGTCGATGCCGCGAGCGGCGACATCCGTGGCGACGAGTACATCGCGCTTGCCGGCCTTGAACGCGGCCATCGAACGCTCGCGCTGCTCCTGGCCCATGTCTCCGTGCACACCGCCGACGTTGAAACCGCGGTCGCCGAGTTCATCCACGAGACGCTGCGCTGCACGCTTGGTGCGGGTGAAGATCACGGTCTTGCCGCGGCCTTCGGCCTGCAGGATGCGGGCGATGACCTCATCCTTGTCGAGCGAGTGCGCGCGGTACACCAGATGCTTGATGTTCGCCTGCATCAACCCCTCATCGGGGTCGGTCGCACGGATGTGGATCGGGTTCGTCATGAAGCGGCGAGCCAGTGCCACGATCGGGCCGGGCATCGTCGCCGAGAACAGCTGCGTGTGGCGGACGGGCGACACCTTCTGGAAGATCTTCTCGATGTCGGCGAGGAAGCCGAGGTCGAGCATCTTGTCGGCCTCGTCGAGCACGACCTCTGTCGCATTCGACAGATCGAGCAGACGCTGGCCTGCGAGGTCGATAAGGCGCCCGGGGGTACCGACGACGATCTGCGCGCCGGCCTTCAGCTGGTCGATCTGACCTTCGTATGCCTTGCCACCGTAGATGGCGACGACGCTGGTGGAGCGATTGCTGGTGAGCAGATCGATGTCTTCGTAGACCTGCACGGCGAGTTCACGCGTCGGCACGACGATGAGTGCCTTGACACCCGGCGTCGGGTTCTTGCCGAGGCGCTGCACGACGGGGACGCCGAAGCCGAAAGTCTTGCCAGTACCAGTCTTGGCCTGGCCGATGATGTCCTGGCCGGGAAGGCCGAGGGGGATGGTCTGCTCCTGGATGGGGAACGCGTCGATGATGCCTTTAGCGGCGATTGCGTCGACGATGTCCTGATCGATACCGAGATCAGCGAAAGATGTCACTTGATTTATTTGCCTGTCCGGCGGCCTTCAGATGAGAAGAGATCGCCTCGTTACGGATCCACGCCGTCTCTTGTGCCACAGGCGCGGGGCCCTACTCCTACGGCAGGGGCACTTCAAGCGTACCCGAGGGGTGCAAAACTGCGCGGATTCCGGAAGAGGACTCTTCACGCAGGTAGTCTGAACGCGTGGTGAAGTGGTTCTGGCAGCGAGACACGCCCCGACGCAACTTGACGCTCCGCAGTCGCGGAGACGTCGGCAATGCGACCAGGGTGGATTTTGCCGAACTCGCGCCCGAGTTGAATCGTTTCCTTGGCCAGGCGGCGTACCTGCAGCTCGGGTACTTCGAGACGCTCACGCGGCTCATCCGCGCGACACCTGAGCTCGATGAGAAGGGCGCCCTCGCACGCGCAGCAGGTGCAGCCCTCAGCAAGCATCGGGGCATCGTTGACGTCATCCGTGAGCAGGGCGAAGACCCGACCGAGATCATGCTCCCGTTCCGCGAGTACCTCGACGCGTTCCGCCGCAAGACCATCGGCGTTCGTCCGAAGGAAACACTCCTTGCCGTTTACATCACGGCGGGGATGCTGGATGACTTTTACCTCGCCCTTGCCTCCAGCTACGGCGCGACGGGGCAGCGTGTCGCGGATATCCTCAGCGAGGACGACGACACCGGCGAGATTGTGGCGATCTTGAAGCAGACGATCGAGATCGACAATGAGTGGCGCTCACTTCTGTCGATGTGGGCGCGTCGGCTCGTCGGTGACACGTTGCTCGTGGCGCGACAGGCACTTCGACCAGAACGTCTCGCTGTGAATGAGGATCGCGTCGAGCCGGTCTACACAGAACTCATGGGCGCGCACGCGCGTCGTATGGACGCGATGGGCCTCGCCGCCTAGCCGGCATGGCACCAATTTTCGTCGTCAGACCGTGAGACGAGGCGAACCTCAGATGCCAAGGGCAGCCTTCTGCGCGGCATCCGAATTGCGGCGCGAGAGCGTCAGCAGGTAACCCGCCACAGCGGCGATCACCGGGGCGCCGACGATGCTCGCCAGCCACAGCCAACCGTTGTCCTGGCCGATGCCCGCCCACTGCATCATCGTGTAGATGACCGCTGAGGCGGCCGTCGCGATCGCGGGAACCAGCGCGACGCCGCGCAGTGTGCGATGCGGCAGTAGGTAGTGCACGCCAATGCCGAGCGCACACGCGGCGATGAGCGCGAGAAGGATGTACATCGTGGGTTAGGCGACGAAACCGACGCGACGCGACTCTTCAGTGCCCAATTCGATGTAGGCGAGGTTCGCGGTCGGAACGATGTAGGAGTTGCCCTTCACATCGGTGAAGCTGACGTGCGCGGTGCTCTGCTCAAGAGCAGCGGTGACCTCAGTGCGGACTTCGCCCGCGGGGGTCGCGGTCTCGAAGCTCAGTTCGCGGCCGGTGTTGATGATGCCGATGCGGATTTCCACGCGTGCTCCTTGAAGATTCGGGGACTGCGCCCAACTCTACCCCGGCGCGGTATGCCCGGGATCGGGGCAGCGCCGTGGTTTCGCCGTGGGCGCACAAGTGGAGTTGTGCGACGGCGTCCAGCAGTGTCCGAGCCTGCCGATAACGTGGATGACATGACAGAGGATGCCGGACAGCGCGCCGTTGTAGACGCACCCGTCGACGCTTCCGGTGTCATCATCGGTGCCCCGGGGACGGGGAAGACCCAGACACTCATCGACCGCGTCGTGCGTCTTCTCAGCGGCGACGGCGCACTCGCACCCGAAGAGGTGCTGGCGCTGACTCCGAACCGCCAGGCGGCCACCGTGCTGCGTGACCGAATCGGGGTGCGCATCGCGCAGGCGACGCCCGGACCGCTGGCTCGCTCGCTGGGGTCACTGGCCTTCCAGATCGTGCGCGGCGCGATGGTGCGTGCAGGGGAGGACCCTCCTGCACTGCTGACCGGCGCGGACCAGGACCGCATCATCGCCGATCTGCTCGGTGGCGACGCCGAAGACGAGGCTGCCGGCCTCGAGAGCCGCTGGCCCGAGACGCTGAGTCCGGCGGTGCGCGCGTCGAAGGGTTTCCGCTCCGAGCTGCGCGCTTTCCTGGCCGAGTGCACTGAGCTGGGCGTGCTGCCCGAGGAACTACGGGCCTCCGATCGCCCGGTCTGGCGCGCTGCCGGGCTGTTCCTCGACGAGTATCGTGCCGTGCTTGCGGGCATGCGCACGTCGTATCGTGATGCCGCCGACCTGGTCAGCGAGGCGGCTGCGATCCTTCGCGAAGCGGATGCTGCGACTCTTGGCCCGCTCGCGCCGCTGCGGGTCGTGCTCATCGACGACGCGCAGGAGATCACCCGCGGCGGCATCACTCTTGTGCAGGCACTGCGTGAACGCGGCATCGCCGTGCTGGCGTTCGGCGATCCGGACATCTCGTCCGGGGCCTTTCGCGGCGCGAGCCCGCAGCTGTTCCACGACCTCTCCGGGGTGCTCGGCCGGGTGTTCGTTCTGGACACCCCGCACCGGCAATCGCGCGCGCTGGTCGACCTCACCCGCACCGTCACTCAGGCGATCGGCGTTGCCGGGCGCGTGGAACATCGGCGTGCGCCGGGGCCGGCTCACGAGACCCCTGATCCCGCCGTGCAGGCTTTCCTCGCGGCATCCCCCTATGAAGAGGTCGACCGGATCGCTGGCACGCTACGCGACTGGCACCTCAGCCACGGCGTTGCCTGGAGCGACATGGCCGTCATCGCCCACGACACCCGCCAGGTCATGACGCTCGAGACCGAGCTCGCCGCACGTGAGGTGCCGACCAGAGCTGCCGGCGTGCAACGTCCGCTCGGCAGCGAGGGCGTCGTGCGCGACATCGTCGGCATCGTGCGGCTCGCCCTCACCCCCGTCGAGGAACGTGAGACTGAGGCGCTCGTGGAGGCGTTGCGCTCGCCGTTCGGCGGGATGGATGCCGTTGGTCTGCGCCGTCTGCGCGCGCGCATGCGTCACGCAGAGCTGGCCGAGTCAGGCTCGACGCCGGCATCGGAGCTGCTGCGTGAAGCGATGGCGCATCCGCTGTCCTTCACCTTCATCGACGCTCCGGAGGCGCGCGTCGCTGCGCGCTTCGCCAAGACACTGGCAGAGACAGCCGCCGCAGCAGATGCGGGGGAGACGATCCACGAGCTGCTCTGGCGCATTTGGGACGATTCGCGCGCCCTGGACGGCTCGAAGCTGCAGAAGCACTGGCGTGAAAGCGCCGATCAGGGCGGCGGAGGCGAGACTTCCCGCGCGCTCGATGCGCTGGTCGCGCTGTTCGACGCGGCCAAGCGCTTCGTCGAGCGCACGCCCGACGAGCGTCCGGAGACGTTCGTGCGCGAGATCCTCGACAGCGAGGTGCCGGAGGACTCGCTCTCCACCCCCGATCGTCCGGGACTGGTGACGCTGCTCACCCCGGCGACCGCGCTGGGCACCCAGTTCGATGCGGTCATCGTCTCCGGTGTGCAGGACGGCGTCTGGCCGAACACTCGTCTGCGCGGCGGCATGCTCGAGACCTGGCGGCTGGCAGATGCCGTGACCGCCGCACGCACGGGCATCCTCGACGTAGCTCCGGGAGCGCTTGACCGCCGCCGCGCGGCCCTCCACGACGAGCTGCGGCTGTTCGTACGTGCTGTGTCCCGCGCGCAATCGCGCATCGTGGTCACCGCTGTTGACGACGACACGACCGGCCCGAGCGCCTTCTTTGCCTTCCTGCCCGTGCCACCGCCGTTGTCGGAGCATCCGGCATCCGAGCATCCGCTGACCCTGCGCGGACTGGTCGCCAGATATCGGCGCACGCTGACGAGTACGCTCGATCCGACCACGCGAGCGGAGGCGGCGGAACAACTCCGTCTGCTCGCCGAAGCCGAGGTTCCCGGCGCTGCTCCCAGAGAGTGGTACGGCAGCACCGCACCGTCGACGCCGGCGCCACTGCACGATCTACAAGTGGAGGCAGCACGCGTCTCCCCGTCGAAGATGGAATCGTTCGAGGAGTGCCAGCTGAACTGGGCGATTTCTTCCCTCGGCGGTGACACGGTCCTGCCGCCATCGGCGGGTATCGGCACGATCATCCACGCGGCGATGGAGACGGCGTCGGATGGCGATCTCGAGAAGATGCGCGCTGTCGTCGCCCAGCACTGGCCGGAGCTTGAGTTCGAAACCGAGTGGATCGGGCGCAAGGAACGCCGCAGGGCCGAACTGTACGTCGACCGACTGCACTCCTACCTGAGCACCGTCGCGGACGAGCACGGGAGCGTGCTCGCGAGCGAGGTCGAGTTCCGCTTCGCGGTCGACGTGGCCACAGAAGAATCAGACGAGGAGCCCGCAGTGCACATCGGCGAGGAGGCAGGTGGCCCGCACCGCGCGGTCGTGCACGGGTTCATCGACCGGGTTGAGGTCTATCCGCGAGCAGGCGGTGAGCACGCCGCTGCCCGCGGCCGCGGCTTCACGTCGATGGGGGAAGGAGCGAATGGGGAGCGTGTGGTCGTCGTCGATCTGAAGACCGGGAAGTATGAACCGGAGTCCGATGGCAAGGTCATCGACCACGCGCAGCTCGCGGCATATCAGGTCGCGGTTGAGCAGGGGCTCGTCGAAGGCGCGGATGCTGCGGCGTTGACCGGCGCGCGGCTGGTGCTCGTCGCGAAGACGCTGTCCGGCAGCGACTATCGGGTCGCGCACCAGCACACCCTCCAGGGCGAGGATCGCACGCGCTTCCTGAACCGGCTCGCCGATGCTGCCAAGGGCATGTCTGGGAACAGCTTCACCGCACACGTCGAGGCGCACTGCGCCGACGTGCAATGGCGTGTGCAGCCGTGCCGCATCCACACGGTCCCGGCGGTGAGCGCGTGACTGCCTGGAACGGGGGCGCAGGGCTCTCCGCGCTCGAGGTCGCCGCCGCTCTCGGGCAGCCTTCGCCGACCGCAGCGCAGCAGCGCGTGATCGAGGCGCCGCCGACACCCGCGCTCGTCGTAGCCGGTGCCGGCAGCGGCAAGACCGAGACGATGTCAGGGCGCGTGGTCTGGCTCGTCGCCAACGGCCACGTGCGCCGTGACGAGATTCTCGGACTCACGTTCACCCGCAAGGCGGCCGGCGAATTGGCCGAACGCATCGGCGCAAGACTCACGGTCATTGACGAGTTCGGCCGCCGTGGGCTGTTGCCGCACGTGCCGGACATCGTGGCATCCGGTGCGCTGGCGCGGGTGGATGCGGCCACCACGGCCGCGCAGAAAAGCACAGTGCGCGCGCACGTGCTCGACGAGATGGCTGAGAAGTTCGGCACCGGGTGGGATCAGACCGCGCCCCGTACCGCAGACGACCTGCTGATTCGACCGCGGGTCTCGACGTACAACGCGTTCGCGGACTCGATCGTCCGTGAGCACGCCGCGCGGATTGGCCGCGACCCTGATGTCGCCATGCTCAGCCAGGCGGCATCCTGGATGCTGGCGCGCGAGGTCGTCTTGCGCGCAGATCTGCCGCAGCTGGAGGATATTGACCTGTCTGTGGCGACGGTCGTCGACGCCGTGCAGCGCCTCGCCGGCGACGCCCTCGACCACCGGGCCGATCTCGGGCGCGCAGAGCGCATCGCCATAGAGCAAGCTGGCGCATTCGAGCCGTACCGCAGCAATGACACGATCGCGAAGATCGCCGATAACCTGCTCTCGCTTCCCACGCTCGCCGTGCTCGTGCGCGAGTACATCTCCGAGAAACACCGCCGCGGCGTGCTCGATTTCGCCGACCAGGTCAGCGGCGCCTTCGACATCGTCGAGTCATCTCCCGATGTGCGCGAGGCTCTTCGTGAGCAGCACCGCGTCGTACTCCTGGACGAATATCAGGACACCTCGGTGATTCAGACGCAGTTCCTGGCCGCGCTGTTTCGTGATTCGGCGGTCATGGCTGTGGGCGACCCTCATCAGTCGATCTACGGCTGGCGTGGCGCGAGCGCGGACAACCTCTACGCCTTCGCCCGAACCTTCGCCACTGAGCAGTCGGCGCAGAGCTACAGCCTGATGACGAGCTGGCGCAATGACAGCGCGATCCTCGGCATCGCGAACCAGGTGCTGCAGCCGCTGCGCCGACCAGAACTCGACGTGCCGCCGCTGGAGGCGCGCCCCGGCGCAGGCGCAGGCGCCGTCGAGGTCCGCTTTCCGCTCACCGTGCACGATGAGGCCGCGCAGGTTGCGGACTGGTTCGCCGACCGTCGAGCCGTGCACAGCGACACGGCAAAGCCGCATACTGGTGCGATTCTGTTCCGCTCCAAGCGGCACATGCAGACCTTCGCCGAGGCGCTCGCCGCCCGCGGCATTCCGCACCGCATCCTGGGTCTCGGCGGTCTGCTGGCGACGCCGGAGGTCGTCGATGTTCTCTCCGCGCTGCGCGTCATCCACGATCCGAACGCCGGGTCCCCGCTGATCCGACTGCTGGTCGGTCCGCGCTTCAGCGTCGGGGTGGCCGACATGGGAGCGCTATATTCGCTGGCGAGCGAGCTTTCCCGCCGCGACAGCGGGTTGCTGCCGCTGCCGGAGGAGCTCCGCGCCCGCATCCGCGCATCGCGTGGCGCCGACGAGGCGGTATCGATCGTGGATGCCGTCGACGTGGTCCGCGGACTCCGTGACGACTACCGGCTGTTGGAAGGCATCACGCCGGAAGGGCGTGCGCGAATCCGTGCGGCAGGGGAGATATTCGAACGTCTGCGTCGCGCCGCGGGCCAGCCGATTCCCGAGTTGATCCGCCTCATTGAGTTCGAACTCCGTCTCGACATCGAACTCGCCGCGAACGAGACGCGCGGACCGGCACGTGTCGCAGCCACCCAGCTGCGCGCGTTCACCGACGAGGTTCGTGCGTTCCTCGCCGCAGACGACCGCGGCACGATCGGGAGCCTGCTCGCCTGGCTCGACAAGGCTGAGAGCACCGATGAGCTCATGCCGCGCCCAGAGCCACCGGAACCCGGCATCGTGCAACTGCTGACGATCCACGGTTCCAAGGGACTCGAATGGGATGCGGTCGCAGTCGTTCGCATGGTTGACGGAGAGCTTCCATCGCGTCCGAGCGACACCTCCGGCTGGTTCGGATTCGGCGTGCTCCCGTTCGCCCTGCGCGGCGACAGTGCCGCCCTGCCCAAGTTCACCTGGTTTCCGCCGGTCGAAGAGGAACTTGATCCCGACAAGCGTCTCAAAGCTGGCATCGCCTCGCTCACGAGCGCGAGCAAGAAGACCCCCGGCGCGATCACGGTGTTCAAAGACGCGTATCGCGACTACCAGCAGCAGGAAGAGCGGCGGCTCGGCTACGTCGCCGTCACCCGCGCGCGCACCGATCTGCTGCTCAGCGGGTCCCACTGGGCAGGGCAGAAGAAACCGCGGGGGCCCGGGCCATTTCTGCGTGAAGCCTTCGAGGTCATCGGGGTTGATCCGATCACCGAGATCGACGAGGACGAAAACCCCTACGAGGGCGAGGGCAAGACGAGCGTCTGGCCCATCGACCCGCTCGGGTCACGCCGCGAGAAGGTCGAGGATGCGGCGGCGGCAGTGCGCGAGGCCTTCGAGCGGGATGCCGCGCAGCCGACCGACCTGCTCCGACGGCTGCTCGCCGAACGCGCCGAACGTCAGCACGGAATCACCGCTGTCGCACCGACCCGCGTGCCTGCGTCACGGTTCAAGGACTACGTCACCGACTACGACGGCACCGTCCGCGGACTCACCCGTCCCATGCCGGAGCGTCCCTACCGGCAGACCCGGCTCGGCACCCTGTTCCACGCCTGGGTCGAGCATCGATCGGGTCTCGTCGGCACGGCGCCGAGTCCGGAGAGTGCGTTGTGGGAGATCGACGAGGATCAGTCCGACGTCTGGAACGCCTCGGCTGCGGATGCCGCAGACCTCGAACGCTTGCGTGAGACCTTCGAATCCAGCGAATGGGCCGCACTCAAACCCATCGCGGTGGAGATCGAGATCGACTTCGCGCTCGGCGCCGGTTCGACCCCTGAACGGATCGAAGGGCACATCATGATCTGCAAGCTTGACGCTGTCTACCGACGAGAAGACCGCGGCGGACGCATCGAGATCGTGGACTGGAAGACCGGAAAAGCGCCGCGAAATTCGGCAGAGCGAGACGAGCGGATGCTGCAGCTCGCACTGTATCGCCTCGCCTACCACCGCCGCTTCGGTGTTCCGCTGGAGGAGATTGACGTCGCGCTGTACTACGTCGCAGACGACCTCGTCCTCCGCGGGGACCGGGTCTACTCGGAGGAGGAGTTGGTCCAGCGTTGGAGTGCGGCGCGCGCCGCGCGCTGAGCTTCCTCGGCCGGGTCGCTGCCTGATCCGTCGTTCCCTGGCCTGTCGACGGGCTCAACGACTGGCAATTCAGCGTTCAATGTCTCATCCCGCGGGAGAAGGTCCGACTCCGCAAGGTCACTGAGATCTTCGGTGGCATCGCCGAGGACCACTTCATCACTGATGACACCCTCGGCACCGACGACCACCTCGGCCGTGTCCTCACCGGGCAGCAAGTCCTCTGGGTTGTATGCGTCGGTCTGCATCGAGGTGTTGATGCGTGCTGCCGCCGTCGCCGGCACGCGATTCAGCGCATCCATCGCCGAGTCGACGCCTTCGCTGCGGGCCGCGATCACAGAGAGGTCGCGTTCCCGCAGCCCCTCAGAAAGTGATTCGAGCAACGACGTCGCGTCGTCCATGATGTCGGGGCGTCGCAGCAGGTCGCCATGCACAAGCCACCGAGCGAATTCCAGCTCGGCCAGCAGCCGTGCTCGCACGGCCAGTGCGTTGTCCGGCGCGCGATCCGAGGCCGCAGCGTAAGCCGCATAAACGTCGCTAGCGGCATCCGGAGCAGATGAGAGCCAGGCCAGGTCCACGGCAGGGTCCCCCAACGAGAGTCCGTGCCAATTCAGGATGCCGACGACGGTCGGACCCTGCTCCGGGTCATCCTCGAAAAGGAACGAAGTCGCCTGGGTGCCGCCGAGATTCACGGCAGACTCGAAGCGCCACAGGTCATCGTCGCCGACGGCCTCGCGCCAGCGAACTGTCAGGCGTGCGGGCACGCGACCCGTCGCCGCGGCGCGATCGACCAGCTGGCGGATGTCCTCACGCGACTCGTCGGCGCTGCGAGCGGTGAGCCCGGCGCTGCGCACCACGGATGCGGGAAGCGCGTGTACTGCGGCGATCGACGAACCCATCGATTCGGCAGCCCCTCGACCGCCGGGCACGTGGCCTGCTTCGATCTGAAAACCGGGCAGCAAACCGGTGACAAGTGCGCGACCCTCGGAAAGCAGCGTTTCGCCAACATAGTCCGGGGCGCGGAAGGGCAACATGGCGCGAGCCCCGGCCGTCAATGCGCGAAGCGCGATCGACTCCGCCGCAAGCTCACGTGCCGTCTCATCGTCATCGCCGACGCGGATTGCGACTTCGCTTCCATCAGCGAGCGTCGCGACTGCAGAGTCGAATCGTCCATCGCCCCCGGCGGTCAGAATTCGTGCGCCGACGACTTCGGCCCCGGGCAGTGCAGCCGTGACCGCCGCGGCTAAAGTAAAGGGAGACCGTGCCATGCCCCCAGGGTAGGTCGGCTCGGGTGTGGATTGGCCTACGCCACGCCTGTGAGAGAGGGAGTCGATGACTGTTCGCCGTGCTGAGTTTGATCGTGCAGGACACCTCCGTGATGAACCCGGGATCCTCGAAGCGCTGCGTTCCTCGGATGATGCCCGTGTGATCGTGGTCCGTGAAGGGCGCGTCCGTGTCGAAGACGGTGCACTCGTCACCGTCGTATCCGCCGAGGTGGGCGACGCCGACTGGGGGTTGCTGGGGCGGCACAGCGACGGAAGCACTCTCTTAGTCGCGGCCATCGCACCTGTGACAGATTCGATCGACGCGGCGCCCGCCGAAACGTGGCTAGGCCTGCGTGATACCGGTGGTCTGCTCGATGCGGAGCATACTGAGCTCCTCGTCGAAGCGGTCACGCTCGCTTCATGGCTGCGCGACGCGCGTTTCTGCACGGCGTGCGGATCAGCGACAGAGGTGCGCCAGGGCGGATGGTCACGGAAGTGCCTCGACAATGGCCATGAGTTCTTCCCTCGTACCGATCCCGCGGTGATTGTGGCAGTGGAGAGCGAAGACGGCGAGAAGCTGCTCCTCGGTGCCAATGCGAACTGGCACGGCCGGATGTACTCCTGCTTTGCCGGATTCGTAGAGGCCGGTGAATCACTGGAGTCGACAGTGCATCGCGAGATCGAAGAGGAAGCGGGCGTCCTGCTGAGCAGCCTCCGATACATCTCCTCGCAGCCGTGGCCGTATCCGCGCTCACTTATGGTCGGTTTTCGCGCGACAGCATCCGATGAACGTCGCGCGCGCCCGGATGGTGAGGAGATCGTCGACGTGCGGTGGTTCACTCGTGCGGAGATTGCCAGTGCAATGAACGGTGACGGTCCGGTCGGGCTGCCGGGTCCGGCATCCATCGCCAGGGCTCTGATCGAGGACTGGTACGAGGCTCGCGAGTGAGTGCGCTGGACTCTCTCGACGAACGTCAGCGGGAAGCGGCATCCGTGCTGCGTGGACCGGTCGCCGTGCTCGCCGGTGCGGGTACCGGAAAGACGCGTGTGATCACGCATCGCATCGCGCACGGCGTTGACACCGGTGCATACTCGCCGAGTCGCGTGATGGCGGTCACGTTCACTGCGAAAGCAGCCGGTGAACTGCGCGGACGTCTGCGTGCTCTCGGAGTCGAAGGAGTGGCGGCGCGAACCTTCCACGCTGCGGCCCTTTCGCAGCTGAACTTCTTCTGGCCGACGCTCGCCGGCTCGCCGGCGCCGAGCATCATCGACAACAAGGTGCGCATGCTTGGGCAGGCAGGCGAGCAGCTACGGCTGCGGCTGGACACCGCCACCCTGCGCGATATTGCCAGCGAGATCGAGTGGCGCAAGGTCTCGATGCTCTCGATCGAACAACACGCCGCGCTCGGTCGTTCCATCGGCCGGGTGAGCACCGAACAGCTTGCCGAGTTTCAGCAGGCATACGAGATTCTCAAAGATGATCGTCGCCAGCTCGACTTCGAAGATGTGCTGTTGGCGTGCGCCGGGATGCTGGAGGCGGAGCCTCGGGTAGCCGCATCAGTGCACGAGCAATACCGCCACTTCACCGTCGATGAGTACCAGGACGTCTCGCCGCTGCAGAATCGTCTGCTCGAGCTGTGGCTGGGAGAGCGCAGCGACATCTGCGTCGTCGGCGATGCCAGTCAGACGATCTACTCGTTCGCCGGTGCCGATCAGAAGTACCTGCTCGAATTCGGTCGTCGATACCCGGATGCCACGGTGGTGCGGTTGGAGACCAACTACCGCTCGCAGCCACCGATTCTCGCCGCAGCCAACGCGCTCATGAAGGGGCGCCCCGGCGCTCTCGAGTTGGTGGCGGCGCGAGAGTCTCTGACTGCAGAACCGCCGACCGTGACCGCCTACGACAGCGAGGCCGAGGAAGCGGCAGGTATCGCCGCGGCGATCGCCGCCAGGATCAAGACCGGCGCCTCCGCTTCGGAGATCGCCGTGCTGTACCGCGCGCACTCGCAGTCCGCAGCGATTCTGCAGGCGCTGGGCGAAGCGGGGATCGCATCGACAGTGCTCGGTGGCAAACGCTTTTTCGACATGCCGGAGGTGCGTCAAGCTGTGCTCGCACTGCGCGGTGCATCCGTGGCTCCGACGGAACGCGATTTCCTGTCCAATGTGCGCAAGGTCATGCGCGAGCTCGGCCTGAGCGACGAACCGCCAACGGCCGGGGGAGCGCAGCGCGACGGTTGGGAGGCGAGACGGGCGATTCTGCGTCTCGCTGAGGAAGCATCGAGCGAGACGACGCTGCGCTCATTCAGCGAAGTGCTCATGGCGCGAGCGAAAGACCAGCATGAGCCGACCATGCAGACGGTGACGCTGTCGACGCTGCACGCGGCGAAGGGTCTGGAATGGCCGCACGTGTATCTCGCCGGTTGGGCGGAAGGTGCCCTACCGATCGGATATGCGAAAAGCTTCGAAGCGATCGATGAGGAGCGCCGACTGGCCTATGTCGGCGTCACGCGCGCCGCGCGAACCCTGGATCTCTCATGGTCGCGTGCGGCGGGACGAGGGGATCGGCAGCCTTCGCGGTTCCTTCAGGAGATCGGAACGAATGCTCGCGGCACCGGCATTCTTCGTGAAACGTCACCGCGCGCCACACGCGCCGTCCGTCAGGGCTGATCCGCACCGATTTCGTGCGCTTCGCCTTTCCCGGTTCAGCGAGGATTCTCGCAACGAGGCCCGCGGCCTCAGATGCGCGGGCGGCGGTGATGGGGGTTGACGTCGCAGCGACCAGTTGTGCATGCATGCCGGGCCAGGCCGCATCTCTGTCACGTTCATGCGCATCACGGCACGACAGGCATGCGGTGCGGCCAGGCACCACGAGCGGACCAGCCGTGGTGCCACCAGGTTCGAACGCAACCGGCACGTGCGTGAGGTCATCGCGCAGATAGCGGGCGAGCTGATGAGCGGACGCTGCGCCGTGCACGAGCACGACGCCGACAGCTCTCGGATCTGCACGATCCGTTGTGGTGAACCCCTCGTCAGCCAGGGAACTCTCCACTCGGGCTTCAACTCGGGAATCGGCGATGTTGACGCTCTCGATCCATATCCTCGGCAGAGGAGGAGCATCCGTACGCAGCACTGGCCGGAGCCGCGCGAGCAGCTGCCTGGCAGCATCCCTCGGCGCGCCGGCACCATGGGCGATCACATCGAAGGAACTGCGACGGAAGCCGTTTCTCATCGCCTGCAGCAATGGCTCGATCCACGGCTCAGTCAGGGGCACGCACACCCGCCCCTCCAGCCCGAACTGCACCGTGTCGACATCCCGCCAGAGCAGCGGGTAGGCCGGATCGAGGCGAGTCAGCGTCGGCGGCGTGATCGGGGACATGTCCCGATTCTGCTCATCATGCGCTCGCCGCGGGGCGCGAAATCACGATCAGTGGAGAACTCCGCGCACCGACGATCTGTGCAGAGAAAGACTTACTGTTCGGGGTCCTGAGTGATCAGACCGGAGTCTCGCCGCCCTGGTTGGTGCCGTCGCCGTCGGTAAAGTCATCGCCATCGAGCAGTCGGGTCAAGGCTTCATCGAACTCATCTGTTGCGGGTGCCTCACCGCGAGCGCGAGCCTGCAGCCGTTCGATGAGAGCGGTGGGATCATCGATGTCGGCAGCGGTCGGCTGCAGGTCCGGATAATCCCAGAGCGTGTCGCGGACGGCGATGCCGACGGCATCCGTCACCTTCCGCCACATCGCGGCCGCCTCACGCATACGCCGCGGACGTAGTTTCAAGCCGACCAGGGCTCCGAGAGCATCCTCCGCCGGGCCCCCGACAGCGCGACGGCGACGAGCCGCTTCGGCCAGCCGGACGCTATCGGGCAACCGCGAGGTCGCCTCGTTGGTGACGACATCCACCCAACCGTCGATCATCGCGATGATGTTCTCCAGGCGGGCGAGTGCGTCGCGCTGAGCTTCGGTCTGCGCCGGTAGCAATGCGCCGCCTTCGATCGCGGCGCGAAGTTCTTCCGGGTTCGACGGGTCAAGTCGACTCGCGACATCTTCGAGTGCTTCGACATCGACGGTCACACCGCGGGCGAAATCGGTGATCTGCGACATCACATGCAGGTGCAGCCACTTCGCGTGCCGGTAGAGGCGGGCGTAAGCGAGCTCACGGGTCGCGAGGTACAGTGCGATCTGGTCTTCCGGGATCTCGAGCCCCTCACCGAACGCAGTGATGTTCTGTGGGATCACCGCGGCGGTTCCGGCCGGCAGCACCGGGATACCCACGTCGCCACCGGAGACGACCTCGAGCGCGAGATTGCCGAGAACCTGACCGAACTGCGCGGCGAATACCGAAGAGCCGAGTCCGCGCATAAGTTTGCCTGCGCCCTGGATCGCATCACGCATGTCGTCCGGAACCTGAGTGTCCAGGGCGCTGGTGAGGGCGTCGGCGATGCTCGTGGATACCGGGCCTGCGATCTCTTTCCACACTGGAAGCGTCTTCTCCACCCACTCGCCCCGAGTCATCGCTTTGGGCGTCTCGGAAAGTTCAGAGATCGTGGTCGCCTCGCCCAGCCAGAGATTCGCCAGCGCGAAGGCATCGACAAGCGAGCTCTGCGCGCCGTCGGTGATGCCCTGACCCTCGCGGTTGGCGATGTGCAGGGCCTGGCGCAGTGTGTTCTCCCACGGGTCTCCGCTGAAAGCACCCTGCAACTGCTGCATGAGTCCCGCCATCATCGTCGGGTCGAGTTGAAAGCCCTCGGCCCCACCTAAAGCGTTCTGCAGAGCGCTCAGATCGAAGTCTCCGTTGCCCGCGCCGGACATCATCTTGCGCAGGAACTCCTGGAAGTCCTCGGGGTTGGGTTCGTTGTCTGCCATGTCGGTCGCCTCTCAGCACGTCGCTAGCCGTGGCATCTACGCTAGTTGCACGAGTCTGCCCGGGCCCCCGCCACGGGCAGATCGCTGTACGCCGGTCGCGAACGACGGAGGATCTCCTTGTCTCATTCCCGCACGCCCAGGGTCGGGCTCGGTGTCTGGGCGCTCATTGTCGCCCTCATAGCCCTTGTCGTGATGACATTTCTGCCGACTCCGTATGTGATTCAACGACCGGGTCCCGTATACGACACCCTGGGCACCGCGGCCAGCGCTGACGGCGAACAGGTGCCACTCATCGCCATTGACGGTGCCGAGACGTTCGATACCGGCGGCACCCTGAATCTCACAACGGTGGAGGTCGTCGGTAATCGTGAACGCACGCCCTCGTGGTTTGAGCTTGCGCTGGCATGGACGGATTCGTCTCGTGCGGTCGTGCCCATCGACTCGGTGTTCCCCGAGGGCGTCACCAGTGAGCAGCGCAACGAACGCAATGCGGTGCTGATGGTCGATTCACAGCACGAAGCAACCGCTGCTGCGCTGCAGGCGCTCGGCTTCGACACCGGGGCTTCGGTGAAGGTCGTCGCCGCGATCGAAGGTTCACCCGCCGAGGGGCTGTTGGAAGAGGGCGATGTGATCACGGCGTTCGACGGCGTCAAAGTCACCAGCGCCAGTGAGCTACGCAACGGCATCCAAGAGGCAAAAGGTGCAGCGGCGCAATTGACTGTGCTTCGCGGGAGCGAGGAGATCGAGGTTGAGATCACCCCGGAGCTCAGCACATCGAACGGCGTGGATACCTGGCTGATCGGTATCACGCTGACCACCGAGTACGACTTCCCCATCGATGTGACGATTCAGCTGGACAATGTCGGCGGCCCCAGCGCCGGGATGATGTTCGCGCTCGGAATCATCGATGAGCTCACTCCGGGCGAGCTGACCGGCGGCAATGACATCGCCGGCACCGGAACGATCGATGCGACGGGGGCGGTCGGTCCGATCGGCGGCATCAGGCAGAAGCTTTACGGCGCACGCGATGCGGGCGCTGACTTCTTCCTGGCTCCGTCGTCGAACTGCGACGAGGTCGTCGGTCATGTCCCTGACGGACTCCAGGTGATCAGCACTGCGACGCTGGATGAATCCTTGAAGGCGCTTGAAGTGATCGCGGACGGCGGTGACGTCGATTCACTGCCGATGTGCACGGCATCGTGACCTCCCCGTCACCGTAAGCACAGCCCCCACATAATCAGTGGCACTTAGGATAGACGGGTGACCACGACCTCGGCGCCGAATCCGGCCACGCCCAGTACATCCCGACGAATCATCACGATATCGCTGGTGATCATCGCTGCGATCATCGCGGCGTTCTTCGTCTTCGCTTCGCTCTACACAGACTTCCTCTGGTTCGACCAGTTGCAGTTCACGAACGTCCTCACCACGCAGTGGCTCGCCACCGCGCTGATGTTTGTCGTGGGCTTTTTGGGGATGGCGGTGCCGCTGTTCATCGTGATCCAGCTGGCCTATCGCCTCCGCCCGGTCTACGTGCGACTGAGTTCGCAGCTCGACCGGTATCAGGAGGTCATCGAGCCGCTTCGCAGGCTTGCAATGTGGGGAATGCCGATCTTCTTCGGCCTGTTCGCAGGCTTCGCGGCGGCGGGTAACTGGCAGACCGTGTGGCTGTGGTTCAACGGTGGCGCCACTGGCGTCGCTGACCCGCAGTTCGGCATGGACACCGGTTTCTACCTGTTCGCGATGCCCTTCTACTCGATCCTTCTCGCGTTCGTCTCGGCTGTCATCCTGCTGAGCCTGATCGTCACGGCGCTGGTCTCGTACCTGTACGGTTCTGTGCGCATCGGTCAGGGCGAGCTGCGCATCTCGAAGGCTGCTCGCATTCAGCTCGCCATTCTCGCCGGACTCTACCTGCTGGTGCAGGCCGCGAGCCTCTGGCTGGACCGTTACAAGACGCTCGTCGCCGAAGAGGATCGCATCACTGGCGCCGCCTACACCGCGGTCAACGCCACGATCCCGGGTATGGCGATTCTCGCGATTCTCGCGATCCTCGTCGCAATCCTCTTCTTCGTCACCGCAATCATGGGCCGCTGGCGCTTCCCCCTGGTGGCGACCGGGCTGCTGCTCGTGGCATCCCTCGTTGTAGGCATCGGCTACCCGTGGGTCGTCGACACCTTCCAGGTGCGCCCGAACCAGAACAGCTTCCAGGCCGAGTACTACCAGCGCAACATCGATGGCACCAAGCAGGCGTACGATATCGCCGACATCGAGGTCACGCCGTTCAAGGCAGAGACGGATGCCAAGGCAGGCCAGCTCCGTGAGGACGCCGAGACCACCGCGTCCATCCGTATCCTCGACCCGAGCATCATCAGCCCGACTGTGCAGCAGCTCGAGCAGTTCCGTGGCTACTACCAGTTCAATGAGACGCTCGACGTCGACCGCTACGAGATCGACGGCGAGACGCAGGACACCGTGGTGGCTGTTCGTGAGCTCGACGTCAACCGCCTTGGCGACAGCAACAACTGGAACAACCGCACCGCCGTTTACACGCATGGTTACGGTCTCGTGGTCGCAGCGGGAAACCAGCGCACGAGTGAGGGCGAGCCGGTATTCCTTGAACGAGGCATCCCGTCGTCCGGCTTCCTGACGGAGAGCGAAAACTTCGAGCCTCGCGTCTACTTCGGTGAAGACTCTGCGCTGTACTCGATCGTCGGGGCCCCGGAGGGGACAGCCGACGTCGAGATCGACTATCCGCGTGGTGAAGACGGCGCGAACGAGACGAAGACGACCTTCGAGGGTGATGGTGGGCCGGCGATCGGCAACACCTTCAACAAGCTGCTGTACTCGCTGAAATTCCAGGAAGCCGAGATCCTTTTCTCGGATCTGGTCAACTCTGACTCGCAGATCCTTTACGACCGCAACCCGGTCGATCGCGTGCAGAAGGCCGCTCCGTACCTCGAGCTCGACACCGACCCGTACCCGAGCGTCGTGGACGGTCGCATCGTCTGGATCATCGACGGTTACACCACGAGCTCCACGTACCCGTACTCGACGAGCGTGAGCCTGTCGGATGCGATCACCGACTCGAACACGACGGCACCTGCGTTCGCGCTCGATGACATCAACTACATCCGCAACTCGGTGAAGGCCACCGTCGACGCATACGACGGCACGGTCACGCTGTACGCATGGGATGAAGAAGACCCGATTCTCAAGGCGTGGCAGAAGGTATACCCCGCGACGGTCGAGCCGATCAGCGAGATGTCGGCCGATCTGATGAGTCACGTGCGCTACCCGACTGACCTGTTCAAGGTGCAGCGCGAGATCCTCGAGGTCTACCACGTGGACACCGCTGGTTCGTTTGCACAGCAGGACAACCGTTGGCAGACGCCGAACGATCCGCGCAACGACACCCGGCTGCAGCCGCCGTACTACCTGTCGATGCAGATGCCCGGTCAGGATTCGCCGAGGTTCTCGATGTTCTCGACGTTTATTCCTTCGTCCGCGGCGGGTACAACCAGCCGCAACGTTCTGCTGGGTTACCTGGCCGTCGATTCGGATGCCGGAGCCACCGCAGGTGAGAAGGCCGAGGGCTATGGTCAGCTGAACCTGCTGGAGATTGATGCCGACACCACGGTGCCTGGCCCCGGTCAGGTGCAGAACACGTTCAACTCCGACCCGGCCGTGGTGCAGCAGCTGAACCTGCTGCAGCAGGGTGAGTCAGAGGTCAAGTACGGCAACCTGCTGACACTGCCCGTCGGTGGCGGTCTGCTCTATGTGCAGCCCGTGTACGTGCAGTCTTCTGAGGGCACCAAGCTTCCGCTGTTGCAGAAGGTGCTGGTCACGTTCGGTGACAGCATCGCCTTCGAAGACACCCTCACTGCCGCACTGGATGTCATCTTCGGCGGTGACGCTGGTGCGAGCGCTGGCGACGAGACGGTGGAGCCGATAGACCCTGATGCTGGTGCGACGACGCCGCCCGACGAGGGTGGAACGCCGCCTGATGAGGGCGCAACGGACCCGGGCACGAGTGAGCCCGATCCCGGCACCGGCGGCGACGCACGCGAACAGGCTCTGGCAGCCGCGCAGAAGGCGTTGACCGACCGGGATACGGCGCTGAAGGCTGGTGACCTCACGGCGTTCGCCGAGGCAGACAAGCGTCTGACTGCCGCGATCACCGAGCTGCTGGCGCTGGAGGCTGCAACGGCCAAGTAACCGCGGGCACCCCGGGCGGGTCCGCCCGGGGCGCGCCGCGGGTTCACCCCGCATATGCGAGAAGGAATTCCCGGCCGAGACATTGATCTCAGCCGGGAATTCCTTCTTCCGTCGGGTGTGCCACGCGGGGGACTTTGCGGGCTGGTTCGGGCAAAGCAAAAGGCTCCTGATCAAGTAATACTTGATCAGGAGCCTTTTGTGTGTCGTGTTCTCGTTGCGGGGACAGGATTTGAACCTGCGACCTCCGGGTTATGAGCCCGGCGAGCTACCGAACTGCTCCACCCCGCGGCACGATTAAGAGTTTACGTGACGTTTAGGTTCAAATCCAATCGTCACTGTGTGGGCGTGTTGACGGCGTTCTTCCCTGTGGTTGCAAGGGATCTGGCTCGCTGCTCCAGCGCCGTCTCGCTGCCTCCCAGCCGTTGGTCAGTTTCCCTTCCGCAGAGACAGCATCACCGCCCCGATGCCAATCCAGCAGATTGAAGCGATCGAAGCTCCCATGATCATCGAGGCGGCATCCATGCGGCCTACCTTAGGGCAGGACGGTGCGACGTGCTGAAAAACGCCGGCCTATAACCCCCTCATGGAGGAGAGAAGAAGCTGACATCGCGAAAGGCCCCTGATCTGGATTTCTCCTGATCAGGGGCCTTTCTGTGTCGCTATATCCGTTGCGGGGACAGGATTTGAACCTGCGACCTCCGGGTTATGAGCCCGGCGAGCTACCGAACTGCTCCACCCCGCGGCACGTCTTATAGCCTAGTACGGATTTCGAGCACCGGGCGCCACTTGCCACGATGCGCGAAGATAGGGGCATGTCCGAGCTCGTCGTTGCCGTGTGCCAGTTCCGTCCAACCGAAGATCGGGAAGGCAACCGCATGCGCATCACGGAGCTCGTGGCGGATGCCGCGAGCCGGGGCGCCCGCCTGGTGGTGTTCCCGGAGTACTCCAGCTACTTTGTCGATCCGATGGATGCATCGTTCGCGTTGCATGCCGAGACCCTCGACGGTGAGTTCGTGCGGGCGCTGCAGGCGGCGGCATCCGCCCATGACGTCACGATCATCGCCGGCCTCGTCGAAGCAGCGGGGGAGCGCGTGCGAAACACCCTCGTCGCCGTCGACGCCACAGGCCTGCGCGCGACCTATCGGAAGCAGCACCTCTACGACGCCTTTGGACAGACCGAGTCTGACTGGATAGAAGCGGGGGAGCTGGGTATTCCGCAGACGCTCGACATCGACGGCCTGCGCATCGCGATGATGACCTGTTACGACCTGCGATTCCCCGAGGTCGCCCGCACGCTCGTGGATGCCGGCGCCGACGTCATCGTCGTGCCGGCGGAATGGGTGCGCGGCCCACTCAAAGAACACCACTGGACGACGCTGCTGGCGGCGCGCGCGATCGAGAACACCGTCTACGTCGTCGCCGCTGACCACCCGACCCCGATCGGCATCGGGCATTCGCAGATCATCGACCCGCAGGGGGTCGTGATCGCCGGAGTCGGAACGGGCGACGGTATCGCCGTAGCCCAGCTCTCCCAGGAAGCGATTGCCCGCGTACGCGAGGTTAACCCCGTGCTGCGGCTACGGCGCTACGGTGTTGTCCCGCGCTGACGCGTTCGAGGGTCGCACATGGCCGGTTCGGTGCGCTTGAAGCGGCCATCCGCGACCCCTGCGGAGGCCGAACCCCTGCGACGCCCGGCATCTCCGGACGCCGACCCCTCAGAACGAGGCCGCGGCGAGGCGCCTGGCAGCCTCTTCCAGCACGTCGATCTTCTTGCACGCCGCGAAGCGCACGAGACCCGAATACTCGCCCTGATGGTCGGGGCTGACGAATGCGCTCATCGGGATCGCGACCACCCCAGCCTTCTCCGGCATCGCCCGGCAGAAGGCTGCCGTATCCGATCCTCCGAGCGCTGTGGCATCCGCGACAGTGAAGTATCCGCCCTGCGGCATGGCCACGTCGAAGCCTGCGCTGCGCAGCCCAGCCCCGAGGATCTCGTGCTTGTGTGCAAGAGTCGCGGCGGCATCCGTGAAGAATGCATCCGGCATCCGCAGGCCCACCCCAATCGCCGGCTGGAACGCTGACCCGTTCACATAGGTGAGGTACTGCTTGACGGTCAGCACCGCGGTGATGAGGTCAGCGGGGCCGTGGATCCAGCCGATCTTCCAGCCGGTTGCCGAGAACGTTTTCCCGCCGGAGGAGATCGTCAGCGTCCGCTCTGCGGCACCGGGCAGCGTTGCGAGCGGCACGTGAGGTGCGGCGAAGGTGAGGTGCTCGTAGACCTCGTCGGTCACGATGATTGCGTCATGCTGGTGCGCCAGCCGCACAATCTCAGCCTTCACCTCCGACGTGAACACCACACCGGTCGGATTGTGAGGGTCGTTGACGAGGATGATCCGAGTGCGATCCGTGACGGATGCCGCAAGTGCCTCGAGATCGGGTTGGAAGTCAGGGCGGCGCAACGGAACAGTGCGCAGGCGCGCGCCAGCCAGCGCCACCGCGGCGGCATACGAGTCGTAGTACGGCTCGAACACGACGACTTCGTCATCGGGAGAGTCGATCAGTGCCAACAGCGTCGCAGTCAATGCCTCCGTGGCGCCGGCGGTCACGATCACCTCGGTCACCGGGTCGACTGAGAGTCCGTAGAACCTGTGCTGGTGCTCGCTGATGGCCGCGAGCAGATCAGGAAAACCACGCCCAGGCGGATACTGATTCATGCCATGCGAAATCGCGGTGCGAGCGGCTTCCAGCACCTCGGCGGGTCCGTCCTCGTCAGGAAAACCCTGACCGAGGTTGATCGCACCGGTTCTCACCGCAGCCGCAGACATCTCTGCGAAGATGGTGGGCGCGACGTTGCCCTCGGGAGAAAGAAGTCCGGCTCCAGCCGCGGTGCGCCGCCAGGCGCCGGGAATAGCACTCATAGAACCCAGGCTAAGGCCATAGCGGACACTCATCGTGACCATAACGAACGCACAGGTACGAGCGGCACTCTGAAAAGACGTTGTTGAAGGAGCAGACCATGAACGAAGACAACATTCCCAACGAGACCGTTCCGTCCGAGCAGCCTGCACCGCAGGTGCCAGGTGGTAGCGGTGCCGGCCACGAGATCCCTACCGCATTTACGTCGCCCGTCATGCCCCAGCCGGCCCAGGCACCAACTCCACAGGGGGCAACCTTTGGCATCCCCACACCGGAATATCAGTACGGCACCGTGCCGGGTGCGACAGTTCCGATCACCCCGATCACCCCGATCGAGACGAAGGCCGCGCAGAAGAAGTCCTTCGGAGCTGGCAAGGTCGCAGCTCTCATCGTCGCGGCATCCCTTGTCGGCGGTGCGGCGGGACTGGGAACCAGCTACCTCGGAAACACTCTTTGGGCGCAGCCGGCTGGCACCACTGCCAGCGGTCCAGACAGCATCACTGTGAATAACCCCGGCTCCGTCAACGAGACGACAGCGATCGCCACGAAGGTGCTGCCGTCGGTCGTCACGATCGAAGCCGTCGGCGACAGCGAATCGGGTAGTGGTTCTGGTGTCATCCTCAGCGACGACGGCTACGTGCTCACCAACACGCACGTCGTTACCCTCGGCGGCGCAGCCGCGCACCCCACGATTCGGGTCACCACGTCCGACGGTCACATCTACAACGCCACCATCGTCGGCACCGACCCGGTCTATGACCTCGCTGTTATCAAGCTTGAGGATGCCAAGGGGCTGACCCCCATCGACTTCGCCGACTCGTCTGACATCAATGTCGGCTCGACCGCTGTTGCCGTTGGCGCACCGCTGGGGCTGTCTAACTCGGTGACTACCGGCATCGTCAGTGCCCTGAACCGCAGCATCCAGATCGCGTCGTCGGCGCTGCCGGAATCTGCAGATCAGGAGGCCCCGGATGACCAGGGTGATTCCGGTCAGGAGAGCCCCTTCCAGTTCGATCTTCCCGGAACCAACACCCAGGGAGCAACGCAGAACATCTCGATTGCCGTGATCCAGACGGATGCCGCCATCAACCCCGGAAACTCCGGTGGTGCGCTGGTGGACAGCGAGGGCAACCTCATCGGCATCAACGTCGCGATCGCGACCGCAGGAAGCGCCGAAGAGTCCGGGTCGATCGGTGTGGGCTTCGCGATCCCCTCGAACATCGCGAAGCGCGTGTCGGAAGAGATCATCGAGAACGGTGCGGCGACGCACGGTCTGCTGGGAGCCACGGTGCAGGATGCCGCCTCCGATGCGGATGCCGATGTCGCGGGTGCCGCCATCGTGAAGCCAACACCTGGCGGTGCTGCTGACGAGGCAGGGTTGAAGGCGGGAGACATCGTCACGAACTTCAACGGCTCTCCGATCAGTAACGCCACAGACCTCACCGCTCAGGTGCGTGCCGCCGCAGCTGGTAGCGATGCGACGATCACCTACGTCCGCAACGGCAAGTCGTTCGAAGTCGATGTGACGCTCGGCAAACTCGAACTGTAAAACAACACCCGGCGGGCATAGAAGCGCCGCCGGACTCTCAGAGAAGGACGCCACCCCGCGATAAGCTCGCAGGGTGGCGTCCTTCTCTTTCGGCTCCGGCAATGCGGCGAAGCTGCTGCGCATTCCGTTGTATGCCATCGGACGCATAGGAACTTTGCTCGTGCCGCGGGGGCACCGTTGGGTGTTCGGCTGCGGCGCCGGAATCGGTGACGGCGCACTCGCTCTCTGGCGGGTCGCAGCGGTCGAGGGCCACCGAACCGTCTGGCTCACTTCGAGCGATCGAGAGCGAAATCATGCCGCGGTCCTCGGTATCCCCACCATCTCGAAGTCTTCACTGCGGGGCTGGTGGGCGACCGCGCGGGCGGGAGTGCTCGTCGTCACGCATGGTCTTGGAGATGTGAACCGCTACGCCGTCTCAGGTGGCTTCGTCGTGCAACTCTGGCACGGGATTCCGCTCAAGCGGATAGGACTGGACTCACCTGCCACGACACAGGTTCCGAACATCCCGGGCGCGAGTGTGCTGCGCCGGTTCATCGGGCTGCTGTATCGGGGTGCGGCCCAGCGGATTCGCGTACTGCCGGCAGCATCCGATCGCTCGCGCGGACGACTGGAATCGGCATTCGCACTCGGCGACTCGCGGGTCATTGTCACCGGTGAACCGAGAGTGGACGTGCTTTCGGCCGGCACCGAACCGGAACGGCGGGACGCAGCATCCGTTCTGCTCACCGAGGCGACGCACACCCTGCCGAGGGATGCGCGCAGGCTTCTCTACGCACCCACCTGGCGCGACGGTGAAGGCGACCCTGCCGTGCCGACAGCCGCAGAGTGGGTGCGGATTATTGCCCTGCTTGAACAACAGAACACTGTGCTCTTCGTGCGCTCGCATCCGCTCGGCGCGGGGGCATACCAGCCGCCGCTTCCCAGCGGGCGAGTGCGGATGCTGGGCTCTGACGTGCTCGCCGATGTGACCCCCGCGTTGCCGGGAATCGATGTGCTGATCACCGACTATTCTTCGCTGGCATACGACGTGGGTTTGCTCGATATGCCGGTGCTGTACCTCGCACCCGATGCCGAGGACTATGCGCGCACCCGTGGGTTCTACGGACGCTATGAAGATGTTGCCAGTGCAGGCGTCGCGACCGGCTGGAGCGAGCTGCTCGAACAGTTGAGAATGCTGCTCACAAATAAGCGTGTGTTCACGGAGCGGGCGCAGCAGTCCACTACGCTCAGCGCACAGGTACATGCGTATCGCGACGGTCGAAATACACGTCGCGTGTACCAGGCAATCCGCGCGCGGGGCATCCCCGCGCCGAAAGGAGCAGGATGACGACCGCCCGCATCGATGAGCAGACCGAGAGCCTGATCATCGCCGGTACGGGGCCGAAACCGGCCACGGCGACCCTCGACGGTGCTCGGGCGCGCGTCACCGCGAAGCTGACTGGTGGGGGCAAGACCTGGAAGGCGACCTTCGTGCTTCGCGCATCTCGTTGGGGAGGCGAGGCACTGCCGCTTCCTGCGGGCGAGTACGAGTTACACATCGACGGCGTCGACCTCGACGAGGTTGTGTCCGGCCCTGAGCTGTTGCCGGGGCTGCGCATCACTCAGCAGGGCGCACATGTCGACATTACGGCTCCGATCGATCCGATCTATTTGACGAGCGAAGGCCAGTCGACGCTGGAAGAGCGCTATGTGGCGCAGGCTGGCGGCGAGGAGAACGCCGTCTTCTTCGAGAGCTTCTACGGCCAGAGCGCGGGATGCAACCCCCGTGCGATTGACCGGGAGCTCGCCACTCGTGCCCCGAAGGTCACGCGGTACTGGAGTGTTGTCGACCTTTCTGTTCCGGTGCCGGAGGGGGCGATCGCAGTGGTCGAGGGGAGCCCGGAGTGGTGGCGTGCGCGCGGCGCGGCGCGGTTGCTGATCGTGAATGACTGGCTCCGGCGGCGCTTTGCCCGCAAAGCAGGACAGAAGGTGCTGCAGACGTGGCACGGCACTCCACTCAAGCGCCTCGCGCTGCACCGTCTTGGCTTCGCACCGCGCCGGATGGCAGCGGTTGTGAAGGAATCCCGTCGGTGGGATGTGCTGCTCGCGCAGAACACCTACTCCGAACGCATTCTCAAGAAGGCATATGCCTTCTTCGGGAAGCCGATCTGGACCGACGGCTACCCCCGCAACGACATGCTCTTCACGCACGATGGGGCGGCCACGCGTAAGGCACTGGGCATCGGCGCGGAGGAACGGGTGCTGCTGTACGCGCCGACCTGGCGTGATGACCGAACCGAGATCGTGGACTTCATCGATCCGCAGCGACTGGCGGAGCAGACGGATGCTGTGGTGCTGGTGCGCGGCCACTCCAGGACACTGCGGCCTGGCCGCGATCAGTCCGGTGCGCGTGTGATCGATGTCACGGGCTACCCGGAGACCGCGCGGCTGATGCTGGCCGCGGACGCACTCATCACGGACTATTCGTCGGTGATGTTCGACTACAGCGTCACTGGCAAGCCGATGTACTTCATGGTGCCCGATCTGGATCATTACCGCGGCGAGCTGCGTGGATTCTATTTTGACCTCACCGAACGTGCGCCGGGGCCGCTGCTGACGACGCAGGACGAGCTTGCCGATGCGCTGATGGACGACACGTTGCCTGGCTTCTTTGCCGAGCGCTACGCCGCCTGGCAGAAGCAGTTCAACACTCGCGATGACGGCCACGCCGCCGAGCGCGTGGTGTCTCGTCTGCTCGACCTCGGCTTCCTCAGCGCGTAGTACCGGGCGCGCCGCCGCGCGCTCTAAGGCAGGGGAGTATTCTGCGTGCCGAGGCGTGACGCGTCGACGGTGCCGCGCGCCCCCCGCATCACGCCGACGACGAATCCGATGCCCCAGGCGAAATGCATGGTGGGGAGCACTGCGATGGTCCAGAGTCGTTCGCGGGGGCTCCGGCCACCGCCGGGCCGCAGCGCCATTGCCAGCACGAGCAGGGCATATGCCGCCAGCGGCAGATACACGAGGGATGCCACGATCGAAGCCACACCGGCAAGCACACCGGTCACCTGCAGCACGGCCACGATCAGCGCGAGCGCAACGTTCAGCACCAGCGCCGGCGGCGCGAAGAACCGCAGCCCGTTGCTGCGACCGAACCGGCGCACGAGCTCACCACGCCACGCACCGGTTGCCCGGAACTGCCGTGCCAGTCGCCACCAGCTCTCGCGCGGCCAGTAGGTCACCGACAGCTGCGGATCGAGCCAGACCTTGTAGCCCGCCTGCCGAATGCGCAGGTTCAGCTCCCAGTCCTCGCCACGGCGGATCGACTCGTCGAACATGCCGACTTCGTCGAGCACTGCGCGGCGCATGACGCCAAGGTAAGCGGACTCTGCTTCGCCCTCGTGAGTGGTGCCGTGGTAGGCGCCGCCGCCGAGGCCGATGGGGGAGTTGTAGGCGCGGGCCACTGACTTCTGGAACGGTGCGCGGCCGTCGGCCCGCATCACCCCGCCCACGTTCGCTGCTCCCGTGCGTTCCAGCGTTGCCAGAGCACGTTGCGCGTAGCCGGGGGACAGCTCGGAGTGTGCATCCACCCGCACGATCGTCGGGTACCTGCTCGCGCGGATGGCGGTGTTGAGCCCGACCGGAATGTGTGCGGCCGCGTTGTCGACCAGGCGGATACGACCGTCGCCTGCAGCGAGACGTTCGGCGAGTTCGGTCGTGCCGTCGGTGGAAGGCCCGAGCGCGAGGACGAGCTCCGAGGGGACGTCCAACTCTTGTCCGAGAACCGATGCGACGGCATGTTCGAGATAGGCACGCTCGTTCAATACAGGCATGACAAACGACACACCCTCCAAAGGCGTTGCCGAATCGTTCTCTCCCACCCCCCGATCATGTCACGGTGAATGGGTGTTGCCTGCGTAGTCTGGACACGTGGGTGCTGTAAGAGATGTCAAGAAGTCCTTTCGTCTCCTGCGAAGGGCGCTGCAGTCGCGGATGGCCGTGCAGCGCGTTCGTCGAACCCTCCAGACGCAGCCGCGGCATCCAACCCGTCATTACAAGATCGCCGTCTACTTCGCCGATGGTGCGGTCAACATGTACCAGATGCGCCAGTGGTACCGTCCGCTCGCCGAGCTCGCGAAGACGTGGCCGGTCGTCGTCCTCGCACGCAATGCCGGTGGAGCGGAGAAGCTCCTCGCCGAAGACGCACCGCCGGTGGCGTTCGTGCCGACAGTGCGTGACCTTGAGCGCTTCATCCGCAAGCAGGACATCCGCATCGTGCTCTACGTGAATCAGAACACGCGCAACTTCCAGATGTTCCGCTACGGGCGCCGGTGGCATGTGTTCATCAACCACGGCGAGTCCGACAAGATGTACATGACCACGAACCAGTACAAGGCATACGACTATGCGCTGGTGGCTGGGCAGGCCGCCCGTGATCGCCTGTCGCGCACGCTGTGGGACTTCGACCTCGACCAACGCACCATCGAGATCGGACGCCCTCAGGCAGACCACTTCTCGGGCACGTTGCCCTATACGCCGGATGCACGCACGGTGGTGCTCTACGCGCCCACCTGGGAGGGGGACCGCCCGAGCGCGCTTTACGGATCGATCGCCACCCACGGTGAGACGCTCGTGAACGCACTGCTCGCGACCGGATCGCACCGCGTGATCTACCGTCCTCACCCGCGCAGCGGTGTGGTCGATGATGCGTACGGGGCCGCACACCGCCGCATCATGGCAGCGATCTCCGCGGCCAATGCCGCCGACCTCGGCGCGCACCACGTGTATGACGACGGACCAGAGCTCGGCTGGCAGCTCGCCGCGGCAGACGTCGCCATCGTCGATATTTCGGCAATGGTCTACGACCGTCTCGCCACGGGCAAGCCACTCATGATCACGCGTCCGGAAAACCCACGAGCGTCGATCGATACGGGCGGATACCTCGCCGACTGTGAATGGCTGACAGTGGATGCCGCGGCAGACATCGTTGCGGAAGTGGAGCGCGTGCGTGCCGACGAAGACGCCACCCTGAAACTTCGCATGTGGGTACAGCACTACTTCGGCGACACCGCGCCCGGCGTGGCAACAGAGAAATTCCACGCGGCGATCGACCAGCTCATGGCGAAATGGGATCTGTGGCGGCAAGCCGAGATCGGTGCGGTTCCGACCGGCGAAGACGATGACGACGAAGAAGAGAAAGACGAAGAGCTCGGCGGCTGACGCGAAGGGAGCTTGACCGTAAAGTGGCAGCCATGAACTTTCCGCGTGCCGCAGCCGTCGCCTCGAGACTTGACGTCGTAACCGAATCCGCATCGACGAATGCTGATCTGCGCGCGCACGCGGCAGATGTCACGGGGTGGCCCCACCTGTCTGTTCTCCTCACCGCGAATCAGACCGCCGGTCGGGGGCGACTTGATCGTTCCTGGATCGCGCCGCCCGGTACGGCGTTGGCAATCTCGGTGCTGTTGAGGAATCTTCCGGCCCGAGTCGAAGCTTTCGGCTGGATTTCGCTGGCGGCGGGCGTCGCACTGGCGGATGCCGTGTCCGCGCAGCTCACCGAGCACGAGGTCGGCGTGAAATGGCCGAACGACGTGTTGGTCGACGGGAAGAAGATCTGCGGCATCCTCGCAGAATCGACCGGCAGCGCCGTTGTACTGGGTGCAGGGGTCAACACCTCGATGCGCGCGGAACAGCTGCCTGTTCCTACCGCCACCTCGTTCGCCGTGCTCGGCGCCGTTGTTGATGAGGATCGACTTGTGGCCGACTACCTCCGCGGGCTCGACGAGAAGCTCGCGGCGCTCGCTGCGGAGGGCGACGCCGACACGAGCGGATTGCGTCCGGCGGTATCTGAGCGATGCCTGACGCTTCATCGGGATGTCGACGTGGCATTGCCGGACGGCTCCACGCTGCACGGCCGGGCGACTCGACTTGAGATGGACGGCCGATTGGTCGTTGACGTTGACGGCGTCGAACACCTCGTCGCAGCCGGTGATGTCGTGCACGCGCGCCTGAGCTGAGCACCCGGACCAGACACGCCGTGACGCGCCCGCGGATGTCTGAGGTCGCAGGCACAATGGAGGAATGACCCAGCCAGTGACCCTCGGAGGCCGGCCAATGATGCCGCCGGCTGGCGCGCCAGCCGAAGAACTCCTCATTGCGCGCTTCCGTGGTCATGCCCGTCGATTGTTCTGGTCGGCTGCCCTACTGATCGTCGTGGCGGGTGTCGGCGCGTACTTCTACGACAACCTTCCCGCTGGGTATGAAAACTGGATGCTGATCACCGCCAGCGCGGTGCTGTTCATCGTCGGCGTGCTCATCCCGTACCTGGTCTGGGCTTCCCGCAGCTATACGGTGACTACGCGACGGGTGATCGTGAATCACGGTATCGGCGCTCGGCAACGGCGCGAGATCTCGCACGTGCGTGGTTACACGATCGGCGTGCGTCGTGGCCTCCTGCAGCGGCTGTGGGGTGCGGGCACCATCACGCTGTCCAACGGAGTTGAGACGCCACTGCGACTGGCGAACGTTCCGAACGTCAGGCTCGTGCATGAAGCGCTTGCTGACCAGATCGAGGTCAACCAGATCCTCGCGCACCGCGATGCGCAGGCCATGTCCGATCCAGACGCCACACGCTGAACGCTACACAGCGAACGCCACCCCCGGGCATCCGGGTTCGGTGTTCAGCGACGCACGGCATGCGGGAGAATGGACGCAACGAACGGAGAACTCAATGGCGTTGCGTGTTGGCGTGATCGGCGGCGGACAGCTGGCTCGAATGATGATTGCTCCGGCGGTCGAACTCGGCATCGACATCCGAGTGCTCGCGGAGGGCGAGGGAATGTCAGCGCAGCTCGCGGCCACGGCACTCGGTGACTATCGCGACCTGGACATCGTCCGGGCCTTCGCGAGGGACGTCGATGTCATCACGTTCGACCATGAGCACGTGCCCCAGGCGGTGCTGCGCGCGCTGGTAGCCGAGGGCGTTGCTGTGCACCCGGGCCCCGATGCTCTGCAGTTCGCGCAGGACAAGCTGGTCATGCGCGCCCGCCTCACGGAGCTTGGCATCCCGCAGCCGGACTGGGCCGCCGTAGCGAACGCCGACGAGTTGCAGGCGTTCCTCGACGATCACGGTGGAAAGGGCGTCGTGAAGACCCCGCGCGGTGGCTACGACGGTAAGGGCGTGCGCGTCGTGCGAAGCGCCGGGGAAGCGGCGGACTGGCTCGCTGACCTTGAGGGTGATGTGCTGCTCGTCGAGGAACTGGTGTCGTTCACACGAGAGCTCGCGCAGCAGATCGCGCGTCGACCCAGCGGGCAGATGGTCGCGTATCCGGTTGTGGAGACTGTGCAGCGTGACGGCGTCTGCGCAGAGGTCTTCGCTCCGGCACCCGGTGCAGGCGAGCGTCTGATGCGGGTTGCAGAGGCGATCGGCCGACAGATCGCAGAGGGCCTCGGCGTCACCGGAATGCTGGCGGTCGAGCTTTTTGAGACGGATGATGAGCGCATCCTCGTGAATGAACTGGCGATGCGTCCGCACAACAGTGGTCATTGGAGCCAAGACGGCGCCGTGACCGGACAGTTCGAGCAGCACCTGCGTGCGGTCGCGGATCTTCCGCTCGGCGATGCAACGCCGCGGGCGCAGTGGAGCGTGATGGTGAACATTCTTGGGGGTCCTGCCGAGGGCACCTTTGAGGACCGTTTCGAGGCCGCGATGGCCGAGCATCCGGAAGCCAAGATCCACACATACGGCAAGTCGGCGCGTCCCGGCCGCAAGGTCGGCCATGTGAATGTCTCCGGCAACGACCTAGACGACGCCGTCTACACAGCGCGCGCCGCCGCCGCCCACTTCGCCTAACCTCCACGTCCAAGCTTGCGAGTGGGCAGCTGTGGCTCGATTTTCGCGTTGTGATGTCTCATGACGTGCCTGACAGTTCATGTCTCAGTGGGATCTGACACTTCGTAGCGTGCGAGGAAGCCACGGGGTTTGCCGTTGGGGATGTAGGTTCCCGCGGGTG
>NZ_JBPXMT010000020.1:0-96923 GCF_051842835.1 Microbacterium sp. A93
GACCCAGTCATCACAACCAGGCCCGCAGGGCAACTTCTCTATCTTATCTGAGCCATTCAGCATGTCAAACCGACACGCCGTCAGACCCAAATTCGAGTAATTGTTCGAAGCTTAGAAAGCTTCAGGACAACTTCTCTAGTATATCCCTCCCGCAGAGGCTGTCAAATCGGCGCTTTCGGATCTAAGATCCGATGTGCAGCCGATAACTGCATCCACGAGGTGGGATCCTCAGCCTAGTCGCAAGCGACCAGGTCTCTCAAGTGAGAGATTCGAGGTGTTTCTCCGCTTGAGGGGGGTAAGGCTTTTCGGCCTTTCCGCTTCCCTGTGGGGCGAACAAGTAATAACTTACGCGGGATCCGGGAGAGGGGCAAATCGGGCCGGTATCCCTGGCGTGTCGCACGGTCTGCGCCGCCCCCTGGGTACGCAGAAGGGCCCCTGCCGCAACAGCAGGGGCCCTTCTCGAGTCATGCTCAGATGGCGTTGACGTCCAGCGGGATGCCGGGGCCGAACGTGGTCGACACTGCACCCTTCTGGATGTAGCGACCCTTTGCACTCGACGGCTTGAGGCGAACGATCTCCTCAAGCGCTGTGCTGATGTTCTCATCAAGCTGCTCAGCGGTGAAGGAGGCCTTGCCGACGACGAAGTGCACGTTGGAGTGCTTGTCGACGCGGAACTCGATCTTGCCGCCCTTGATCTCCTCGACGGCCTTAGCCGTGTTCGGAGTCACAGTGCCGGTCTTCGGGTTCGGCATAAGACCACGGGGGCCAAGAACCTTACCGAGACGACCAACCTGGCCCATGAGCTCAGGGGTCGAGACAGCGGAGTCGAAGTCGGTCCAACCTGCGGCGACCTTCTCGATGAGCTCGGCGCCGCCGACCTCATCTGCACCTGCGGCAATTGCTGCCTCAGCCGCGGGGCCCGTGGCGAACACGATGACGCGAGCGGTCTTGCCGGTGCCGTGCGGGAGGATGACGGTGCCACGCACCATCTGGTCCGCCTTGCGCGGGTCAACAGCGAGCTTCAGCGCGACCTCAACGGTCGAGTTGAACTTCGCCGAGCCGGTCTCCTTCGCGAGAGCAACAGCCTCGGTCGGAGTGTAGAAACGGTCTGCCTCGATCTTGTCGACAGCAGCCTTGTAAGCCTTGGACTTTGCCATGATTATTCCCCTTAGCCCTCGACCGTGATGCCCATGGAGCGGGCTGTTCCGGCGATGATCTTCGAGGCAGCCTCGATGTCGTTCGCGTTCAGGTCAGCCTGCTTGGTCTCAGCGATCTGGCGGACCTGGTCCTTGGTGATCTTTGCGACCTTGACCGTGTGCGGTGTAGCCGAGCCCTTGGCGACGCCTGCCGCCTTCTTGATGAGCTCTGCTGCCGGCGGGGTCTTCAGGATGAACGTGAAGCTGCGGTCCTCGTAGACAGTGATCTCGACGGGGACGACGTTGCCGCGCTGCGACTCGGTCGCGGCGTTGTACGCCTTGCAGAATTCCATGATGTTCACGCCGTGCTGACCGAGCGCGGGGCCGATCGGCGGTGCTGGGTTGGCTGCGCCGGCGTTGATCTGAAGCTTGATCAGGCCGGTCACCTTCTTCTTAGGTGCCATTTCCTCTTCCTTTCATCGAACGGATGCTGGACCTTTGACACACTGAGCATGTCGAGTGCATCAGGGACCAGCAGTGTTCTCCCACGAATCCGGCGATTCCGGACTGTGGTGTGTTCTGCGCACGCAAAAGCGCGCACAAACCACGTCAGTCTACCTCATCCGACTGCTGCTCTCTTTCACCGCTGTCGTCCGCGTAGGTGGCGGTGATCACTGCTCCCAGCTCGCGCAGTGCGCTGCGGACCTCGGGCGGTTCGATCACCTCGGCGACATTCGACCATCCGGCCAGCTGCTCCGCGAGAGCGCCGATGTTCTGCGCGCGCACTTCGAGTCTGACCGTTCCATCCCCCGGGGCGCGGTCAACGCTGATCTCGCCATCAATCACAACATCGCTATCAACCACGCGGCACAGAGTGCCAAACTTGTCCTGCATCGCGGCGGCCGAAGAGGTTGCCACCCGCACAACGGCGCGCGCGGCCCCGCGCTTGTCCTCCACCCGAGCCACCATCTGGGCCCACACCCGTGTCCGGTCGAACTCGTCCGGCGCCACTCCTCGAGCGCGAAGCACCTCCACGGCGAGAATACGATCGACGCGATAGGTACGCACCCGCACGGGGTCTGCGGTGTCCTGGCCATCGAGAGTCGGCGCGGCGATCAAGTACCACCGCTCCCCTCTGCTCCCGATGATCAACGGCACGAGTTCGGAGGTGCTGTCGCCGAGACGTCCGGCGTACGTGACGGTGATGCGGCGGTCTTCTGCGATCGCTCGTTGCAGCGCCTCAACAGCATCCGGAATTTCTGCTAGGTCGGCGATCCCCCACGCGGCACCCCGCATCGTGGCCGACACGATCCGCTGCGCGCTCTCCCGGAACGGTTGCGGCATCGCGCGCAGCACCTTGCGCATGGCAGCCTCACGTGCGGGCGAGGATCCACTGCTCTGGGTGAGACTTGCCAACAGCGCCGTCACTTCAGATGCGTTGAGTCCGGTGAGGTCTGTGCGCGATCCTCCGACCAGGCTCCAGCCGCCACCCTTTCCCCGAGATGGATACACCGGAACACCCGACGCCGACAGTGCCTCAAGGTCTCGTCGCGCGGTGGGAACCGAGACCTCGAGCGCAGCGGCGAGCTCCGCGGCCGTGATCCGAGGTCGACCCTGGAGCAGCAGCAGAGCCTGAATGAGTCGATCTGCGCGGATTTCCGAACTCTTTTCTAAAGTGATCAGTAGGTGATCACTTCACGCAGAAGCATAGAGGAAGCCATCCAACAGGAGAGGATCCACATGTTCCGCGGAATCGCGAATCTCAATCTCGTCGCCGACGACATGCCAGCAGCCATCGACTGGTACTCAACGGTCATGGGAACGCCGCCGTACTTCACCCGACCGGAAGGCGGGCCCGCCCAATATGCAGAGTGGCGCTTCGGGGATGACGAGGACGAGCTGGCACTCATGGATGCCCGGTTCCGCCCCGCGCTCGCACAACCGGGAGGTGCATTGGTCAATCTGCACGTCGACGACGTCGAAACGTCCTTCGCCCGCCTGCTCGCGCTCGGCGCCAGCACCTTCGACCCGGTGACCCAGCGGGGTGAAGGCTGGTGGTCAGCATCCGTGAGCGACCCGTTCGGGAACCTGATCGGGCTGATCCAGAGCCCGCATTGGGCGAGCAAGCACGCAGGCCAGAGCAAGCGCTGAGACCAACGACAAAGACGCCCCGCCGGCTGGAGCCGAGCGGGGCGTCTGTGACGACTATGCGTGGAGACCGTAATCGGTCTCAGAGCATCTTTGTGACCTGTTCGAACGACAGTTCAACCGGGGTCTCGCGCTCGAAGAGGGAGACGAGCACGGTGAGCTTGCCGCTCTCCGGCTTGATCTCGCTGATCGAACCGGGAAGGCCAGCGAACGAGCCTTCCTTGATCGTGATGGTCTCGCCGACCTCGAAGTCGACCTCAGCCGGGAGCGAGCGTGCAATAGCCATGCCACCCTTGGACTGCACGTTCTTCGCGGTCGGGATGTCCTTGACCTCGACGAGAGCCTTCAGCATGTTGAAGGCCTCTTCGAAGCGCAGCGGCGTCGGGTTGTGGGCGTTGCCCACGAAGCCGGTGACGCCAGGAGTGTGACGAACGACGGACCAGGTGTCCTCGGTGAGTTCCATGCGCACAAGCACGTAGCCGGGGATCCGGACGCGCGTGACCATCTTGCGCTGACCGTTCTTGATCTCGACGACGTCCTCCATCGGGACCTCGATCTGGTAGATGTCGTCCTCGACCTCGAGCGTCGACTTGCGCTGCTCGATGTTGGCCTTCACCTTGCGCTCGAAACCAGCGTAGGAGTGGATGACGTACCACTTGCCCGGGAGCATCCGCAGATCCATACGGAAGGCCTCATACGGGTCTTCTTCTTCTTCTTCGTCCTCGTCGTCGGCGTCCTCGTCGGTCGCGGCATCCTCATCGCCGTTCACGTCTGGGCCGTCGTAGGGAGCCACTTCATGTGCGGCTGCAGCCTCGAGGTCAGCAGTTTCTTCTGCCACTGCGTCGTTGAGGACCTCAGCGGCAGCTTCAGTTTCTGCAGCCTCGTCCAGGTTGAGAGCGTCGTTCACGATCGCGTCAGCCTCCGGGTCGTCGATGTCGATGTCTTCCGTGCCTTCTTCGTCCGCGTCATCCGCGTCGCCTTCGATGTGCAGCGCGACCTGCTCGGCCGGCGCAGACGACTGCTCCTCGGCGGCAAGCATGTTGCCTTCCTGAGCTTCGTCGTCCTCGCTGGACTGCTCCGCGGCGGTCGCCATGTCGGCGTCGTCGGAATATCGTTCAGACACGTTATTTCTTTCCATTCATTGCGGTGTAACCCGCGGGAGAGACGCTTACTGCGGCACTCCGAAGACCTGAGCTGTCAGCCACGAGAAGGCGGCGTCAAGGCCGTAGACCATGGCCATCATGATAGCCACGAACACCAACACGACCAGGGTGAACTTGAACAGTTCCTTGCGTGTGGGTGTGACGACCTTGCGCAGCTCGCCCATGACCTGACGGAAGAACAGCGCGAGCCGGCCGAAGAAGCCAAGCCTCTTCACGCCTGCGGCACCGCCTGACGCGACGATATCGCCGCGCGGGTCGTCCTGATCCATCCTGAATGTACCTTTCGTGTGTCAGCTTTGCGCTGACGCGCAGGGCGGACAGGAATCGAACCTGCAACCTGCGGTTTTGGAGACCGCTGCTCTGCCAATTGAGCTACCGCCCTAGAGACCTGGGGCCCCTGGATCTGCATCAGCCCCGCGCCCAAAGGCACAGGAAAAGAATGCAGATAACTGCTCCTCCAGTGTAGGGCATGCCGCGCGCCCCGGCGAACAAAGCAGGCTTCACACGGGGCGCCGCGGGTCAGAACAGCTGGCGCCAGTTGGCTTTGGCAAGATCGACAAGCTCATCGCCACGGCCGGACATCACCGTGCGAATGGCGAACAGGGCGAAGCCCTTGACCTGCTCGGCCGTGATCGCTGGCGGCATCGAGAGCTCCTGCCGTTCGGTGACGACGTCGAGTATCGCCGGGCCATCGTGGGCGAGCACCTCGCGCACGGCATCCGGCAGATCCTCACTGCGCTCCACTCTCCTGGCGAAGATGCCGAGCGCCTCGGCCACCGCCGCGAAGTTGGGGTTATCGAGGTCTGTCGCGTAGGTGACGAACCCGGCCGCCTTCATCTCGAGCTCGACGAAGTTGAGCGAGGAGTTATTCACCACGATCGTCTTCACCGGCAGCTTGTTCTGCGTCAGTGTGATGAGCTCGCCCAGCATCATCGACAGGCCGCCATCCCCGGCCAATGCGACCACCTGACGGTCCGGCTGCGCCGTCTGCGCGCCGATCCCGTGCATGAGCGCGTTCGCCATCGATCCGTGTACGAAGGAGCCGATCAGTCGGCGCCGACCATTCATGGTGAGATAGCGCGCGGCCCATACCGTCGGCGAGCCGACATCCGCAGTGAAGATCGCGTCATCGCTCGCTGCTTCGTCGAGCAGGCGCGCGAGATACTGCGGATGGATCGGGTTCTTCCCCCTGGAAGGCACAGCCAGCTCATCGAGCTTGGTGCGCGTCTTCCGGTAGTGCGCCACTGCGTCATCGAGATGTGCGCGATCGCTCTTCTCCGCGAGACGCGGGAGCAGGGCCTCTGCGGTCGCCTTCACGTCTCCAACGAGGCCGAGATCGAGCGGATGCCGCCTGCCGAGCTGCGATCCGCGGATATCAACCTGGATGGTGGTGGCGTGATCGGGGTAGAACTGCGCATAGGGGAAGTCGGTGCCCAGCAGCAGCACGGTGTCCGCGGCCTCCATCGCCCGATAGCCGGAGGCGAAGCCCAAAAGTCCGGTCATCCCGACGTCAAAGGGGTTGTCGTGCTCGATGAATTCCTTGCCGCGGAGAGAATGCACGATCGGCGCGCCGAGCCGGTCTGCCAGAGCGAGCACTTCGTCATGCGCGCCTTCGACGCCCGCACCGGCAAGGATCGTGATCTTCTTCGCCGCATTCAGCAACTGCGCGGCTTCGTCCAGTTCCGCGCCACTGGGCACGACCACGGGTTGAGTGCGCCGGATCACCGATGCGCGATCGACCGGCACCTCGGCGAGGGCGACTTCGCCGGGGATCACGATCACGGCGACGCCGCGCTGCTCGATGGCTGCGCGCATCGCGATCTCCAGGATGCGCGGCATCTGAATGGGGTCGGACACGAACTCGACGTACACGCTGCACTCGCGGAACAGCTCCTGCGGGTGGGTCTCTTGGAAGTAGCCGGTGCCGATCTCCTGCGTCGGGATGTGCGCGGCGATCGCCAGCACAGGAACGCGGGAGCGATTGGCGTCGAACAGGCCGTTGATCAGGTGCAGGTTTCCGGGGCCGCAGGAGCCGGCGACGACGGCGAGGTCGCCGGTGATCGCCGCATCCGCTGCCGCCGCGAACGCGGCTGATTCCTCGTGCCGCACATGCAGCCATCGGATGGTGCCGTCCTTACGGAGAGCGTCGGTGAACCCGTTCAGGGAATCACCGGGGAGACCGTAGACCCGATCGATGTTGTTGGCGCGAAGAGTATGGACGATGTTCTCGGCAACGGTGACCATGCCTCGAGGCTACCCTCGACCACATCGGCACGGGTCGTCTCAGCGACAACCCGCGGACTCGACCCTGAAAAAGAGCGAGAGACCCCGACATCCGTCTGGGGCGGATGCCGGGGCCTCTCGGGTCGGGGTGGTGTCAGCTCATCGGGATCGCTGCGTACAGGATCCAGGTGATCACAAACCCGGCGATGCCGAGCACGGTCGTCAGCGGCGTCCAGGTACGTAGACCATCCTTGACCGACAGTCCGAGGTACCGGGTGACCACCCAGAAGCCGGAGTCGTTCACGTGGCTGAGACCCAGCGCGCCGTAACCGATGGCGATCGCGACGAGCGCGACGTGGATCGTGTCAAGGCCGAGCACCGCAACCGACGGCAGCAGCAGGCCCGCGGTGGTCGTGATGGCCACAGTCGCCGAGCCCTGAGCTGCGCGCATGATGAGCGAGATGAGGAACGCGGCGAGCAACAGCGGCATGCCACTACCGGCGAGCAGCTGCGCAACAGCGCCGCCGATCCCGGTCTCGGTGAGGATCTTGCCGAAGGCACCACCGGCACCCGTGATGAGGATGATGACGGCAGCTGCGGGCAGCGCCGACTCCATGACCTCGCCGAGCTTTGCCGTGGACCAGCCACGACGAACACCGAGGAAGAACATCGCGGCGGCGATGGCAACCATGAGCGCGAAGATCGGCTGACCGATCATCGACAGGAAGCTGTTCCAGAAGGTGCCCGACTCGAACGCCGGGGCGACGGCAGTACCGAGCATGATCAGCACGAGCGGCAGCAGAATGAGCGCGAGCACGGTGTAGGCACTCGGCGCCTTCTCACCGTCGCGGAGACCGGCGTTGACGGAGGTCTTCTCGGTACCGAAGTTGTCGAACATCTCTTTCGTCGCCTCGATCATCGCGAACTCGCGACGGTTGAGGAACTTGCCAGCCCAGAACGCCAGCACGGCGAGCGGGATCGAGATCAGCAGCGAGAAGATCGTGACCCAGCCGACGTCGGCGCCGAGGATCGTCGCGCCTCCGACGATGCCGGGGTGCGGCGGCACAGCCACGTGCACGGCGAGCATGATGCCGGCCACGGGGAGGCCGAACTTGATCGGGTTGAGCCCCGCAACCTTCGAGAAGGCGAAGATGATCGGCACGAGGATGATGAATCCGGCATCGAAGAACACCGGGATCGCCAGGATGGCGGCGGCTGCGACGAGCGCAACACCGACCCGCTTCGGGCCCAGCCACTTCGTGAACTTGCCGGCGAGCGAGTCTGCGCCGCCGGAGAGTTCGATGATCTTGCCGAGCATCGAACCGAGAGCGACGAGCACGGCGACAGAGCCGAGCGTTCCGCCAACACCGGCGATGATCGCCTGGATGATGCCGAGCTGTTCGGGGTCGCTTTCCGTCGCGGCGATCGTCGTCATCGGCAGACCGGCTGCGAGGCCGACCACGATCGAGACGAGGATCAGGGCGTAGAAGGCCTGCATCTTGAAGCGGATGATCAGCAGGAGCAGCAGGGCAAGGCCTGCGATTCCGATCGCGATCAGCGCGGGAAGAGGGAGCGTCACTGGGTCTCTTCTTTCAGTTAATCCGGCGTGAGTGCGCCGAGTTTGTCTGTGGCGCGGTCGCGCCAGGGTCGGGTTGGTTCAGGAAAGACGGTTGGGGGCGATCACGCGGATCACAGCGGAGTCATCGTATGCGCCGAGGCCCTGGGCCTCACCGAGCAGGAACAGCTGCTCGGCGGCGTTTGCGACAGGAGTCGACAGGTGCGCGGCGCGTGCCGCGTTTCCGACGATGCCCATGTCCTTGACGAAGATGTCCAGGCGGCTGAGCACCTCGGCACCTTCTTCGTCGTAGGCCTGCAGGGAGCGCGGGCCACGGTTGCCGAGCATGAACGAGTTCGCCGCACCCGCGGTGAGCGCCTCGAGGGTCTTCTCACGGTCAAGGCCGAGAGCATCTGCGAGGGCAAGTGCCTCGGCTGCGGCGGCGATGTGCACACCGCACAGCAGCTGGTTGACAGTCTTCAGCGCCTGGCCGTCGCCCGGCTTCTCGCCAACGATCGACAGCGTCGAGGCGAGCTGGTCGAGCACCGGGCGTGCAACCGCGAGGGCTGCCGGGGTCGCGCCGACCACGATCAGCAGGTCGCCTTCACCAGCGCGTACGGGACCGCCGGAAAGCGGAGCATCCACCAGCTCGGCGCCATGCTCGGCGAGGCGATCGGCGATCTCGCCGATGCCGTCGGTGCCGACGGTGCTGGTGAGGATGACCACTGCACCCTCCGCAAGGTGCGAAGCGAGTGCTGTCTCGCCGAAGAGCAGATCATTCAGCTGCGACCCGTTGCGCACGGCGACGAGCACTGCCTGGGCGTCTGCCACGGCTTCGGCTGCAGATGACGCCGGCTTCACGCCCTTCTCAGCGGCGAGAGTGATGCGCTCGGCTGCGATGTCGAAACCGCGCACCTCAAAGCGCTCGGCGAGGCGGGTTGCCATCGGCAGGCCCATGGCTCCGAGGCCGATAACGGCGACAGTAGAGGTCATTTCAGTTCCTTTCAATTCTTCGGTTCGCAATTCTCACTTCGCGATTCTCAGTTCGCGATTCTCACTTGGCATCGGCGAGCGTCGCGACGACGCGGGCCAACGAGTCAGGATCGCCGACGTTGCCGGCAAAGACGATGTACGGGATGCCGACGGCAGGTCCGGTCTGGGGCTGCCAGAGCGAGACGAGGCCGGGGAGCATCGGGCCGAGCACGGTGGCACGGCGAATCTCGAGCGCCTCACTGGCGACGTCACTCGAAGTGATGCCGCCCTTGGCGATCACGAACCGCGGCGGCGCGATCGCCAGCACGCGGCGGACCAGTTCGACGACGCCGCTGGAGACCTTGCGGGCGATCTCGAGGCTCTCATCGCCATCGGCGCCGGTCACGAGTTCGCGCGTGGTGTGCACGATGACCGATCCGTTCGCGAGGGCTGCCGCGACGGCATCCGCCTGTGCATCGAGATGTGCCTCACGACGGTCGTCGATGAGGCTGCGCACGTCGAGTTCGATCGTCGCCGTGTCTGGACGCTGCCGGCGCAGCTCATCGAGCTGCTGGGTGGTGAGCGGCACGTGGCTGCCGACCACGACGAGTCCGCCGCGGTCGTAGGCGAACGGGATGTCCTCAGCGCGCACTGGCTCGGCGATGTCCTGGCCGATGTGGGCGCGCACATACGGCGGGCCCACGCGCAGCAGCACTGCGCGATCCTGCATCCGGTGCAGCGCGAGCGCGACGACACGCATGTCGGATTCCTCCACGACATCGACCGCGATGACAGAGCCGGACGGCACGTCTCGCAGAAAGGATGCCACGGCGTCGACGCCGGCACGGATGATGTCGATCGTGAGGGCGGCGACCTGACCTGCCGGTATGCGCCCTCCGGTCTTCTCCGCGACCCAATCACGCAGGTTGGACGATGCGAAACCGAAGGTCGCATCCTTTGCGAACGGGGTCTCCCCGACCGGCGTCGCTTCGTCTCCGACGACCCAGTAGTGCACGGAGTCGACCGTGATGCGACCGGCGTCGGGGAAGGCGGGGACGATCAGCGTGAGCTCGGGGGCGGCGCCGCCGTGGGCGACGATCTCTGCCGAGAGGACGTCGGTCTCGAGCGGGAAGTGACCGCGCAGCGTCGAGTCACCCCGCGAAACGAAGGTCACGTTTCGCCCCGCCTCGGATGCCGCGGCCAGCGCGACGGCGACGACCTCGCGGTTGCGCTGTGCGGCGGTCTCCTCATCAAGGGAGCGAGTGTTGGTGAGCACGTAGACGGCGGGAGCGCTCGTGGCGAATGCGCCGGCGAGGTCCTCGTGTTCCCAGCGGGTGAGCACCGGGAGATTCGCGACCGACTGCGTGCCGGTGGGGTCATCGTCCAGGACGACGAGCACTCCGCGCGGATCAAGAGAAGCGCGCACCTCGGCGGCGTCGATCTCGACAGGTGCCGGCAGCGAGGCGAGAAGCGCATCGACGTGCACAGGAACTCCTTCGTTCAGAGATGATTCTGATGATTCGGCGGGATTCGGCGGGATTCGACGAGATTTGGCCGGATTTGGCCGGATTCGGCGGGGCTATCCGATATCAGATAACGAGGTTACGCCTAAATCTGCTCCCTGGCAACCGGGCGTGCCTGGCTGTTCGCCTGACACTTCGGCTGTTCGCCTTCTACTCGCCGAGTACGTAGTGCAGCAGATCAGCCCTGGTCTGGCGCATGTGGCTGGCCATCGCCTCTCGCGCAGCATCCGCAGAACCGGTGCGCATGGCGTCCAACACGGCGGCGTGCTCGACGATCGCGTGCTCGCGGATATCGCGCACCGAACTGGTCTCGCTGCGCGAGTCCTCCAGCATCGCGGTCAGCGGACGAACGGATGCCACAAGGATGCGGTTGTCTGCGGCCGCGAAGATCACGTCGTGAAAGGCGAGGTCCGCGTCAACAAATCCGGGGACATCGCCGTGCGCGTGCGCCGAGCGCATCTTCTCCAGGTGGGTCGTCAACTGTGCGAGGTGCGCGGGAGTGCACTTGGGCGCGGCGAGCTCTGCTGCGCCCGTCTCGAACATCACGCGCATGTCGATGAGGTCGAGCGAGGAGCGCCGACGTGCTCCCCCGCTGCGCGAGTACCGGACGACGGCTTCGAGCCCTGTCCATTCATCCACCGGAGCTACCCGGTGCCGACTGCCTGGCACTGGCACGATGACACCCTGCGCCTGCAGCAGCCGCACGCCTTCACGCAGTGTCAGCCGCGAGACCCCGAGCAGGGTGGCGAGGTCTGCTTCGGCGGGCAGCGTTTCACCCGCCACGAGGCGCCCGGCGATGATCGCATCGAGCAAGCCGTCCACGACGGACTGCGTGCGGGAGACGCGTTCGGGCTTCATGCATCCAAGGTAGCGCGGCGGGCGGGGTTCTCGCGCGCCGCACACTTGCAGGGCGGATGCACGGATGCAGGGCGACACGCCGCGTTTTGGCCCTGCATCCGTTCGATCGCCCTGCAGGTGTGCAGGTTTCAGGTTTCAGGTTTCAGGTTTCAGGTTTCAGGTTTCAGGTTTCAGGAGCTCACGCCGTGCGGATGAGCTTCTTGTTCACGAACTCGTCGGCGGCCAGCATCCCCAGCTCGCGCGAGGTACCGCTGCGCTTCACGCCGCCGAAGGGCAGCTCCGGGCTGTCGGCGAGTACGAGGTTGACGTAGACCATGCCCGCCTCGATGCGGTCTGCCACGCGCTCGGCCTGTGCGGCGTCGGTCGTGAAGACGTAGGAGCCGAGTCCGAAGGGCGTGTCGTTCGCGATCGCGACGGCCGCGTCCTCATCTGCCGCGCGATATACGACGCCCGCCGGGCCGAACAATTCCTCGCGATATACGTCCATCTCGGGCGTGACATCTGCGAGCACGGTCGGGTCGAAAAACGCACCCCTGCGGGTACCGCCGGTGAGCAACGTCGCCCCCTGCACGAGCGCACGACCGATCTGCGACTGCAACCGTTCGGCCGCGGCAAGCGACGACAGCGGACCGAGCACGGTGTCTTCCTCCATCGGGTCCGAGGGGCGCACTGCGGCGAGCGCGGCGACGAACTTTTCCACGAAGGCGTCATATAGCCCGTCGATGATGATGAAGCGCTTGGCACCGTTGCAGGACTGTCCGTTGTTGTCGAGCCGCGCATCCACGGCGGCTTGCACCACGGCATCCAGATCGTCTGTGGAAAGCAGGATGAACGGGTCTGATCCGCCGAGTTCGAGCGCGACCTTCTTCAGGTGGCGTCCGGCGACCTCGGCGACGGCGGCGCCGGCGCGCTCGGATCCGGTGACCGACACTCCTCGCACGCGCGGGTCAGCGATGATCGTCGCCGCCTGCTCGTTGCTCGCGTAGACGTTGATGTAGGCACCGTCGGGGAGACCGGCATCCCGATAGATCGCCTCGAGCGCGGCCGACGACTCCGGGCACTGCGGCGCATGCTTGAGGATGATCGTGTTGCCGAGCGCGAGGTTCGGCGCCGCGAAGCGTGCCACCTGGTAGGCCGGGAAGTTCCACGGCATGATGCCCAGCAGCGCGCCCAGCGGCGAGCGGCGGATCACCGCCGTGCCGTCGCCGAGGATCTGCAGCGGCTGATCGGCGGTGATCTGCTCGATGTTGTCGGCGTAGTACTCGATGATGTCGGCGGCGAAGTCGACCTCGCCCTCGGCCGCGGCAATGGGCTTGCCCATCTCGCGCACGATGATTGCGGAGAGCTCCGCGCTGCGTTCGCGGTGCAGCGCGGAGATCCGACGAATCACGACGGCGCGCTCTGCGGGCGACCTGGCACCCCAGACGGATGCTGCCGCATGCGCGCGCGCGACAGCATCCTCAATCTGAGCATCCGAGAAGGTGTCATACGTGGCGAGGGTCTCCCCCGTCGCCGGGTTCACAACGGCGTATTCGGTCATGGCGTTCTCCCTCAGCTGTTCGGGATGAGCGTGTATTTCGTGGACAGGTACTCGTGGATGCCCTCGGCACCGCCCTCGCGGCCGATGCCGGATTGCTTGACCCCGCCGAAGGGCGCGGCCGCGTTCGAGACGACCCCGACGTTGAGGCCCATCATGCCGGTCTCGAGCGCGTCGATCATGCGGTGACCGCGGGCGAGATCCTCGGTGAAGACGTACGAGACCAGGCCATACTCGGTGTCATTCGCCAGGCGCACACCTTCCTCTTCGGTCTCGAAGGTGGCGATCGCCAGCACCGGGCCGAAGATCTCCTCACGCAGGATGTCACTGCCCGCGACGACATCGGTGATCACGGTCGGCTGGAAGAAGGTACCTTCTCCCTCGATGGCATATCCGCCGGCAAGCAGGCGGGCACCCCGCTTGACAGCGTCATCCACAAGAGCGGATGCCTTGGCCACAGCATCCGCATCGATCAGCGGACCGATCGTGACACCGTCCTCAGTGCCGCGTCCGATCGTCATGGCCTTGACCCGCTCGGAGACCCGATCCGCAAACTCCGCAGCGACGGATGCGTGCACGATGAAGCGATTCGCCGCCGTGCAGGCCTGGCCGATGTTGCGGAACTTCGCCGCCATCGCACCGTCGACTGCCTTGTCGAGATCGGCATCCTCGAAGACGACGAACGGCGCGTTGCCACCGAGCTCCATCGAGACGCGCAGCACGCCCTCGGCCGCCTGCGCGATCAACTTGCGGCCGACCTCGGTCGATCCGGTGAATGAGAGCTTGCGCAGCCGCGGGTCGGCGATGATCGGCGCCGATACCTTCGATGACGTCGACGTCTGCACGACATTGACGACGCCCTTGGGGAGCCCCGCCTCTTGGAGCAGCTTGGTGAAGAAGATCGTCGTCAGCGGCGTGAGCGCCGGTGGCTTGATCACGACGGTGCAGCCGGCGGCGAGCGCGGGTGCGATCTTGCGCGTCGCCATCGCGAAGGGGAAGTTCCACGGCGTGATGAAGAATGACGGCCCGACCGGACGCTGCGAGACGATCATCTGCCCCGTGCCCTCGGGGTTGCTGCCGTAGCGGCCCGAGATGCGCACGGCTTCTTCGCTGAACCAGCGCAGGAACTCGCCACCGTAGACAACTTCTCCGCGCGCCTCGGCGAGCGGCTTGCCCATCTCGAGCGTCATCAGCAGCGCGAGGTCTTCCTTGTGCGCCTGCACGAGATCGAATGCGCGGCGCAGGATGTTGCTGCGCTCCCGTGCCGGGGTCAGCGCCCACCCCTCTTGCGCGGCGACGGCTGCGTCAAGGGCGCGGATGCCGTCGGCCGGGGTCGCATCGGCAATCGAGCGAATCACGGCATTGGTCGCCGGGTCGTGCACGTCGAAAGTGCGACCACCTTCGGCTTCGACCCACTCTCCGCCGATGAAGAGGCCGGTCGGGATGCTGTCGAGCAGTGCGTGCTCGTTCGGTGCGATGGTACTCATGGTCACTCCTCGGGTGGGGCGGTGTGTCTTCAGTGTGCGGCGAGCGCGGCGGCGACGACGTCGAGGCCCTCGTTCAGCAGATCGTCGCTGATGGCCAGCGGGGGAAGGAAGCGGATGACGTTGCCGAACGTCCCGCAGGTGAGGACGATCACGCCCTGGGCAATGCACGCCTTCGCGATAGCGGCGGTGAGCGCAGCATCCGGGGCATTCGTGGTGGGATCGACGAACTCGATCGCCGTCATTGCCCCGCGCCCACGGACGTCGCCGATGCGCGAATCTGCAACCTGCAGGGCGTTCAGTCGCAGGTGCAGCAGTGTGCCGATCTGCTGTGCGCGTTGCAGCATCCCGTCGTTTTCGAAGACGTCGATCGCGGCAAGGGCGGCAGCGCACGCGATCGGGTTGCCGCCGTAGGTGCCGCCGAGTCCGCCGGCGTGGGTGGCATCCATGATCTCGGCACGCCCGGTGACGGCGGCGAGCGGGAGTCCACCCGCGATGCCCTTCGCGGTGGCGATGAGGTCTGGTTCGATGCCGAACTGCTCGCTGGCGAACATCGTGCCGGTGCGGGCGAAGCCGGTCTGCACCTCGTCGGCGATGAAGACGACGCCGTTCGCGCGGCACCATTCGACGATGGCGGGGAGGAATCCGTCTGCGGGGACGATGAAGCCGCCCTCCCCCTGGATCGGCTCGATCAGTACGGCAGCAGTGCTGTCGGCGCCCACCTGCTTCTCGATCACGGCGATCGCGCGGGCGGCGGCCTCAGCGCCGGAGAGCCCGTCACGGAACGGGTAAGACAGGGGCGCACGGTAGACCTCGGGGGCGAACGGGCCGAAGCCGCTCTTGTACGGCATGGCCTTCGCCGTGAGCGCCATCGTCAGGTTGGTGCGGCCGTGGTATCCGTGCTCGAAGGCAATGATGGCGGGGCGTCCGGTGTGCTTACGGGCGATCTTGACGGCGTTCTCGACGGCCTCGGCGCCGGAGTTGAACAGCGCGGTCTTCTTCGCGAAGCTTCCGGGTGTGAGGCGGTTGAGTGCCTCGGCGACGGCGATGTACTCCTCGTAGGGGGAGATCATGAAACACGTGTGCGTGAAGCGCGCGGCTTGGGCTGCGATCGCGGCTGCAACCTTCGGATGCGCGTTGCCGATCGTCGTGACGGCGATGCCACTGCCGAGGTCGATGAGGGAGTTGCCGTCGGCATCCACCACGACTCCCCCGCCCGCGGCCACGGCGGCGATCGGCACGGTGTGTGCGACGCCCGTGGGCACCGCATCCGCCTTGCGCGCGAGGATCTCTGCCGAGCGGGGGCCGGGCAGCGCCGTGACGAGGCGGCGCTCCTGGGCGAGGGCGGGTCCGCCGACCGAGGTGACATCGATGAGGGTCATGCTCGTGAGCGTATGCCTGTGACGTGCGGAAAGCATTCGCCTGCTCGTACAATCTTTGATACGACTTAACCGGTTCGTATAACAGCTCGATGGGGAGGCCCGATGGATCAGCCGACGCTACGCGGACTGCTGCGCGATTCCGGACTTGGGTTGCGATTGGTCTCGGGAGATCCGGATGCCCTGGACCGACCGCTGCGCTGGGTGCACTCCACCGACCTCACCGATCCGACGCCATTTCTTGCGGATGATCTGGCACTGCTCACGACCGGAAGCCAGCTCGACGGATCCGTAACGGCATCTGCGTATGTCGCGCAGTTGACTGCGCGGGGTGTTGTCGGCCTCGGGTTCGGCACCGGGGTTCAGTATCCTGAAGTTCCTGCCGACCTAGTCGCCGCATGCACCGAATCAGGGCTGCCGCTGTTCGAGGTGCCGTACCGTACGCCGTTCATCGCCGTTGCCCGTGCGCACGCCGAAGCGATTGCTGCGCAGGCATACGCCCGACGGAGCTGGGCGCTGGACACACAGCGGGCGCTGGCCGTGGCGGCCCTTCGCAGGCACGGACTGGCCGCGATCATCAGTGAACTCGGTCGCCGGCTCGACGCGTGGGTGGCGATGTTCGACGCATCCGGCACGCTCACGATCGAGCATCCGCCGGGCGGGGTCTCCGCCACGACGCGAGAGGTCGTTGCAGGACACGTCGCGGAAGTGCTGACACGAGGAGCAGAGACCGGGCGCTCGATCGTGGTCGACGAGCAGACGATGCAGCTGTTCACGCTCGGCCGCCCGCGAGGTCTGCGTGGCGTCATCGCGATCGCCGCGGCTTCGCTGGATGCCGAGGCGCGCGCCGTTGTCACGTCGGTCATCGCGATGGCGGGGCTGGCCCTCGAGCAGACCGATCGGCTCGTCAGCGAACGCCGCCGCCTGCACGCACAGCTGCTTCAGTCCCTCTTGCTCGACGATGAGACGCTCGCCCAGCGCGTGCTGTCGTCGCTGCCGACCGGGCCGGTCATCGTGGCGGTGGCAGTGGATGCCCTCCCCGAAGCGCTCGAGGAATGGTGGGAACGACGGCGCGCAGAGCGCGGATCGCGGTCGTTCCTCGCGGTGTCGGATGACGGCTCGGGCTCTACGAACGGCATGGTGATCTGCCTGCCGGAGGCGGATGCTGTGTTGCTCGACGAGGCAGCGGAACGCTTCGGCATCCGCATCGGGGTCTCGGAAGCGACCTCGTACTCGGCGTTCTCCCGCGCGCATGCGCAGGCGCTCAGTGCGCTGCGTCGAGGTGCGGTTGCGGGTGGCGCGGGCGGGGCGATTCGCTTCGCCGATACGGCGGCCTCCGGCATCCTGTCTGCCCTCACTACCGACGATGCGCGCCTGATCGCCGAGTCACGGCTTGCACCGCTGCGCTCGGGCGATGCGGATCTCGAACAGTCGCTGCGGGTCTGGCTGGAGCACGACGCCCGGTTCGAATCCGCCGCGTCGGCTCTCGGCATCCATCGCCATACGCTCCGCTCGCGCGTAGCGAAGGCCGCGCGGCTACTGGGCCTGGACCTGAGCACCTTCCCGGCCCGAGCGGAACTGTGGGCGCTGCTACGCGCAGCCAGCCACTAAGCCACGAGAATGCGTTTCCCGTATGAGACGGACCTTCACAACCCTTGTCTCATGCTGCAAAGCCATTCTCGCGGACCCTCGCCGTGAGCACCCGCACGCAGCCCCAGCCCATCGACAGCACACCAGTGACGACGAGGACCGCGCCGATCAGCCACATCGCCTGATCCCAGTGGAAGTATCCGTGTGAAAGTGTGTTCATCAGGCGCCCGAAGTCCTCCGGAAATTCGAGGATGCTGCCACCTTCGCCGAAGGCCCACAGTGCGATGCCGAGCACTGTGATGCCGAGTCCGACGAAGACGAAGGCGGTGGTCGAGCTGCGTCTGGCCCCGTCGACCTTTTCGATGTGCGAGCCGGCGCTCACCACACCGGGGCTGCGGATCGAGAGGACGGGAAGCGTGATGATCAGTGCGACGCCCAAGCCGATGCAGGCCCCAATCGCATAGCCAGCGATGGGCACCAGATACAGCTGGCTGACCACACCCTCATCCCAGAAATAGTGGAAGCCGGTGTTCTGCGCGGCTGCCTGCGCGATCGTGTCGCGCACGCCGGGGAACGCCACGGCGATCGCCTGGACGACGGCGATGGGGATGAGCGCGAGCAGCGGAGCGATCAAGCACGCAGAGACGAGCCTCAGCAGCAGCGAGGTCATATCGCCGCTGCGCCACGAAGCCTCGAGCATGCACCATCCCGCATAGATGCCCGGTGCGACGACCACTAAAGTCCCCCACACGCGGTCGCCATCAGCATCCGTCATCGAATCGAAGACGCCCCAGACTCCCAGAGCGATCACCGCGATCAGCACCACCAGGTTCGCCCCGCTGACCAGCGACCGGATCTCCTCACGCCACAGATGCGCATCGTCAGTTGCGTCGTCGCTCAGTTCCGTCATATGCCCTCCCCATTCCGCAGCCAGGCTAGCGGGAATGCATTCCCCGGGACACGAACCAGGTCCCCGGCATCACGATCACGATCCAGACCACCAGCGCGACGAGCATCCCGTATCCCCATCCGCCGGTGACGACGCCGATGGATGCGAGGAGCGTGCCGTCCTCCCAGATCCCGACGGCGCGCGTCGGCCGGAGGAACATTGCAACGACCCCAAGCGGCACGGCGACGAAGGCGGGAGCGATGAGCGCGCTGAACACCATGATCGCCACAGGGTTGCGCTCCTCACGCAGCCGCCAGATTGCCGCGAGCGCACACCATACGGCGAAGATCGCCGGGGCGAACATCGTCATCCAGAACCATGCGCCGCTGTCCGGGGATTGCGCCGCCAGCACCAGCGACAATGCGCCGATCAGGACGGATGCCACGAGCAGCACCCGATCCGACATGCGCATCCCGAGCCAGGTCTTGTCCCGCTCGGTATCCGTCGCCATCATGGCGTCAGGTTACCGCTAGGCATCATCCCGGCCATCCCGCGACATCCGCTACGTGAGACACCATGCCCTAGATGGTGGTTCACGCACAGCGGTGGCAGCCGAGCATCCGTCTCATGTGGAAGCGCCAATCTCGAGGGCGGCCGGCCTAACGAATGAGGCGCAGCGCGAGGGCCGTGCGGTCGCGCACTGCGAATTTGCGCAGCAGCGCAGACACCGTGTTCTTCACCGTCCCGTGCGCGAGCATCAGCCGCGCGGCGATCTCTGCGTTCGTCAATCCGTCTGCAACCAGCTCGGCCACGGCGGTCTCCGCATCCGACAGTGTGGGCGCTTCCGAAATCTGCGCCACGGCGCTGACGGCTTGCCGCGCGATTCTCGGATCGATGACGAGCCCGCCCGCCGTAACCTGCCGGATGGCCTCGCTGAGCGCGTCCGTGGAGATGTCCTTCAGCAGGAAGCCGGCTGCTCCCGCGTCGAGCAATGACCGCACGAGAAGCGCGTCATCGAACGTGGTGAGCACCAACACGGGAAGCGTCGGATGCTCACGCCGGCAGCGCTCGACCAGCCCCAGTCCATCCAGCACCGGCATCCGCGCATCCGCCAGGACGACGTCCGGTTTCGCCTGCGGAATGAGGGCGAGCGCATGCGCCCCGTGATCCGCTTCTCCGACGACTTCGATGCCGTCTTCCGTCTCCAACAGCATGCGCAGTCCCCGGCGCAGCAGCTCCTGATCATCGACGATCAGTACCCGAATATCGCTCATGCCGCCACCCGCGCGTCGAGTGGAAGCACGATCTCCAGCCGAAAGCCTCGCGGCACCGCTTCGCCCACGAGCGACCCGCCGACCGACTCCGCACGAGCGCGCAGCGACCGCAGCCCGAACCCCTCCACGATCGACACGCCACCTGCGCCGCCGACATCCTCGATCACTGCGCGAACCCCCTGGTTACCGGTGCGGATGCACATATTGACCTGGGTCGCGTCGGCATGACGCACGACGTTGGTCAGACCTTCCTGCACAAACCGCAGGATCAGTAACGAGTGCTCGTGGGAGAGTTCCTCGCCGCCGTCGACGTCCACCCTGACATCGAGTCCCGTCGATCGGAACGCCTCCGCGACCGCGAGGAATGCCGCCGCACCGCGCAGGGACCCCAGTTCGACCGGATGCATCGCCCGCACGACCTTGCGCATGGCCGCGAGCGCATCGCTCACCGTGGAGCGCGCCCGAACGAGCTCCGCGTCAGCACGTTGCGCGTCTCTGCCCCGCATCCGCTCGACGTAATCCAGGGACAGGCCGATGACAGTGAGTCGATGCCCCAGTTCGTCGTGCAATTCACGCGCGACGCGTGCGCGCTCCTCGGCGAGCACAAGATCCTGTTCGGAACCGAGCCGGCGCTGCAACTCGCCGTTGGCTTCAGAAAGCTGCGCCAGCGTGTCACTCTGGATTTCGCTCAGCTGCGCCCGCTCGGCATCGACGCGATCAGCATCCTTCATCAGCAGTGCGAACGCAGCACCGAACCCAGCGAGAACTGCGGTGCTCACCGATTCCATCGCTGCAATCTCCCAACCGTTTCCGGCGATGAGGTGGATGCCTGCCGCCATCAGGCAGAGCAGCACCGCGTACGCCACCGTCACGGCCGCACGGAACACTCGCGCGAGGACGAGGCACGCCACCCACGCGGCACCGAATGTGAGCGGTCCATCACCAAAGAAGATGACGGCGGACGCTCCGAAGGCGAACACGACAGCCGCTGTGCGCGCGAATCGCGGCATCCATCGCCACACCATCCACGCCGCGATGCTGAATGCGAGCGCTGCACACAACGCCCATGTGATCGCGGCGGGGCGTTCGAAGAACGACGACAACAACACGAGAGCGGGACCGGCCAACCCGACGATGGCCGCCCAATCCATCAACGCGGCACGACGAGAAGAAGAATCGGGCATGCCTCCAGCGTATTCATGATCCCGCCAGGAGAGACGTGACTCGGGTCATGTCTCTCCACCTGACACAGTGACTGCGGTCACCGCATCCGATTACTCTGGCGTGCCGATCTCTCGTGCTCGCGAACATAATCTGCGAAGTATGCATACCAAACAGCCTCATTCGCCTGCCTCTGCCGATGGCACTGCCCCTGCCTCGCGGTCTCGTTTGGGCCTCGGCCCGCTGGGCATCGCAATGCGCGCCGTCATCGCCGTCGCCATCCTGATGGGTGGCAACCTGATCGTTGGCGCGCTTTCTGCGTTACTGATGCTCGTGCCGGGTGGATCCGAGTTGATGAACGGCGCTGACCTCACGTCGCTGATCGTGTTCATCCTCCTGCAAGGGGCAATGCTCGCCTTCGTCGTCATGGCCGTCTGGCTCTGGATGCGGTTCGTCGAAGGCCGGCGCCTGCGCGATGCCGGCTGGGTGTGGACCAGGTGGTCGGCCCTCTGGTTGACGCTGTCGATCGCCGTGTCGGGCGGCCTGGTATTCGCAGCGGTCGCTGTGCTGCCGTCAACCGGCCCCAACCTCACCGAGGCCGATCTCGGGTCCACGGCACCGGTCTGGTTCAGCATCGTCGCGCTGCTGTGTCAGTCATTCCTGTTGCAGGCGATCCCAGAGGAACTGCTATTTCGCGGGTGGCTGCTGTCAGCACTGCGCGCCCGCCCCGTGCTGGCGATCGCCGTGACCACACTCGTGTTCACCGTCATCCACCTCATTTCCAACGGCGGGCAGCAGTCGCCGCTCGAGTACGTGCTCTATCTCGCGCTCCCGTTCGGATTCTCACTGCTGGCGATGGGGATGCTGCTGTGGACGCAGTCGCTCTGGGCAGCCATCGGCGTGCACGGTGGCTTTCATCTCGGCTATGCGGCCGCGGTGATCGGGCTTCCACAGGTGGATGCTGCGCTCTCCTGGCTCGTGATTGGCGGAGTCCATGCCGCTGTCGGCATGGCATTGATCATCACGGCGCTGCGCCGCCACCGCCGCATCCTGGATCCCGGCCGCGTGACCTGACGCGGGGCGGGGGTCCGGAGCCGGGGTCGGGGCTGGCCCCGGCCGCGCGGGCTCGGCCCCAGCCGTCGAGAATGACTTTCCCGCACGACAAAGGCCCGCGCAGCGCCAGTCTCATCCCACAAACCCATTCTCGGCGTCGCGGCGACGACGCGCGGAGCGCCATCCGGCGGGGCCAGCCTCACCTCGGCGCGTGCGCCTCCAGGAACTCGTACACGTCCGTCGTGTCCACCCCGGGGAACGCACCGGTCGGCAGGGTCGCGAGTAGCGTGCGCGGAGTCTTCACGTTCGGCCAGGAGTGCTCGCGCCAGCGTTCCTCCAGGTCAGCGGGTGCCCGCCTGCAGCACACCTCGACCGAGTGCTTCGAGACGCCGCGGTTTGTGGTGTCCCGTCCGACGAACCATTTCGTGTCGTCGAAGCGCACCCCGACACTCACCGAGTGCAGTCCCTCGCTCGAGGACTCCACCCTGGCCGTGCACCAATAGGTGCCGTTGCCGGTGTCGGTGTATTGGTAGTACGGATTGAAGCGGTCGTCCTCATCGAACACGACGCGACTGGTCCACCGGCGGCAGCACATCTGCCCCTCGATAGAGCCGAGCCGGTCGGTCGGGAAGTTCACGTCGTCGTTCTCGTATGCCTTGGTGATCGTGCCCGATTCATGCACCTTGAGGAAGTGCACCGGAATATCCAGATGCCGGGTGGCGAGGTTCGTGAACCGGTGCGCCGCGGTCTCGTATGACACCGAGTAGGCATCGCGCAGGTCTTCGATCGAGATCGCCCGCCGCTCCTTCGCGGCCTTCAGCGCCGGCACGATGTGCGCCTCCGGGATGAGCAGCGCGCCGGTCAGGTAGTTCGTCTCTACCCGCTGGCGCAGGAACTCGGCATAGCTGCGCGGCTCGGCGTGCCCGAGCATCCGAGAAGAAAGCGCCTGCAGCACGGCGGTTCGCGCATCCCCCTTGGCCGGCACGCGACTCGACAGGTACAGCCGGCCATTCGCGAGATCGGCGACACTGCGCGTGGTCTGCGGCAGGTCTGGCGCGTAGTGCAGCGTGAATCCCAGATAGGCGGCGATCTCGGATGCCGTGCGCTGAGTCAGCGGACCACCAGGATGCCCGACCGCCGCGAGGATCTCGGCCGCCTTCGCCTCGAGATCTGCGAAGTGATTGTCCTGCCGGCGCATGAGGTGTCGCAGTTCGACGTTTGCGCGACGGGCTTCCTCCGGCGTCGCAGCCCGCTCGTCTTTCAGCCGGTCGATCTCACCGTGCAGCGCGAGAAGAGCTTTCAGAGCATCCGTCGGCACGCTCTTCGCGATGCGGAACGGGTCGATCCCGAGCGCCTGAAAAGTCTGCCCTTTCATGGCACGCTCCAGCGCGATCTCGACGGCGCTGCGCTCATCGAGCGGCTCGCCCTCCAGCAGCGCATCGATGCCGGTGCCGAGCGCCTTCGCGATGGCCTGCAGCTGCGTGAGCTTCGGCTCGCGCTTGCCGGTCTCGATCATCGACAGCTGGCTGGGTGCGCGATCGACGGCAGTCGCCAGGTCTTCGAGCGTCATCCCTCGGGCCGTGCGGAGCTGGCGGATGCGCCGTCCGATTGTGAGAGCGTCGGTGTCTTCTGCAACGTCAGTGGTGCTCATTCGGCTGATTCTGTCACAAAAACAGAAGTTCAGCGTTTCTTCACCTCAAGAATGTGCAGTTGGATGCCAGAACTTCACGCAGAGTAGGTGTCAAGCCACTCAGCACACCACGCGGCTCCGCTCCAGCCGCACCCGCATCTTCCGAGACGCACCTCAAGAAAGGACCTCATCGTGAACACTTCAACACCTACCACCGCACCCACCCAGACAATCCAGCAGGGGCCGGCCCTCCACATCACCGGGCCTGTGCGCGAACGGTTCGATGAGATCCTCACACCCGAGGCGATCGCGTTCCTCACCGAGTTGCACCACCGCTTCGCCTCACGCCGCCACGACCGGCTCGCCGACCGCATGCGTCGCCGCTTCGAGATCGGCAGCGGCCACGATCCGAGCTTCCGCGACGACACCCGGCACATCCGCGACGACGCCGACTGGCGCGTTGCCGGCGCCGGCCCCGGTCTCGAAGACCGCCGCGTCGAGATCACCGGACCGACCGACCCGAAGATGACCATCAACGCGCTGAACTCCGGTGCGAAGGTCTGGCTTGCCGACCAAGAGGATGCCACGAGCCCCACCTGGCAGAACGTGATCGGCGGCCAGCTGTCACTGCGCGATGCCATCCGCGGCGAGCTCAGCTTCACGAGCCCCCCTTCTGATTCAGGCCCCGGCAAGGTGTACGAGGTCACTGCAGAGCAGACCCCGACGATCGTGATGCGTCCGCGCGGGTGGCACCTCGTTGAGAAGCACCTGACCTTCATCGATCGCACGGGCCGCAGCATGGCGGCATCCGCATCGCTGGTGGACTTCGGGCTCTACTTCTTCCACAACGCCCAGGCCCTCATCGAAAACGGTCGTGGCCCCTACTTCTACATCGCCAAGCTCGAATCGAGCGAAGAGGCGAAGCTGTGGGACGACGTGTTCACCTTCTCCGAGGACTACATCGGCATCGAACACGGCACGATCCGCGCGACCGTCCTCATCGAGACGCTGCCTGCCGCGTTCGAGATGGACGAGATCCTGTACGAGCTGCGCGATCACTGCGCAGGACTCAACGCTGGACGCTGGGACTACATCTTCTCGATCATCAAGAACTACCGCGGCCGCGGCGCACGCTTCGTGCTGCCGGACCGCAGCGAGATCACGATGACGGTCCCGTTCATGCGGTCCTACACCGAGCTGCTCGTGAAGACGTGCCACAAGCGCGGCGCTTTTGCGATCGGCGGCATGAGCGCGTTCATCCCGAGCCGCCGCGATCCAGAGGTAACGGCGGCCGCGATCGAGAAGGTCTCCGCAGACAAGAAGCGCGAGGCCGGAGATGGATTCGACGGCACCTGGGTGGCGCACCCCGATCTGATCCCCACGGCTCAGGCAGAGTTCGACGCCGTGCTGGGCGACCGCCCCAACCAGATCGACCGTCAGCGCGACGACGTGAACGTGAGCGCAAGCGACCTGCTCGATCTGCGCATCGGACGCCCGATCACTGCGGCCGGCGTCCGCGGCAACGTGTCAGTCGCGATTCGCTACATCGAAGCCTGGCTGCGCGGGCTCGGCGCAGTGGCCATCGACAACCTGATGGAGGATGCCGCGACCGCCGAGATCTCGCGTTCGCAGGTGTGGCAGTGGATCCACCAGGATCGCTCCACCGAGGACGGCACCCGCATCACAGCCGAGTACATCGAAGGCCTGATCGGCGAGGTGCTGGCCCAGGCCACCCGTTCCGCGGGCGACCGCTTCGACGATGCGGCCGAGGTGTTCCGCGAGGTGTCGCTCGGTAAAGAGTTCCCGGCGTTCCTGACCCTGTCGGCGTACTCGAAGTTCTTGGTTGAGGCCGACTAGACCTCAGGCACATTGGAGGGCCGGATGCTGAGGCATCCGGCCCTCCATCGTGCGCGGCACCGTTTCCGGCATCCGCAACATGTTCTGCGTGAGACACCACCCACGCCGTGGTGTCTCACGCAGCGGATGTCGCACAACGCAGCGGATGGCGTTTCGGCTCAGGGGATCTCGCCGGCGGCGACCGTCTCGGACAGGGCGTGCACGCGGGGCAGGTGGTGGGCGGTGTAGAAGTCGGCGTCAGTCAGACGCGCGGCATCCGCCTCGGCCGGCGCGGCATGTGCGGACACCGCGACCACGGCGAGCGCGTGCATCCAACCGCCGGCGAGCGTGCCGAGCAGCATGAGATAGGGAACGCTGACGGCGTAGGCGTCACGTGCCGAATCGGCGAAGCCGAGGATGCTGTCGGTCGCACTGCGCGCAGCGGCAATCGCGCGGGTCAGCCGGTCCGCCATGCGCGCGGCGACATCCGCGGCGACGTCCGAGTCGATGGACCCGAGCGCTGCGACGGTCTGCTCGATCTGCGTGAACAGCTCGGCGACGGTCGCACCCCGATCGCGCAGCACCTTGCGTCCGATGAGGTCGTTCGACTGAATAGCCGTCGTTCCCTCATAGATCGGCACGATGCGGGCGTCTCTGTAGTGCTGGGCTGCGCCGGTCTCTTCAATGAAGCCCATGCCGCCATAGACCTGGATGCCGTCACTCGTGACGCGCAGTGCCTCTTCGCTCGCCCAGCCCTTGAGGATCGGGACGAAAAGCTCGGCCATCCGCAGCGCCTCTGCGTCGGCGGACGCGCGGTCGAACAGGTCGCCGACGTACACCGACAGCGCACGCATCGCGAAGACCTGGCTCGACATGGAGCGCAGGATGCGACGCACATCGGGATGCTCTGCGATCGACGCGCCTGCGGGGTGGTCAAGAACGCGTCCCTGCAGGCGTCCGGCAGCATACGAAGCGGCACCCTGGTAGGCACGGTCCGAGATGCCGGTGGACTGATGGCCCATGCCGACGCGGGCGGAATTCATCATGACGAACATGCCGGCCAGTCCGCCGTGCAGCTCACCGACAAGGTATCCGGTCGCGTCCTCATAAGAGAGCACGCAGGTGGGGCTGGCGTGGATGCCGAGCTTGTGCTCGATCGCGACGGTTTCAATCTGGTTGCGCGCACCTAGTGCCCCGTCGGCGCCGACCAGCAGGCGCGGCGCGACAAACAGCGACAGTCCTTTGGCTCCGTCCGGAGCATCCGGAGTGCGGGCGAGCACGAGATGCACGATGTTCTCCGCGACGTCGTGGTCACCCCAAGTGATGAAGATCTTCTGGCCGCGAATCGCGTACGTGCCGTCCTCGCGCGGGGTCGCCATCGTGCGGATCGCGCCGAGATCTGTGCCGGCCTCCGGCTCGGTGAGGTTCATCGTGCCGGTCCACTCACCACTGACAAGTTTGGTCAGGTACGTCTCGCGCAGCTCATCGGATGCCGCGGCGTCGAGCGCGTGGATGGCGCCGGATCCGAGCATCCAGCACAGCGCGAACGCCGCATTCGAGGCGTTCCAGATCTCACCGAGTCCTGCGGCAACGGACTCAGGCAGGCCGTCGCCACCGGCGGATTCCGGAGCGGTCGCGCTCACCCAGCCCGCTTCGACCAGCGCCTGGTACGCGTCGGCGAAGCCCTCGGGAAGGTGGACCTGCCCGTCGATGAGTCGCGCGCCGACCTCATCGCCCACACGATCGAGAGGCGCGAGCACTTCGGCTGCGAACTCGCCAGCGCCGGCGAGGATCTCGGCGGCATCTTCGGCGCTGAGCGCTCCGTCGGATGCCGTGGCGACGATATCGCGGCCGAAGACCTCACCGTAGAGGAAGGCGTAGTCCGCGACGGGCGGCGTGTAAGGAACTGCAGCAGACATCATTCACTCCCGAAGGTTTAGACACTCCGAGTCATCATATCTGAGACTGAGTGCCACGACTAGAGTCTGCGCGCTGTGCCTTCGACTGACCGGGCGTACGCTGTGGGCATGACCGGAGTCTGGGATGACATCGCCGAGCAGTTCCTGCAGCACTACAAGAAGGGCCGCAGGCTGCTGGCCGTCGCCGGGGTAGATGCCGAGCGCTCCCGTCAGGTCGCCGATTCCCTCGCGATCGCGCTGACGGATGCCGGGGAAACAGTCGAACGTGCGCACAGCGCCGATGGCGATGAGGGCGAACTGCGTGACGCGGTCATCGCGCCTTTCCGGGCGGCTGCGGCAACGGATGCCGTACTGGTGGTGTCAGGTCCCGCCGAACTACTCAGCAAGAGCGCGCGTGGAATGTGGCACTTCACGCTGTGGCAGCTCGCCGGCGACGAGCCGCCGCACGCCGCGGCATCCGATCTGGTGGATGTCACGGATCCCGCGAACCCGACGCGGCGCTTCGCGGACTACTGCGCGTTGCCATCGAGTTACGGAGCGTGACCATTGCCATCGAGTTACGGAGCGTGACGCAGCCGAGTAGCATTTGAGGCGTGACCGAACGCGCTCCTCTCTCTCGCAAGTTGTCCGCCATTGCCGAATCGGCGACCCTCAAGGTCGACGCCAAGGCCAAGGCGCTGAAGGCCGCGGGCAAACCCGTCATCTCGTATGCCGCTGGTGAGCCCGATTTCGCGACCCCGCAGTTCATTGTGGATGCCGCGGCCATTGCCCTCGCCGACCCCGCCAACTACCGCTACACGCCGGCGGCCGGACTCCCGGCGCTGCGCGAGGCTATTGCGGCGAAGACGCTCCGTGACTCGGGTCTTGAGGTGTCACCGAGCCAGATCATCGTGACCAACGGTGGCAAGCAGGCCGTGTACCAGGCGTTCCAGACTGTGCTGAATCCCGGCGACGAGGTGCTGCTGCCCGCGCCGTATTGGACCACTTATCCCGAAGCGATCGCTCTTGCCGACGGCGTCCCGGTCGAGGTGTTCGCCGACGCAGACCAGGACTACAAGGTCACCGTCGAACAGCTCGAGGCCGCGCGCACCGCGCGCACGACGACCCTGGTCTTCGTCTCGCCCTCCAACCCGACCGGCTCGGTGTACACGCTCGAGGAGACCAAGGCCATCGGCGAATGGGCGCTCGAGCACGGAATCTGGGTCATCTCTGATGAGATCTACCAGAACCTGACCTACGAGGGCGTCAAGGCGACCTCGATCGTCGAGGCTGTTCCTGCGCTCGCTGGCCAGACGATCCTCGTCAACGGTGTCGCCAAGACCTATGCCATGACCGGCTGGCGCGTGGGCTGGATGGTCGGCCCCGCCGACGCCATCAAGGTCGCCGGCAACCTGCAGTCGCACCTGTCGAGCAACGTGAACAACGTCGCGCAGTACGGGGCGATCGCCGCCCTCACCGGACCGCAGACCGAGTCGGAGCAGTTCCGCGAGGCCTTCGACCGTCGTCGCCGCCTGATCGTGTCCGAATTGTCGAAGATCGACGGCGTTCGGGTACCGAACCCGCTCGGCGCCTTCTACGTGTACCCCGATGTGCAGGGCCTACTCGGCCGCACCTGGCCCACTCGAGCAGGGGGCGGCGTCACTCCGACGACGTCGCTCGAGCTCGCCGACTTCATCCTGGACGAGGCCGAGGTCGCAGTGGTTCCTGGCGAGGCCTTCGGCCCCTCCGGCTACCTGCGCCTGTCGTACGCGCTGGGCGATGACCAGCTGCTCGAGGGCGTGCAGCGGCTGCAGCGCCTGTTCGGCTAGGTCGGCGCGCGCAGCCTGCCCCACCCGCCTGCCCGCCCGCCCGCCCGCCCGAAATCAGGAACCTGTCCCCAGGGCAGGAGGAATCTCAGCATCCGTCCTGATCTGGGGGCAACGTCCTGATTTCGGCACGCTGGGCGCGCGCTCAGTCGGCGGGTTCCTGGTACCCGATCAGCCAGCGGATGCCATAGCGGTCAGTGACCTGGCCGTCGAAGTCGCCCCATGGGCGCTTTTGCAGCGGATCGACGATGCGACCCCCGACAGCGAGCGCATCGAACCATTCCCGCAGTACGTCCGGCTCGGCCGTGCCGAGCAGCGAGAAGGTCGCACCGACGATGTGCACGGCATCCTGATTCGGTCCGGCATCCGCGCCGAACAGCTCGACCGCGCCGGAAACCATGCCATGCGCGATCGCATCGCCCGGCCCGTCGGTGCGGCTGAACTGCTCGTACGTGAACAGCGTCAGCTCACCGCCGAAGACACCACTGTAGAAGGTCAGCGCCTCAGCGGCGTTGCCAGGGAAGAAGAGGTATGGGACGAGTCCAGACATGCGAGCGAGTGTACTCCCGCGCACCGTCCGAAAACAGGAGGACGTCCCCAGATCAGGACGGATGCTGAGATTCGTCCTGCGCTGAGGACAAGGTCCTGATTTCGGGCGGGTGAATCAGAGCCGAACCAGAGCCCGCCTACAGCCCGACGCCCACCAGCACCGGCTCTGGCTGCAGTAGCAGGCCGAATTCGGAGTGCACGCGCGCCTGAATGTACCGGGCGAGCTCGGCCAGCTCAGCCGCGGTTGCCCCTCCCCTGTTCGTGAGGGCCAGGGCGTGTTTGGTCGAAATTCCAGCACGCGATCGCGGCAGCTTGAATCCCTTTGAGATTCCGGCATGCTCGATGAGCCACCCCGCACTGACCTTGACCTCCGGGCGCACGGTGGGCGTCTGCGGCACGTAGCCGTCATATGTCGCAAGCGGAATGACCGTCACCGTGTCGAGGTCGGGCGCGACCTGCCACCGCGGGCACTCCGGCGGCAGCTGCAGCGCCACCGATTCCGGCACGATCAGGTTCTGGAAGAACGAGCCAGCGCTGTGAGTGTCGTGATCCGACGGGTCCAGCAGCATGCCCTTGGATGCTCGGATGCGGAGGATCTGCTCACGCACCCAGCTCATCGGCACAGCGTCCTCGCCGGTGAGAGCCAACGCACGGCGTAGCTGCTCGCCACGCACCACGCGTCCGACTTCGCCGACCTCGGCGAGATCAAGGGTGACCGACAGGATGACGCCGCGACGCAGCGGCACACCGTCATAGTGATGCTTGAGCACGGAGGTGCGGAAACCGAGTCCGAGTTCGGATGCCGGAACCGTGGAGACCTCGCCGGTGGACTCGTCGATCAACTCGACCTCGACCAGCGTCTCCTGGATCTCCTGACCGTACGCGCCGACGTTCTGCACCGGGGCAGCGCCGACCGTTCCCGGAATACCGCTCATCGCCTCGATGCCGGCGAGCCCCCGCTCGACCGTGTACGCGACCAGGTCATCCCAGTTGTGTCCGGCCTGCACTCGCACGCGCATGCGCCCCGGGTGCGGTGACGGGATCAGCGAGATCCCCGAGGTCAGCACGCGGATGACTGTACCTTCGAACGGCTCGTCGCCGACGAACAGGTTCGATCCGCCGCCGAGCACAAACCACTCGTCGCCTCGAGCCCACGTCTCACGCAGTGCGTCGACGAGCTCCGGAGTGGTCGTGGCATCCAGCATGCGCTCGGGTGCGGCGCCGGTGCGCAGCGTCGTCAGCTGCGCGAGCGGGATCGGGGTGATCTCAGTCATGCGCACTCAGAGCGCGGCGCGCAGCTGCGCCTTGACGAGCACGGTCGCGTCCGCGTGCTTCACGGTGAGGTCGATGCGCACAGTGGTCTCGTCGACCGCGCCGACCTTCGCCAGCACGGATACATCCGCTCCTGCCTCGGGGTCGACCAGGACGGGCCGCGTGAAGCGCACGCCGTAATCGGTGATCTTCGCGACGTCACCTAGCGCCGACACGACGACCGACGAGGCGATTCCCATCGTGAGCATGCCGTGCGCGAGCACGCCGGGAAGGCCGACGGATGTCGCGACATCATCACGGTAATGGATCGGGTTGAAGTCGCCGGAAGCGCCCGCATAGCGGACCAGCGATTCGCGGGTGAGGTGAATGGTGCGCTCAGCGATCACGTCGCCGACCGACAGGGCGGAGAGGTCAGAGAAACCGGTCATGCTGCATCCTCCTCATCGGAGCCGACCAGCAGCACGCTCGTCGCGGTCACGACGTGGCTGCCCGACGCATCCGTGATCTCGGCTTCGCTGTTGATCATTGCGTTGCCTGCCATCATGCGGATGCTGGTGACCTTGAGCCGCGCGGTGAGCTCATCGCCCGCGACGATGGGGCGGGTATACGCGAAGCGCTGCTCGGCGTGGATGGTGCGGGCCAGCACGATGCCGGAGTCCGGCTCGCCGAGCAACTGCTGCAGCGTGAGGTCTTGGATGACCATCGCGAAAGTCGGCGGCGCCACGACATCGGCGTAGCCCAGAGCACGGGCGGCATCCACATCGACATGCAGCGGAGCATCGGCGAAGACGGCACGCGCGAACTCGCGCACCTTCTCACGGCCGACCAGGTATGGCGGCGTCGGCGGGAATTCCCGGCCGACCAATTCGGAGTTCACAGGCACCCGTCGAGTCTACCGACCGGATGCCTCACCCTCGGCGTTTGCGCGACCGCAGCGCCTTGATCGCCATCTGCACGGCGATCACGACGAGATATGCGGCAAACAGCATGTTGCCGAGGAACGGGTCGATGAGCGTGGCCAGCCACGCTCCGAGCGCGGTCATGGTGCAGGCCGAGAGGCCGATGATGCCGGCGGCGAGCAAATCGACGTTGCGATGGCGGAGGTTTCCGATCGTGCCGGAGATCGCCGTCGGAACCATCATCATCAGCGACGTGCCCTTGGCTTCAAGGTCACTCGTGCCGAAGATGAGCATCAGCACCGGCACGACGATGACCCCGCCGCCGACGCCGATGAGCCCGGCAATGATGCCGGTGCCGACGCCGACCAGCGCCAGGCCCGTGCCGTTCAGCCATCCGAGTTCAAGCTCTGCCGTGCGTGAAGGCACCACAAGGAACAGTGTGACGATCACGATGACGAGGAAGCCGACGAAACCCCAGCGCAGCGCGCTCTGTGAGATCTTCGGCAGCAGTCGCGTACCGATCTGCGCGCCGATCACCGCGCCGGCGGCGAGGATGATCGCGGGGATCCACGCCACCGCTCCGGAGACGGCGTACGAGATCACGCCGACGCTCGCGGTCGGAACGATCGCCGCGAGCGAGGTTCCGGCGGAGATGCGCTGGTCAAAGCTGAGTAGCAGGACGAGCAGGGGCACGATGACCGTTCCGCCGCCGACACCGAAGAGTCCAGAGAGCAGGCCTGCGATGAGACCGATGAGAACGAAGGTCACGTAGGCCCGCGGGCCGCGGATCCTCGCAGTGGCGGAGTCTGTCACTTCGTTCCTCGTCTCGCGCCCAGTCGCGCGCTGATCGCCGATGCGGCGTCTTGCAGTCGTGGCACCACTTCGTCCATGCGCGCTGAGGTGAACCGATCGGCAGGCCCAGACACCGACAATGCCGCCACGGTCTGCCCCGATCCGTCACGCACTCCGACCGCGACCGAACTCACGTTGGCGATCGTCTCATTGGATGCCATAGCGAAGGTGTGCGCTCGCACTTCGGAGATACGCGCTCTGATCTCATCCGGTGTCAACGATTCGTGCAACGTCGCATCGTGCTCATGATCGGCGAGCACGCGATCGATTTCGGCATCCGTAAGACCGCTCATAAGTACGCGACCGTTGGCACCCGACCAGAGGGGGTACAACCGCCCCATCTCGGAGGCGAATCGGATCTGCGCGTTGCTCTGCACTTCTTCGAGGAACACGCGGGCGTTCCCGACGGCAACGGACAACCCGACCGTCTCGAGACTCTCGTCACGCAGCGTGAACATGTACGGCCGCGCCTCATTCACGAGCACGTTGCCGCCGTTGTAGCCGAGGCCGATCACCAGCGCCTGCGGGCCGATCCGGTATCTCTGCGTCGCGGGATCCTGGATCACCATTCCGCTCGCGGAGAGCGTCGCGAGGATGCGCTGCACCGTACTGCGAGCGAAGCCGGTGGTGGGGGCGAGCTCGCGCGCGCTCGCCCCGTCACCACTCGCGCGGAGGGCGGAAAGAATCTGGATCGCCTTGGAAATGGCGTTGTCCTGAGTTCCCTCCATCACGTCAGACTACCGCCCTCAGCACCGCTCATTCGGACGGCAGTCCCTTGCCGCGCGCTTCATACAGCGCGAGCACACGTTCGCGGGGAATCACGCCGCAGCGAATCGCCCAGTCGTCGTATGCCGCGGACAGCGTCTCGACCAGCCGGGGATGATCCGCCGCGACATCGTGCAGCTCGGTGCGGTCTGCGACCATGTCGTACAGTTCCCACTGCTGGCTGTACTTCTTCACCAGTTTCCACTTGTCCCGGCGCACACCGCAGTTGCCCTCGTGCTCCCAGTACAGGAAGCGCTGCTCGTCCTTCGCGTCGTCGCGCAGCGTGGACAGCATGCTCGTACCTTCCAGCGGCAGCGGCGTGCGGTCCGGGTAGATGTCCGGGTATTCAACGCCGGCTGCCTCCAGCACGGTCGACATGACGTCGGTCAGCTGGTGCGGCTGCGTGCGCATGACGCCCGCATCGATCGAGTTCGGCCAGCTGACGATCAGCGGAGTGGAGATCCCGCCCTCGTGGATCCAGTGCTTGTACTCACGGAACGGCGTATTGGACAGGTTCGCCCAGGCCCGCCCGTAAGTCGCATAGGTGTCCTCGCCGCCGGGGACGATGCTCGGGTCATTGCCGGGGCGCACCTCTCGGCCGTCACGGGTGATGGCGTCGAAGGTGACGTACGTCGTGACGAACTCCTTCGCCGTCTCCAGCGGCATCTCCTCTGCGCATCCGCCGTTGTCGGAGAGGAAGATGACGAGGGTGTCATCGAACGTCCCCTGACGCTTGAGCTCGTCGACGACCCGGCCGACGCCCTGGTCCATGCGATCGATCTGTGCGGCATACACCGCCATGCGCATGGCTTCCCACTCCTTGTCGGTGACGTCGTCCCATGCCGGGATGCGTGCGTCACGTTCGGTGAGTGCCCACTGGCCGTCGATGATGCCGGATGCCACGAGGCGTGCCAGCCGCTCGGCGCGCAGCGTGTCCCAGCCTGCGTCGAAGCGTCCGGCGTACTTGGCGATGTCCTCTTCGAGGGCATGCAGCGGCCAGTGCGGTGCGGTGTATGCGACATAGAGGAAGAACGGGTCGTCCTCGTGATCGCGGTGGTGATCCTGCAGGAACGTGACGGCGTTATCGCTGATCGCGTCGGTGTAGTAGAAGTCTTCCGCCTCGGTCTCTGCCTCGACGTTCTCCTCACCACGGGTCAGCGTGCGCGGCTGGAAGAAGCTGCCCGCCCCCTCCAGCGTGCCGAAGAACTCGTCGAATCCGCGGCGCGTAGGCCAGGCATCCGTGGGGTGATGGATACTGCCGGCCATGTGCCACTTGCCGGAGATGTAGCTGCGGTACCCGGCGGGCTTGAGCGCCTCGGCGATGGTCAGGCAGTCCTTGTTGAGATTGCCCGCATAACCCTCGGGTGAGTCGTCGTAGTTCAGGATGCCGATGCCGGTCTGATGCGGGTGCAGTCCGGTCAGCAGCGACGCGCGCGACGGGCTGCACCGCGCGGTGTTGTAGAACTGCGTGAGCGTCGCTCCCCCACCGGCAAGAGCGTCGATGTTCGGCGTCTGGACCTCTCCGCCGAAGCATCCGATGTCAGAGAATCCCATGTCGTCGACGAGGACGAGGACGACGTTCGGGGCTTTTGGTACGGGGCTGGTCATGATCTTCTCTTCCGGTTCTGAGTCGTTCGTCACTGCGAAACGGTTTCGGTCTGCCGCTCGGCACGCTCAGCACGCGCAGCGCGCTCGCGCAGGTCGGCATCGACGTCATCGTGGGCGGTCTCCTTGGCGAAGTACAACGACACCAGGGCGATGGCCGCGGCGACCATGATGTAGACGGCGACAGGCCACGAGGATCCGGAGATCGACACCAGCCAGATCGCGATGATCGGCGCGATCGCACCGGAGGGCAGCACGCCGAGCTGGTAGACGAGCGACATGCCCGTGTAGCGGATGCGAGCGGGGAAGAGCTCTGCGAAGAACGCGGCCTCTGCACCGAACATCGTGCAGGCGCCGAGCGCCCAGCCCAACATGATCGCGAGCCAAATGAGTTGCTCCACACCGCTGTCGATCAGTGCGAACACGGGGAAGGCGGTGACGAACGCCACGGCCGCACCGGCAGCGAAGACCGGACGGCGACCGTACTTGTCGGAGAGCTTCCCGGCGAAGGGAATCACGAAGAATCCGATCACGCTGGAGATAAGCAGACCATTGAGCGCGTAAGTACTGGACAGGCCGAGCACCGTGGTCGTGTAGGTGAGGATGAACGCGTTGTAGACGTTGAAGGTGATGCTCTCGCTGAAACGCGCGCCGATGCCGATGAGGATCTGCTTCGGGTAGTGGCGGATGACCTCGAATACAGGAACCTTGACGCGCTCACCGGTCTTGACCATGTCAGTGAATGCCTTCGGCTCGCTGACCTGCAGACGCACGATGAGACCAACGACGACGAGCAGGATGCTGGCGAGGAACGGGATGCGCCAGGTCCATGCGAGCAGAGCGTCATCGCCGGGCATCGAGGCGAGGTTGACCGCGACGGTCGACAGCAGCAGGCCCAAGGGCACGCCGGTCTGCGGCCAGGAGGAGAACAGGCCGCGCTTGCCGCGTGGCGCGTGCTCGAAGGTGAGGATGGCAGCGCCGCCCCACTCTCCGCCGAGACCGATGCCCTGCAGCATCCGGAGGATCAGGAGCAGGATGGGCGCCGCGACGCCGATCTGCTCGTAGGTAGGCAGGCAGCCCATCAGGAATGTCGAGATGCCCATGATGAGCATCGTGATGACCAGGATCTTCTTGCGGCCGATACGGTCACCGAAGTGGCCGAAGATGAGACCGCCGATGGGGCGGGTGATGAAGCCGGCTGCGAACGTACCGAACGCCACGAGAGTACCCATCAGCGGGTCGAACTCCGGGAAGAACTGCGAGTTGAAGACGAGCGCGGCCATGGTGGCGTAGAGGAAGAAGTCGTACCACTCGATCACCGACCCGAAAACGCTCGCGAAGACGGTGTTGCGCTGCTGCGGTGTCACAGTTGCAGATTTTGAGTTCACCTTTGGACTCCAGTGTGAGGGTGATGGAAAAGTACGTGTCCCGTAGTTTGGGACAGTGTCCCATCTACGGACCAACTCTAGCGCACGAAGAAGGCCCGCCCTCCCTAAATCGGGATGGCGGGCCTTCTTTTAAGCGGTATTACTTGCCGGCCTCGACGAAGCCTGCGGCTTCAGCGGCTTCAGCGGTGCGGAACCAGACCTCAGCAACGGTCGCGTCGTACCACTGGCCATCGGGACGGTGGAACTTCATCGAGTCCTTGTTGCCCTTGATGTCGAAGCCCTCGGGTGCGGAGCCGTCCTCGTTGGGAGCAGCGGAATCCGCACCGAAGTCGCCGTCGACGAGTGCAGCGGGGGCGGCAGCCTCAACAGCTGCACCCTCCTCCTGCGACTCGACATCGGCAGCCTCGGTAGCCGGGGCAGCCTTCTCGGCGGCCGGAGCAGCCTTCGTGGCAGCCTTGGCAGACTTCTTGACCTTCGGCGTGACGGGCTCGAGAACGAGCTCGATCACTGCCATCGGGGCGTTGTCGCCCTTACGGAAGCCAACCTTCGTGATGCGGGTGTAGCCACCCTCACGCTCGGCGACCAGCGGGGCAATCTCGGTGAACAGAGTGTGCACGACACTCTTGTCACCGATGACGGCCAGAACGCGACGACGCGCGTGCAGGTCTCCGCGCTTGGCGAAGGTAACCAGTCGCTCGGCGTAGGGACGCAGGCGCTTGGCCTTGGTCTCCGTCGTCTTGATCGACTTGTGGGTGAAGAGCGATGCTGCCAGGTTGGCAAGCATCAGACGCTCGTGTGCGGGGCCGCCTCCGAGGCGGGGACCCTTAGTGGGCTTAGGCATATTGATCTAACTCCTGGTCAGAATTTCGGGGAGGTCAGAAGGACTCGTCTTCGTTGCCGCTGTAGAAGTGGGCGCCATCAAAACCGGGCACCGAATCCTTGAGCGACAGACCGAGCGAGATGAGCTTGTCGCGCACCTCGTCGACCGACTTCTGGCCGAAGTTACGGATGTTCATGAGCTGCGTCTCCGACAGTGCCACGAGCTCAGACACCGAGTTGATGCCCTCGCGCTTCAGGCAGTTGTAGGAACGAACCGACAGGTCGAGGTCCTCGATCGGCATGGACAGCTCACTGGAGAGCACAGGCTCCACAGGTGCCGGGCCGATCTCGATGCCCTCTGCTTCGACGTTCAGCTCGTGTGCGAGGCCGAACAGCTCGATCAGGGTCTTCGCAGCCGAAGCGACAGCATCGCGCGGGGCGATGTTGTTCTTCGTCTCGACGTCGAGAATGAGCTTGTCGAAGTCGGTACGCTCACCGGCACGAGTTGCCTCGACGCGGTAGCTGACCTTGAGGACCGGCGAGTAGATCGAGTCGACAGGAATCTGACCGGCCTCGGCGTACTCGTTACGGTTCTGGGTCGCAGACACGTAGCCACGTCCACGCTCGATGGTGAGCTCGAGCTCGAACTTGGCGGTGTCGTTGAGCGTTGCGATGACGAGCTCGGGGTTGTGCACCTCGACACCGGCCGGAGCCGAAATGTCAGCGGCGGTCACTTCGCCCGCACCGGTCTTACGCAGGTAAGCGGTGATGGGCTCGTCGCGCTCGCTCGAGACGACAAGCTTCTTGATGTTAAGGATGATCTCAGTGACATCCTCCTTCACACCGGGGATGGTGCTGAATTCGTGCAGCACACCGTCGAGGCGGATGCTGGTGACAGCAGCGCCGGGAATCGACGAGAGCAAGCTACGACGCAGCGAGTTACCGATCGTGTAACCGAAACCGGGCTCGAGCGGCTCGATGATGAACCGGCTGCGGTCCTCGGCGATCTTTTCCTCGGTCAGTGTGGGACGCTGTGCAATAAGCACTCTGTGTTCCTTTCGATCACATATCCGCTATATGACATGTGGTGGGTGAGGTTTTGAGTTTTGGAAGTCAGGTGCCCGGTAACGGGCGGAGCGAGGGATGCCGAAGCATCCCTCGCAGCAGCCAGATCAGACGCGACGGCGCTTCGGCGGGCGGCATCCGTTGTGCGCCTGCGGAGTGACGTCCTGAATCGAACCCACCTCGAGGCCAGCGGCCGTGAGTGAGCGGATCGCGGTCTCGCGGCCGGAGCCCGGACCCTTCACGAAGACGTCAACCTTCTTGACACCGTGCTCCTGAGCCTGGCGGGCGGCCGACTCGGCAGCCATACCAGCGGCGTACGGGGTCGACTTGCGCGAGCCCTTGAAGCCCACGCCACCGGAGGATGCCCAGCTGATGACAGCGCCAGACGGGTCGGTGATCGAGACGATCGTGTTGTTGAACGTCGACTTAATGTGGGCCTGGCCCAATGCGATGTTCTTCTTTTCCTTGCGGCGCGGCTTGCGCGCGGCGGCCTTAGGTGCAGCCATGAAATTCTTCTCCTATTTCCTGGCCGCTACTTAGCGGGCCTTCTTCTTGCCGGCGACGGTGCGCTTCGGGCCCTTGCGGGTACGTGCGTTGGTCTTGGTGCGCTGACCGTGCACGGGCAGGCCGCGACGGTGGCGGATGCCCTGGTAGGAGCCAATCTCAACCTTGCGGCGGATGTCGGCTGCAACCTCGCGGCGCAGGTCACCCTCCACCTTGTAGTTGCCTTCGATGTAGTCACGAAGGATGATCAGCTGGTCGTCGCTGAGGTCCTTGACGCGGATCGACTCGTCGATCTCGGCCGCCTTGAGGATCTCGACAGAGCGGGTACGGCCAACGCCGTAAATGTAGGTAAGGGCGATCACCACGCGCTTATCGCGCGGGATGTCAACGCCGGCAAGACGTGCCATGCGGTTTCTCCTGGATGAGTAGAGGTGTGGAGCAGGATGTGGACCCGGGCCTCAGTCCCGAGGTGTCCCCCACGTGCGTGGGTTCTTGATCCTGCCTAGTTGCGTATTGAGTTGTGAGTCAGACCTGAAGAATGGCCCTGACGCCGGGGGTTCAGCCCTGGCGCTGCTTGTGGCGCGGGTTGCTCTTGCAGATCACCATGACGCGGCCGTGACGACGGATCACCTTGCAGTGATCGCACATGGCCTTGACGCTGGGCTTGACCTTCATGATGTTTCCTGTTCGCTGTCTTCGTGTCTTCTTCGCCCGCTGAACAAGTCAATGGGCGAAGACGATCGTTACTTCTCGACCGATCAGCGGTAGCGGTAGACGATACGGCCGCGAGTCAGGTCGTAGGGGCTGAGCTCCACGACCACGCGGTCTTCGGGGATGATGCGGATGTAGTTCTGCCGCATCTTGCCGGAGATCGTTGCCAGGACTTTGTGCCCGTTGCTGAGCTCAACGCGGAACATCGCGTTGGGCAAAGCCTCCGAGATCACGCCCTCGATCTCGATGACACCGTCTTTCTTAGCCATAGCCTCGCTGACGCTTTTGCAGACCGGTCGATCTGCGGTGGATAGATGATTGCGGTGCCGCACCGGACGGACACGCCGAAACCGGGCACAGAGGCACCAACGCTCTATCTTATCCGCCCGGATGCCATCCGGCAACTTGAGCGCGAAAGCGGGCCGCTCCCGAAGGAACGACCCGCTTTCTGAAGGCTGCAGTTCGAGTGCCTCAGCCGAGGATCTCGGCGAATCGAGTGGCGATCTCGGAGTTGTCGATCCGCTCGCCATCGATCTCGACGGTCGGTGTGCCAGCGATGTCGTGCTGCTTGGTCTGCGAGGTCACAAAGCGCTTGTAGGTGCCGTCGGCGATGCACTCGGAGACGTCTGCTGCGCCGGCCTGCTCGGCGAGAGCTGCGAGCTCATCGTCGGTGAGACCGGTAGAGTTCTCAGCCGGCTGGTTCTCGAATAGCAGGTTGAAGTAGTCCATGGTGGCTTCCGGCGACTCGGCGGCAACGCAATACACGGCTGCAGCGGCGCGGGTGGAGTACTCGGTGTTCTGCGAGTAGCGGTCCAGGATCGAGATCGGGTGCAGGTTGAGAGTGATCTTGTCGTCCGCGGCCGCTTCCTGCAGCTGCTCGCCGTAGGCGTCTTCAAAGTCGCCGCAGATCGGGCACATGAAATCGAAGAACGTGTCGATCTCGGTGTCGCCCTCGCCGAAGCTCAGGGCGCCGGTCTCTTCGTTGACGATCGCACTGTCCGGCGCGGTACCGGGAGCACTGGCCTGGTTGTTCAGGAACACGACCAGGCCGCCGAGAACGACGAGGACGACAACAACCGCAATCGAGATTCCGACGGCGAACCAGTTGGTGTTGCTCTTGGCAGCAGCAGCCATTTCATTCCGATCTATCGAGGCTCACGTCGCGCGCGAGTCCGGGAGTATGAGGGGTGCTGTGCGCACCCGTACTTGATCAATCCTGCCGGTATTTTCTATGCGCCCGTTGTGAACCCGCCCGCACCGAGGTGTGAGGCATCCTCTTCCGCGTGCCCGACCATCTTCTGCGTGAGACACCACGCACGCGATGGTGGCTCACGCCGAGCATGTCGCCATCGGCCGAACGTGTCGCGGGCGGCGGTGGGTGGTGGTGCCTCGCGGGCGGCTGCGGGTGGTGTCGGCGGCGGTGGGTGGTGACGGCGGCGGGCGGGTGGTGTCGCTGGCGGCGGCGTGTGAAGCATCCTCTTCGCGTGCCCGACCATCTTCTGCGTGAGACACCACGCTGGCGATGGTGGCTCACGCTGAGCGTGTCGCCATCGGCCGAACGTGTCGCGGGCGGCGGGTGGTGCCTCGCGGGCGGCTGCGGGTGGTGTCCACCTTCCTCCGGCCCCCGACTTGTTCTGCACAGGTACGCCAAAACGGATGCTATCCACCGAACGCGTAATCGCGGGTGTCGCTGCGCAAGGATGCTGGAATGCCTCTGCTCCTCAAAGATCGCGCCGTCGTCGTCTCGCCTCTCGCTCTCGTCACCACCGCCGAGGCGCGGATGCTCCATATCGCACTGACGCCGACGGTCTGGCGTCGCCTGCGTCGAGGCATCTACGTCAACCGCGCGGCGTACGAGAAGCTCCTGCCGTGGACGAAGTATTCCGTTCGCGTCCATGCCTTCGCTCGGCTTCATCCCGACGCCGCCCTCTGTCTGGAGTCTGCGGCAGTCCCGCACGGCTTGCCGCATTTCGGACAGACGGAGTACATCCATGTCTATGATCCTCACCGCTCGAGATCTCGGAAGTTCGGCGACGTCTTCGTGCACACCAGCATCGAGCAGAGGGAGGTCGGTCGGATCGGCGGGGTTCTCACCACCAGCTTCCTGGATACCGTGATCGATCTATGCCGTGTGCTTCCGCCCGCGCATGCGTTGACCATCGCGGACAGTGCGATCTCCCCGGTGCAGGGAGGGCTACTCACTCTCGACCAGTTGCGCGCGGAATCCGAGACTCAGGAGAATCGGCGGGGACGGTCGCTGCTGCGTTGGGTGTGGGCTCGTGCAGATGGCCTGTCGGAGTCGCCGTCCGAGAGTGTGAGTCGCGCCGTGATCGAGTGGAGCGGGTTCGAGCAGCCCGAACTGCAGCGGAAGTTCCACTATGAGGGCGAGCTCGATCGTACCGATTTCTTCTTCCCCTCAAATGGCGCGATCGGCGAGGCCGACGGGTGGGAGAAATATCAGCTGAAGGATCCCAAGAAGGCTGCAGTGTTACTCGCCGATGAGAAACGACGAGAGGATCGGCTCCGGCGCAACGGGCATCCATTCGCCAGATGGGAGTTCGCCGGCGCGCGAAAGGTGAAGCCGCTGGTGGAGGCACTGCTCGCGGCGAAGGTCCGCCGCATCGCGCCCCCTCAGATGCGAATGCTCAAGACGCTCTCAATCAATCCGCGCGCTGTTCCGCCTCCAACATCCCGCCCCTGAGTCACCGCTCACGCGTCCGCGACATGCTCAGCGTGAGACACCAAGCCCAGCATGGTGTCTCACGACGAACATGTCGCGCGAGCGGATGCCGGGCACCGGGCATGTTGTCTCACGACGAAGGTGTCGCGCGAGCGGATGCCGAAACTCGGAGGGGCCGGGCGGGCCGGAGGAGTTAGGCCGAAGGGTCCGGAGGGCCCAGGCCGGAGGGCCCAGGCCGAAGGGCCTAGTCCGAAGGGGCTAGGCCGACCGGGGAGGGCCTAAGCCAGGGGGACGGGGGTCACGCCGAAGGGAGCGAGGCCGGCGGCGCCGCCATCCGGAGCAGTGAGCACCCAGATGCCACCCTCGTGGCGGGCGACGCTGTGCTCCCAGTGCGAGCCGTCGGTGCCGTCGACCGTCGAAACGGTCCAGTCATCGTCCTCGACCAGGGTCTCTTCTCCCCCGGCGGTGACCATCGGCTCGATCGCGAGCACCAGACCTGCCTTGACTGCGGCGCCCGGGTCGGGAGTGCGGTAGTTGAAGACGCTGGGCGCCTCGTGCATCTTGCGTCCGATGCCGTGGCCGACGTACTCACGCAGAATGCCGTAGTGCTGCCCAGAAACCTCAGAGGGCCCCTGCGCTTCGATGTATTCCTGGATCGCTGCGCCGATATCGCCGATATAACCAACGGATGCCATGGCGGCAATTCCCGCCCACATCGAGCCCTCGGTCACTCGCGAAAGCTCCTCGCGCCGCGCGAGAACCACAGAATCGACAGAGTCAGAACCAGGCACAATAAATGTCCGAGCACTGTCGCCGTTCCACCCCTGGAACTGCGCACCACTGTCGACCGAGACAATGTCCCCGGCCTCCAGCACGCGGGAGCCGGGGATGCCGTGGACAACCTCGTCGTTCACGGAGATGCAGGTGGTGTGGTGGTATCCACGCACGAGCTTAAAGTTCGACTCCGCGCCGCGAGCAACCACAGCGGCGAATGCCGCAGCATCCACCTCAGCCGTCGTCACTCCAGCCCGAATGACAGCGGCAGCAGCATCCAACGATGCAGCGGTGATGAGGCCGGGTTCGACCATCGACCGCAGCTGCGCTGGCGTCTTGTAGATAGAGCGGCGGAACATGTCAGAGCGCAGCGTGCAGTCCGCGGGCGCCCAGCGCCGCGGAAATGCGCACGGTGATCTCGTCGAGCGAGCCCACACCGTTGACGGCATCGACGATGCCGCGCTCACGGTACACAGCGAGGATCGGAGCGGTCTCGTTCTCGTAGATGTCGAGGCGGTGCGCGATGGCTTCCTCGGTGTCGTCCGAGCGGCCCTGCTCCTCGGCACGCAGCGTCAGACGCGTCATGCTCTCCGCACGCGGAACATCCAGCAGGATGACTGCGTCCAGAGCCTCGCCGCGAGCGGTGAGGAACTCGTCGAGGTGTCCGACCTGGACAGCGTTACGCGGGTATCCGTCGAGCAGGAAGCCCTTCGCCGCATCGTCCTGCGACAGCCGGTCGCGCACGATCTCACTCGTCAGCTCGTCCGGCACGAGGTCGCCGCGATCGAGGATCTCGGTGACCTGGCGGCCCAGTTCAGTGCCGCCCTTGATGTTCGCGCGGAAGATGTCACCAGTGGAAACCACCGGGATGCCGAAGGCCGAAGCAATGCGCACGCCCTGCGTGCCTTTGCCGGAGCCCTGCGGGCCAACGATGAGGAGTCGTGCGGATGCTGTCAACGGAGAAGCCCTTCGTAGTGACGTTGCTGAAGCTGTGCGTCGATCTGCTTGACGGTCTCAAGACCCACACCGACGATGATGAGGATTGAGGCACCACCGAACGGGAAGTTCTGGTTCGCTCCGACAGTCGCGAGAGCGATGAGCGGGATGAGCGCAACCAGACCCAGGTAGATGGACCCTGGGAACGTGATGCGGGTGATGACGAAGTCGAGGTACTCGGCCGTCGGACGCCCGGCACGGATACCGGGGATGAACCCGCCGTACTTCTTCATGTTGTCGGCGACCTCAACAGGGTTGAACGTGATCGCGACGTAGAAGTAGGTGAAGCCGACGATCAGCAAGAAGTAGATCGCCATGTAGAGCGGCTGGTCACCGGTGGTGAGGTTCTGCGAGACCCAGACGACCCATGCGGCCGGCGTTGAGCCGTCCTGCGGAGTGTTGAACTGCGCGATGAGCATCGGGATGTACAGCAGCGACGACGCGAAGATGATCGGGATCACACCCGCCATGTTCACCTTGATCGGGATGTAGGTGTTCGTGCCGCCGTAGGTGCGCCTGCCGACCATGCGCTTGGCGTACTGCACGGGGACACGTCGCTGCGATTGCTCGACGAAGACCACAAGCCCAGTGACGACGATGCCGACCGCGAGGACCAAGAGAAAGACTTCGAAGCCGTTCGACTCGAAGATGGCCCACATTGCCGACGGGAACGTCGCAGCGATGGACGTGAAGATCAGCAGCGACATGCCGTTGCCGATGCCACGCTCGGTGACGAGCTCGGCGAACCACATGATCAGGCCGGTGCCGGCGGTCATCGTCATGATGATGAGCAGCTGTGCCCACCAGACGTCATTGGTCAGCAGCTGCTGGCAGGCCGCGACATCTGTGGTGCCGAAGAGTTGACCGCTGCGTGCCACGGTGACGAGCGTCGTCGACTGCAGCAGCGCGAGAGCGATGGTGAGGTACCGCGTGTACTGGGTGAGCTTGCCCTGACCGGCCTGGCCCTCCTTGTGCAGCGCCTCAAAGTGCGGGATGACCACGCGCAGCAGCTGGGTGATGATCGTCGCCGTGATGTAGGGCATGACGCCCAGCGCGAAGATCGAGAGCTGAAGCAGGGCTCCACCTGAGAACAGGTTGACCAGACTCAGCAGTCCGTCGGTACCCGCGCTGACGCGCAGACACTCCTCGACGTTCGGAAAATGCACGAACGGAGACGGGACATGCGAACCAAGCCGGTAAATGGCGATGATCGCCAGTGTAAAACCGATCTTCCGACGCAGGTCGGGTGTGCGGAAGATCCGCGCGATAGCGCTAAACAAGGGCGTTCCTCCTGAAAAGGGTTGCCAACCCGCAATGGGCGGCCGAAAGACCAGCGTAACGCAGAGAGGGGCCGGAGAATCTCCGACCCCTCTCTGACGTGGTTACTTGACGGATCCGCCCGCAGCCACGATCTTCTGCTCGGCAGAGCCAGAGACCTTGTCAACCGTGACGGTGAGCTTCACGGCGATGTCGCCGTTTCCGAGAACCTTGACCTTCTCGTTCTTGCGAACAGCACCCTTGGCGACCAAGTCGACAATGGTGACGTCGCCGCCCGAGGGGTACAGTTCCGCGAGCTTTTCCAGGTTCACAACCTGGTACTCGACGCGGAACGGGTTCTTGAACCCGCGCAGCTTCGGGGTGCGCATGTGCAGAGGCATCTGCCCACCCTCAAAGCCGACACGAACGGTGTTGCGTGCCCTCGTACCCTTGGTACCGCGACCAGCAGTCTTACCCTTGGAACCTTCACCGCGACCGACACGAGTCTTCGCAGTGTTGGCGCCGGGGGTCGGACGCAGGTGGTGGACCTTGAGTACACCGGGACGGGATGCCGGAGCGTCCGCCTTCGGAGCAGCCTTCTTGGCGGCCGGCTTCTTCGCAGCTGCCTTGGCCGGAGCCTTGTCAGCGGCCTTAGCCGGAGCCTTCTTCGCGGCAGCAGCCTTGGGAGCGGCAACCTTCTTCGGGGCCTTTTCAGCCTCGACGGTGTCGTTCTTCTCAGCCATTAGTCGATCTCCTCAACCTGGACGAGGTGTGCGACGGTCTTGACGTAGCCGCGCACCTGCGCGTCGTCGGGGCGGACGGTGCTGTCGCCGATCCGCTTAAGACCGAGGCTGCGCAGCGTGTCACGCTGGTTCTGCTTCTCGCTCACCTTGGACTTGATCTGGGTGACCTTCAGACGCGCGGCCATCAGGCACCTACCTTCGCAGCAGCCGCAGCTGCGGCCTTTGCCTCGTTACGGAGGATGATGTCCGGAACAACGGCGTCGTACGGCAGGCCGCGGCGAGCCGCGACTGCACGAGGCTCTTCGAGGCTCTTGAGCGCCGCAACGGTCGCGTGCACGATGTTGATCGTGTTCGACGAGCCAAGCGACTTCGAGAGGACATCGTGGATGCCAGCGCACTCGAGTACGGCGCGAACCGGACCACCGGCGATAACACCGGTACCGGCAGCAGCCGGACGCAGCAGAACGACGCCAGCTGCGGCCTCACCCTGCACGGGGTGCGGGATCGTGGTGGCGACGCGGGGCACGCGGAAGAAGTTCCGCTTGGCCTCTTCGACACCCTTGGCGATAGCCAGCGGCACCTCACGAGCCTTGCCGTAGCCAACGCCGACCAGACCGTTGCCGTCACCGACGACCACGAGAGCGGTGAAGCTGAAGCGACGACCACCCTTCACGACCTTCGAGACGCGGTTGATGGTGACAACGCGCTCCATGAACTGGTTCTCGCCACGGTCGCGCGAGTTGCGGTCGCGTCCACCCTGGTTGCGTCCATCGCCACGGCCACCGCCGCGGCGGTTTTCGCGCGCGGGCTCTGCCTGGGTCGTGCCGGCAGCCGTCTCGGAGACGACAGCGGCAACCTCAGCAGCAGCCGTTTCGGGAGCGGCAGTAGCCGTTTCGGTCACTTCTTTCTCCTTGTTGTCACTCACAGTGCGAGCCCTCCTTCGCGGGCGCCGTCTGCGATGGCCGCAACGCGACCTGCATAACGGTTGCCACCGCGGTCGAAGACGACCTCTGAGAATCCGGCAGCCTTCGCACGGTCTGCGAGAAGCTCGCCAACCTTGCGGGCCTTAGCGGTCTTGTCACCGTCGAACGAGCGCAGCTCGGTCTCGAGTGTGGATGCCGATGCAACGGTGAGACCCTTGCTGTCGTCGACCAGCTGGACGAAGACGTGGCGGGCCGAACGGTTGACGACCAGACGCGGACGCGCCTCAGTGCCGACGACCTTCTTGCGAAGGCGGGCGTGACGACGCGCACGGGCGTCAGATTTTGTTTTGACAGCCATGGTTACTTACCACTCTTTCCGGCCTTGCGACGCACGATCTCGCCGGCGTAACGCACACCCTTGCCCTTGTACGGCTCAGGCTTACGAATCTTGCGGATGTTGGCAGCTGCCTCACCGACAGCCTGCTTGTCGATACCACTCACGACGAGCTTGTTGTTGCCCTCGACCGCGAAAGTGATGCCGGCGGGCGGCGCAACGACAACCGGGTGCGAGAAGCCAAGCGCGAACTCAACCGAGCCGCCCTTCTGCTGCACGCGGTAACCGGTACCAACGACCTCAAGGCCCTTGGTGTAACCCTGGGTCACGCCGATGATGTTGTTGTTGATGAGCGTGCGGGTCAGGCCGTGAAGCGACCGTGACTCACGCTCGTCGTCGGGACGGGAAACAACCACCTGGTTGTCCTCGACCGCGACCTCGATGGGGCTGGCCAGGTTCAGGGTGAGCTCACCCTTGGGGCCCTTCACCGCGACTGCACGGCCGTTGACCGCAATGGTCACGCCCGCAGGAATCTCGATGGGAAGTCGTCCAATACGCGACATTTCGAATTACCACACGTAGGCGAGAACTTCTCCGCCTACGCCCTTCTGCGAAGCCTGACGGTCCGTGAGGAGTCCGGAGGAAGTGGACAGGATGGCCACACCAAGGCCGCCAAGGACCGTGGGGAGCTCCGTGGACTTTGCGTAAACGCGCAGTCCGGGCTTCGATACGCGCTTGATGCCCACGATCGAACGCTCGCGGGTGGGGCCGTACTTCAGCGTGATGGTCAGCGTCTCACCGACGCGAGCGTCGGTGACCTCGTAGCCGGCGATGAAACCCTGCTGCTCGAGGATCTGAGCGATGTGCGTCTTGAGCTTGCTCGACGGCAGGGACACGGAATCGTGGTGTGCCGAGTTCGCGTTGCGCAGACGGGTCAGCATATCTGCGACCGGGTCTGTCATTGTCATATTTATATTCCTTTGTTCACGAGGTTTCGGCTGCCGTTACACGACAGACGACCTTCTATGAGATGCAATCTTCAATTGTAAGCGCACACAGGACCCCCGCCCGACGGGCGGGGGTCCACAGTGTCACGCCTTGGCGTCTTCGGGCTTGAACGGGAAGCCGAGGTGACGCAGAAGTGCACGACCCTCGTCATCCGTCTTGGCCGTGGTGACGACGGTGATGTCGAAGCCGCGAACGCGGTCGATCTTGTCCTGATCGATCTCGTGGAACACGCTCTGCTCCTGGATACCGAAGGTGTAGTTACCGTGACCGTCGAACTGCGTGCCCGAAAGACCGCGGAAGTCGCGGATACGGGGCAGTGCGAGCGAGACAAGGCGGTCGATGAACTCCCACGCACGATCTCCACGGAGGGTGACGTGCGCACCGATGGGCTGACCTTCACGCAGCTTGAACTGCGCGATGGACTTGCGGGCCTTCGTGACGATCGGCTTCTGGCCGGTGATCTTCGTGAGATCCTCAACCGCGCCGTCGATCACCTTGCTGTCGCGAGCCGCTTCACCGACACCGGTGTTGACGACGACCTTGACCAGCCGGGGGATCTGCATCACGTTGGTGTAGCCGAATTCTTCCTGCATCTTCTGCAGGATTTCGGCCCGGTACTTCTGCTTCAAGCGCGGCTGGATCTTGCCAGCCGGCGCGGCAGTGTCGGTGCTCATCAGAGGTCCTTACCTGACGTCTTCGCGTAACGCACGCGGACGGTGCGCTTGACGCCGTCCTTGGTCTGCTCCTCGACCCGGTGACCGACGCGAGTCGGCTTCTTGGTCGAAGGGTCGACAAGTGCGACATTCGAGATGTGGATGGGGGCTTCGATCGTCTCGATGCCACCCGTCTTGGTGCCGCGCTGCGTCTGGCCGACGCGGCTGTGCTTGGTGACGTAGTTCACGCCTTCGACGATGACGCGGTTGCGGTCAGAGAAGATCTCGAGGACCTTGCCCTGCTTGCCCCGGTCTCCGCCCTTGGCCTGCTTACGGCCAGTGATGACCTGAACCAGGTCACCCTTCTTGATGTTCGCCATAATTAAATAACCTCCGGCGCCAGCGAGACGATCTTCATGAACTTCTTGTCACGAAGTTCGCGGCAGACCGGTCCGAAGATGCGGGTGCCGCGAGGCTCCCCGTCAGTCTTCAGAAGGACGGCAGCGTTCTCGTCGAACTTGATGTAGGAGCCGTCCGCACGACGAACTTCCTTCTTGGTACGGACGATGACCGCCTTGACGACGTCGCCCTTCTTCACGTTTCCGCCGGGGATCGCGTCCTTGACCGTGGCCACGATGGTGTCACCCAGACCTGCGTAACGGCGGCGTGAGCCACCGAGAACGCGGATCGTGAGGAGTTCCTTCGCACCGGTGTTGTCGGCGACCTTGACGCGGGATTCTTGCTGAATCACTATTGCTCCTTAAGTAAGCCGGGAGGCTTACTTGGCCTTCTCGACGATTTCGACCAGACGCCAGCGCTTCGTGGCGCTGAGCGGACGAGTCTCGGTGATGACAACGAGGTCGCCAATGCCCGCCGAGTTGGTCTCGTCGTGCACCTTGCGCTTCTCTGTGCGGCGGATGACCTTGCCGTACAGGGGGTGCTTTACGCGGTCTTCGACCTCAACGACGATGGTCTTGTCCATCTTGTCGCTGGTGACGTAGCCACGCTGCGTCTTGCGGTAACCGCGAGCGTTCTCATCGCGCACATCGTGCGAGACGGGAGCTTCCGCTTCCTTCTTGGTGGCCATTACTCAGCCTTCCCTTCAGCGTCAGCCGAGGCATCCTCGGTCTTCTTCGCCTTCGACTTGGACGCCTTCTTGGCCGGGGCCTCGACCGGAGCAGGCGTCGCACGGATGCCCAGCTCACGTTCGCGGATCACGGTGTACAGGCGTGCGATGTCGCGCTTGACGGCGCGAATGCGGCCGTGGCTTTCCAGCTGGCCGGTGGCCGACTGGAAACGGAGGTTGAAAAGCTCCTCCTTGGCCTTGCGCAGCTCCTCAACGAGGCGCTGGTCTTCATACGTGTCTAGCTCCGTAGGAGCGAGCTCTTTGGTTCCGATCGCCATTACGCGTCGCCCTCCTCGCGCTTGATGATTCGTGCCTTGAGCGGCAGTTTGTGAATTGCTCGGGTCAGGGCCTCGCGAGCGATTTCCTCGGAGACACCGGCGACCTCGAAGAGGACGCGGCCCGGCTTGACGTTCGAGACCCACCACTCGGGCGAACCCTTACCGGAACCCATGCGGGTTTCAGCAGGCTTCTTCGTGAGCGGACGGTCCGGGTAGATGTTGATCCACACCTTTCCACCGCGCTTCATGTGACGGGTAACCGCGATACGAGCTGCCTCGATCTGACGGTTGGTCACATAAGCGGGAGTCAGTGCCTGGATGCCGAACTCTCCGAAGGAGACCTTCGTGCCACCAGTAGCCTGACCGGAACGACCCGGGTGATGCTGCTTGCGGAACTTGACCTTACGGGGGATGAGCATTATGCCGACGCTCCTTCTGCAACAGGAGCCTCGTTGCGCGGAGCGCGACGGCGGTCGCCGCCACGGTCATCGCGGCCACGGGACTTCGGTGCGTTAGCCTGCTCGCGAGCAAGCTCCTTAGCGGTGAGGTCACCCTTGTAGATCCAGACCTTCACGCCGATGCGGCCGAAGGTGGTCTTTGCCTCGTAGAAGCCGTAGTCGATGTTCGCGCGAAGCGTGTGCAGCGGCACACGGCCTTCGCGGTAGAACTCCGAACGGCTCATCTCGGCGCCGCCGAGGCGGCCGGAGACCTGGATACGGATGCCCTTGACTCCAGCGCGCTGTGCGCCCTGGAGGCCCTTGCGCATCGCACGACGGAACGCCACACGAGCAGAAAGCTGCTCGGCGATGCCCTGTGCGACGAGCTGAGCGTCAGCCTCGGGGTTCTTGACCTCGAGGATGTTCAGCTGGATCTGCTTACCTGAGAGCTTCTCGAGGTCAGTACGGATGCGCTCTGCTTCGGCGCCACGACGACCGATCACGATGCCCGGACGGGCGGTGTGAATGTCGACGCGGACGCGGTCACGGGTGCGCTCGATCTCGATGTTCGAAACGCCGGCGCGGTCAAGCTGCTTCTGCAGCAGAAGACGAATCTTGATGTCTTCTGCGACGTAGTCAGAGTAGCGCTGGCCCTTCTTCGTCGAATCTGAGAACCAACGTGACACGTGATCCGTAGTGATTCCGAGGCGGAAGCCGTACGGGTTTACCTTCTGTCCCATTACTTGCTCGCCTTCTTCTTGCTGTCGCCCTCGGTTGCCGTAGCAACCTCCGGGGTCGAGAGCACGACCGTGATGTGGCTCGTGCGCTTCTTGATCTGGAAAGCGCGACCCTGTGCACGGGGGCGGAAACGCTTGAGCGTTGCACCCTCGTCTACGTAAGCGTTAGCCACGTACAGGTCGGCCGCGTCGAGGTACTCGCCGTCACGATCTGCCTTCACCTGTGCGTTGGCCATGGCCGACGCGACAAGCTTGTAGATCGGCTCGCTGGCGCTCTGCGCTGCGAACTTCAGGATTGCGAGGGCCTCTTCGGCCTGCTTTCCCTTGATGAGCGCGACGACACGACGAGCCTTCTGAGGGGTCACGCGGATGTGTCGCACGCGTGCGATGGACTCCACCATTTCTCTCTCCTCTATCGTCCCCGCGTTAGCGGCGACGGCCCTTCTTGTCGTCCTTCTCATGGCCGCGGAAGGTGCGGGTGGGCGAGAACTCGCCCAGTTTGTGACCGACCATGGTCTCGGTGACAAACACGGGGATGTGCTTGCGACCGTCGTGGACCGCGATCGTGTGACCCAGCATGGCCGGGATGATCATGGACCGACGTGACCAGGTCTTGATGACGTTCTTGGAACCAGCTTCGTTCTGCACGACAACCTTGCGAAGCAGGTGCTCGTCGACGAAGGGGCCCTTCTTGAGACTCCGTGGCATCTTCTCTACTCCTACTTACGCTTCTTAGACGCGGTGCGACGACGAACGATGTACTTGTCGCTTTCCTTGTTGGCGTGACGGGTACGACCCTCTGCCTGACCCCAAGGGGAAACAGGGTGACGTCCACCGGAGGTCTTACCCTCACCACCACCGTGCGGGTGATCAACCGGGTTCATGGCGACACCACGGACGGTCGGGCGGATGCCCTTCCAGCGGTTACGGCCAGCCTTGCCCCAGTTGATGTTCGACTGCTCGGCGTTGCCGACCTCGCCGATCGTTGCGCGGCAGCGTGCGTCGACGTTGCGGATTTCACCAGACGGCAGACGAAGCTGCGCGTAGATGCCTTCCTTGGCAACGAGACGAACGGATGCACCAGCAGAACGAGCCATCTTGGCACCGCCACCGGGACGGAGTTCGATCGCGTGGATCACCGTTCCGGTCGGGATGTTCTTCAGAGGCAGGTTGTTGCCGGGCTTGATGTCAGCGCCAGCACCCGACTCGATGACGTCGCCCTGGTTCAGCTTGTTCGGCGCGATGATGTATCGCTTCTCGCCGTCGAAGTAGTGCAGCAGTGCGATGCGTGCGGTGCGGTTGGGGTCGTACTCGATGTGAGCGACCTTGGCGTTGACGCCGTCCTTGTCATTGCGCTTGAAGTCAATGACGCGGTACTGGCGCTTGTGGCCACCACCGATGTGACGGGTCGTGATGCGGCCCTGGTTGTTACGTCCACCGGTCTTTGACAGTGGGCGCAGCAGCGACTTCTCAGGCGTCGATCGTGTGATCTCAGCGAAGTCAGCCACTGACGAGCCACGGCGACCGGGGGTCGTGGGCTTGTACTTGCGAATAGCCATTATTGTCCTTATCCCCCGGATCAGCCGATTGCCGTGAAGATGTCGATTGTGCCCGTCTTCAGGGTCACGATGGCGCGCTTGGTGTCCTTGCGCTTTCCCGTGCCGAAGCGGGTGCGACGGGTCTTGCCGACGCGGTTGATCGTGTTGACACCCGCAACCTTGACGCCGAAGATCTTCTCGATGGCGAGCTTGATCTCGGTCTTCGTAGCACGCGGGTCGACGAGGAAGGTGTACTTGCCTTCGTCGATCAGCGAGTAGCTCTTCTCAGAGACGACCGGCTTCAGGATGATGTCGCGGGGGTCCTTGTTGAACGCCGGCTGGAGGGCGCTTGCCTGCTCGGTCATGCCGAGACCTCCTCGGTTGTACCGGTCTTCGAGGCGATGAAGCCCTCGAGTGCGGCCTGGATGAAGACGATGTCGTCAGAGACGAGAACGTCGTACGCGTTGAGCTGGTCGTACGTGATGACGTGCACGTGGTCAAGGTTGCGAATGCTCTTGACCGTCGTGTTGTCATCGCGTGCGATCACGATGAGGACGCGCTTGGACGTAACAACGGTCGCGAGGAACTTCGCGGCGTTCTTGGTCGAAGGTGCGCCGTCGATGCCGAACGACTCGATGACGTGCAGGCGGTCACCGCGGAAGCGGTCGCTGAGCGAACCCCGGAGGGCTGCGGCGATCATCTTCTTGGGTGTGCGCTGCGAGTAGTCGCGAGGCTTCGGGCCGTGGACAATGCCACCACCGGTCATGTGCGGCGCGCGGATAGAACCCTGACGGGCGTTACCCGTGCCCTTCTGCTTGAAGGGCTTGCGGCCTGCACCGGAGACCTCACCGCGACGCTTGGTCGAGTGGGTTCCCTGGCGAGCCGCCGCGAGCTGCGCGACGACGACCTGGTGGATCAGCGGGATGTTCGTCTTGACGTCGAAGATCGAGGCGGGCAGCTCGATGGAGCCAGCCTTCTTGCCATCGATCGAGACAACGTCGAGCGCGAGAGTCGAGTCAGCCATGTTCAGGCACCCTTCACTGCGTTGCGGACGTAGACGAGGCGGCCACGAGCACCGGGGACGGCGCCCTTGACGAGCATGAGTCCCTTCTCGGCGTCGATGGCGTGCACCGTCAGGTTGAGGACGGTCACGCGCTCGCCACCCATACGGCCAGCCATGCGCATGCCCTTGAAGACGCGGCTCGGAGTCGACGATGCGCCGATGGAGCCGGGCTTACGGTGGTTGCGGTGTGCACCGTGCGATGCCGGGGCGCCCTTGAAGTTGTGACGCTTCATGACACCGGCGAAGCCCTTGCCCTTGCTGGTGCCGACTACGTCGACCAGCTGGCCTGCTTCGAACACACCGTCAACTGTGAGCTCCTGACCAAGCGAGTACTCAGCAGCATCCGACGTGCGGATCTCGGTGAGGTGGCGGCGCGGCGTAACGCCGGCAGCCTCGAAGTGAGCGGAGAGCGGCTTGTTCACCTTGCGGGGGTCGATCTGACCAGCCGCGATCTGAACAGCGTTGTAGCCGTCCTTCTCGGGGGTACGGATCTGAGTGACCACGTTGGGTGCCAGCTCGATGACGGTGACGGGGATGATCTTGCCATCCGCGTTCCACACCTGGGTCATACCGAGCTTGGTGCCCAGCAGTCCCTTGGAAATCTTTGCGTTGATGTCAGCCATGTCGATCCTTAGAGCTTGATCTCGATGTTGACGTCAGCAGGAAGGTCGAGACGCATCAGCGAGTCGACAGCCTTGGGCGTCGGGTCGACGATGTCGATCAGACGCTTGTGGGTGCGCATCTCGAAGTGCTCGCGGCTGTCCTTGTACTTGTGGGGCGACCGAATAACGCACACGACGTTCTTCTCGGTCGGCAGCGGCACTGGTCCGACGACAGTCGCGCCCGCACGGGTCACGGTGTCGACGATCTTGCGTGCCGACGAGTCGATGACCTCATGGTCATACGACTTCAGGCGAATGCGGATTTTCTGTCCCGCCATTGTCTGTTCACTCTCTATAAAGCGTCTTACCAACCTGGGCCGGGTGGCTCAGGGGCATTGGACGCATGACGGCGCTGTTCACGCCTTTCGCACGTCTTTCAACGCACGACAGCACCTCCGTGAGGAGGTGGTAGCTGTTCTGCCACCCGCGGCCTAGAACCCTGCATCCTTCTCCGAGGAGAGGACGCCGCCTATGCACTGCCATGATGGTGATCCGTCGAGCGCACATAGTGCACCAGCGGAATGTGGAACCTGTCTATTCTGCCATGCCTGATTTCACTTACGCAAACCCGGGCGTGTCGCGCTTCGATTCCTGTCGCGACAAGGGGTGGGCGGTGGAGCGAAGCATCCCCATGCCTCGCCCCACCTTGGGGAATGTGTTCAGCGCGAGGGGGCGCGCCGAACACGAGGATTCGGGCGCGAAGGGACGCCAGAATCCTCGTCGAAGGCTTGGTGGATCGCTCGCCGCGCAGGCGCGACAAAGTACGGGCGCCGAGACGGCGCACAACGCACGATGATCCCCAAATCGTTTCCCCAGTAATCAGCACGACCCCAGCCGTGCAGTGCAGTTCGCCGAACCCCTTCGACGAACTCGGCCGCAAGATCCCCAGGCGGCTCCGACCATCCTATGGGAAGCGACAACGCTTATGGGAGAGGAACGGGCGGATGCGAGAAACTCGCACCCGCCCTATACTCGCTCAGTCGATTAGACCTCTTCGCGACGGCGTCGCGTTCCGATCAGCAGCAGCGCGATCCCCGCGAACAGTGTCAGCGGGATGGCCGCCCACAGCAGCGGCGGGATCGAGAGACCGGTCTTCGGCAGATCCTTCACGAACTCGTTCGTGATCTCGACCTGCACATCGCCGACCGCGGTGACATCAGCAGATGTCCCGTCGACCGTGTCAGCGCCGGCAACGACGATCGAGGTGCGCAGGGCACCGCCGGTCTCCGTCTCGACGATGATGCAGTCCGCGCCGCTCGGCAGATCGCTGAAGGTGACCTCGTAGCCGCCCTCGACGCGCAGCATGCGCTGCTCCCCGCCCGGGATCTCGATCGAAGCGCCGCCCACGGTGCACTGCAACTCGACAGTGAACACGCCCCGCGCGCCCTCGGCGTCCAGATCGCCGGTGACCTTCTTAGTCACGGTGACCGAGGAGACCTCGAACGTGTTGGTCGCGGTAACCGTCGCTGCCGCACCCGCGCCGAGTGCGACGATGCCTTCGCTCGGGTCGAGGGTCGCGGTGGTGGCGTTACCGGCATCCGTCTCCTCGACGATGCAGGAGGTGTTCGTCGGGTACGGACCGAACGAGCGCTGGTCGCCACCTGCGAGTTCGAACGAGTCGTCCAGCAGCGTCTGGCCCTCGTAGGTGCACACCGCGGTGAAGGTGAACGCACCAGTGCCGTAGAGGTTCGCGCCTGCACCATCGACGACCTTCTGCACGACGAGCACACCCGCGTCGAAGCTGTTGGTGAACTCGATGGCCGCAGCCTCGACACCGACGTGGATCAGGGCACTGCCGTCGCCGTTGTCGGTGACGTTGTCACCCACGACCACCACGCCATCCGCGGTGCTGCCCACCTCAGTGACGAGGCAGTCGGCACGGGCCGGGATGGTGTTTTCCGGTGCCGTGAAGCTCTCGTCACCCGAGAGAGCGAAACCGAGCTCCGTGACTCCCCCGTCGAAGGTCACCGGGATGCCGGTGGCACTCGTGCAGGAAAGGGTGAAGTCGAACGGGCCGTACGTGGCATCGGCCGTGGCATCCACCCGCTTCGTGATCGACAGACCGGAGAAGGCGTAATCATTCACGAGCTCTGCGGTCTGCGCTGCAGGCACGTCCTCGGTGGCATCCACTACCGTGTCCACGGCGATGTCCGCCGGGGTGCCGGTGCGTCCGGTCTCACCGAATTCGCCGACCTCGCCCTGCTCGGTCGCCGCACAGGATGCGCCGGTGGGGATGCCGTCGACGCGGTACGAGAAGCCATTCGCCGTGTTGAGCGAAACGACCGCGTCCGCTCCGAGGGGAACATCGATGCCGCGCACGGTGCAGACCACGTCGACGAGGAACTCGTCGGCCGCGTATCCTGCTGCCGCACCCGTCACGGTCTTGTTGACCTGAATGGAGGTCAACAAGAACGTGTTGGTCGCGGTGACAGCGTTCGTGGCATCCACGTCGGCGCTGATCACGACCACCCCGTCGGTCGGGTCGATGGCAGTGCTGGTGGCGCCGCCGGTCGCGGTCTCCTCGACGATGCAGTTGGTGCCGGTCGGGAAGACGCCGAACGTGCGCTGCGCGTTCGGGTCGAGCATGAACTCGGTGTCCAGCAGCGTCTGGCCGCGGTAGGTGCAGACAGCCGTGAAGTCGAAGGGACCGGCGCCGAAGAGCGCTGCACCCTCGCCGTCGATGAGCTTGTTCACGGTCAGCAGTCCGCTGTCGAAGCCGTTCGTGAACTCGACGGAGGAAACCGTCGTGCCCACGAGCACCGATGCGGTGCCATCGCCGTTATCGGTGACGTTGTCTCCGACGATGACGGTGCCATCAGCATCCGCACTGTCGACCTCGGAGATCACGCAGGTAGCGCGTGCCGGGATCGTGTTCTCGGGAGCGGTGAAGGTCTCGCCGCCCTTGAGCGTGAACGACAGTTCGGTGACGCCGCCGTCGAACGTGACAGGGGCACCGAGCGCCGAGGTGCACACGAGGGTGAAGTCGAACGGGCCGAACTCTCCCTCGCTGGCGTCGGTGTCGACGGTCTTCGTGACCGACAGACCCGAGTACTCGTACTCGTTCTCGATGACCGCGATCTGTTCCTCAGGAATCGCCCCCTGGGAGTTCTCCATCGCGACCACGAGGGTCGTCGGAGTGCCATAGCGGGTGGTCTCACCGAACTCACCGAGCTCGCCCTGCTCTGCGACATCACAGGATGCGCCGAGCAGGAGGCCGTCGATGCGCTGCGTGTAACCGTTCTCGGAGTGCAGCTCCACAATCGCGTTCGCGCCGAGGTCGATCTGCGCACCGTTGACGGTGCAGACCACGTCGAATCCGAACTCGTCCGGTGCGTAGCCTGCGGCGTCACCGGTGATCTCCTTCGAGAACTCGATGGAGCCGATATCGAAGGTGTTCTGCACGCGCAGTTGCAGCGGCTCAGCGGTGTCGGTGATGACGAATGCGCCCTCGAGCGGAACACCATCCACATCCACGATCTGCGAGGTCGTAGCCCCACCGTCGTTCGACTCGGTCAGCGTGCACTCGGCGCCGATCGGCAGCAAGCTGTAGTCGGCTTCGAGCCCGTCCGCGGCCGAGAAGGTGCGAGTGGCACCGTCCGGCACAATGACATCCGCGCCGTTCAATGTGCACACAAGCGTGACTTCGAACTGACCCGTGCCCCACAGCGATGCACCTTCACCGAGGATTTCTTTGGTGACGTGCAGCGTGCCGGTTCCGAACGTGTTCGCCGCGGTGAACAGCACCGGCTCAGCGATCGTGCCGACCGCGACCGGGGCGTCAGTGGTGTCAGGAGTGATGACGGTCGAGCTGGCACCACCGGCGTCCGTCTCGGTCACGGCGCACTCTGCGCCGGCCGGGAGCGTATCGATCGTGATGATCTTTCCGCCAGTGGCATCCGCCTTGGTCAGCGTGACAGTGGTCTCGTAGACCGTCACGCCTCCGTAGACGCAGAGCACCGCGAATTCGAACGTGGTCGTGTCGGGGAACAGCTCGGCGGCATCACCGTCGACCTGCTTGGTCAGTGCGATCGCACCAAGCTCGAACGTGTTCGTGAACGACACCGACACGTCTGCGTCGGCATCCGTCGTGACTCCGGCTTCCTCACCGGCATCGATGGGCTCGCCATCCGCGCCGACGACAACGCTGGTCGTGACGGCGCCCTGAGCGTTGGTCTCGGTGACGAGGCATTCGGCTCCCGACGGCAGTCCCGCGAGAACGCGGTCCTCACCGGCAGCAAGCTCGAACTGCATCGGGGAGGCAGTGAAGCCTTCGGCCCAGACCTGCGCGCCGACGAACGTGCACACCACGTTGAAGTCGAATGCGCCGTACGCGATCAGCTCACCGTCCTGATCGGTTGCGCCGACAACGGTCTTCGAAACTTCGAGGTTCGACAGCAAGTACGTGTTGGCCACGGTCGCAACCGGAACGACCTCGCCGTTGCGGCCGATCGTGACGGCGTCACCAGACTCGGATGACGTCTCACCGTTCGCGCCAGCGACATCTGCGAGCGTGCACTCCGCACCCCAGGGAAGCTGCCGCTCCAGGTCGGTGATCTGGTCAGCAGACACAGTCACCACGATCGGGTCGAGCACTGTCTCGAGGTCCGTGCCGGCGCCGACGACGCACTGCAGCTGCACTTGGAATACTTCCGGCGCGAACGAGACACCCTCACCGTTCGTGGTCTTCTCGACCCACACAGGTCCGGTCGCCAGTGCGACTCCCACGCGTCGACCCTCGGTCGGCAACAGGTCGCCGATCCGGTCGCCGTCTGCGTTCACAGTCTGCGCGCCAATGGCGATCGTGTTCCAGGCGACCGTGTCTTTGTTGGCCACCGGTGAAACCGCCGGCGTCCGCGTCTGGAATGTGTAGCCGAGCACGTCGCCCGGCAGGAAGTGGTTCCCCTCGAAGCCGAACACCGTCTTGATGTGCTTGACCTGCGTCGGATCCACGTCGTCGGTCAGCGGCAGCCACGCGTCGGTCGGGCACGCCGCACCGGGCGTGAGATCCGCCGTGCACGGGTTGTCTGCCGAGGAATAGTAGTACTCGATCGACTCGGGCGTGCGGTATCCGGCATCCGTCACCGGCGTCAGAGCGCCGACCCACATCGGCTGCCACTCGCTACCGCGCGGCAGCGCAACGTACGCGCCGCGGTCGCCGGGCGTCGGCAGGCGGTCGATCGTGACGACCTTGTCCATCTCGAGCGTTCCGGTGTTCGTGACACGCTCGCGCCAGGTCTCGGTGCCGAGAGGCTTCGTGACCGGAACACAGTTGCCCGCGTAGAAGTCGTCGAGCGCGGGCTCGCAGACGTTTGCCGCGTTGGTGACGTCGTTCACACCGAGCTCAGTGTCGTCGGACTTGACGAACTTCTGTCCGCGCAGTGCGCCGGTCGCCGTCGGGTAGACGGTCGTGTCGGTGCCGCAGACGTCGACTTCACCCTCGACACCGTTGCAGGCTTCGAAGGGTTCGTCTGAGCTGATGCCGAATCCGTTGGTCACCTGAGTGCCGGCGGTGATGCCCGGGCGGAACATCATGTTGATGGTGATGACGTACGTCTCGGCTGGCATCAGCACGGTGCCATCAGGGAAGCTGAAACGCATTTCTATGATCTCGCCGGATGCGTTGGCCACCTCTTCGAGGGTGATCAGCGTCGGGTCGATCGGCATCCGGGTGTTCTCCCCCGAAGGTGTTGCCGTCTGGGTGTACGCATACGCGTAGTGCGGTTCTGTGCTCTCCTCGTCGAAGATCAGCCACGGCTCACCGTCCGCATTCAGTGGGAGCGTGTCGACGATCACAGGGTTGAGGATCGATTTCTCGAGCCCGGAATCCACAGGGGCCGAGTTCGTCACGGTCAGCTGGAACGGAATCACCCTGCCCGGTGCCTGCGATCCGACCGGAGTCTTGCGCGTGACGACCTCGATACCACCGGCGACGTAGAACGCCTGGGCGGTGGCATCGTGATCAGCCGTCAGAGGGGTTGCTCCCGCGCCGTTGACTGCGCTGATGACGTGCGCCTGCACGGTGTTCGTGAACACACCGCCTTCGTCGCCTTCTTCGCCAGGTGCCGCCGCGTTCACGGCTGCACTCGATGGGACGGGCATGGAGGGGTCGATCACCTGGTATGCCCGACGCTTGACGTCGATCGGGATCGACTGCAGCGGGTTCGCCGGGTTCTCCCACTGCGAGCCGTCGGCGCGCTGGAACGTGAACCGCAGACCGCGGACGTCATCTGCGTCGACGCCGGCCGGCAGTGCCGGGGCCGCGCCGAACGCGCCTTCTTGCCAGCTTGCGCCGTTCAGGGCGAGCGAGCCGTCGGCTGCCACCTCGAACGTGCCGCCGACAAGGGCGTCGACGCGCACCTGCTCGATCGGCGCTTTCAGGGCGAAGACGGACGGGAACCCGACGAATCGGTACGTGTTCCAGAAGGTCGGCGTCTCGTCGGTGACCGTCATCACGGCGGTGCGGGCAGAGCCGCTCGGCTGCGCGGTGAGGTTCATCCTGATCGGGTCCCACGGCTCGGTCGCGTATGCGTCCTCTTCCGGGAGGTAGATCTCGAACTGCGTGTCGGGGCTGAACAGCTTCGTCGTGACGACATCGATGTTCAGGTTGGCGAGCGGGATCTGCGCCTCGTCGAGGGCGGTCACCTCGTGCACGCCATTGACGCCGCCCGGGTCGACGACCTTGGCTTCGGTCTCGTTCGCGATGGGCGAGTCCACGAGTGTGACCGGGCTGTCATCGCTGCGGTGTGTCGCGCGCAGACGCAGATCCATGACGAGCGTGGAGGCACCGGTGGAGATGATGCGCCCGTTGTGCTCGATCTGGATGCCGGTCACGTCGGCGAGGTCGGCCGCCGTCAGTTCCGTCGCCTGCGCGATGGTGTGTGTGGTGGAGGATCCACCGTCACGGCTCAGGATGACGACCGATTCGGCTGCCACGGCGCCTGCGGGAACGGAGATCGAGCGAATGTCCTTCAGATCGAAGGTGTCGAACGGGTCGGTCGCGCTGCCAGGAGCGGGATCGGTGATGCTGAGGGTGTCGACCTTCGCGACCGTCGTGTTCTTCGCCGTGACCGTCACCCGGCTGGTCGGATACCCGTCCGTGGGTGTGCCCTCCGGCGGAACGCCGAGCGGCCCGCCTGTCCAGCCCTTCGTGACCGTGACGTTCAGCGGGCGGTCGAGGATCGAGATGATGTCGGAATCGACGTCGCGTGTCTGCTCGGCGCCGCCGGCGAACCCGGTCGCGCTGGCGGTGTTGTTCACATCGCCCTGATCGCCGGTGTTGTAGGTCTCACTGCCGAGTACCGGCTCGGAGCCGTCGGTCGGCACGCGCTTGGCGTCGCGGATCTGCCATTCGAGGTCAATGGCGCGGTTGTTCTCGAACGAGCGGGCGACGCCGCTGCCGGCTGACGGGGCATCCGGCGCCGTCGCGTTCGCGCGCGCGTCGGTGTATTCCTCGACGATCAGACGGATGCCGAGAGCGGACTGCTGCTCGGCTGCGGTCAACGAGATCTCAGGCAGTGCGCCGTTGTAGGGAACGGCCGCGTTCGCAAGACCGACCCAGGAGGTGCCGTTCCACAGTTGCACCGCGGTGATGCGGTCATAGGCGATGAGCGGGTCAAGCGTCGGCGTGATCGCTTTGACCTTCACCAGGTTGAACGCCTGGAAGGTGGTGTCCTCGACGGCTTCCGCGGGGCCGGCGTCGATGTCGCCGCCGGCTGTCGCGGTGTCGGCGATGACCATCTGCTCGAGGCCGCCACGGCCACCGGTCGACCAGTGCAGTCGCGAGGTGGCGTGCTCTCCGGAGCGTGCGGTCACCAGGCCGTCGGCGGGAGAGATCCATTCCTTCTCGAGAAGGTCGGACTCCCCCGGGGTCGGTGCGAGGATCTCGATCGCCGGGCACGGGTCTACGGTCGCCGACCCGGCGGTGGCGCCGGGTGCGGTGGCGGAGGCACCGGAACAGTTCTGCACCGAGATGTCTGCGCCCTCAGGCTTCGGAGGCAGGCTTTCCTTCAGCTGCGTCGTGATGTTCGGCTGCACGATGGCGCCGGGAGAGAAGCCGGGGTCTTCGTTGATGAACTCGAACTGGAGGCCACCGATCGCGTCCCGAATGTCGACGGGGATGTCGATCGAGAACGACGTCGGTCCTGCGATGCCGTCGGCGCCGGGGAGCGTCACCCATGCGCCGCTCCTGGTGTCGAAATAGCGCACGGTCAGCGTCGCGCCGTCCGGTACGTCGGTCTTGGTCACGGCGGTAGGTCGGAAGTGATCCCACCAGTCGGATGCCGCGGGGGTGCCGTCTTCGGCGAGGGCAGGGTCATTCACGATGATGCTGTGCGCGTTTGTCGTGGATGAGGGCAGCAGGGTCGTCGGAAGCTGAAGTGTCGCGACCTCACCCGCGTAACCCCAGATCGTTCCGGGGCTGATGCGTTTTTGTGTCTCGACATCGAGGCTGCGCTCATCGATCGTGAGAGCGGCGGGAGCGTCATCCTGTGCGGTCTGCGTGCCGGATGTGCCGCCCACGCGCACGACGTTGTCGATGACGGTGCCCGCGTCGAGTCCCTCGGCGACGTTCGCGTCGAACGTGATCGAAGATTCTGCGCCCGAGACGATCGGACCGTCTGCGGTGCTTGCGAATGCGACCTCGAAGTGCCGCAAGGTGGCGAAGTCAGCCGGAAGCTCGGGGAATGCTCCGCCGTCGACCAGCGGCGTGACGACGGACCGCTCGAGGCCGGTGACGTCGAGGTACACGAAGGTGAGTTCGCCGGTTTCCGCACCAGAGGGGAAGACTACGGCGGACGTGAAGCCTGCGAATGAGAGTCGCGCATCGAATACGCCCTCAGCGGGTTCGCGAATCGTGTGCGTGTCGAGTGACGTCTCGCCGGCGTTTGTGCCGGTGAGGCTGACCGAGGTGGCACCGCCTGCGAACACGACATCTGGGGTGAACGATTTCGCGGCTGCGACAGTGATGGGTTCGGTGACAATGCGATACGTGGCGTCAGCGGTGCCTGTGGCGGTCTGGTCGCCGAGGGCGACCTGGCTCTGCAGCGTGTTCGACACGGTGAGGCTGGAGGTGAGATCGACGACGCTGTCACGCTGCTCGAGTGTGAGGATGATGCCGCCGGATGCGCCGGTGGGGATCGTGGCGCCATCGGCGCCGGTGAAGGTCACGCGGATGCCTGTTGCGCTGCTCGGCGGGGCGTTAGGAGCGCCGGGGCGAGTCGCGGTTCCCGATTCGATCCAGGTGCTTCCGTCCCAGTGCTCGAGCACGACGTTCTCGGCACCGTCAGGCCAGACGACCTCTGCGACGGCCGTGATGGCCAGGTAATCGAAGGGGCTGCCGGCGGCGCTCGGATCGACCGGGTCGGTCAGGGTGAGGGCATCCACACCGGCGTTCGACGTGTTCGTGCCGATCAGGGTGAGCGTGGTTTCGGTTCCGGGAGCCGCCTGCGCGAGGTCAGGGGCGAACGACTTCTCTGCCGTGGTGCTCAGCTCAAGCGGAATCGTGGGGACGACCGGCGCGGTGGCGGGCTTAGGTGCGGCATTGTCGGCCGATACGGTCGCGGTGTTGGGGATCTCGACGCCGCTGAGCTCGTAGGGAAGGTCTGCGCGCACGCGGACCGAGATGGTGACCGTGGCGGTGGTGTTGTCCTTCAGACCCAGCACTCCCCCGCCCAGGTCTTCGTTGAACGGGACTGTGACGTTCTGCCCGTCGATTACAGGCGCGCCGTGCGGAGCATTCTCAACCGTGACGTCGAGGATCTCGAACTCGGCGGGGACGGGGTCGGTGAGCTGCGCGTTGATGCAGCCGAGGTCGGTGATGCTCGAGCACGACACATCGATCGTGTAGTCGAAGGTGTCACCGGGCAAGACCTCGGAGGTACTGGCCGCCTTGCGAATGTCAAGCAACGCTGTCGGATCAGCGGCGTACGCTGCTGCTGGCAGTACCAGACCTGTGGTGACGACCGCGATTGCGGCGATCCCTGCTCCGAGCTTGCGCCATTTAGACCCGTACATCGCCTTCAAGCTCACGCCTTGCCCCTTTGTATGTTTCATCCGGCGCGCAGAACGCAACGCGAAATCACATCCGCACAGCCAGACGGATCGTTTAGAAACGATCGTTTAATCCTTTCATAAATTTCTCCGCGGGCGCGACCTACCGAATTGATCACATGGCCAGGCACAAAAAAAGGCGGCACACCCGAAGGTGTGCCGCCTTTCGCGAAACTATTACTCGTTGCCGACGGCCTTGTCGGCACCGTCGCGAATCTCGTCGATCTTGTCGGCGGCTCCCGGAGCGATCTTCTTGGCGAAGTCGGCGACACCGTCGAGAACCTTGTCGCTGACGTCCTCGGCCTGCTCGCTCTTGACGACCTCTTCGATCTTGTCCTTGTTCTGCTCGAACAGGTCTTTGCCCTTGTTGACGATGTCTTCGATTCCCATGTCGGGTCCCCTCACAAGTGGTCGTAGCACCGGCGGCTTCTGCCGGCATCTTTATTCTGCCTCTCTCTCCGCCGGAGCGGAAGAGTCACGCTGCATAGGCCTCCGAATCACGCCTTGAGCGCACGCATTATCTGAACTAAGATGTCAAGTGCGCGGAGCCCTTAGGGTTCCACTGAAGGAGTCAGTATGACCATCAACACTGTCGGGGACGCGGACGTCTACGATGTGCATATTCTTCGGAGCGTCAAAGCACTCGTGACGGCCGCCCGAGCTCGCGGTCGCGATAACGACGTGGCAATGCTCATCAATGAGTCTGCTGAACTATTGACGAAGCGTCAGCCTCGCGGCGGTGCACTCTCACAGGAACAGGTCAACTTCCTGATCACGTCGGGGGCGTTCACCTCCGCGGAGTTCGTCGACACAGAGACCCACGTCGCCGGCGGCGGCCTTGCACGCGAAGAACGCGAGGCCCAGTTGGCTTCGCTACTGGATACCAGCAGTGCCACCGAGGTCGCGCAAATGCTCGGCATCGACGATTCGCGCGTGCGGCACCGCCAATCCAAAGGACTGCTGTATGCCTTCCTGACCGGAGGTAAGCGCCGCTACCCGCTGTGGCAGTTCACCGGCAACTCCACGCAGCCGGTACTGCCGGGTCTTGCCGCCATCGTTGAGGCGATCCCCGAGGGTATGCACCCCGCATCGGTGGAAGGCTTCATGTCCACACCACAAGAGGACCTCCGCATGGATAGCGGTTCAAGCTCAGTTGCTGTAACCCCCATTGAGTGGCTCCTGAAAGGTGGCGACATCAAGATGGTGGTCGGCGTCCTGGACAGCTTCTTGCAATCGTGAAGCTTCCCGATACTCCCCCAGCCGCATTCGTTTTTGAGACAGCGCACCGGCGCAGCTTCCAGAGTGCACTGTGGCGAGTGTTCCGCACAGAAGGCTCTCATGCTCTTGCCTGGAACGAGCTGCGTCGATACGGACCTGTTCCAGCCATGCGCTTCGACCCGCACCCGCCGCCGACTGACGTGCATGCCGACATCGGAGTGCTGTACGCCGCAACGACGCCACACACTGCTCTCGGTGAGGTGTATCAAACGACCCGCGTCATTGACCGCTCGGTGGGTGGTGCGACGGTTGTCGCGTGGATCCCGTCGCGGCCGCTGGTACTACTGGATCTCACCACAAACTGGCCGGTGCTCGATGGCGCGGCTGCGTCGATGATGATGGACGACAAGCACACGACCCAGGCGTGGGCTCGCGCGATCGACGAGCGCCACGGGGATGATCTTGACGGGCTCTACCACCGCTCATCCATCAATAATGAGCCGCTCGTGACACTGTTCCGGCGCGCAGAGCAAGTAGCGTCGTTCCCTTCTCGGGTGAGCTTCAGCGCGCTACTCAGCGACACCCTCGCAGATGAGCTGGTCGCTCAAGCAAAGAAGCGCCTCGGCTACCGGTCGCTATAGGAGTCAGTGCGCGGATGCGCCCGGCGCGACGACTGCGCGCACGGTGCGGAACAGAATGATGATGTCCTGCGTGAGCGACCAGTTCTCGACGTAGTAAAGGTCAAGCCGGATCGTCTCCTCCCACGACAGGGAGGAGCGGCCGCTCACCTGCCAGAGGCCACTCATACCAGGCTTCACGAGCAGGCGCCGGTAGGCGATGTCGTCATAGAGCGCCACTTCGGAGTCGCGCTGCGGGCGCGGCCCGACCAGGCTCATCTCACCGCGGAGCACGTTGATGAGCTGAGGCAGCTCGTCAACGGAGTGCTTGCGCAGGAAGCGTCCGACCTTGGTGATGCGGGGGTCGTCGTTCACTTTGAACAGCGGCGTGTCACTGTTGCCCTGCAGGTCGAGCAGGCTGGCGAGCTGGTCGTCGGCGTTGGCCACCATCGAGCGGAACTTGCGCATCCCGAAGGGGCGACCACCGCGGCCGATGCGCTCCTGGTGGTAGAAGATCTTGCCCGGCCCGTCAACGCGAATTGCGATCGCTGTGGCGAGGAACGCCGGCGATAGCAGCAGCAGCAAAAGCGAGGAGCCGACGATGTCGAATGTGCGCTTGAGGAAGCGCTTGGCTCCCTCCATGCGAGGGAAGTCGACGTGTACGAGAGGCAGCCCCGCGACCGGAGTGTTGTGCAGACGGGGGCCGGCGATGTCAGTGAGCGCCGGCGCCATGATGAGCTGGATATCGCGATCAGAGACCGCGTAGCCGAGGCGACGCATCGTGTCTGGGTCGAGGTCATCGGAGCCGACGATGATGAGCGCATCAATGTTCGCGTCATCCAAGGCTGTCTCGGCATGGGCAATGTCGCCGAGCACATTCAGATCGGGGATGCCCTCTGACGGCACTCCGTTGGTAATGACGCCGACGATCTGGTAGCCGCTGCCCGAGGTTCGCCTGATCTGCTTGGCGACATGCTTCACCTTCGAGGGCTCGCCAATGAGCACGGCCCGATGCAGATAGAGTCCCTTCTTCTGCTTGCCCCGTAGCCACTGACGCCAGAGCCAGCGCGAGAGGACGAGCAGCAGCAGTCCAACCGGGAAGATCACGGCGACGAGCACACGGGAGAGATTCATCCCGAGGAAGAACGCGAGAGCGACGGTGATCGCGAAGACGGCGACCGTAGCGTCGGCGATGCGGCGGTATTCGAGGATGCCCTGGCCGACCATGTGACGATCGCGGCTGTCGGTCGCGTCGAGGCCGAGCAACCAGATCACGCCGATGATCACCAGCGCGGCACCGTAGGAGAGCCTGGGCCCGCCTGACCAGGTGACGGCGGAGTAGATTCCGGGGCTCACGAGCAGCCATCCCCCTACCAGGGTGATGACCAGCACGAGGAGGTCACTGTAGAAGAGCCGACTCGCGTAGCGTCGCGGCCACACGCCGCGTCGTGGTCGAACGGCTGGCATCCCTGCCGAATTCTCCACCCGTTCAGCCCCCGCTGCGTGCGTCTGCACAGTATCTACAACTATGCAGATCACCCCCTCGTCCGATCGCCTCTGGTCGCACTGGAAATTCCCCAGCGTCGACACAGAACCGGAGTTATTCTAACCCACTCGGTATCTACCCAGAGATGGGCACGCCTGCCCGATTCAGTTGGCGCAGCCGTCCGTAACCACCGGAGCGGCTCCGCGAATCATCGGATTCGTCTGCACCGCGAGTGGACCGAACTCGCCCTGACCGGTGAACGTCGCGTTCACACTCACCTGCTGGCCGGGGTCGAACCACGCTTCGAACCCCACAACCGGACGCCCGAGATCGTCGATATCGCGGGCCATCACTGAGGCTTTCTCGCCGTTCACGGTGGCGTCGACGAGCGTGGTTCCTGGAGGACCGTAGACGAAGATCCAGTCGCGGAAGGTCGTACCATAGGTCATGCTCTGCACATATCGGGGCAAGTCGTCTGCCTGCTGCTGCGAGATCGGCAGCGAAATCGACGCGTCCACCCTGAAGGTAGCGTTGTCAGCTTCACAGACTGCCCCCGCCGACACAGCCGTCTCGGTGTAATAGTCGATCTTCGAGCCGTTGCTGTTGTTGAAGAACACACCGACCGTAGTGCTGTCGACATTGTCCGTCGGCAGGATGCCGCTGACCCGCGAGCCCGCGATCGCCTCGGTGACGGCTGCCTCGTCGCTCCAGACGAGGATGCTTCCCTGCGAGGCGCTTTCGCTGATCGCCCACACCATATCTTTGATGTTGAAGCTGCCCGTTGCAACCTTGTCGAAGACGGCGCCGGCTGCCGCGGCGAAGAAGCCGTCGACGAGTTCAGGATGCTTGTAACTGTCCCACCGCTTGTAGACCTCGTTCAGCAGCAGCGACACCGCGTTGTCAGAACTGAGTGTGTCACCCGTCGGCAGTTCGATCGGTCCGGTTGCAACGAGGATGCGCGACAGCGCGAGCGGGTCGATGGAGATGACGCCGTCGATCTGGTCTGGCGCGATATCGCGCTGCCACCAGGCGCGCATGATCTGCGCTGCCGTCGGAAAGTCGGGGCGGCTCATGCTGGTGTTGATGTGGTCGACCAGGTAGCTCGTGTACAGGTCGGTCGCGCTCTGCGGAACCTCGACGTCGACGGCGGTGCCGTTCTTGTAGCCGCCGCTGTTGCCTTGTGCTCCCATCGAGATCTGGCCGTTGTCGACGTGCACGATGGTCTGAGATGCTGCGCTACCACCGAGAGCAAGCGACTCGGCGTTGTTCTGGAAGACGAGCAGGTAGTTGCGCGGCCCGTCAGCGCCGAGAAGCGTCGGCAGCAGTTCCATTGCCGGCGCCGCGGCCGCGGTGACGTCGGCGACCTGGATGACTCCATCCTTGACCAGTCCTATGAGTGCGGGCGACTTCTGAACGGCCGCCGTCTCGTCCGCCAGCTTGCCGACCCGTTCGCTCTGCGCCTGAGCCACCGAAAGGAGCTCTGGGATGAGCTGTCCGTCAGCTGCGCCGAGAACCGGCTTGGCAACGTCGTTCACGAGTACGTCGAGCGACTGTGCGGCCAGGCGTACGGCGCGCAGATTATCGCCGGCGAACGGAACCCATTCGAGCACGGCCCAGACCGGGTCAGATGCTGCGGATGCCGCGGATTCGGCGTGTCCGCCTAATGCCTCGATCGTCGCGGAAACGTCAGCGCCTTCTTGCAGGTCGCTGATGAGTTGCTGACTGTCTTCGAGCTCGTTCTTCACGGTCAGAGCACGGAACCCTACCCAGCATGCTGCGAGCAGCAACACGATGAGGACGATGCCGACGATCAGCCATGTCGTGCGGCCTCGTTTCCCTCGAGATTTTCGACGAGAGACGTCGGACGCGTCGTTCTGAAGAGCCGCGGCTTCACGCGCTTCTCTTCGGGAATGGTGGGGCATGGATGAATTGTACCGATTGTGCCCTGAGCCTCACCTGACGTGGATCCCGCTATGTCACTCCAGCTCGGGAAGCTCACCCATCTTCTTAATAAATACAGGGAGATCACTCAGTGGCACCGTGACCTGGCCGTCGATCGACTCGATGACCTGCGTCGCGCCACTCATCGAGACGACGCTCAAAGGCACATCACTGGTCACAACGCGTTCGGCGCCACCCCCAGGAGCCCACGCGACGCGAGTTTCTTCATCCCCGTCGCCGAACACCTTAACTGTCGAAGCCTCGTCAGACTCATCAGCGGTGAAAGCAAGTCCGCTGATCTGCGAGATCACTAGTGCCTGAGCGAATGCTGCAGGCTTGGGCGAGCGAGCGAGCACATTTGATCGCGGATTGTGTTCGAACAGACCGAAGTTTGCCTCGCCCGCGGCCGGCTCGTTCTTATCATTGACGAGGTCGTACCAGAAGAACTTCTCGGTGCCCGCGGCGATCGAAGTCACCTCGGTCCGGATCAGCCATGGCCCCTGTTCCATGATGCCGACGCCACCGGGGTTGTGCGTGGGGTAGCCGAATTCGGTGATCCACACTGGCTTGTCCGCCCCGCCCTGCTCTTGCATGTCGGCGTGGGATTGTTGGATGATCGGGCCGAGGCTGTCGGGGGCACGATCACGCCAGGCCTCGTACGGGTGGTAGCTGACGACATCGGTGTATTCCAGCCCGCCGTTCTGCCACAGGCTGATGAACCAATCGCGATCGTAATAGGCGGTGGAACCCGCGACGATCGGGAGATCCGGGAATTCTACATCGACCTGTCGGTGCACCGACTCTAGCAACGGCAGATAACACGTTGCTGATTTGCCGCATGATGCGTCGCTGTCGCGATGATTGAACTCGTTAAATACTTCCAGGCCCACGACGTCATAAGTGCGTGCGATTTCTAGCGCATAGCGTCCATACGCTTCGACAGCCGCTGGCGTCGATGGTGTGCGTTGACTCCCGTAAAGCTTGTTACCGTAAACCACGAGCGCTAGGAGCTTAACTCCGTTTGAGTGCAGCTCCGCGAATGCGGCCGGATACTTCGTATTGCTCCAGTCATACTCCCCAGCGGCTGTTTCAGCCGCGGACCATGTCACGTCATTGCGGGCTTCGCTGAAGCCAAGGCTCGAGGCCATGACACCTGCTCCATCGAACCCGACACGCTCAACGTGTGTCGCAACGCCGAAACGCGCGTCCTGCGGAACATACAGCCCATCGTTGTCCAGTACTGCGATATTCGTCGATATAGCGAACCCGACCGAGTCAGTAAATGTCAGCGCGTAATGCCCCTGCGGAAGGCCATCAAGCGGAACTGCGGCGAGCCCTCCGCTGAGGACCGCGCTTCCGGTGATCGGATCCCCGCCTGACGATGATGTCGCGGACCAAGTCGAAGTGCCTTCAGCAACCACGACAGCAAGCGACGCGGTCTCCGTCGACAGGATCAGCGAGTCGTTCACGATGCCTTGGGGCGCCTGAACTTGCTCGAAAGAGGGGTTTGCTACGAGGTTGTCACCACCTGCGGCCGAGATCACGATGTTGTCGAGTCCGAAGCCCCGCGCGACGGTCGTGAGGATTACATCAAGTGTTCCTTCGGCCTGTTCAACTGGCGTAGTAAAGCTGAACTCGACCGTTTCCCATTCAGCGTTCAGGTCAGGTAGCTGGAATCGGCTCCCCCCAGCCGCCAGTTCGACCCCCGACGCTCCTCGGTACTCGCCGAGAAGCCGAACAGACGCAGTCAACGTGTACTCAGTTTCGGGAGCGAGCACGATTGGCGCACTCGCTGCGATGACGCCCGGATCGGCTACGGGGGCATCAATCCGCAACGACACTGCCCCATCCGCAGCATTCCCGACTTCAGGAAGCACGGCAGAAACCACCGTACGCGCCGCGAGATTCCAACCGTCGACGGAGGCCCGAGCAGATGCGACGCGCGGTATCTCGACAGGACGTTCAGGGAACTCGGCGTGCACCCCGGCACGCGGCATTACCTCGGCCGGCTCCTCCGGGACTGGTTGACTCATCACGACTGCAGCCGCGAATACTCCCCCGCCGACTACGACTAGCGCACCGCTGATGAGCAGAATAAGAGCTTTCTTTGTCAGCCGCCGTGGCATTTGTCTTCCTCCGTGGGGTCGAGAATCATTCTTCGGCTGAGTAGTCGTGCGCTAGGAGCACACGAAGCCGCCGTAGCTGTGGTCAACCGCCGCGCAACAGCGACGCAGCACGGGCGTTGTACTAGACCAGCTCTCCGTCATAGAAGTCTCGTACGGCTTTGATGACCGTTTCCTGATCGTCCACAGTCAGGTGAGTCGAACTGGGCAGCGAGACACCTCGTTCGAACAGCTCCATCCCCACTCCTGTTCCGATGTGCGCTGAGCCGGCATACGCAGGCTGAGCATGCAACGGCCGCCAGAGCGCACGTGCTCCGACTCCGCTCGCCTCCAAATGTGCGAGCAGCCGGTCGCGCTCCGCCTCATTCTTGGCGAGGATCGAATACAGCCAATACGTCGAGTCAAGTCCCTCGACCCGAGGCGGCAGCACGACATCCAGATTCGCGAATGCTTCGTCATAGGCGTTGGCGATGCGCCGTTTGGATGCGACGAACTCGTCCAGCCGCCCGAGCTGGGCATTGCCGAGAGCTGCGGCCAGGTTGGTAAGGCGGTAGTTGTAACCGACCTCATCGTGGAGGTATCCGATCGCGGGAACCTTGGCTTGGGTAGTCAGGTGTCGAGCGCGCCGCGCCAGCTCGTCATCGTCGGTGACGAGCATGCCACCACCGCCTGTGGTGGCGATCTTGTTTCCGTTGAAGGAGAAGCAGCCGATGATACCGACCGCGCCCGTGTGCACGCCGGCGTAGCGGCCAGTCGACCATTCCGCCCCCAGGCTTTCGGCCGCATCTTCAACGATCGGAATTCCGTAGCGTTCGCAGACGTCTACGATTTCTTCCATCCGCGCAGGTTGCCCGAGCACGTGCACGACCTCGACGGCTGACGGCTGCGACTCACCCGCGGCCGCTCGGCGTTCAATTTCGCGAACGACGAGCTCTGGATCCAGGTTCCATGTCTCGCGTTCGGAATCGATGAAGACGGGGTTGGCCCCGAGGTACGCGATCGGGTTACCTGAACCCGCGAACGTGAAGTCAGCACAGAGAACATCAGTGCCCGCTTCAACGCCCACTAGACGCAAAGCCACGTGCAGGGCCGCTGTGCCGTTCGAGCACGCAATCGCATGCTTACGACCGACGCGCTTAGCGAAGTCTTGTTCAAATTTGACGACCGCGGCGCCCACCGAAGACACGAAGCCTGTCTGCAACGCTTCGAGAACGTGTGCCGTCTCGGCAGGTCCGAGGTTGGGCTCCGAAAGGGGAATACTCATGTGTGGTACCGCCCAGCGACCTCGGCATCGACACGACCGTTTAGCCATTCGGCTGTCTCGCGGAGACCATCTTCCAGTGATGTCCCAGCAGACCAACCCAGCAGGTCCTTTGCCATTGCAGGGTCCGACAGCAGCACCTCGACCTCAGATCCCTCCGGGCGAATGCGATCCTCATCAGTTTCGATGACTGCGTCGTTGCCGGTGACCTGCTTACACAGGTCAACCAACTCGCCGATGGATACGGTGCGCCCCGTTCCGAGCTGCACGACCGAGCCAGGCGCGAGATCAGCGATCGCTGCTCGGGCGAACCCCTCAGCGGTGTCTGTGGCGAAGGTGAAGTCGCGCTTCGGGCTGAGAGCACCCAACCTCAGTGTCTTCGTTCCCGCGAGCAGTTGTGAGAGCACCGTGGTGATGACAGCGCGTGCCGACTGGCGTGGGCCGAACGTGTTGAACGGCCGGAGAGTGATGACTGGCGTTTCGAATGAACGCGCATACGACTCGGCCATCTTGTCCGCGCCGATTTTCGAGGCCGAGTACGGAGACTGGCCCTTCAGGGTGTGAGATTCGGTGATCGGCACAGAATCCGGCGTTCCATATACCTCGGATGTGGATGTGTTCACCATGCGCTGCACGCCGTGCTTGCGCACTGCCTCGAGAACATTGAGCGTTCCGCCAATGTTCGTCTCGACGTAGGAGCGCGGGGCGGAATACGAGTAAGGAATGGCGATTAGTGCAGCCAGGTGCAAGACGATGTCGTGACCCTCAACGGTGCTCGAAACATGCTCGGCATCTCGAATGTCGCCCAAGACGGCGTGTGCCTGCTCCGCGCGAATCGCGGTTTTGAACGCGTCCGACTCGTCCAGCCAACCGTGTGCACCGAACGAGTTGTACATGCAGAAGGCCGTAACCTCTGCACCGTAACCGAGCAGCCGTTCCACCACATGCGAGCCGATGAATCCGTCCGCTCCGGTGACCAGTACCTTCTTGCCTGCGAGATCAGTCTCAGGACTCACCATGTTCATACCTCTCCTTTTGCACGCGCCAGATCACCCGGCGTGCCGACATCAATCCATTCCGACGCAATCGGCCACGCGCCGACGGTCGATCCGTTGTCCAGACATTTCTGCGCTAGCTCCGGCATCGTGCTCGGCTGTCGGTGAGGCAGCTGACGAACCAGTCCCGAATCTATGCAGTAGACGGCGGCGTTCACTTCAACTGTCAGATCGGGCTTCTCCACGATCTCGGTGACGCGGCGTTCCTCGTCGACCTCCACCACTCCGAATGGAACCGAATGCTGGTAGGTCTTGGTGCCCATCGTCATCGCCGCGCCGCTGGACTCATGGCGCTGCAACAGTGCGTGCGCATCGAACTCCACCATCAGGTCACCATTAAGCACGATGATTGGCGGCGCATCGACGGCCGTCTCAACCTCCGGCAGCAGAGTCAATGATCCGGCCGTTCCGAGAGGGTTCGAGACGTCCTCCTGCAGATAGGAAATCGTGCATCCGAGCGCGTGACCATCGCCGAGCCGCTCGATGATCTGGTCTGCCATGTGGTTCACGCTTACTGAGATTCGCGTGATGCCGGCGCCGACGAGCCTAAGAATGATCCACTCGATGATCGGGCGACCAGCCACAGTCATCAATGGCTTGGGGGTGTCTTTGGTGAGCGCGCCAAGTCGAGTACCCCTTCCGCCCGCCATAATGACGGCCCGGTTCAAGAGACGCGGTGCCCCCACGATGTCTGAGAGCGTGTGTATGGCGACAATGCGGCGATCGTCGCTGACTTCGGGTATCGACGACAGGCGCAGGGACTTCATCAGATCGAGCACGTGCGCTCGGTCGGTTCCTGGCGGCACGACACGAGGCTTCGAACTCCCGTGGGCGCGAGCACCATCGGTCAGCGCGGCACCTCCCAGCAAGGCTCGTCGAGCGTCGCCGTCCGTGAATACCGCGACGAGCCTGGCTTCGCCGTCGACAAGGCAACACAATTCGCCGCGGCTCTGGTCGATGACTGCCAGTGCCTCAAGGATCGTTGCGTCAGCTGGTGCGCAAAATGCTTCGACTGCGTCAACCATCGTAATCCCCCTGGTTTTGAAACTTCTTGCCGAACGGCATTCGTTGCGAATCCCGAATCGCGTCAACGATTCGAAGCGCAGCGTCTCCGGTACCGTATGGATTCACAACATCAACCTCTCGCAGGTTCTGCGCGAGGGCCGACCGCACGGTGGCGTCGACGCTGGCAAACGAATCGTCAGCATGTAAAACACTACTTGCTCGCAGACGCCCCTCCTGTCTGCTGCCGATGTCGACTGCTGGCACACGCACTGTGGCAGCTTCGATTACGCCTGATGACGAGTTACCCACGACTGCATCCACCGCCGCGAGAACGCGAGGGTAATGCCGTCCCAACGACTGCACGCGCACGATGCGTTTATCGCTCTGGGCCGCCTTGTCCAGGGTGTCGAGAATGATCTCTCGCCCTTCATCAATTCCTGGGTCAGTCACGATGAGCGTCCCGAAATGCTCAAGAGATGCCGCCAGCGCATCGGCGACCCATGTACCCAGCGACACCCCGGCGACTGCCGTCGGCGGGTGATACGTGAACAGACCGAGTGGGCGCTGGATCTCTCGCCCGAGCACTGCCTCGAGCTCCAGTTCGCTGTACGGGGCTACGGAGACCAGACGGTCAAGCCCGGGGGCGCCCGTCACATGGATGCGATCGTCGGGCTCGCCCATCTGTCGCACGCGGTTAGCGGCGTCGATAGACGCGACGCAGTGAACATCAGCGAGCTTGGTGACGGCGTGCCGCACACGCTCATCTATCGCCCCTTCAGTCACTTCGCCACCGTGAATGTGCACAATCTTGATGCCGTACAGCAATGCTGCCGGAGCGATGTAGAGCAGCTCCCATCTATCGCCCAACACAACGAGGGTGTCGTATCCGGCCGCTTCGAAGAGCTTCTGGCACCCTTCCGTCACCCGCGCTCCCTGTTGCAACATGGAGTCCGCGGTGATCGCCGTCATCGGCGTTGCGAGCTCGCGCACCTCCCCCTGATACTCGACGTTCGCCAGATGCGCTTCAAGATCGCTCGCACCATATGCGACTCCGCACAACACATCCACGTCGATGTCGGGCGCGCGATCGAGCGCCTCGATCACCGGGTCCAGGGGTCCCAGATCTGCGCGAGTGCCGACGAATACCGCGACCTTCATCGAGACAGGCTGCCCTCGGTGACCGAGGTTCCCGCAGGGACCGAGTACTCCAGCCGTCGGCCGACGATGTCAACGATCGGCGAGATTCCGCTCTCCGGTCGCAATGCGACAAGGTCTTCCGAGGTCAGCGTGTGCCCTGCCGGGAGGTCGGATGCGGCGTGCCAGGAACGGCGTACGAGTCCTGCGTTCTCTTCCTCGGCTGGCATCCGCCGCTTCTTGCCGTCGCCGAGGAGAGACGGAATGCGCTTGAGCCCGCCCACATAGTCCGCCAGTTCACGCGGCTCAAGGCTCGCGACGTGATCAGGGCCTTCCATGGTGCGGTCGATCGTGAAATGCTTCTCGAACAGCCTTGCGCCAAGCGCCGCAGCAACGAGCGCGGATTCAATTCCCGTCGTGTGGTCGGACCAGCCAACCGGAACTCCCAACCGTTCTGCGAGCGCGGGAATGGCCCGGAGGTTGCACTGCTCGACCGGCGCGGGGTAGGCCGACACGCAGTGGAACATTGCCAGGAACGGGGCGTCCGCGCACGCGTTGGCCGCCGCGATGACCTCTTCTTCGCTGCCCATGCCGGTTGACACAAGCATCGAGACATCGAACGAGGAGAGCTCACTGAGGAACGGCAAGTTGGTGAGTTCGCCAGATGACACCTTGAGGGCATCTACTCCGAGGTCGATGAGCAGTTCAGCGCTGCCGAGATCGAACGGGGTGCTGAGGAAGCCAATACCAAGCTTTGCAGCGTGATCGCGCAGCTCCACCCAGACGGTGCGCGGCAGCGCCAGAGCAGCAAGAAGGTCGCTCTGGTTGGTGGCGCCGCGCGCGCGCTGATACGGCGTCGCGTCCGTATCCGGAGCGACGAGTCGACTGGGATCGAACGTCTGGAACTTGACGAAGTCCGCTCCGGTGTCGGCCGCAATCTCGATGAGTTGGTGTGCGAGCTCGGGGTCACCGTTGTGATTCACTCCCGCTTCTGCAATGACGATCACATCGTCGCCATCGTTCACTGCCAGCTTGAGGTCAGCCATCATGCTCCGCTTCGTGGTGTTTGGTGTGAGCAGGTATGCCCGTCACCGTGGTCTTGGGGGGAACATCTCGTGTCACAACAGCACCTGCACCGACGACTGCATCTTCGCCGACGCGGACACCAGGCAGAATCCGGGCGCCAGAGCCAATAAATGCCGCTCTTTCAATATGCGCCGCACCGAGCAACGTTGCGCCCGGGGCGATGTGCACGCCATCCTCCACAACACAATCATGCTCGACGATGGCAGCGGTGTTGATGATCACGCTGGTCCCGACTGAGGAGCGCGGACCGACGTGCGCATGATGATGCACCACTGTTCCCGCCCCGATCTCCACATCGGAGGCCACCGATGCGGAGGAGGCAATCACCGCTTCCGCGATCCTAGAAGTTTCAATCGTGCTCTGCACTCGAAGTCTGAGCCTGTTGTCACCGATCGCAACGACAGCCTTAGCGAGTGCCAGCGCGTCCGACGCGCTGTACTCCGTCTCCGTCACGACCGCGGCCCGCATCCGGCCTACCGTCTCATGAGCGACAAACGCCAATACCTGCCCGCCCGCACTGTCGATGACGTCGTGCACACTCGCAGCATGCCCGCCGGCGCCGAGCACAACGTAATGACGTCCGCGGGCAGATGTGGGTATAGACACAGGGATAATGGTACTGAACATAGGATCGCCGCCGGTCGGCGACACAAGCCGAAAAGGACGGAACCCGCACGTGCGCGCCTATATTGTCGGCCACGGGTCAATTGCCCAACGTCACATTCGCAATCTCGCCGCCGTTGTACCCGACGCGCAGTTCATCATGCAGCGCCCGCGCAGTCACGCGTCAGACGTTGCCCCCGAGATCGCTGAGTTCGTCGACTCACCCGCTGAAGCCATCGCACAGGGGATCGATATTGCGATCGTCGCTTCAGCGACTTCCGACCACATCGCCGTGCTCCCTGAGCTGATGGCTGCGCAGACGCCAATGTACCTCGAGAAGCCCGTCGTAGCGACGGCCGAGGAGCTGGCACGGGTTCGTGATTTGGTATCTAAAACTCAATACCGCGCCCCCTCAATGGTTGGTTGCAATCTTCGTTTTCTCCCGTCCCTCGAGAAGACGCGCGCAGCGTTGCAAACAGGTCTTATCGGTACAGTCGCACGCGCGCAGTTCGAGGCCGGTCAGTGGCTGCCAGATTGGCGGCCCGGCCGTGATTACCGGACAAGTTACAGTGCACAGAGCACCCTGGGCGGGGGTGTCGTGCTCGACCTTATTCACGAGATCGACGCGGCCCGCTGGTTACTCGGGGACTTCGATCGTGTTCAGGCTGATCTGGGCACCCGCTCAGGGCTGGAGATCGATTCAGAGGACACCGCAGGTATTCTCCTGTCTCGCCGCGGAGGTCCGCTTGCCGTGATCAGTCTCGATTATGTGTCCCGAACCGTAGTCCGACGGTATTCATTCGTCGGCGATGATGGAACACTCACGTGGGACATGCGACGTGCAACGCTCACCCACACAGATGCGCACGGCAGCCATGAACTTGGCGCCGGTCCCGAGGACTTTGATGTGGCATCGACTTACGTTCGTGCGATGTCAGAACTTGTGCGCGCAATCCAGACCGGCACCGACACTGACCAATCTTTGGAAGAGGGACTTCGTACCATGGATCTTGCTGTGCGCGTGAAAGAGGCCAACAGATGAACACCATCGCCACCATCTGCGCACGCGGCGGTTCAAAGGGCGTTCCAGGGAAGAACGCTCGGCTGCTGCTAGGACGACCGTTGATCGCCCACACGATCGAACAGGCCCTCCAATCCGCAGTCATTGATGACGTCTACGTCTCTACCGACTCCGAAGCAATCGCCGAGGCATCGGTGCAGGCAGGGGCGAAAGTCCTAGGGATGCGTCCGGCCTATCTAGCGACCGACACCGCTCCGAAGATTCCGGTGATCGAGCACCTGGTCAACTCGGTTGAAGAATCCGGCGTATCAGTCGATCGCATCATTGATCTCGATCCAACGTCACCGTTGCGGTCCGTGTCGGACATCGTGGATGCCGCCGCGCTCCTCAACGACACCACAGATGTAGTTATTACCGGCTATCTTTCGGACAAGAACCCTTACTTCAACATGGTTGAAGACAAGGGTGATGGAAAGTTTGGACTCGTCTGCGCTCCCGCCACCACCGTTGCCGGACGGCAGGCAGCGCCTCCAGTTTTCGCTATGAACGCGTCCATCTATTGCTGGTGGAGAAACACCCTCTCGAAGGGGCTGTGGACTGGCAACGTGCGTTTACTCGAGATGCCCAGGGAACGCTCTATCGATATAGACCATGAAATGGACTGGGTGCTCGTCGAGAACATTTTGCGCAATCGTGTTTCAGATTCGGAGCAGTCATGAACAGTACATCAACCACCGTCTTGACCGGCGGCGCAGGCATCCTCGGCTCGCGTATGTCCGAGCGGCTTCTTACTGAAGGTCATACGCTGGCGATCATCGATCGCAACCCGGATCTCCTGAAGGAAACGGTCGACAGGCTTGGTTCGCTGGGAACTTTAAAGGGGTACCAAGCCGATGTGACGTCGCCGTCAGAGGTGCAGTCCATCCGCGAGCGTATTGAGGCTGAACTCGGTCAAGTTGACGTGCTGATCAATGCGGCAGCAGGGAAGTCCGAGAACTTCTTCGAGCCGTTTGAGACGTTCCCGCTGAGTGACTGGAACGAGGTAATGAATATCAACGTGAACAGTGCAATGGTCTGCTCACAGGTTTTCGGGAAGCCAATGGCCGACCGCGGCAACGGAAGCATCATCAACATCCTGTCGATCTACGGCATCGTCGCACCGGATCAGCGAATCTACGAAGGGTCTGAGTATCTAGGGCGCGCGATCAACACCCCGGCAATCTACAGCGCGTCCAAAGCCGCTCTCTGGGGATTGACCAAGTATCTCTCGTCCTACTGGGGTGCTCAGAATGTCCGAGTGAACGCGGTGACGCCAGGTGGGGTCTTCAGCGGGCAGAACGACACCTTCGTAGAGCGTTACTCAGCGCGAGTGCCGTTGGGACGCATGGCACAGCCGAACGAGATTGCCGATGCCGTCGCGTTCCTTGCCTCTGATCGAGCGACCTACATCAGCGGGCAGAACTTGATCGTCGACGGCGGACTCACCGTCTGGTGAGGCTCTCAGAATATTGCTGGAATCCAAGTAGAGGATCGTGAAGATCGGCGTCCGGGCGCGACCGGTCGGCATCGCCGCGCAGTTGGTCGCCGACTATGTGCACTTCGGCCCAACGTCCGAGGGTATCCTCGGCTAAACCAGCAAGGCGGCGCCGCGTTGTCGACCTGACGTTCCACGGGGGCAGAGTTGCCAATTGTTTGGGTTCACTCTGACCGCGCCGGAACGACCGCAGGGGTCTTCCCGGCGGGCAGCGAGCGACCTAACTTCACCATCGGCGTCCCGAAGAATCGTTAGCTCAGCCACCGCACGATGAGAGTCAAAACGGCGATGAACGGGATCAGCAAACTGCGCTGACTGGCCCGGCTCATGCACCAGCCGGTACGCAGGATCCCTCCGGCGTACTCGGGACCAATCATCCGCAGACGATCCTTGAGGATCGTGATCGAGTGCGCCCACCCGAGCTGTTCCGCGATCACAGTCGCCGGAATCTTCGCATCCCCCGCAGCAGGTTCCGAACCTCCGGCTCGACCGCGTCGACCAACGAACCCCTCGACGGCCGTTGTTACGCCGGCCGGGTGTCCGACGCCAACGCCGCGCGCGCCGTGTCCCGCGCTACTCCGAGAGCCTTGACGATCGCTTTGATCGGCATGCCCTCGGTCTTTTGCGAACGGCGGATCTCCGGCCAATATGCCGTTGAAACACCACCAAGGACCTCGGAGGGGTCAGCATTAACCCGTCGTTGACAGTCACCCTCCGCGCCGAACACCTCGACTTGCTAGGTCTCGTCAGACTCAATGGTGGCGTAAGTCGTGCGCAGCTATGTGTCCAGTGTCCGAATGCAATGATGCGGAGTTCACCGAGTCGGTGCAACGCGCCGCTAATCGGATCGAAACGCCGTCATCGTGCCGCTGCCCGTCGTTCGTACACTACGTGTATTTCCCCGCAGCATCGAGAGCTTTATAGTGCTCTTCATCCCGCCGGGTAAACTCTCTCGCAGGATGCCCAAGGCGATCGCGAGCGGTGGAATGGCGTATTCCACGATACTCCCGGCCTGAATGATGGCACCATCACCAATCATCACGCCATCAAAAATAATGACGCGGACGCAAGCCAAACGTTACGCCCGATCTTGACAGGCCGTTCGATTAGTTTCGTGACATAGGGGTATGTGCATCACCGTCACCTGAATGATTGTGAATTTCACTCAGAATCATGCATTCTGTCCCCGAATGAAGTTATCTTCGATATCGACACGTCGGACACCTCGAATGGACATGTCATTAAAGCGTGTGTTGCTGCCCAGATGAGTTCATAGAGTGAAGCCACGACGGCCATTCACACGCATATTGAGCCGTGCGAACCAACGCTTCGGATCGCTTTCCACGAAATAAATAGCGCTCGCGTGTTCCGCCAGATCTTACGCACTTTCAGCAACACGTGGGTTCCTTCCGAGGGAGCGGCTTTGCGATCATCTAGCGGCACGTTATCAATACTCGCTGCAGTTAAGCGCTGGCGCAGCGCAGAGACGCGGGATTTCCCAACCATTCGCATCGCTCCTCTATAAGAGAATCCGACTGGTCCAAGTCGAAGACCGTGAGACCGTGGTAGCACTTCGCGACTAACATGCGCCCGACGGTCGGTTCGTGGAAGGTCTCTGAACAGCGCCACTCTGCGGCGAGTTGGGCGTCGAGCAACCAATGAAGGATCGAGGTCAGGGCCGTCCCATGCCATAGTAGGTCCATCCGGCAGCGCGCCACGTCGTGGCGTCCAGGCAGTTACGCCCATCGACGACGACCGTCGCATTGACGAGCGCGGCAGCGCGCTCCGGCGCGAGCTGGCGGCGGTACTCGTCCCACTCGGTAACGACGACCACAGCCTCTGCACCCCGAAGAGCTTCATCCAAATCGGCCGAGTACTCGAGCTGCGGGTGATCACGACGCGCATTTTCGATCGCGGCCGGATCGGTCACGACAACATTCGCACCGAGTCCGTGCAGACGCACCGCGACGTCCAGTGCAGGCGAATCACGGATGTCATCCGAGTGTGGTTTGAATGCTGCTCCCAGCACGGCGATCTTCTTCTCGAAAACCGAACCGCCTGCGGCAGCGACGACCAGCGCGACAGCTCGATCACGACGACGCAGATTAATCGCGTCGACTTCGCGAAGAAAGCCGACCGATTCGCCCTTGCCGAGTTCCTCAGCTCGAGCGGCGAATGCACGAATGTCCTTCGGTAGGCATCCGCCACCGAACCCGATGCCGGCACCGAGGAAACGACGTCCGATCCGCGCGTCGTATCCAATCGCGTCCGCAAGTTGAGTGACATCGGCACCGACAACTTCAGAAATCTCGGCCATCGCGTTGATGAATGAGATCTTGGTCGCCAGAAATGCGTTTGCTGCAACCTTGACCAGCTCGGCGGTGGCGTAGTCGGTCACGATGAATGGGGTGCCAGTAGCAACCGCCGGTGCGTACACCTCGCGCAGAATGTCGGCGGCACGCGCTCCCTCGACAGATGGTGCGCCCTGCGCGGAACCGTCCGCACCGTCTGAGACGGGCACTCCGACAACGAGACGGTCTGGCTCGATGGTGTCCTTGACGGCCCAGCCTTCACGCAGGAACTCGGGGTTCCATACCAACGTCGCGCCGCTGCCGTCGATGCGTTCAGCCAGACGCGCGGCGGTGCCAACTGGGACTGTCGACTTGCCGGCGATAAGATCGCCGGGCTTCAGTATGGTGAGTAGCGAGTCAACGGCTGCGTCGACATACGTCAGGTCGGCAGCGTGGCCACCCTTCTGCTGCGGGGTGCCGACACCGACGAAGTGCACGCTAGCGCCGACTGCAGCAGCGATGTCAGTCGAGAATGTGAGCCGACCAGACTCGAGCCCTTCGACTAACAGATCCTGCAGATCCGGCTCGAAGAACGGCGCTACGCCGCTCGCGAGCTGCGCGATCTTTCGCTCATCAACGTCGATTCCGACAACTTCGTGCCCTATCGATGCCATCGCTGCTGCGTGCACTGCACCCAGGTAACCGCACCCAACAACTGAAAGTCGCATCTCGCGCCCCCGCTTCCTGTTCCGACGCTCAACTGTACCGATGCAAGCTGACCAACTCGCTACACGAGCCACCCGTCTACGCTGAGAGCGTGACTTCGCTGACCACTCCAAAGACCCGCACGTCGCACATGTCGATCGCACGAATGATCAAGGCGGCGCCGAACTTGTTTCGCGCCGACTACTCGGCGCACCGAACGGCAGTTGGAACGCGACGCTAATCATTCATCAGGGTATCGCTCACGGTATCTTCGCGGATTGTGGATCGAAGTACGCAATCGATGCAGTTGGCCGCACGCGGCGTCCCGGCGCTTCACGAGCTGGACTCGTCGGCGCTCTCCGCATAGCTGTTGAGTTGCTGCGACAAGCCTTGGCGTCTCCGGCGTTCGGGTGTCCTCAAGAATGTGGATGTGCGTGCATGCTAATTCGATCAGGTTGTGCGTATAAGTGGCCATCGCCCTGTTCTGCAGCAAGACTCCACTTGTGGTTTATCTGCGCGACCTGATCGAGCCCGAAGGAATTCACATCATCGGCTAAGTACTCAAGTACCTTGCGGCACCGCGAGCGACGCCCGCCTTTCGGTCTTGCGTGATCCACGGTGATGGACCCGCCACTTGCCACTGTCCAGGATGCGGCCCTGCTTCTTGATGTCCACGTGCACGAGATGGCCGGGAGCCGCGACTTCATAGCGCCGCGGCTTGGGCTTGCGCACAGGTTAGCCCGTGGATCGAACAACATAAGCCAGCAATGGCATCATGCATCGCGAGAGAACGCGGCCGACCGTCGAGCGGTGCAATCTCAGGTGATACGCGATGCGGCGCGGGGCCAACCGTCGGGTGACACGCACCGCGATGATGCGGCGCTCAGTACGCCGCGGTAGCTGATAACGAGACTAACCGCCGCATGGATGTCCCCGGCATGTTCCCGAACCCCGCGCACTCCTGCGCCAGTCAGGGCACGTCCTGATCGAGCAGGATGACGAGAATGGGACGGCACCAACCGCCGCTACTCTCGGAGCGCTCCATGCACCTTCTGACCGCGACGCACCAGGAGGTGGCCACCCCGAACTCTACGCGGCATAATCACAGAAGCTGATCCCGCCCGGTGTCTAAAGACGCCACCACACAGCCGGACGTCGCCCGGAAACAGGATCTCTCTAAGCTGCTGATGATCCAATGAAATCCACTATAGTTGTCGGGTAGCCAGCCGTGGCTCGTGAGATAACCCGCGAGTTCCAGCGTCCTAGCTGTCTCAGCACCCGTACGCTCCGCGCGACAGAGCCATGCCGAGGATGCGGAAATTACTATGGGATGGCGAAGTTTAGGGGCTAAGTGAACCAGAAATCCAAGCAAGAGGGTGCGGCAGAAAGCATCCGTCGAGCGATTGTTGGGCGCGGGAGTGTCTACACGATTGCTACGATCGCACCAGTTGTGGTCACTTTGGCCGTAACTCCAGTGTTGATCCGCACGCTCGGACTCAATGAGTACGGAGTGGTGGCAATCGCCATCTCATTGTTTCGGTTCGGCGGTTCGTTATTCACGCTCGGGCTTCCAAATGCGGTCACCCGTAGCGCGATCGTTGAACGAACCCGAGCCCACGGCGCGACAGCCCTAGTTCTTACGGGATCCGTCGTCGCGGTTGTGGTCGGCGGACTGGTTGCAACGACGGTTCCTCTGTGGGCAGGGTATTTTGTTGACGGCCACGCAGCATCATTGCTACTACCGCCTGTAATTTCGTCGGTCGGACTGGCGATGCTGCTGCTGTCACAGGCGCTTTTCCGCGCTCTCGATCGTGTAGCCGACTACGTCCTCTTTTCGTACGCTTCTTCCCTTCTATCACCAATCCTCGGGATCGTCGCGATTTGGATCTTCGGAGCGGGAGCGGGCACCTACCTTTGGGCGCTTGCGACTGGTCATCTCGTAACTGGCATCGGCGCTATCGTGCGAGCCACCATTATTGCCCGTCCCCGGTGGGTGAAAGCGGAGGTTATTCGCGCTTATCGCATTTCCCTGCCAACTCTGCCCCACCAACTCACCTCATCCTTCATGACAGCTGCACTAGTGACTTTCGCGGCAGTGGCGATTGGTCAAGACGCATCAGGGATGGTGCAAATTGCGCTACTACTTGGCACCGCGCCAATGATCGTACTGAGCGCCTTGAACATGGGATGGACCCCAATGATCTACCGTGCGTCTGACGCGGCGCGACCGCGGATACTCAGGGACTCCACACGGTTGATTTCCGCCGTAGTTCTCCTAATTTCAGCTGGATTCGTTGCCCTCCTACCGCCCGTCGCGGATTTCGTTGCGGGCCCTGAGATTGCGTCAGCCGAGTTCTTACACGCGGCGGCCGCGGCTGCAATCGGTCTCGTGTTCATGACGATGTATCTAGGCAACATTCACCTAGTCTTCCTGTCAGGGAGGACGGCTTTACTGGGCATTACAACCCCGCTCGCTGCTGTCGCCGCGCTCGTGGCGGTTTTCGTGATGGTCCACGCCTTCAATTACCGTCTTGCCGCAATCACAATCGGTATAGCGCTGTTTTACGCTTGCATCTGCGCGGCCAGTTTCTGGCTACGGCAGAGAAGCGGTCATCCCGCAGTCCTATTCGGGCCGTCGTTGCCGTATCTGGTCACAGCCCTAATCATCCTCACCATCTGGAGCTTTGCTACGCCGCCCATCTGGCTCGGATGGGGGACTCTTGCACTCGTTTTCTTGGTATTGGGCCTGGTCGAGATAAAGCTACTGCGGCGCGACCGCGCAGTGCAGTTACCTGCGGATACGAATTCGAATGGTGAATGGACTCAATGATGAGCTTTAGCTCCCAAGAGAGGACCGAACAACTGTTCTGGTGCTTAGGCCCTTTTATTGACTCGTCCCACCTCTGGGGAGCGAGCTCGCCAAAACAGCGCTTAGCGCCATCTGTTGTTCGCCCATTTCGTCTCCCGTCGCTCCGTAGCTTCGGGAGCAGTCTCGTAGCGACAACAACCACCAATCAACGACGCACTCTCGACCCTGTTATCGCAGGGTACTCAAGTCCTGTTTCGACGAACGTCGCGAGCCGATGGATACGCGGAGCCGTCCCCCGCAGCTCCGAGGCACGAACAATTCGCCGTTGGGGCGAATCTATTCTCCACGATGCGGGTCAAGCGGACGGAATCCCGCTCTGGCGCAATGCGGTTGCTCAAGCCGCATTTTTGCTTGACCTTTATAGTGGGATGGACCTAAATCGATTCTCTTCTGTACTCGTCGCTTCACAGCATGAGAGATCTATTCGCCCACTTATTTTGATTGCCCACCAAGTGGGGCTTCCTGTGGTATATGTCCCCCATGCGCCAGTCGGAAATAATCCTCAATATAGTGATTTGCCGGTAACATTTGCGGGACTACGTGGAGTGAAAGAAGTTCAATATTATTCCGACAAGTTTGGCGTAGAGAGTGATCTCCTAGACGTCGTCGGAAATCCTGCTAGCAACATCATCTCCAGTGCTATGCCGGCCATACATAAGGATTCACCAGGGCTGTTGGCGCTATCCGGACACCCAATCGGCGTGATAAAACGCATATTCGAAATGGTCAGCGCGAGTGGGATTAACGATCTGATCGTCGCTCCTCATCCTCGCTCAAATAGATCAGAACTCAAGGAGATTCTGCCAACGGGCTGGCGCATATACGAAGGCACGCGTACCATCGACCTGCTGCACTCAGGGCCGCGATTCCTTATTCAGCCCTCGAGCGGTGTCGCGTGGGAGTCAGCAGTGCTGGGCGTTCCGACTGCGACGCTACGCATGGATGACCGTCCGATAACGTATCCATTTTTGGAGGATTCTGCTGTTTTCCCTTCGATAGGCTCTGCCGAGGAGATTCGAGAGTTCGTGAGTGCGTCTGCTCCAGGCAAGATCGACCGTGACCGACTGCGAGCGGAGGCGCTTTCCTGGTGCGAGACTGATGGTGAGCTAGCGGTCTCAAAGGTACGACGCTTTCTTGATGACGTGACACGCGGCGCCTCCCATCCGCGAGCTCAAGTTTTGCTCGACGGTTGGAGCCAGAACGGACCGTCTAGTCGGATGTCGAAGCTCCCGCCGCCGCCCGTGAATGCGGCGCGGCGTGCGTGAAAGGCTACCTCAACGCCCGATACCGCCGCGCTGTCAGAGGCAGGTATCATTCCCCCACCGAACAAGCCGCGCTGAGGTGTCTGTATCTTGCCACCCGTAGCCTCGACCCCACAGAGGGCGAGGCCGCACACGATGGACGATGCGATGGAAGCCTGCTCTCAACACCTTCGCCATCACCTTCCAAGGCCACTGGCCGGCCGCCGAGACCTTCTAAATGAAAACCGCCGGAACACCATCATCGAGACAGTCCCGCAAGGTTCAAGGTTCAAACGCCGCGCCGATATACGCATCAGCCAGGCCTGCTAAGGCGCGCTTGAAGACTCAGTGCCAGGTATAGCTTCTGGGACGGTTGTGGGCTCTGGCTGCGGATCCGGCGCCGGTTCAGGGGCTGGTTCCGGTTCAGGGGCTGGTTCCGGTTCAGGGGCTGGTTCCGGTTCAGGGGCTGGTTCCGGTTCAGGGGCTGGTTCCGGTTCCGGGGCTGGTTCAGGTTCCGGTACTGGTTCTGTCGGGGTTGAAGGGGCAGGGATTGGCGCGGGATTTGGCCCAGGAGCGGGCACCGGTCCTGGATCATGGGCATCTCCAAGCGCAACTACAAGCGCATTCCGCGTGTGAAAAATCGCGAGCGCGCCGTCGTGAAGTTCCTGTAGTGACGCTATTGATGTGAGGGCATGCGCAGACTCCACCGCGCCAACGAAAGCCTCGGCTGATGAGGTCTCGATACTTGACAGATCGAGATGCGTAGAGGAATCAATCATTCCCTTGATTACTCGTAGTAAGGCGATCTTCACCTCTTCGAAGGAGGATTCGATGGCGTCGCGAGCATCATTGACCGATTGATTCGCCAACGCGATTGATTGCATGCGCCGCTCGTAGTCGTCGATTGACTTCTCGTCTTCGCGTGCATCAAGTCCGGCAGCCGGGGGTGTGTAACTTGCAAGATCTGCTAGCTGCTCAGGCGTACTAATATCCAACCCCGATGCCATCGACACGGTCTTAAATGCAGCAATTGCTTCACCGTAATTCGCCAGATCTGTCGGCAACGTCACGAATTCGTTCGGCACCAAGGCAGCAACTTCATTGAAGAGCACGACCTGCGCTTCTACGCCTCGTCGTTGTTCTTCAAGAGCCTCCCAACTGCTCTGGTGCTGCTCAAGTTTATCGACGATTGAGACGCGGGTTGCGGACAGAGCGCTCGTCGCAGTTGCGCGCTCAACGTGACCGCCATAAGCAAGTAGTCCGAAGAAGGCGACACCGGATGAGATACCGACGATCGCCAGAAGCCTGGTTCGTTTTGCAATCGCTGGCGCCTCGTGTGTTTGTCGACGCAACCGCCGAGAAACCACAGCGTGTACGTCTCGGGACAAGCTGGCCGGCTCGGAAACACTTCTGCCAGCCTCGATAGGGACCCAGGTGGCGATGGATTTGGCGGCGGCGATCCAATCCCTTGACTCTGCACCTCGTTGCTGGGCCACCCATCCGTTGTAGGACACGCCCAGCGATGCTAGCAAGAACCAAATGGAGGGCGTAGAAAGATCGGGCTTAGCAACAACCATCGCGATCACCTGAGCTATGAGACCCCAAGCCAAAGGTTGGGACAGCCGGTTTCGGAGGCCGACCACAATAAAGCCGCCGACCACACGCAGGAGCAGGAGTGTGCCAATGACACCGACACTCGAGAGGAGCATGAAAAACAGGCTCGAGGGACGATCACTTCCGAGACCGACGCCCAGCCCGAACGACTCAAGCAAAACGCGGATGGAGTTCTCGTTGCTCGCGTTTCGGTTGGTGAACGAATCGGTAGTGAGCTTTTCGAGAGCAATCGCTAGCGTGTACCGGTAGACAAGATCCCAGAAGACGACGATGATGATGGCGCCCACAGCGCAAGTCAAAGCGAATATAAGGCGGGCAACCTTCGACGCACGACGAACGATAACTATGGTGGCCGCGACAACGCCCAATATCGCAACGGCTCCGAGGGCCACGAGCGCGGTCCCTGTGTGAGAGATCGAATAGATGTAACATCCCACCGCGATCAGTGCGCCGTAGAAGATACGTGTACGCCACGTCGCGTAGATGAAGGCGCTAACCAGATAGGCGAGGCTCATACTGACAAACACGCCGAGCAGCGAAGGTTCAGCGAAGGGTCCGCGTTCTCGGGCAGACGCGCTGATCCAGTGGTACGAGTAGCTTGGGTTGGAGTCGAACCAACTCTGCGGCCAGAAGTCTATGAAGAAATGCTTGAACAACGTGACTGCGAAGCCCATTACTATTGCAACTTCAAGCACCCGTTTCGAGCGCGGTGGCTCGACGATGAAGTACAGGACAAGGCCGATTCCAGTGATCAGGTACGCCAGCTGCGCGAAATTCGAGGTGGTGTAGCTCAACGCTGTGAAGTTATCGATCTGGCTATCGAGACCACCCCGGGGGGAGATGACTTCGGTGCCAGCGAAGAGCGCGGGGCCGATCGCTGTAATCAGAACGCCGTAGACCCCGAAGAGGAGCAGTGATACGGTCGCGCCTCGTAGCCGGACTCGTTGGATGTGCGCGAATCGGGCTCGCCCACGCTGGACATAGATATAGATGAGACGACATACAGCCACGACAGCGGCGACCCAGAATGCGCTTACCCCGTTGTTTCCAACGATGATCATCGCGGTGTGCGAGAAGGGTACCGCCGCACTCAGCACCCACACAAGGCCGCGAGGCTGGACGACCAGGCAGAAACTGATCGCCACCGCGAACGCAAGGCCTATCGGCGTAATATCTACCGGCATCTAGCTCTCTTCCCCACACCTGACCGTCCCACGATACCCGGCTTCACCAGCATCTCCTGTGCATCCAGAAGCGAGTGCACTGATCCTGCGGTTCATGACCGCGTGACCGGGGTGAGGTCGTGTCCATGCGCGAGGAGGCTCCCGTCTTCTCAAGGGCGAGGCGCGGCAAGCCTAGCCCGCGTCTCCTTCGATTTCTCCGAGTAGAGCTGAGAGCTTTCTTGCTGAGAGATCCCAGGAGAAGCGTTCAACATTCTGAAATCCACGTTGCCGCAGCCGCGCCCGAGTCTCGGCGTTCGTGTCCGTCTCTCGAAGGACTCGAACTAACTCGGACTGATCTCGTGGATCAAAATACAGGGCGCTCTCGCCGAGGACTTCCGGTAGAGACGCGGATGTAGAGGAAAGTACAGGACACCCGCTGGCTTGCGCTTCAAGAGGGGGAACTCCGAACCCCTCGTACAAGGACGGAAATACCAAAGCGCGCGCTCCGACGTATAGCCGTCCAAGCTCCTCATCGGTCACCCGACCCAGCCAGTCCACTTGCCCTTGCTTATCTTGATCAACTTGAGCATTAGCAGCCGCCATGGCAGGTCGATTGCCCGCGATCCTCAGCCGAGTGGAAGATCCCGACTCATCGATGTACCGCTCAAATGCTTCGACCAAGAAATCCAAGTTCTTGTGTGGGAGGCGTGAAGCCACTGCGAGGAAGTACGTAAGATCTGATTCTGCCGCGACCTGCTCGAACTGGACAGAAGCAGCGTTTGGAACGACTGATATCTTTTCACCAGCGATCTTGTACACGGCCGAAATCTCCGTTTTTGAAAATTGGGAGACTGTAACCACAGCTTTCGCCCGTCTGAGCGCGACTGCCGAAAGCATGCGATATAACAGGCGAAACCTCAAAGAGTACGTTGCCGGTTGACGAACGTATGTAACATCGTGATGAGTGATTACCTGACGACGCATCAAAATCGGACCAGTATTTGTTAGCGACAGCAACAACGCTCCGCGAAAGCGCGTCTTCATCAAGCGCGGTAGCTCCAGTTGCTCCCAAAGGTGGCCGCCCATGCGTCCGAGCTGGTGCACCGGTGCGCCTCCAATGTCTAGGTGTCGGAGAACGCCCGGAGGAGCAATCAACATGAGATCGGTACGCTGTTTCAGCAACGCTCGAAGGACCTCCTCTGCAAAGCGTTGCACGCCAGTGACTTCTTGAGAGAGAAATCGACAGTTGACCACGATCACGGCGGCAAGTTCTCCGTCCTTTTGAATGAACTCGACTCTACCCGCACGAAACCGGTTACGCGTCCAGCCGCTAGCGTCAACCACGGCGTCCGTCCGCCGTAATCGGCGGACACTTCAAATACCAGCGCGTAGTGCCCCTCGCTGCTCCACGCAACTGGCCATGCGCAGGGCATCCGCCATGTGTCCCCCGGCAGACCTGCGACTCCGTCAGGAAGGAGGCACGGTCCCATGATGACAAGATTTCCCTCGAACAACCATCGACCGTTCGACCTCGACGTGATCGCCAGAGTTGATACGCATGCCGATCCCCCTCGCGTCGCGGTCCTTAGCAGACGGGTAAACGTCTGTGAGATCAACAGGTTCGTGCGACGGCTGCGGGATACGAAGAGCTGCTGACATTTCGTGCGATCCCTCGGTCGGGTTCGACTCGTAGGCATCGAAGGCACCGCCTCGTATGGCGCAGGTCTAGCTCGATATCTGAGGACCCATGAAATCCCGATCCGTGAGATCCTGCGGCCCGACGGTCGCAGCGACGAAACGGGAAGTCTGATCCGATTGACGCATATGCAGCAGCCCAGCGGACTCTCTCTGGACCGGACTCGCTTCCCATCGCGAATTCTGGTGACGGCACCGTCGAGCGGATCCGCGCTTGAGGCACCGGCCCGGGAATTATTGATGACGATTCCCGGGATATCTAACCACGTCGCGAACGCTCTCATCGCCGATGCCGGGCGGGACATGACCGCCTTCTGTCCCCACCGCTGGTCACCTGGTGTCCCGGGCAGGAGTATGTCCTGGACGAAACGAGTCCGCCGGACGCGTCACCTCCGCTCACACTCGCCCGGAAACCACTACCTGAAAGCTATCCTCGGCATCGCTGCACTATCGATCTCACGCTCGAAGACAACCTACCTCGCCGTCAAATATCGGCGAATCCAATCCCGCGCCGGTGCCATGCGCGCCGCCGTCGCGATCGAGAACACCCTGCCCGTCATAGCATGGAACAGGCTCACCAAAGGTGATCGCATACGAAGAACTCGGCGTCGACCACTACGACCGCACAAACCCCGAACACGCCAGACGACGGCTTCTACACCGGATGGAGCCCCTCGGCTTCCACCCCGTCCTGACCCCGCTACCCATAGGCACGACCTGACCCTTTTCCTAGGAGAAGCATCAACACCGCGGCGGAGACGCTGAAGGCCCTCTACAAGAACGAAGCCGTCGAGAAGGGATACGCTACCGTGCCGGAGCATTGAGGACGATTACCGACGACGAGGAACTCACCCTCGACTGGGTGCACTGGTATAACAACGAGCGCCTCCACAGCGCGCTCGGGAATGTCCCGCCCGAGGAATACGAGCAGACCCACTACGCTCAAACAATCGGCCTCTCAACCGAGAACGCCGCTGAAAAACAGCGGCATGATTCCCGGGATGGCTCATGTTCAAAAACCCGCACCTACTGGTGAGGGACTCTGGATCTGGGTGGGGTCTACCGGAGCTCGATCGCCTTAGTGCCGCGAGGTGCGGGGAATCGGTCCATCCATGTTCGAACCTTCGGGAACTGCTGTTCGAATGCCGCCCAGCAAAGCACGGCCACGATGTTCGCGCCGATGAAGCTGACTAAGACGAACCAGATCCCGAGAAGGCCCGGAGCCGCGGCGGCGGTCCAGATCAGCAAAGGGAAGTGGATGAGATACAACGAGTATGAGTAATTGGCGACAAACTTAATCGGTCGCGCCGCGGGAGTGAGTACGCTCCAGTCGGAGGCACGGTAGGCGGCGAGGATCGCGACGCTGGTTCCGGCGACAACAGGGAATCGGTAAACGCTCCCCGGTTCAAGGACGAGGAATCCGATCACCGCGGCGGTCGAGACGGCAGCTATCGCTGTCCACGCCCGGGACGAGAGCTGCGGCGCCCACCATGCCAGCGCCGCACCGACGATCCACGCCCCGATGAGCATGTTCCCGGAAAGCGTGGTTCCGATCACGGAGGCGAGAGCAAATAGCCCGACGAGGACGGACGCGAATCGGTATTTAGTCTTCGCGAGAATCAACGCGAGCAGACAGCCGAACGCGAGGTAGATCCACCACTCGAGCCCGACGGTCCACCATGGCGCTGCGGAGCCGAGGGAGCGTCGGGACAGGTCTGTGCCGAGCACGCGGTCCACGCCCTGGATCACCCAGTTGTCTTGCAGCATGAGCAGATTTGTGACGATCGCGAGCGGTCCGTCGTTGAGATTGTTGATCAACGGTGTCTTGGGCGGGTTCCCCAGGAACACTCGGTCGCCGATCAGCACGATCGGGACGAGCGGCACCAGCGGCACGAAGATCCGCGCGAACCGGTCCTTCGTGTACCCAGCCAACGTGAACGTGCCCGCGGCAAGCCGGCGCTTGACCGAGCCTGCGATGAGGTAGCCCGACAGTGCCAAAAAAACAACTACCGCCCACGACTGAACGTAGAAGAAGTTCTTGTGCCCTATCAGCGCCGGGAACGCGATTACGACCGCGTGCCCCACCAGCACCGCTTGTGCTGCGACGCCTCGAACGAGGTCGAGGAACAACACATGACGCTTCGACTGGTGAGACATAAGGTTCCTTTCAAGAGAACCTCACCATTGTGCCGCATTATGGTTGGACCGAGGGATCGCACGAAATGTCAGCAGCTCTTCGTATCCCGCAGCCGTCGCACGAACCTGTTGATCTCACAGACGTTTACCCGTCTGCTAAGGACCGCGACGCGAGGGGGATCGGCAGGCGTATCAACTCTGGCGATCACGTCGAGGTCGAACGGTCGATGGTTGTTCGAGGGAAATCTTGTCATCATGGGACCGTGCCTCCTTCACCATTGGGCGCGTCGGGCAGGGACGGGCAGAGAAGACGTTAACGGGGCAAACCAAGCTCATATGAAGTCATGCTCGCCACTGTCCGGCATCTATCGGACAGTGTCTCCGATGCCGGTGCGTGGACGGATCAGTTGAAGGACAACCCGACGGCCGTCAGTCACATACAGAGTCACGCGCGCTGGCGACGGAGACACTTCCATCATCAGCGTCACCTGACCGTGCAGCAGACCTAGTCCAGCCCCGAGACCATGATCGAGATGCCATCGGGAGCTCATCGCCCGAGTCTAGAGCTCCATCCATTACAGGCTGCATTTTTCTAGCGCGATAAGCTGGGTACATGCCAAAAGTTGCTTCACAACCACTGCGTGTGCTAATCGTGAACACATCGGTTGCACCCGACATCATGGGCGGTGCCGAGCGCTCTATCGACGAGTTAGCAACTGCGCTCAGGAGACAGGGTCACGCAGTTCTCACCGTTGCTTTGGGCCGAAGAACCGACCGGCAAGCTCAATCAGAGAATCATGCTATTCGCATCCCCAGCCGAGCATACGAAGAGCTACTCCGTGGCGGTCGTGGCATCGTCCGAAAGAGCATCTGGCATTTTACCGAATTCCTGCGACTCGGCACTGCATTGCAATTGCGACGCGTCATTCGAGAAAACCAACCGGATATTATCCACCTTAATAACCTCGCGGGATTCGGCTGGTTGGCGTGGTCCGTTTCACGCAACGTTCCAACTGTTCAAACTCTTCGTGATTATGCTCTGCTGTGCACGTCTGCGACCGGACAGCATGACGATCGCGTCTGCAACTCGACTTCTTGGCGATGCAGAATTCTCAAATGGCCATTCAAATTGCGCTCAATCCAGCCAGATCTTGCAACCGCAGTCAGCCGCTACACGGCTAGTCGTTATCAAGGTGCAGGAGTCGCCGACCGTTTTGGTCGTGTGGAGACTATTTATAACGCTCCTGGCGAGGGAGACATCGACGTCTCACCGCGACGTACCAGGGACAGCTCTGTGGTGATTGGCTTCATCGGACGCGTCGCCCTCGATAAAGGGATTGGAGTCCTTCTCGAGTCAATGCGAGACGAGCGCATCGTTGGTTCTGCTCGCCTCATGGTGGCAGGGCCCATATCCGACGACGACCGCTCCTCGATTGAGTCCGCTTACGCCGACCTTCTTGCCGACTCCATTGTCACGCTGACCGGCCCTATGCCAGCGGCAGAGTTCTTCGCTGCCGTCGATATAGTCGCAGTGCCGACCCAATGGAATGAGCCCTTTGGGCGTGTGGCGGCAGAGGCTCTCCTCGCGCGGCGCAAGCTCGTCTATTCGAAGGCGGGAGGGCTGCCGGAAGTAGTCGATCTCTATGGAGGTGAGAGCGTAGCCGTCGAAGCCTTCCAATCGCCAGCAGCCTGGGCTGAAGCGATGACGGCTGCTATCACTGGCGAGTGTGTGCGGACACCGCGCCCCTCTGCACCCCGGCTGCCACTTGCAAGCGCCTACGTTGCCGCATACCACGAAGCCATCCGTAGGCATCAGGATAGGAACGCACGCGAGCGCCGCTAGGCGATGAGGGAGGAGGGTGCACTATCACGCGAGGCATAGGGACTTGCCTGATGACAGCCTCTTCACGAACCAGGGTGTAGGTGGGGTCTGAACCCTCCAGCTTCGAGTAACGATCTCACGATGTCGTGGCTGAGATTGCGGAAGCCGAGGGCGGTGCCGCGGAAGTGCTTGAGGCGTCCGTTGATCGCCTCGGTGGGGCCGTTGCTGGTGCCGGGGCGGTCGAAGAACGCGAGGATATCCGAAGCGCATTGTTGAGGGTGCGGATATCTCGCGGACCTCGACGAGCGCCGCGGGGAACGCCGCTGGTGATGCTGTCGATCACGGCGTGCATCATCGTCTTGCCCTTCGCCTGGGACTGCTGCACGGATAGGTGACATCTGAGCTGGCTAGCCCGGAGGCTGGCCTGGAAGGATGGCATCATGCCCAAAGCGTTTCCCAAGGAGTTCCGTGACGACGTCGTGC
>NZ_JBPXMT010000021.1:0-45418 GCF_051842835.1 Microbacterium sp. A93
GCCTGTGGTGACCACGCGGACCGCGTCTTGCGCGTTCTCGGACCGGGCGGCAAGAGACGCGATCTGCAGGCGGGAGTGGTCATCGTTGAGTTGAAAGATCGCGACGACCCGTCCGTCCGCGAGCGTCCAGTCCGTTGCATCGATCTGCCAACACTCGTTCGGGCCGCATACCGGAACCGGACGTATGAGGTGCGGGGTCGTTTCTTCGGCTGGGCGGTGACGAGCCCGTTGCGGGTGAAGATCCGTGCCAGAGTCGCACGTGACGGGGAAGCGATTCCGAGCCGGTTCAGCTCGAACCCGACCGAGATGGGGCCATGGTCCCAGCCCGCCGCTTCCAACCGGGCCCGAGCCTCGATCGCAAGCGTTTCGATCGCCTCAGACGTTTTCCGCGGTGAGGTTCGTGGTCTGCTCGAGCGGGGCATCAACGCCTGCGGGAGGGCATCCTCCTGGATGCGTCTCCGCGTCGCATAGAACCATTCCCTGGACACCTTGTTCTCCGCGCAGAATCGGCTCACCGCCCCGCGCGGCGCGTCCTCGGGCCAGGAAGCGATGATCAACCGCAGATCAGTGCGAGAGGGGTCATAAGTCATCCCCTGATCGTGCAAGACGAGGAGAACTGTCAGGCAGGTCCCGAGACACAACTGTCAGAAAAGCACTGAGACTTCACAGCTCGATTTTCGCGTCGTAATGAGCCACAACTACCCACTCGCAAGCGGGGAAAGGGTGCGTTGTTCAGGGGAAAATAAGGAGCGGGAGATTAGCCTGGGGGAGTGACTGAGCCACTGCACTCCTCCGCTGTGCCCGTCGTCGGTGTCGTGATGGGGTCTGACTCCGACTGGCGCGTGATGAGCGACGCATCGCAAGCCCTGACCGAGTTCGGCATCGCGCACGAAGTCGAGGTCGTTTCGGCGCATCGCACACCCGACAAGCTCATGCAGTATGCGCGCGAAGCGCGTGGTCGTGGGATCCGAGTCATCATCGCTGGAGCGGGCGGTGCCGCGCACCTGCCGGGCATGCTCGCGTCGATGACGCCACTGCCTGTCGTTGGCGTGCCCGTGCCTCTTGCATACCTCGATGGGATGGACTCGCTACTCTCGATCGTGCAGATGCCTGCCGGCATTCCTGTCGCCACGGTGTCGATCGGCGGCGCGCGCAACGCGGGAATTCTCGCGGTCCGTATTCTTGGCGCATCGGATGACGCGATCGCGGACCGCATCGAGGGCTACGCGAAGACGCTCGAAGCTCAGGTCGCTGAGAAGAACGAACGGTTGAAGGACTCTCTGTGACCCTCGCCGCGCCACGCGCGACGGGCAGGTCCCGGAATCCGGTGATCGAGACGCGTCCGCTGCGCAACCCGGATGTCGCTGACCGTGCATTCATGGGAAGGCGTGGCTGGTGGCTGGTCGCGATGAACGTGCTGGTGCCTGGTTCCGCACAGGTTCTCGCCGGCGGCAATCGCAAGCTCGGCCGCATCGGCCTGGTCGCGACGCTTTCCAGCTGGTTTCTGGTTGTGCTCGTCGTCGTCTCCGCGGTCTTCTGGCGCCCCACACTCATCACCGTCGCCACGAACTGGTTCGTGCTGACCGCACTTCAGGTGCTCCTGATCGCATTTGCACTGCTGTGGGTCGTGCTCACCATCGACACAGTGCGTCTCGTTCGCATCGTGAGAGTACCGCCCATCTCACGACTGGCGATTCCCTTGGTGGCGCTGATTCTGCTCGGTCTCCTCAGCGGAGGAGCCGGTTACGCCGCGTCCGTCGCAGGGTCCAGCCGTGGCGTGATCAATGACATCTTCGGGCAGAGCGGGCCCAGCGTGGAGCCGAGCAACGGCTACTACAACATTCTCCTTTTGGGGGCGGACAGTGGCGACGGCCGCGATTCCATGCGTTTCGACAGCCTCTCCGTGGTGTCGGTCAACGCCACCACCGGTGCGGTGACGATCGTCGGTATCCCGCGCGAGCTCCCGCACGCGCCGTTCAGCGAGGGCAGCCCCATGCAGGCGCTGTACCCCGACGGCTTCCAGGGGCAGTCATCCTCGACGTGCGGATGGAACAGTTGGATGAACCACGTCCGCTACGCGGCCGAGGTCTGCCGCGACGACGAGGGAACAGGGCTGTATCCGGATGCGGCTTCGCACGGATCAGCGCCAGGAATCGAGGCCACCAAGGATGCGGCAGCGGGAATCCTCGGCATTGAGATCCCGTACTACATCTTCATCGACATGAACGGCTTTGCCGCCATGATCGATGCCCTCGGCGGCGTCGACATCAACGTCACGGAGCGTCTGCCGAAGGGCGGACCGCCCGAGGGCTGGACAGGCACCGACGTCAACGAATGGGCGATCGGCTGGATCGAGCCAGGACAGCAGCACATGAACGGCGACACGGCGCAGTGGTACGCCCGCTCGCGCTACACGACCGACGATTGGGACCGGATGCAGCGCCAGCGTGAGCTGCAGGTCGCGCTCCTGGATCAGTTCACTCCGCAGAACGTGCTGACCCGCTTCAACGAGATTGCGGCGGCCGGAACCGTGCTCATCGACACCGATCTGCCGAAGGACAAGCTTTCGGAGTTCTTCGAGCTGATGCTGAAGGCGAAGGAGCAGCAGGTCACGACGATCGAGCTCGTGCCGGAGTCTGGCATCGACGAGTTCAACCCGGACTATGCGTACGTGCGCGACCTGGTCCAGCAGACGCTGCATCCGCCGACCGAGACGCCGACGCCCACCCCGTGACGTATACACGTGGCGTATAGCCGCCACGTGTAGTCCGTTCCGGCGGCACGCCAATGGCCCACTGCTCCTCACCCCACGTCTGTGGTGGCGAACAGTGGGCCTTCCGGTGTGCACCGGACGGCACCGGACGACGACAGTCGGAGGGGGAGGGACTGCCGTCGCCCGGCGAGCGAACACCGCGAAAGCGGTGACGCGACCTAGGCGCGCTTGCGGCGCGTGGCACCTGCTGCGATGAGTACTCCTCCTGCCGCAAGGGCGACAGCACCGCCCCCGAGAACCCACGGCGAGACTCCGCCGCCGGTGAGAGCGAGCTCGAGTCCGCCACCGGTCAGCGGCAACTCCGTACCCACAGGGGCAACCCCGGGGTCGTGGTAACAGCTCACCGCGGCATCATGGCCTTCAGACACCGTGATCAGCGCGCTGTATGAGCGGCTGGCGGTGAATGCGAGCTCATAAGCTCCGGCGCCATCAGCGGGTGGACGGAACGAGAGCACCATCCCGCCCTCCGTGTTCGCGACGTTGCCCGAGTACGAGGCATTCGCAGCGTTCAGACCAGAGACTCCGACCGCGACGTTCTCACGGGGCTCGAAGTAACCGGAACCGAACACGACGGTCGAAGCTTCGCAGGTATCGACGACAGGAGAGTCGACGGTGACCTTCGGAGGCTCGGTGTACGAGTCGGCAGCGAACGGCGCGAGCTCATTCGGTGCAGCAGAGGCAACAGCAGGTGCGAAAAGCACGAGCGCGCCAGCGGTCAGGCTGATAACAGCCAGTTTCTTCAGCATGATTTCTCCCCCAGAGAGATACACGCGGAATCACATCCGAACACACCCCTGCGTTCGACTGCGTGGACCCTTCCTGCCCCCACGGCAAGATTGTAGAGTCCGATATTCCCCAGTGCTGTTGACATTAGCCCATGACGAAGGCGTTTGTCACTACTGGCAGACGATTTCCGTACGGACGATATCTGGGCTCTCGATCAAAGGCGTGTGTTGCACCCTCGTGAGACGGTCACCGGCGCCGGTTCCAATGTAGGAAACGGTGATTGTGGTCGACTCTCCAGGCGCGAGCAGAACGTCGTGCTGCACGACGCTGCGAGTGCCGAGTCGGGTCGTCTGCACGCCCTCCTCGGCGCCATCACGATCGATGGAGCGCACCTCGGCGCCCTCAGGGCCGTAGACAGCGATCAACGTGCGCACGTCACCGGCATCCACGCCGTAGTATCCGCCAGCAGTGACGTACTCCGGAAGCTCTTCCGCGGCGTTCGCGGGCGCGTTGTTCGTCCACGTCACCTGCACCTGCGTCGTTGGTTCTCCATCGCAGACGCCGACGGCCGTGCTGATGGCGGCATCGGTATAGAAGTTCATCTTGCCGCCGGTCGTGTCGTTGAACAGCACACCGACATAGGTGCCACGTTCGCCGTCCACAGGCAATGCACCACCGAGTGTGGATGCCGCGAGCAGCGACTCCTCCTCAGGATGGGCGCTCCAAATTCTGATCCGATCCTCGCCTGCCGATGCGGCGAGGGCACCGATCAGTTCCTGTGGTTCTGCGCCGCCGAGCGCCGCCGAGAAGAGAGCGTTCGCGGCCTGCGCGAACACCGCATCCTGCTCGACCGGATCGGGGAAGGTGGCGTAGAGCCCGGATAGCAGGATCGGGACGATCGTGTCGGCGTTCGCGGTGAAAGGTCCGAAGGCGATGTCTCCCGTCGCCTCGACCAGATGCTCGGCGACGATGGCGTCAATCGCGATGACTCCGTCGACGCTGTCGCCGAACTGTTGTTCCCAACGCAGAGCGAGTGTGGCGCCGGCTTCGGTGAAGTCCGGGATGCTGGTGATGTTCTGCATGTAGCGCCCAGGGCGGTCTTCGAACAGCGCGGTGGTGGAATCGCTCAGCGGCAGTGGCTCATCGAGTGGTGGGAAATCTCGAGTGGATGCCTGGCGCACAATGCTGATTGAGCCGTTCTCCGCACGAAGCAGTGCGAGCGATCCGACGATGCCGCCGCTGGAGCGGAGTTCTGCGTTGTTCTGCATCGCGACCACGTATGTTCGTGGCCCCTCGCCGCCGAGCATGGGTGGAAGCAACACTGATGCACCGTGCAGTGTTCCCACAACGGTGGCGGCCTCGGTGACGACGTCGCGCATCTTGTGTACGGCATCCGACAGCGGAGGCAGAGTCGCGTTGGCATCGATCTGCTGGGCTTGGGTGTCGGCGGCGCTGAGTACGGCGCTGGCGGCCGCGAGGGGGGCCTCGACAGCGGAGAGGGGAGCGAGGTCAAGAGTGGATCCGGTGAAGCCGAAACTGGCGAGATTCATGCTGCTCGCGACCTCGAGCACCGGGGTCACGGCGTCCGCGGCGATGCTGTCGGCGATCTCTGCAACCTCACGCACCGCCGTGAAGTTCGCGCCCAGCCAGGGGATGAACTCGAAACCGCGCCAGATGGGATCAGTGGTGAGACCGTGCGCTTTCGCGGCATGGCCCGCGATGCGAGGCGCAATACGCTCGGCCTTTTCCAGGTTGCCCTCAGCGATCGCGGTGCGCATCTGCGAGGCCGAGGCCTGGATGTTCTGCAGCTCGCTGACGGCGCTCGCTCCACGGATCACAACCCACCCGATGGCGAGCACCAGAAACGTCACCACTGCGCCGATGGTCCATCGCACCCAGCGTCGCCTGACCGGAAGTCGACCGTCGCTCACCTCAGCATTCAAGCACGAGGGGCGTCAGTCACGGGTTTTTCATATGCCACCGTTACTCTTTGGGTATGGGTGCCCAGTTGCGCGTCGTTCTCGACCAGATCGTGCAGATCGTCGACTCTGATCAGGCTGGTGCGTCTGCTGACCTCGCTGTCGGGCTCATCGCGACCGCGCCCAGAGGGTGTTCGGTCGAAGCGATCGTCCCATCAGGAGGAGCAGTCGACATCGCTGGCCTTGCTGGGGTGCGTTCGCTCGGACTGGCACGGCGTGAACTTGCCGCAACCTGGCAAATGGGCATCGCTCCCGGGGTCGGCGGCGGACTCATCCATGCGCCTACGCTCATGGCGCCGCTGATCAAGCACGACCGTCTGCACGACGATGACCAGGTCGCGGTGACGGTGTGGGATCTGAACGCCTGGGAAGCGCCGCAGACGCTCTCCAAGACGACTGTCGCGTGGCAGCGCGGGATGCTGCGTCGTGCTGTCAAGCACGCAGATGTGGTTGTCGTTCCCTCTCATGCGATGGTCGACCGGATCAGCCGGATCGCGAAGTTGGGCGACCGCGTGCGGGTCATCGCCGGCGCCCCGCCTGAGGGATTCTCCGTCCCTACTGATGCCGTCTCCCGCCGCAACATGCTGTCGCTGCCGGGGCGCTACCTCGTGCTCGCCGGCTCGCCTGAGGACCTGGAGCGTGGCTTCCGAGCGGCCGCTGCTGCCGATCTGGACGCGGTGGTATTGGATGCTGACGATGGTGCGGAACCCCGACTTGCCGAACTTGCCTCGGCTGCGGGACTTCCCGAGCGCCGCGCGCACATCCGCGGTGCGCTGTCGCGCGATGACCGCGCTGCGGTGCTCGGCGGAGCATCCGTATTCGTCGCGCTGAGTGCGCTGTCGGCGTGGCCGTGGCGGGCGATGGAGGCGATGGCGCTGAGCGTGCCGATCGTCGCCGTAGACAGCGGGGTGCACCAAGATGCGATCGCCGAGGGGGGTGCCCTGGTATCGGTCGATGAGATTTCGGATGCGGTGACAGACGCCGTCGGCGCCGGTTCGAAGCGCCTCGGCGTGCTGGCGGGAGACAGGGCGCGAGCCTTCTCGTGGGCAAGCTCCGCCGAACGTGTGTGGTCACTGCACGCCGACCTCTGATCGGCGCGGATCTCGCGGACATGCCGTTCCCCTGCGGGCCCAGTCGTGTCGAACCTGGATAATCGCACAACTTCAGTCACACTGGTTAGATGTCTCGACGCGCCCCCCGCTCTCGAAACGTGCTCAGGATCGCCCGATTCCTCACCGTCCTCGTCGCCGTCACCGCTGTGGTGGTCGGCACCGTGGCGCCGGTGACCGTGGCAACGGCATCCGCTTCGCAGAGCACGTCAGCCAGCCTCTCCCGCACATCGGCCAGCTCCGCACAGCTGAGTATCGTCAAGACCTCGTTGGACGGCTTCACGCCGGGCAACCTCATCAGCGATGCTGTGTTCACCAACGAGAACACGATGACCGAGGCTCAGATTCAGAGCTTCTTCAACAGCAAGGTGTCGAAGTGTCGAGCGGGGTACACCTGCTTGAAGGACTTCAAGATCACCTCTGTGACGCGTGCTGCCGATGCATACTGCAAGGGGTACAAGGGCGCCGCGAACGAGAGTGCTGCCCGCATCATCTATCGCGTCGCGCAGGCCTGCGACATCAATCCGCAGGTGCTGATCGTCATGCTCCAGAAGGAGCAGGGGCTGGTCAACCACACGTGGCCGAGCCAGTGGCGTTACGACATCGCGCTCGGGCAGGGCTGTCCAGACACCGCCGCGTGCGATCCCAAGTATGTCGGCTTCTTCCACCAGATCTATGGCGCCGCTCGCCAGATGCAGACCTACCTGGAGGGGCGGTACTTCACCTGGTATGCGCCGGGGAAGACCTGGAATCTTCGCTACCACCCGAACGCGTCATGCGGATCCTCGCCGGTCTACATCTCGAACAAGGCGACGGCGGCGCTTTACTACTACACGCCGTACCAGCCGAACGCTGCGGCTCTCGCTGCCGGATACGGCGAGGCGAACAACGCGTGCTCCAGCTACGGAAACCGCAACTTCTATAACTACTTCACCGACTGGTTCGGTTCAACGCAGACCGGCAAGCCGACCACACCGACGACGCCACCGGCACCGAAGCCTCCGGCCCCGACGACTCCTGCACCCACGCTCGGATCGATCGACACGTCATCGTTCGCCGTCGCGCTCGGTTCGAACGGGCAAGCGTGGGCGTACCCGTACGCAAAGGGCAAATGGGGCGCGAAGACACCGATAGCCTCCGGCCTCACAGGAGTCAAGAAGCTCATCGGCATCGCAGATCTTGATGGCGACGGGCACCGTGATCTGCTCGCCGTGGCAAAGTCCGGTCAGTTCTCGGTGCTGTACGGCAACGGAACGACGACGTTCGGCAAGCCCGTGTCGTTGTCCGGCGTCGGCGCCGGAGCAGTGCTCACAACCGGAGCAGGCGACTTCGACGGCGATGGGGTGCCCGACTTCTTCACCACGAACTCCGCCCATGATCTTCTGCTCTGGCGCGGCAATGGCTATGGTGCGTTCCTCAAGCCGATCAAGGTCGGTCGCGGTTGGGGCGCGATGAACCTCATCAGTGGCGGTGCTGACCTCTCCGGCGATGGCAAGGTCGATCTTCTCGCGCGAGACAAGAGCGGAAGGCTGTGGCTCTACCTCGGCAATGGATCAGGCAGCTGGGCAGATGGTTACCAGATCGGCAAGGGCTGGGGTTCGTTCCGGGATGTCGTCAGCATCGGAGACTTCACTGGAGATGGCAAGGGCGACCTGATGGGGATCGCCGCAAATGGTGATTCGCTGGTCTACGCCGGCACCGGCGGTGGGCGAATCAAAAACGGCGTGAAGGTCGGCACCGGCTGGGGCGCACTGGCCGTTGCTACCGGCGGCGCTCAGGTGAAATCTGTTCGCCCCCTCCCCACAGGCGTGGGAAACCTCGACAGCAGCGGTGGACGAGACGTGGTCGCCGTTTCTTCGAATAGCGATCTGCTTCTGTACTCAGGCAACGGAGCGGGCGGATGGTCCGGGTCACGTGTGTTGGGATCAGGCGGGTGGCAGAAGGAAGACCGGATGTATCCGATGGGGGATTTCAACGGTGATGGAATAGTCGATCTCGCGCGCATCGACGGATCTGGCAGCTTCCGGCTCCTGAGTGGTAGGGCCGACGGCACTTTCAGTCAGTCTGTTCCGATCGGGAGAGGCTGGACTTCGATCAGGATCATCGCGACCGGAATCGACTTCGATGGCGACCACCAGCCGGACGTGATTGCGAAAGCCTCGAATGGCGATCTGATGCTCTACCGGGGCAACGGCGCTGGCGGATGGGCAGGCAATAGCTCCAAGATCGGCAGCAAATGGTCGAAGATCGACATCGGCTTCTACGCCGGTGACTTTGACGGTGACGGCAAGGGAGACGTCATCGCTCGTGGCAAGGACGGCACATTGTGGCTTTATCCGACCAATGGGAAGGGCAGCTGGGGAACGGCGCGCCAGATCGGGCATGGCTGGGACAAGATGACCGCCATCGTCAGCCCGGGAGACTTCGACGGTGACGGCAAGAACGACGTTCTCGCTCGCACCGCAGATGGTCTGCTCTACCTGTATCGCGGCAATGGTGCAGGCGGATGGATCTCGGGCAGTGTGATCGGCCAAGGCTGGGACGGTATCGTCAGTATCGGATGATGTGCTGTCGATCTCGTCTCACAGCGAGGTGCCGTAAGCTGGTGGAGTTTGTGATGACTGATGTCGTCCCCGAGTGAGCAGGGCTTGTGACTGATACCCGAGATCTTTTCGTCAACGTCCCGCGTTCCGAGTTCGAAACCCCAGGCAAGAGCCGCGGGCTGATCGACATCGTGCGTTGGCGTTACTTGCTGAGCCTGCTCGTCACGACCGGTGTGTCGACGCGCTACCGCAACTCCGTGCTCGGTTGGACCTGGTCCTACGTGCGACCTGCGGCTCAGTTCATGGTCTTCTGGATCGTTCTCGGCGTCTTCATGAACCTCGATCGCGATATCCCGAACTACGCGGTCTACCTGTTCTCCGGCATCGTCGTGATCAACCTCTTCTCCGAAGGGTTCAAGAACGCCACGACCTCGATCGTGGGAAACGCACCACTCGTGCGCAAGGTCTTCCTGCCGCGTCAGTTGTTCGCTGTCTCCGCCGTCATCGTCTCGTTCGTGCACTTCCTCCCTCAGGTCGGACTCCTCCTGGTGGTCTGTCTGCTCATGGGCTGGATCATGCACCTGTCGATGTTCTCGATCCTCGCGATCCTTGCGGCGATGATCATCGTGATGCTGTTCTCGCTCGGTCTCGGATTGTTCTTCGGCGCGATCAACGTGCGGTACCGTGACGCGGAGAACATCGTCGAGCTGCTATTGCTGCTGGCCACCTGGGCGTCTCCGGTGCTCTACTCCTGGACGATGGTGCAGTCCGCTGTGGTTGACAAGCTGCATTGGCCGTCGTGGGTCGTCGATTTCTACCTGTTGAACCCGATCACGCAGAGTGTCGAGCTCTTCCACTATGCGTTCTGGCGACCAGCGACCGAGGGCATCGTCGCTGCCGCAGGTTACGACGGATTCCAGATGATGGAGATTCCTCCTGGGCTGGCATGGAATACGCTCTGGACGTTCCTCATTGCTCTCGCCACGCTGCTGCTGGGCCAGCTGGTGTTCCGGCGTCTCGAAGGAAGGTTCGCGCAAGACCTATGAGCGAGCAGACGATCAATAAGCCCAGCATCATCATCGATGGTGTCAAGAAGCGTTTCACCCTGAACCACGCCTTCTCTCTGAAGGACACCGTGGTCTCTTGGATCAAGCGACGCCAGCTCACCAGCCAGTTCGAAGCGCTCAAAGGCGTGGACCTCGTGATCGGTGAGGGGGAGTCGGTCGCGATTCTCGGACTCAACGGCTCCGGCAAGTCCACGCTCCTCAAACTCGTGTCCGGTGTGATGGAACCTGACGAGGGTCAAGTGCTCACTCGCGGACGCGTCGCCGGCCTGATCGAGGTCGGTGCGGGCTTCCACCCTGAGTTGACGGGGCGTGAGAATGTCTTCCTGAACGCCGCGATCCTCGGGATGAAGCAGCACGAGATCGAAGCGCGCTACGACGACATCGTCGCGTTCAGCGAGATCGAGCAGTTCATCGACCAGGAAGTGAAGCACTACTCCTCGGGAATGTTCATGCGCTTGGCGTTCTCCGTCGCGATCCACGTGGAACTTGACGTCCTTCTCGTCGACGAGATTCTCTCTGTCGGTGACGCGCCGTTCCGTGAGAAGTGCCGCTTGAAGTTCGAGGAGCTCATTTCTCGGGGCAAGACTTTGGTGGTCGTCACCCACGACATGGAGATGGTGCGTGAACTCTGTGTTCGAGGCGTGGTGATCAACAAGGGCAAGCTCATCTACGACGGTGAGATCGAAGGCGCCATCAAACTGGTGGACAAGTGATTCTCGACTGGATCAGCGCTGCTCCGGTCATTCTGGTCGCGGCCCTCGTCGTCTTTGTCCCAGGGCTTGTGTCGCTGGCAGCGGCAGGAATGCGCGGTCTTGCTCTGGTGGGGTTCGCCCCGGTGATGACCACAGCGGTCGCATCTCTTGCCGCCGTCGCTCTCAGCCTGCTGGGAATCGACTGGTCGGTGTGGAGTTTCGCTGCCGTTGTCGCGCTCGTCAGTGTTGCTGCCTGGCTGGTGGGCCGTTTGCTCCCGCTCGGCGGACAGCAGCGGCGTGCGACGCGGACGGCGAATCGCTGGTTGATGCCCACGGCTCTGGCCATCGGGGTCGTCATCGGCATCTGGCGACTGGCGTCGTACGTGTCTGATCCCTCCGCGATCTCCCAGACGAACGACGCGGTCTTCCATCTGAACGCGTTGCGATTCATTCAGGAATCGGGCTCGGCATCGTCTTTGGACGTCAACTCCTTCATCGGCGGTTCGGGCTTCTATCCGGCCGCGTGGCACGCACTTGCCTCCGTCATCGTGATGGCGACGGGTGCGAGCATTCCGCTTGCGGTGAACGCTCTCTCCGTCGTCATCGCGGCGCTGGTCTGGCCGGTGGGGCTGGCCTGGTTCGCCCGCGTCGCGACGGGTTCGACCGCGATCGCGTCCTACACAGCCATTCTGTCCGGTGCGCTGCAGCTGTTTCCACTGCTGTTGCTGCAGTGGGGAGTGCTGTACCCCAACGCGCTGTCAGTCGCTCTCATCCCGGCATCCGTGGCTCTTGTCCTGGTGCTGCCGTCGTGGTCGAGTGCGGAGCGCCCCTGGCGATCCGCACTACAGGGCGTCCTCTTCGTCGCGATCGCGACGAGTGCGCTCGTGTTCGCTCAACCTGCATCGGTTCTCATCTTCGGTCTGCTCTGCATGATCTGGTTTAGCTGGTGGATGCTGACGCGCACCACGGTTCCTCTCGCCATTCGCTTGGTGAGTATCGTCGCAGGCTGGATTGTGCTCGCCGGAGTATGGTTCGTCTTCTCCGGTAGCACGAGCGGATCGCATTGGCCGCCGTTCCGAGGCAAGTTCGACGTCTGGCTCGACATCCTCTTCAACGGCCAGCTGAGGATTCCGTTCGCGTGGGGCGTCAGCGTGCTGATGCTGATCGGGCTGGTCGTGGCACTGCTGCGAACGCGCTGGCGGTGGATCGCGGTCGCGTGGGCCGCAATCTCAGCGCTCTACGTGCTGGCAGCCACATTCGGGATCGCCATCGTTCGCGACGGCATCCTCGGTGCCTGGTATGCCGATCCATACCGGATCGCGGCACTTGCCCCGATCATCGTGATTCCGTTGGCAGCCATGGGCTTCGACGCGATCGTTCGTGTGGTCACAGCCCGCGGGCGGGCCAAGGGATCCGGCGCGGATGAGGCTCGTACGAAGACATCGGTCCTCGCAGTCACGATCATCAGCGTGCTCACCGTCGTTCTTGTGCTCGTGCGCCCGGTCTCGATGCCCGACTACGTCCTGGACCGGTTTGAACCGCAGCCACGCTACGAAGAGTCGGCAGTCAGCTATCTCAGCATGGATGAACGTGAGCTGTTGGAGACCCTCCCGAACTTCGTCGAGGATGGCGCCACAGTGATCAGCAATCCCAGCACCGGTTCCGGCTTCGGCTACATGCTCAGTGGGCTCGATGTGTACCCGCGCACCTGGGCACCGCCGACCACCGCTCACTGGCAGGAACTTGCGTCAGGTCTGCGTGACGCGGCCTCCGACCCGGCTATCTGCGAAGCACTGGTCACGTTCGGAAACCCCGAGTACGTACTCGATTTCGGACTCGGTGAGGCGTACTCCGGGCGCTATGAGATGCCGGGCATGACCGATTTTGCGGGTCAGGACGGGTTCGAACTCGTGACCCAGATCGGTGATGCTTCCCTGTGGCGCATCACCGCCTGCAGCTACTGACGACCAGCGTCGTCCTTTTCGACCGACTCGGCTTCCAACAGGGCGATCTTCCGTGCGAGCACCGTCAGTTGACGCTGCAGGACGGAATTGCGGCGATACTGCGTGTAGACGAAGGCCAGGAAGACGATGACGAGCCCGTAGAGGACCAGGTCTGTGCCTCGTCCGACACCGATCAGTTTGGCAAGCCAGGTGAGCCACTGCGGGAACAAGACCGACAGCACGGCGGCGATGACGAAGAGTCCCATCAGGAGTCGTCGGATCGCCAGGTGGCTGTCTGCTCCTGTGCGGCGCATCATGAAGACAGCGAGCACGACGATTGCTGCGATGAGCAGGATCTGGATCCACATGATCACTTCACCACCAGGTCGACGAGGATGTTCACTGCATTCAACACGCTCTGCCCCTTGGCTTTCGAATAGTCCGTGTAGAGAAGCTCAACCGGATACTCACGCCACGGCAGGTCGGTTCTGCTCAGCTCGAGCACGATTTCCGTTGCGTGCGCCATTCGATCCTGTTTCAGCTCGATGCGCTCAGCGGCGTCTCTACGGATGACGCGCAGTCCATTGTGCGCATCGGTCAATTTCAGGCTGGTCGTCATGTTCGAGACCCAGACGGCCGTTTTCAGGACGATGCGCTTGGCAAGACCGGGATTCGTCCGGTCATCCAGGAATCGCGATCCGAACACGATGGCGAGGTCATCCTTCCTCGCCAGCGCAACCATGGCCAACGCGTCCTCGATCCGATGCTGACCATCCGCATCGAACGTGACGATGAATTCGCAGGTCGGATGCCCCAGCGCAAACGTGATCCCGGTCTGCAGAGAGGCCCCCTGGCCGAGGTTGACCGGATGCTGGACGATTGTCGCGCCAGCGCGACGAGCAACGGCTGCCGACCCATCAGCCGAGCCATCATCGACGCAGACAACATGTGCGAAATGTGCCAGCAGCCCCTTGACGACACCACCGACGACTGACGCTTCGTTGTAGAGCGGAATGACAACCCAGGCATTCTGATCGGGTGAGGTGGATGCCGGGTGGTGCAAAGACATGGAACCATTGTGTCAGGTGTCTGCTTCGAGCCAGCCCTGAAGCCCACCTGACCGAATCTGGAGAATCATGCGCGAACGACGTCCGACCGTGGCGATCGCCACGAGGCTTTATCCCCCGGAAGCGACCGCCGCGAGTTTTCGCATGCGTGCGATCGCCGACGCGCTCTCAGAAGACCATGACGTCACCGTGCTCACCACGATTCCGCCTCACGTCGCTGGTGCGCCGACCATGCACGCCGATGAGCGCGGCGCGGTGACGGTACGCCGAGCTCCGGCCTTGCGCGATCGAAGCGGCGCCATTCGGGGATACTTTCAGTACCTCTCGTTCGACATCCCGGTGTTTTTTCGGCTGCTCGCCACGCGGGCTGATGTGATCGTCGCCGAAGCTCCGCCCACAACGGGTCTGGTTGCGCTTGTGGCGGCGTGGGTCAAGCGCAAGCCACTGGTCTATTACCCCGGCGACGTCTGGACGGACGGCGTCATCGCAATGGGGGCATCGAAACCCGTGATCGCGATCATGCGCTGGCTGGAATCTCGGGTGCTTCGAGGTTCGCGTCGTATTCTCTCGGTCTCGCCAGAGGTGACCCAGAGACTCATCGCCCTGGGAGCGGAGGACGCGCAGATCACTGAAGTCGGCAACGGGATCGATACGCGTGTCTTCAGTGCGGAGGCAGAGCCTCAAGACGCTGAGCGTCCTTATTTCGTCTACACCGGCACGATGTCGGAGTGGCAGGAGCCGGGGATCTTCATCCGTGCACTCGCTCTGTTGGACCATGATGTCGACATCCGTTTCTTCGGACAGGGCTCGGCGGAAGCGGGGCTGCGCGCTCTGGCAGCAGAGCTCGCTCCCGATCGTGTTCATTTCGGCGGAGTCGTCAGCCCGGCGGAATCCGCCTCCTGGATTCGCGGTGCGGCGGCCGCTCTGGTGAGCATCGTCCCCGGTATCGGTTATGACTTTGCACGTCCAACGAAGACCTACGCGGCGGGTGCGTGCGGCACACCGGTGCTCTTCGCCGGCGCCGCCACCGGCGGCCAGGTGGTACGTGACGGTGCGCTGGGAGAGTCTGTCGACTTCGTCACCGAGCAGGTGTCTGCGGCGATGGGACGCCTCATCGAGCAGGCACAATCGGGTCATACCGACCAGCTTCGGCAGACGCGTGCCAGTTGGATCGACGAGAACTATTCGCTGGCTGCAGCTGGCGACCGGGCGGCGCGCGCCGTGCGCGCCGCGACAGGCACCACCACGCGCGGAATCTGAGCGGCGATTCAGGCGCCCAACGATAGACTTGGTGACCGTCGAGCATCCGTGATGTGCGGTGTCGGCACAAGGAGAGTTCTGTGACCACCCCGTCCCGTGTGCGGATTGCCGAGTCGGCTGATGTCTCGCCCGACGCATCTATAGGTGCTGGCTCATCGATCTGGCATCTCGCTCAGGTTCGAGAACAGGCACAGCTGGGTGAGAACTGCATCATCGGTCGCGGCGCCTACGTCGGCACCGGCGTTGTCATGGGCGACAACTGCAAGGTGCAGAACTACGCGCTGGTCTATGAACCGGCGAGACTCGGCGACGGAGTGTTCATCGGACCAGCCGTCGTGCTCACCAACGACACCTACCCGCGTGCGATCAATGAGGACGGCTCGCAGAAGAGCGCTCATGACTGGGAACCGGTCGGGGTGACAATCAAGCGCGGCGCCGCGATCGGTGCACGTTCGACCTGCGTCGCTCCGGTGACGATCGGCGAATGGGCAACTGTCGCCGCAGGCGCGGTCGTCGTAAAAGATGTCCCCGCCTTTGCGCTGGTTGCCGGTGTTCCGGCCAAGCGCATCGGCTGGGTGGGTGAATCCGGTGTGCCTTTGACTGCCGGAGATACAGATGGCGTGTGGGTGTGCCCAAGCAGTGGTGCACGCTACATCGAGACTGACGGAATACTGACCAAGGAGACCGTGTGAGCGATTTCATTCCCCCCGCGAAGCCGATCATCGGTGATGAGGAACGTGAGGCTGTCGATCGCGTTCTTCGCAGCGGCATGGTTGCCCAGGGGCCGGAGGTTGCGGCCTTTGAGCAGGAGTTCTCGGCGCACTTCGTTCCTGGGCGCGCATCGGTTGCCGTGAACTCGGGCACCGCAGGGCTTCACCTGGGTCTGCTGGCCGCTGGTGTGGGCGCGGGAGATGAGGTCATCGTTCCCTCGTTCACGTTCGCCGCGACAGGAAACTCTGTCGCGCTCACCGGCGCAACTCCGGTGTTCGTTGACATCGAGCCGGAGACGTTCTCGCTGGATCCTGAGGCGGTTGCTGCGGCGATCACTCCGAAGACCAAGGGTATCCTTCCGGTGCACCTTTATGGGCACCCCGCACGTATGCGTGAGCTTGAGGTGTTGGCCGGTGCCCGTGGCGTCGCGCTGTACGAAGACGCCGCACAGGCGCACGGTGCTGCCCTTGATGGACGACCGGTGGGCTCGTTCGGCGAGTTCGCGATGTTCAGCCTGTACCCGACGAAGAACATGACCAGCGGTGAAGGTGGCATGGTGACCGCGGCGACGGATGAGATCGCGCGTCGCCTGAGACTGCTGCGCAATCAGGGCATGGAGCGGCAGTACGAGAACGAGATCATCGGGTTCAACGCCCGCATGACCGACATTCATGCGGCGATCGGCCGTGTGCAGTTGACGAAGATCGACGCGTGGACGAAGACCCGTCAGCAAAACGCCGCATTCCTTGACGCGAACCTGCAGGGCGTCGTCGTTCCGGTGGTCGTTGAGGGTGCGGTGCATGTGTATCACCAGTACACGGTCCGGGTGCCGGAAGACCGCGACGGCTTCGTCGCCGCGCTCAAGAGCGAACACAGCGTCGGCGCAGGCGTCTACTACCCGATTCCGAACCACCGTCTGCCGTCATTGGCGCCGTACGCACCCGGTCTTGATCTGCCGGAGACCGAACGGGCTGCACGTGAAGTGGCATCCCTGCCGGTGCACCCCTCGCTCAGTCAGAACGACCTCGAGCGCATCGTCGCCGCGGTGAACACCGTCGCGAAGGCAGGCGCCTGATGGCGCTGCGCGCCGGGCTCCTCGGCGTCGGCATGATGGGCCGCCACCACGCCCGGGTGCTCCGCGAGGTCGAGGGTGTCGATCTCGTGGGTATCGCCGACCCTGGGGGTGACCCACACGGTGTCGCCGGTGATCTGGCGATCCTTCCCGACATCGAAGCGCTGATCGCGGTGGGTATCGATATCGCCGTGGTCGCGGTTCCGACACGTTTCCATGAGGATGCGGCGCTGAAGCTGGCCGCCGCAGGCGTGCATACACTCGTCGAGAAGCCGATCGCGCACACGCTAGAGGCCGGTCAGCGCATGGTCGAGGCCTTCGCTGCTGCGGGACTGGTCGGCGCAGTGGGTCATATCGAGCGCTTCAACCCCGCACTGCAGGAGTTGCGTCGCCGGATCGCTGCGGGGGAGCTCGGCGCTGTCTACCAGGTCGCCACCCGGCGCCAGGGGCCGTTCCCCTCGCGCATCGCGGATGTCGGTGTCGCCAAAGACCTCGCATCCCACGATGTCGACCTCACCGCCTGGGTGGTACAGAGCGACTACGAGCGCATCTTCGCGCAGACGGCGTTCAAGTCGGGCCGCGAGCATGAGGACATGATCACGATCACCGGGCGCACCGCATCCGGTGTCATCGTGAACAACATCGTGAACTGGCTCAGCCCCATGAAGGAACGACTGACCGTGGTGACGGGGGAGAAGGGCGCCTTTGTGGCCGATACCTCTACTGGCGACCTCACCTTCTACGCGAACGGCACCATCCCGCTGGAGTGGGAGTCCGTCTCCAGCTTCCGCGGCGTCTCCGAAGGGAACGTCACCCGCTTCGCCTTCGCCAAGCGCGAGCCGCTGCGCGTTGAGCACGAAGCGTTCCGCGACGCGGTCTTGGGCGAGCAGACCGATGTCGTCACCATGCAGCAGGGGCTGCGCGCTTTGGCCGTCGTCGAAGGTGCGCTGGAGTCGGCGCGCGAAGGCACTGCCGTCACTCTTCTCGCATGAAACATACCGTCCACACTCTCCGTAGGCTGTTGCCGTTTCTGCCCTCATCGGCGCGGACGTTCCTCCTCGTCTTCGGTGTGGTGTCGGCTGTGCTGGCGATCATCGATGTCGTCGCGTTGATGTTCCTTGCGCTCGCCCTTGCATCGACCCTCACCAAAGAGGACATTGTGCTTCCGGTGATTGGTGCGGTTAGTTCCGATCAGCTGATCGGTCTCGTTCTGATTCTCGCTGTGATCGTGATCTTGAAGTCTGCGGCGAATGTGTGGCTGCAATGGATCGCGACGCGTAGATTCGCGTCATACGAACTCGCGATCGGTCAGGAGCTGTTCGGCGCGTATATTCGAGCTTCCTGGACGGATCGGATCTCGCGCAACAGCGCCCAGATCGTAGCGATGTCCGACACCGGCATCGCGAATGTGGTGGCTGGGTTCCTGTTGCCAATCACAACCGTTCCGGGACTGCTGGTCACCTCGGTGGGCGTGGTCGCGGTCATCGTGGTCTCCCAACCGATTACGGCGCTGGTCACGGTCGTGTATCTCGGCGGCATCGCGCTGCTGCAGTACATGGTCCTCAGTGGCAAGACGCGGCAAGCAGCTCGCGTAGCGCGCGACTCGGCGTTGCGTGTTGCCGCATTGATCTCAGGGATGGTTGCGTCGCTCAAGGAGATCACGCTTCGAGCCAAGGCCGACGAGGTGAGCGAAGTAGTGAGAGTCAATCGCGCGCAAACCGCTCAGGCCAGGGCGAACGCGAGCTTCCTCGCTGCCGTGCCGAGGTTCGTCTTTGATGCGGCGATCATCGGTGGGTTCCTGGTCGTCGGCGGCGTAGCTTTCCTGACCGGAGGACAGGATGCGGCGATCTCCGCCGTCGCACTGTTCGGCATCGCGGGGTTCCGCCTCGTTCCATCTCTGACGGGATTCCAATCCGTCATCACGCGGACCATCACGGCCGCGCCATACGTCGACGCGGTGATCGCCGACATCGAGGCCTCCAAGCAGTTCCTTGCCGATCAGGAGGTGCTCGGCAAGCAGCCGCTTCCCGGCGATCCGAGCTTGCTGGAGCTGACGGACGTGGCGTTCACCTTCCCCAGTAGCGACGTGCCTGCGGTGCGTGAACTCAATCTGTCCGTGCCGATGGGGTCAACCATCGGAATCGCCGGTGCGTCCGGTGCGGGAAAATCCACCCTGATCGATCTGCTGCTCGGATTGCTCACTCCCACGAAGGGACAGATTCGCATCGACGGTCTGCCTCTCGAGGACGTGATGGCGGCATGGCGTACCCATGTGGGCTACGTCCCGCAGGAAGTCACCCTGTTCGACGGCACGATCGCGCAGAACATCGCCCTCACCTGGGGCGACGAGATCGATCTCAAGCGCGTGGAGCAGGCGGCTCGTCGTGCTCAGCTCTGGCAGGTCGTCGAGCAACGTGCCGATGGATTGCTCACTCAGGTGGGCGAGCGCGGACTCACCCTCTCAGGCGGCCAACGTCAACGGCTCGGGATCGCGCGTGCGCTCTACAGCGAGCCGCTCATTCTGGTGCTCGACGAGGCGACCAGCGCGTTGGACACCCAGACGGAGTCGGAAGTCGCCGGCGCGATTCGCGAGCTTCGCGGTGACGTCACGGTGATCGCCGTAGCGCACCGACTGAGCACCATTCGGGATTCAGACATCGTTATCTTCATGCAGGACGGCACCGCCGCCGCGCAGGGCACGTTCGACGAAGTCGTTGCTCTGAGTCCGGCATTTGCGGCACAAGCGAGGCTGGCGGGGCTGGCATGACAAGGTCGATCGTGGCGTTGCGCCGTAACGGGCGCTTCGCCCTTCGGCTTCTGCTCGGAGCACTGCCTGATCGCATCGCCGTCCGGCTGCGTCCTGCGGATCGCCGGTTTGCTCTCGCCGATGTCCCGCCGCCGGTGAACGCGCCCCGCGGCGACGTGCGGCTCTACATCGCACCGGCGAATTTCGCTGGGCAAGGATACGGGATCGCGCGCGCAGCCGAGCGACTGCCCGGCGTTGGAGCAGTCAACATGCAGCAGCGTGTGGCGGGAGACTACGGGTTCCCCGCCGACTACACGCTGCCTGAGAAGGTCTTCGCATCATCGGGCGATTGGGGGCGACGCCAACGGGATGCGGTGGCACACGGATTCACGCACGTGCTCGTTGAAGCCGAACGATCCATGTTCGGTGTGGCGTTCGACGGGGTCCTGCGTCGTGAAATCGCATGGCTGCGCAGTCGCGGTCTGTGCGTCGCGCTTTGTAGCCATGGCACTGATCTGCGTCTGCCCAGCCGACACGCACAGATCGACGAATGGTCGCCATTTCGGGATCCGACGCTGGATCAAAATTGGGTCCGGGCATTGGAAGCGCGCACGCTGCGCAATCGTCGAATGGGGGAGAGTCTCGGTCTGCCCCTGTTCGTGACGACGCCCGAGCTTCTCCTCGACTGGCCATCAGCGCGCTGGCTGCCAGTCATCGTAGAGTCTGAGCGCTGGCGGACCGAGAACGAGCCGCTTCGTCGGAAGGTGCCGATCGTGCTGCACGCACCGACGAACCCGCTCGTCAAGGGCACGACGCTGATCGAACCCGTGCTGGAACGAATGGCAGCCGAAGGCCTGTTGGATTATCAGCGCATCATCAAGGTGCCCGCCTCGGAGATGCCAGAACGCTTTGCGGCGGCCGATATCGTACTCGACCAATTCGCGATCGGCAGTTACGGCACGACGTCTATCGAGGCGATGGCGGCGGGGCGTTTGGTGATCGCACATCTCCATGATCAGGTGCGGGAGCACATCCGTACGGTCACCGGCCGAGAGGTTCCCATCGTCGAAGCCACCCCGGCTACCTTGGAACACGTGCTGCGCGACATCATCGCGCGCCCCGAACACTATCGTGAGATCGCGCGTCTGGGCCCTGGCTTCGCCGATGCCGTGCACGACGGGAGACTGTCGGCAGAGGTCCTCGCACCGTTCCTCGGCGGATCCGGTCACCCTGTGAAGGACTCAGCATGACAAAATTGCGGCAGAGGCTTCTGGCGGGAGCCCGTGCCGCCGCCGGCATACTGCCCGACGGCATGCTGGCACGGTTGCTGCCCGGGTCGCTCGGATGGGACTCAGCAGCCATGCGGGTCGCCCACCCTCCACAGGGCAATGCAGTGAGATTGCTTGTCGGCCCGGTGAATTCGGCAGGCCAGGGATATCGCTGGTCACGCGCCGCAGAGGATTTCCTCGTCGATGTCGGAGCCGTCAGCGTGATGACGACGAATGCGGCGAGCGATCGATTTGATTTTCCTGTCGACGTGCGTGTACCCGAGAGTGCTTACGTGTTCGCGCGCGGATGGCAGCGACAGCAGCGAGCCGCGATCCTCGATGAGTGCACCCACGTGTTGCTCGAGTCCGGGCGCTTCGCCTATGGTTCGATCCCAGGTAAGAGCCCCCTGCAGATCGTGGAACAGCTTGCCACTCTGGGACCGGCGGTCGCGCTGCTGTGGCACGGGACCGACATCCGTCTTCCCAGCCAGCACGCCGTTTCCGAACTCGACTCGCCGTTCGGTCCGAATGGTGCGTATCCAGCTGGTTCCACCGAGATCCTTGAGAAGAACGCGATCGAGCGTATGCGGATGGTGACCGAAACCGAACTTCCGGTATTCGTATCCACACCGGGATTGCTGCATGTTCCGCGATCGCTTTGGTTACCCGTGGTGGTGGACGTCGAACGTTGGCGGACGCCGGAGGCGCCGCTGCAGCGAAAGGTCCCCGTGGTGACCTATGTTCCGAGCAACTCGCCGATGAAGGGCGACCCTTCCATCGACACGCAGATGCGTGAGCTTGAGGCATTGGGCCTGATCTCCTATCGGAGGCTGCAGGGGATACCGTCTCATGAGATGCCCGAGGTTTATCGCTCGGCGGACATCGTGCTCGATCAGTTCCGCCTCGGAGACTATGGCGTCGCTGCGTGCGAGGCGCTCGCCGCTGGTCGTGTCGTCATTGGGCACGTCAGCGCAGAGAACCGTGAGCGTGTGCGGCGACTGACCGGCCTTGAGTTGCCCATCGTCGAGTCGCGGTTCCCGGACATCGGCACCACCATCCGCCATATTCTGGAAGATCGTGCACTCTGGGCGCAGCGCGCAGCAGACGGCCCCACGTTCACCCGCGCAATCCACGATGGCGCCGCTTCCGCCCGCGCCCTTTCAGGATTCCTCGGGGCTGAGATTCGCGAATCATGACCGCTTTGAAGGAGCCAGTCCTGTCTGAAATCGTTCGCCCTCGTATCCTGTGCATCTCGTTCTCCGACATCAATTCAGACTCTCGTGTGCTGCGGCAGCTAGCCGTTCTCGCAGAGGCTGGCGACGTGACGACGCTTTCCTACGGCACGCGGCCTCCTGCGGCGAAGGATCACATCGAGATTGATCGGGCGCTGCCGTCGCTTCCGCAGACTCTGACAGGTGTGTTGAAGCTCGGCCTTCGGCGCTATCGCTCGGTTCAGTTGGAAGCGCCTGCGATGCGGATGGCCGCACAGCTGCTGGCCACACGCGAGTTCGACATCGTCGTCGCGAACGAGGCCCGGGCGCTTCCCCTTGCTTTCCACGTGTCCGGGTCGCCCCGGATCTGGTGTGACCTGCACGAGTGGGCCCCCGAGGAACGCACTCACGTCCTCTCGTGGCGTCTGCTGGTGGCGCCTTTCATGCGCTGGATGTGCGCGGAGTACCTGCCGCGCGTCGACGTGTCGACCACGATTAACGGCTCAATCGCCGCGATGTACAGCGACGAATTCGGCATCCAACCGGAGATTGTGCGCAACGCGATCGGATACCGTGACGATCTGAGCCCTTCACCGTTGGATCCCGATGTCGTTCGGCTCGTGCACAGCGGCGGCGCGGTTCCAGGACGAAACATCGAGGCGATCGTGGAGGCGGTGGATCTTCTGGGCGAGGGGTACACGCTCGACCTGTATCTGATCCCCTCGCGTGAGGGTGACAGGTATTGGCGCGATCTGCTGCAGAGCATCGCTGACAGCCCTCACACGACTCTGCACCCCCCAGTCCCGCCGGATCAACTCCCCGACGTGCTGAACGATCACGATCTTGGTGTGTTCGTGCTGCCGCCGCTCACGCCGAATCATCGCCACATGCTTCCCAACAAATTCTTCGACTTTGTGCAGTCGCGACTCGGGATGGTGTTCGGTCCGTCGGTCGAGACAGACCGTCTCATCATGCAGCATCAGTTGGGTGTCGTTACTGGCGGTTACACAGCGCAGGATATCGCGGCGTCGATACGTGGAATCAGTGCTGAGGGCATCGTCAAGTTCAAGAAGAACGCGGATGCGGCGGCGCAAGAGCTCTCATCATCGACAGATCTCGCAACTGAACGAGAGATTCTCCGCCGGCTATCCGCGGTGTGACAGGTCGCGATATTCGGTCAAGTACTGGCGTTTGTGCGCATGGAAGCAAGCACTGCCGCGCCTGGAGCGAGACCGTACACAGCTCGGGTGCTCGTCGAGGCCCAGCGATCGAGTAGGGTCCATGCTGCGAGGATCGAGTCGCGCTCGAGCGCGATGATCACATCTGCCGTCTCGGCAGCTTCCCGTAGGGGCACGCTTTGACGTGCGGCTCGTGCGAAACGACGTCCGCCGTCGAGTGGGCTCAGACGCTTCACGTTGCGCCCGACGACAGAGCTGTTGAGCGCGCGCGCCACTTGGCCGCTTGATGGTCCTGCATTTGGCCCGAGACGGATTTCCTGGGCCGCACCGGGAGCATCCGTCGACGTTGCGAAGACGATTGTCGTCTGGTCCGGACTGTCATCTTGGGTGAGGCCGAGGGTGGTGAGGGCCTCTGCAAAAGCGCCACTGGGGGCGAGGAGGAGGACTCTCATGCGCCTACGACCTCGTCTTGCGCCGTAACGTAGCCACGTAGCTCACTGATGCGCGGTGAAAGTTGGGCCGCGCGAGAGAACCGAGTCGCGAATGTTCTCGCTGCTTCGCGATCATCCTCTGTTTGCGACGCTGCTTCTTCGGCCGTCGCCACGAACGCGTCCGCGATTGCAGTGGGGGTCATCGCTGCTGTTCCATGCCATCCCGGGTACTGGGCGAGGGTCTTAGTCGTCTCATTGATTGGATCATGCACGGAAACGATCGGCAACCCGGTCGACGCGTACTCGTACACCTTGCCGCCGGTGATGTATCGCCCTGCTCCGAAGGTCAGAACCAGCGCATCAAACGTTGCGTACGTCGCGGCGATGTCGGCTCGTCCCACAGGTCCGAGGTATCGAATCTCGTTCTCCGCGAATCTTGCCATCGCCGAAACCATGTTCTCACCAGGGACACCGAGATGGTTGAGATATCCGTATAGATCCATGCGAGCGTCACGAACGAGCGGAGACCGCTCGCGCGCCAATGCCCACCCGTCCACCAGTTCGGTCATCGGGATGGCAGCGGAGATAGTGCCGATGTATCCGAAAACGAGCGATGGGCGAGCCTCAACGGTCACGCGAGGAAGAGCCAGGGAATGGTCATAGCCATTCTCGACAACGAGAAAACGATCTGCGTATTCGGGATACTGCTCGGCATGCCAATCCCGGATTGGTTGGTTCACGAACCACACCTCAGTCGCGCCGCCCACTAAAGCGTGTTCCCACTTGCCCGCCTTGCTGCGCTTATCTACGATTCGGCGCCCGGAGTAGATATCCAACGACCATGCATCGCGATGATCCATGACGTAGGGGACACCGTGCTCACGGTGCAGAACATGCCCCGGTATGAAATCGACGTTCGGGTTCGCGGTCCCGATGGTGAGATTCACCGGCGTCTCGGCGTGGATCTTTCGCGCCGCGTCTTCCAGGACAGGTCGCCACCCTCCATAGTTCCGCTCGGGGAACGCTTTCTGCCCGCGCCGGGCATGGAAACCGTTCCACAACTCCGGGGCCACGGCGCGGAATCGCGACCAGTCACGCAAGTCATTGACGAACGCACCCGACCGGAACGGGACGCGGATGATTCGGATCGACGGATGGATTTTCGCTTCCAAGCTCAAGTCGACACCGGTGGACATCTCGAAGATCTCGCGAGGAACAGTGAGTACCGTCACTCGCCAGCCCGCCTCGGCGAATGCGTTGGCAGTCGCCCAGGCACGGTAGACGCCACTGCCGCGCGAAGGAGGATACCCCCAGGCTACGTAGAGCAGATGCGGCTGGCTGTCATTATTTGGATTCGAAGTCGACTCCCCGTTGCTCACCCTTCGATCGTACCCGGACGGCCCTCACGCGCGTCCCAGCTAGACTTCCCAGGGTGAAGATCGCCAGCGTCGTAGGCGCGCGCCCGCAGTTCGTAAAACTCGCTGCTATCCATAAGGCGGCAAAGGCAGCCGGCGTCGAGCACATCATCGTGCACACGGGTCAGCATTATGATCCGATGCTGTCCGATGTCTTCTTCGAGGAGCTCGGTATCGGTGCCCCAGACGTGCACCTCGGAGTGGGGAGCGGAACGCACGGTGTGCAGACCGGTGCCATGCTCGCTGCTCTTGACGCCGTATTCGAAGAGCATCAGCCTGACTGGGTACTGGTTTACGGCGACACGAACTCGACTGTGGCAGCGACGCTCAGCGCAGTGAAGATGCACATTCCGGTGGCGCATCTCGAGGCGGGGCTGCGTAGCTTCAACAGGCGGATGCCCGAAGAGCATAACCGTGTGATGACCGATCACGCCGCAGATCTGCTGCTCGCACCGACGCAGGTCGCGGTCGAGCACCTCGCGAACGAAGGTCTCGCAGAGCGCACGATTCTGGTCGGAGATGTGATGACCGATGTGCTCTTCGATGTCCGCGATGAACTGGCGGGCCGCCCGTCTGCACTCCTGAAGGAGCTCGACCTGGAGCCGGGAGGCTACTACGTCGCCACCATCCATCGCGCGGAGAACACTGATGACCCTGCACGTCTCGCCACCGTCGCGTTAGCGCTCGCTGGACTCGACAAACCCGTCGTGCTGCTGGCTCATCCGCGTGTCGTCGCAAAGGCTGCCGCGCACGGTGTCGAGCTCACGCAGGGCTCGCTGATCGCGCACGCGCCGTTGGCATACGCCGACCTGATGGCGGCCACGCTGTCCAGTGCTGGCGTCATCACCGACTCCGGTGGCCTGCAGAAAGAGGCATTCCTGCTCGGCGTCCCCTGCACGACCGTGCGCACGGAGACCGAGTGGGTGGAGACGATCGAGCTGGGCTGGAACGTGCTCGCCAATACGGCCGAGGAGATCTCGGCCGGTGTGAGTCGTCCTCGCCCTAAGGTCACCGATGCCGCCCCGTATGGAGACGGGCACGCTGCTGAGCGCGTTATAGACGCCTTGCTCAACGCCGCCAGATAGACCGACGTTCAGTCGGCCAGGGCGTCGCGCACGCTTTTGCGTGCAACGACCTTGCGGTTCTGCCAAGCACGTAGCATCCGTTCGACGGGCCGTTCGATCCACACATGCAGCGTGCCCGCTGCAACGATCGAGCCGACCAGGAGAACCGCGAGCAACAGCAAGCCGGTCGCGCCGCTCACGCGGTGTCCGATGATCGCCAGCGTCAGGTAGATCAGAGTCGCGTGGATCAGATAAAAGGCATATGACCATTCGCCGAGGATCACGATGAAGCGAGAACGGAACGCGAGGGAACGTGCGTTGCTGAGATCGTTGGAAGCCGCAGCGCAGATCAGGAGCGAGAACAGAATGAGCAGTGACTCACTCGTGAACATGGCCATGACCTGCTGCAGGGGCCGAGTGAGGGCAAAGCGGTCAAGAACGCTGACTCCGACGAGGTACGCCAGGATCAGCGATACCGGCACCCACACGGAGACGTGAAGACGCCATCCGGCGCGGAATGCCCAGGCGAGGCACATTCCGACGAGGAACTCATTGAGTCGAAGAACGGGCCACGGTAGCAACGCGAACCAACCGGTCGGATTCGTGATGATGACGATGCGGCCGAGGATGCTCAGAACAGCGACTCCGACTGCGACTACAAGCGCGCCGCGTCCGGTGAGCAACCTCAGCACTTTGGTGATGAATGGATGCAGTGAGTAGAAGAACGCTTCGGCAGTCAGAGTCCAGGAAGCAGGGTTGCCCGCGAACATCACGGTAGCGTCGCGTGACCACCCTTGAAGCATCAACAGGCACAGAAGAAAAATCGCCCAGTCGACAGGCTTGACCCATGTCTGTGCGGGGTCGGGAGTGAAGCTGTAGAACACCGGGATGGCGATAAGCAGCGTCACCAGATGCAAGGGGTAGATGCGCGCGAACCGCCGCCAGTAGAAAGTGCCGATTCCGACGCTTTCTCGCCATGACCAGGTGAGCACGAATCCCGAGAGGATGAAGAAGAACGCGACGCCGAAGTTGCCGAAGCGAACGAAGTCGGCGATCGGGGGCGGCAGAGTGACCAGGTTCCGAATGTGGAACAAGAAGACCGCGAATGCTGCCCACCACCGTAACCCGGTCAGTGAGTCGAGCCGAGGCAGTGATGAGTGCTGCAGCGTACTGACCATAGACGCCCCAGTTTACGATGGTTGTCAGAATTCACCGCTATTGCGCCCGTAGACTGGAATCCATGCGCATTGCTGTCGTGGCCCTCGGAAAGATCGGGCTTCCCCTCGCCGTCCAGTTCGCCTCTTCAGGTCATGACGTGATCGGCGTCGATGTCAACCAGAAGGCTGTCGACACCATCAACGCGGGGCTGGAGCCCTTCCCGGGTGAGGCTCACCTGCAGGAGAAGCTCTCCGAGCTCATCCCGGCCGGAAAGCTGCGCGCGACGACGGACTATGCCGAGGCGATCCCCGGTGCAGACGTTGTCGTGCTCGTCGCCCCAGTGTTCGTCAACGATGAGACGTGGGAACCCGACTTCAAGTACATGGATGCCGCGACCGCGTCGCTAGCCGAGCACCTGACTCCCGGCACCCTGGTCTCCTACGAGACCACTTTGCCGGTCGGCACCACCCGCAACCGCTGGAAGCCGATGATCGAATCCGGCTCCGGGCTTACCGAGGGCGTCGACTTCCACCTCGCATACTCGCCGGAGCGCGTGCTCACCGGTCGGGTCTTCGCCGACCTGCGTAAGTACCCGAAACTCATCGGCGCGCTGTCGGACGAGGGCAACCGTCTTGCTCGTGAGTTCTACGAAGCCGTGCTGCAGTTCGACGAGCGCCCCGACCTTCCCCGCCCGAACGGCGTGTGGGATCTCGGTACCACCGAGGCATCCGAGATGGCCAAGCTCGCGGAGACCACCTACCGTGACGTAAACATCGGTCTGGCGAACCAGTTCGGCTTGTTTGCCGCGGCCAACGGCATTGACGTCTACAAGGTCATCGAGGCGTGCAACTCGCAGCCCTACAGCCACATCCACCGACCGGGCATTGCGGTCGGCGGGCACTGCATCCCGGTGTACCCACGTCTCTATCTGTCGACCGACCCTGACGCCGACATCGTGCGCGTCGCGCGCCAGTTGAACGCCTCAATGCCCGAGCGCCTGGTCGCTCAGGCCGAAGGCATCCTTGGATCGCTCCAGGGCCTGCGCGCCGTCGTGCTGGGGGCGGCATACCGTGGGGGAGTGAAGGAAACTGCGTTCTCCGGTGTCTTCCCGACCGTCAAGGCGCTGAAGGATCGCGGCGCCGAGGTCGTCGTGCACGACCCGCTGTACACCGATGAGGAACTTCGTGGGCTGGGTCTCGAACCCTATGCGCTCGGAGGCAACGTCGACCTTGCTGTGCTGCAGACCGATCACGCCGACTACCGCACGCTGGCACCGGCTCAGCTGCCCGGTGTGAAGCTGCTCGTCGACGGTCGCGCTGCGACGGATGCCGACCTCTGGGCCGGCACGCCACGCATAGTCGTCGGCACCGCAGCCTGAGTCGACGACGTCGGGCGGATTCTCAGCCGCGGCGGCGTCTGGCCCTGGCACCGAAGGCGTCGAGCGCGGCGAGCATCTCGGGCGCTTCCCAAATGCGGTTTCTTCGGCCCGTGCTGATTTTGGTGAGAACCTCGGCGTCGACGAGCCGGTCGATCGCACCCTGCGCGGCCACTTCGCTGATGCCGAGCTCGTCGGCGGTGGTCTTCGTGTTCACGACAGGCTGACGCAGCAGGTACTTCTTTACCACGTGCACCGAAGAGTCGCTCCGAGCAACTATCTGACTGTCCCAGCGTTTCGCTGCCGCCTGGATGTCGCTCACGAGTACGCGACCATTCGTCACAGCGGCGAACGCCGCCTCAGCGACGATCGTAACGATGACGTCCGGGCGCCCCGCCCGATACTCGGTGAGCGCATGGAAATACGTGTCAGTGTCCTGCAAGAGCCCCGCCGACACCGGCACGGTGACGTTGCGAGTCAGGCGGCCGTGACGGAGCGTTCCCTGCAGAAGCGCGCGTCCCGTTCGACCATTGCCGTCAGGGAAGGGATGGATTGTCTCGAACTGCGCATGCGTGATCGCAGCCTGAGCGAGCACTGGAACGTCGGTGCGGCGAGCGAAGGCGACCATGTCAGTGATCAGGGCAGGAACTCTGTCCTGATGCGGTGGTACGAACCTCGCGGTATGCGGAGACTTGCTCCCGCCTCCTATCCAGACCTGCTGGTCGCGCCAACGGCCGACGAACTCCGGCGCTGTGTCACGCAGCAGCGCATCCTGCATGGCGAGGATCGAGTCGACGTCGAGACGATCGGATAGCGCGATGGCTGCGTTCAAAGCGCGAACATTCGCGATGACCAAACCGGCGTTCCCAGATTTCGACTCACCGATCTCCGCAAGGGCAACTTGCTTAGCGCTGGAAGTCAGGTTCTCCACCTCCGAGCTGGAGGCGGACTCGCTGCGTAGCAAGATCGAGGCGAAGTGGGCAGCGATCATTCCCGCTTCGGCATCGAATCGCGTGAGCTCCTGGCTCGCATCGTCAGCCAGTGCGAGTGTCGTTGCTGCCAGTTCTACCGGTGCGGATGCGATGAACGCGGGGATGGCAGCCTGATAGTCACCCCGAGCCTGGAGCAAGGCCCGGCGAGAGCCGATCTCATCGCCGGTGCGTACCCACGGACGTGACTCATAGCCGATCGACGGCCAAGTGCCGGGTGTCGTGGGCTGTTCCACATGTGTGGCCATAACCTGTCCATACCAAAGGTTAGGTACTTAACCTTTGGTATGGACAGGTTTCAGGCGAGGTACGCCGCCAGTGCTTCTGCGCCATCGCGCGGAGTGAACCCGGTGGCGGTGATCTTCGTCAGATCCAGCGCGCTGTTCAACGGGCGTGGTGAGACCGGTGCCGTCGCGTTCGCGAAGTACTCGGCCGTAGTGACGTCGCTGACGCGCGCCGGATCGTTGTCGGTGATCCGGTAGACCTCGCGCGCGATGTCAGCCCAAGAGAGCGCCGCGCCGCTGCTGGTGACGTTGTACGTGCCGTAATCGGACTTCACGTCGAGCAGGTGCACGATCGCAGCGGCGATGTCCTCAGTGAACGACAGCCGCCCGATCTGGTCGCTGACCACGCTCGGGTCGATGCCGCGCTCCGCGAGTGAGGCCATCGTGCGGACGAAGTTCTTGCCCTCACCGATCACCCAGGAGGTGCGCACGATGTAGTGGCGTGCCGCGGTCTGTGCGGCGAGATCGCCCGCGGCCTTGGACTGTCCGTAGACGCCCAGCGGACTGAACGCGGCATCCTCGGCGTACTCGCCCTGGCCGGTTCCGTCGAAGACGTAGTCGCTGGAGACATGCACGAGCGTGATGCCGTGCTTATCGGCGACCCGTGCCAGTGCGGACACCGCGGTGGCATTGGCCTGCCAGGCGGCCTGGCGCCCTTCGGCGGTCTCGGCCACGTCGACGGCCGTGTAGGCAGCGGCGTTGATGATCGTGCCGTAGTCGCGCCAGCGGCGGGCTGTGGGAAGGTCGGGGGAGGTGACATCGAGCTCAGCGCGAGTGACGTACTCGACGTGCGCGGCATCTCCGAGTCTGGCCCGCAGCGCGAGGCCGAGCTGTCCGGCAGCACCGAGCACGAGGGTCTTGCGCGGTGCGATCGGAGTCACACCGGCCAGTCGCGGATGCACCTTGTCCTTGTCCGAGATCTCGACGTCGGACAGCGGGATCGGCCATTCGATGGCCGCGGTCTCGTCGGCGAGGTTCAAGAAGGCGTATTCGGCGGCCGGTGACCAGTGGTCGTTGACGAGATACGCGTATGCGGTGTTCGCCTCGAGTGTCTGGTACGAGTTACCCACGCCCCGCGGTACGAAGATCGCCCGTGACGGGTCGATCTCGGCCGTGAAGGTCACACCGAACGACGGGCCTTCGCGCAGATCTACCCAGGCGCCGAAGATCCGCCCGGTGGCGACAGAGACCCACTTGTCCCACGGCTCGGCGTGGATGCCACGCGTCGTGCCCACCGCGTCGTTAAAGGAGATGTTGTTCTGCACCGGACCGAAGTCTTCCAGGCCCAGCGCGGTCATCTTCTCGCGCTGCCAGTTCTCCTTGAACCAGCCGCGAGAGTCGCCATGCACTGGTAGCTCGAAGAGCACCAACCCGGGGATCGTGGTCTCGATCTGCTGCAGCGGCTTGCCGAAGATGTCGCTCACTGGCCTTTCCCTGCGTAGAAGGCTTCGGTGGTGTCTTTGGAGGGGGCCCACCAGTTCTCGTTGGCCCGGTACCAGTCGATGGTGGCGGCGAGTCCGGATTCGAAGTCGCCGAACGAGGGGGTCCAGCCGAGTTCGGTGCGCAGCTTGGTCGAGTCGATCGCGTAGCGCAGGTCGTGGCCGGCACGATCCGTGACCTGGTCATACGCGTCGGCGGGCTGTCCCATGATGGTCAGGATCAGTTCGACGACGTCTTTGTTGTTCTTCTCGCCGTCCGCACCGATCAGATACGTTTCCCCGTTGACGCCCTGATCGAGGATCGTGAGCACGGCGGAGGAATGGTCGTCTGCGTGGATCCAGTCGCGCACGTTCTCCCCGGCCCCGTAAAGCTTGGGGCGGATGCCGCGGATCACGTTCGTGATCTGACGGGGGATGAACTTCTCCACATGCTGGAACGGGCCGTAGTTGTTCGAACAGTTCGAGATCGTCGCCCGCACCCCGAAGGACCGCACCCACGCCCGCACCAACAGGTCGGATCCGGCCTTGGTCGATGAGTACGGTGACGACGGATTGTACGGGGTGTTCTCGGTGAACCGTTCCGGGTCATCCAACTCCAAATCGCCGTAGACCTCGTCGGTGGAGATGTGATGCAGGCGGGTGTCGTGCTTACGTGCGGCTTCGAGGAGCGTGTACGTGCCGACAATGTTCGTGTCCAGGAACGGACGCGGGTCATCCAGAGAGTTGTCGTTGTGTGACTCGGCGGCGTAATGCACCACCGCATCCGCCTGGGCGAACAGTTCGTCTACCAGGGGTGCGTCGGTGATGCTGCCGTGCACGAACGTGACCCGGTCCTCGGGCAGCCCGGCAAGGGATGCCCGGTTTCCGGCGTAGGTCAACGCGTCCAGCACGGTGACATGGTCGTCGGTGTTCTCGATCACGTGGTGAACAAAGTTCGACCCGATGAACCCGGCCCCGCCGGTCACGAGCAGACGGCTCATGCGTGTCCTCTTTTCAACAGATCCAACAAATACGTCCCATACCCGCTCTTCACAAGCTTCTCCGCACGTTCACGCAGCTCGTCATCGGTGAGATACCCCTGACGCCACGCGACTTCTTCCGGCACGCCGATCTTCAACGCCGTGCGGCGCTCCATCGTGCGCACATAATCCGCGGCATCCGTCATCTGATCAAACGTCCCGGTATCCAACCATGCGGTTCCCCGCGGCAGGACCTCGACCTGTAGCTTGTCGCGCTCCAAATACGCACGGTTGATATCCGTGATCTCATACTCACCCCGCGCGCTCGGCTGCAAATCCCGGGCGATCTGCACGACATCGTTGTCGTAGAAATACAGGCCAGGAACCGCGAAGTTACTCTTCGGCACGGCAGGCTTCTCCTCCAGAGAGATCGCCCGACCCGTGGAATCGAACTCGACCACACCATACGCTTCGGGTTCCGCCACCCAGTACGCGAACACGGCACCACCATCGATGTCCGCGAAACGCTGCAACTTACTGCCCAGACCGGGACCGTAGAGCAAGTTGTCGCCCAGGACGAGGGCGACGTTGTCGTCACCGATGAAATCCGCACCGATCGTGAACGCCTGCGCGAGGCCGTCCGGAGACGGCTGCTGCGCGAATGTCAGGCTGATCCCGAACTGCGAACCATCACCCAACAGGCGCTCAAAATGCTCCGCATCATGCGGCGTCGTGATCACCAAAATGTCGCGAATGCCCGCCAACATCAACGTCGACAACGGGTAATAGACCATCGGCTTGTCATACACCGGAATCAGCTGCTTAGAAACGCCCAACGTGATCGGATGCAACCGCGTACCCGAACCACCAGCGAGAATGATGCCTTTCACGTCTATATCGTGTCACACGACTCGCAGCGCACGCGCGGCGTTCGCTAAGGCTCACCGACTATTCTGAGTGTTTGATCACGGCCTGAAGGGTGCGCACCGCGTGGAGATGCTTGATTTGCTGTGGCCTGCGCTTGTGCTCCTCGGTATCTATGCCGTACTCGGCTGGTCGCTCGCCCTGCTGATGGGCCTGCGGGGGCTCTGGGCTGCGGCGACTGCGCCCATCTTCGCAACCACCGTCATCGGGCTCGGATCCACGATCGCCGGCTGGATCGGAGTCGGCTGGTCGATCTTGCCAGCACTCGCTACCGCGCTGGTGATCGCGGCCGGCATCGTGATCGTCAAACGCGCGACCCGAACGCACAGTACTGTGCGCTTCCCCGCACGCTGGCGCTGGTGGACGGTCGGGGTGCTCGTGGTTACCGCCGTGACCATCGCGTTGCTGGTCTTCCGCGTCATCGGACACGCAGATGCGATATCCCAGTCCTTCGACAACATCTTCCATCTCAACGCGATCCGCTACATCAGTGACACTGGCATCGCCTCGCCACTCGAGATCGGCCAGATGACGAGTCCGGGCGGGGGAGTACCGTTCTACCCGGCCGCCTGGCACGCGACAGCAGCGATCATCGCGCAACTCAGTGGCGCATCGATTCCCATCGTGATCAATGCTCTGAGCCTCACGATCGCCGCGATCATGTGGCCGCTCGGCGCTCTGTTGCTCGCCCGCATGTTGCTCGGCTCGGCGCCGTCCGTGATGGTCGGTGCCGGAATCGTGGCGGCATCCGTCCCCGCCTTCCCGCTGTTGCCGATGGATTACGGCGTGCTCTACCCGTACCAGCTCTCGCTCGCACTGCTGCCGGCGTCTCTCGCAGCGACGGCAGGGCTCCTGGGCATCGGTCATCATGCACGGTGCCTCGCGCCCGGCTGGTGGGGACTGATCGTCGTCGGGTCCGTGCCGGGTCTCGCTCTGGCACATCCGGGCGGCTTCGTCGCGTGGCTGGCCCTCAGCGTGCCGATGGTCGTCGTCTTCGGGGTGCGGCTGTGGCGCACATCGTCCTCGCTCCGGGGTCGCGCCTGGGTCCTCGGCGGCTCCCTCGCCTTCGCCGGCGCAGGAGTGGTGCTGCTCAAAGTCCTGCGCCCGCCGCTCGCTACCCGTCAGTGGGCGACCGAAGCGGGCCTCGGCGAAGCGATTGGAAAAGCGCTGTCCGTGCAGCTGTTCTACCCCGCTGCCGCTTGGCTCGTCGGCATCGCGATCCTCGTGGGGCTGTACTGGGTGATCCGCGAACGCAGCGCCGAGACGATCGTCGCGGCCGCAATGTGGGCGATCGGTGCCGGATTATTCGTGGCCGCCATGTCGTTCACGTGGGGCACGCTTCGCGACGCCCTCACCGGCAGCTGGTACAACAACTGGCCTCGCCTTGCCGCATTGTTCGCCATCGCGCTTCTGCCGCTGGCGACGCTGGGCATTGCACGCACCGCGGATGCTGTGGCCGACCTGCTGCGTCGCCGTCGGGTCTCCGGCGCCATTCGCCTGACCGCGGGGATTGTGGCATCCGTGCTCGCGCTGCTCGCTTTTCACGTGCAGGCGACGCCGCGCGCCGAATCCTGGGCCGGTGCGACATACGACGAGGATGCCGATGCGCTGCTGCTGACAGACGACGAGACCGCGCTGTTGGAACGACTGGGTGACATCGTTCCCGAAGACGCCGTCATCGCGGGCAGCGCCTACACAGGTGCGGGCCTCGCCTATGCCCTAGCAGATCGCCAGGTGCTGATGCCTCACGCGCTCATGGACATCTCACCCGATCTGGAGCTGATCAACGACCACCTCGCTGACGCAGACATCATGCCAGAGGTGTGCGAGGCGATCGAGGCGCTCGGCGTCGACTACGTGCTGGACTTCGGTACTGTCGAGGTACACGAAGACGTCGTGCACCCGCTTCCCGGCGTTCAGGATCTTCAGGAATCCTCCGCACTCCGTCTGGTCGACAGCGAGGGCGACGCGAAATTGTACGAGGTGATCGCCTGTGGGCGGAACTGAGCTGAAACGAGAGGCCGAACGCATGACGCAGGCGGAGGATCGCATCCTCGTCCTGGTGCCCGCATGGAACGAGAGCCGCAACGTCGGCAACACCGTGCGCGAGATCCGTGGCGCATCCGATGACTTCGATGTCGTCGTGATCGACGACGGCTCCACCGACGAGACCGCGGATGTCGCACGACAGGCCGGCGCCGTCGTCCTGACGCTGCCGTTCAACCTCGGAGTCGGTGGCGCGATGCGAACCGGCTTCACCTACGCCGCTCGACACGGTTACCAGCGCGTCATCCAGGTGGATGCCGACGGGCAGCACGATCCGGCCGACATTATGCGCGTGGTCGAGGGCCTTCAGAGCGCAGACATCTCCATCGGAGCCCGTTTCGCTGAGGTAGGCGACTACACCGTCCGCGGCCCGCGTCGCTGGGCGATGCTGGTGCTCGCGAGCGTCGTGTCGAAGATCGCGCGGACCCGGCTGACCGATGTCACCAGCGGATTCCGGGCAGCGAACCGTCGTGCGATCGAGCAGTATGTGCGCTATTATCCGGCCGAGTATCTCGGTGACACGGTCGACTCGCTCGTCGCAGCCGTCCATGCCGGACTCAGCGTGACTCAGATCCCGGTGGCGATGCGTGCACGCGTGCACGGCACGCCCAGCCAGCATCCGATAGGCGCCGCCGTGTATCTGTTCCGCTCCGGTTTCGCGCTGCTGCTTGCTGTTATGCGCAATCCCATGCGGCGCCCCGAATCGAATGCGAGCCCCGCATGATCGCCGTTGCCGGAATCGTCCTCGCCGTTGTCATTCTCTCGGTCGTGCTCTGGATGCTGCTGACCAGGCGCCTGCGTGAGAAGTATGCGGTGCTCTGGCTCGTCATTGCGCTGGTCGTGCTTGTGGTCGGGATCTTCCCAGGGCTCTGGGAAGGGCTCACGCGCCTGCTCGGGGTGCAATTGCCGTCGAACCTGCTCTTCGCAGCGGCTCTGCTGTTGCTGCTCGGTGTCGCATTCCACTTGTCATGGGAGCTCAGTCGCGCCGAGGACGAAGGGCGCAGGCTCGCCGAGGAATCGGCGCTGATGCGTGCAGAGACCGAACATCTTCGCGAGCGAGTGCAGCGACTCGAAGACCGCGCTGATGGGCCTCAGAACGAACGCTGAGCGATGCCGCTGGCGGCCGCCCGGCCGCCGCTGAGAGCACCTGCCAGCCAGCTCGCGCGGTACTCCAGCGCGAAGCGCGAGGGGACGGCATCTGAGCGCGTCGCCATACGCAACAGGGCGTTCAACGCTGGCCAGCGGCGTGCGGCTCCGAAGGCGGCATCGATCCGCTCATCGGGCAGCGCGCGCCGGGCACGCAGCGTGTCGACCATGACCTGCCGCCATCCGACGTAGGTCCAGAAGGTCATGCGCAGCAGCGCCTTCGGAGAGCGCGAGCCTTCGTGGCGTTCGGCGAGTCCGAGGACATTTTGCACCGACGCTGCAATCCCCGCCTTCTCAAGCCGGCTGGGGTCGCCGAACACGTTGGCATCGTGCTGCACGTAATCCTGCACGACATTGTTGACGATCCGGGTGCCGCGATGTGCGCCGGCGACGACCGCGAGCCAGTGGTCGTGCGTAGCCACACGGGTCGACACCTGGGGGAAAGGGATCGCGGTGTCGAGGATCTCCCGCTCGAACACGCACAGCGACCCAGTGAACTGGTTCGACAGCAGCGTGAGCGCGGCCCCGCGATCGACGCGGTCGGTCACGCCGGTGACCTCGCCGGAGGGATGGCGCACCAGGCGCGCCTGGCCGGAGATCATCGACACATCATCGAGGTGGGGGATCAGCGTCGCGATCTTGTCCTCGTCCCAGCGGTCGTCCTGGTCGCACAGGGCGACCCAGGCGGCATCAGCGCCGACGGCTCGCAGGCCGTGCTCGAAGTTCAGGTAGAAGCCACGCCGGGAGTCGTCACCGATCACCCGGAAGCGGTCGTCGCCTGCGACGATCTCTGCGACAAGATCGGCCACGGGCGCACGCTCGCCGTCGACCGAGATGATGCATTCCCAATCGCGGATGCTCTGGTTCTTCAGCGACAGCAGCTGCACGCGGAAGAGCTCGGGATCCGGGGAGTATGCGGCCAGGACAATGGCGCCGCGGCCGCGTTCGGAGGTCATCGGCACTCTTCCCTGTCTAAGGTTCGCATCAGCGAATGAGGCTAGTCTAGGTGCGCGATGAAACCGAATCTTCCAGCCGCGTGGGCGGTCTTCTCGACCTTCCGTCCCGGCTCCGGCGCTGAGGAGGCTGTGTCCTCGGTGGCAGGTCAGGTCGACGGGGTGATCGTCGTCGATGACGGCTCCGGACCGGTCGCCGATGACGTCCTGGAGCGGCTCGCTGCCAGTGGCGTTCTCGTGCACCGCCAGAGCGAGAACAGCGGCATCGCCGCGGCGCTTAACACCGGCATCCGTCTCGCCCGCGAACAGGGTGCAGCGAACGTGGTCACCTTCGACCAGGACTCGCTCGTTCCGAGCGGCTTCGTCGAGGCTCTGCGCGTCGCGCAGGATGCCGCCACTGCAGATGGCGTGCAGGTCGGCGTCGTCGTGCCGGAGTACTTCGCCGCGGTGCGTCAGGCGCGCGGGGAGATGTCTGCGTACGGGCCCGCGGCCAACGTAATCCAGTCCGGCATGCTCCTGCCGTTGAGCGTGGTGGATGCGATCGGTGAACTGCGCGCGGACTTCTTCATCGACCTCGTCGATACCGAGTTCGAGCTGCGCCTTCGCCGCGAAGGCTATGCGGTGCTCGCAGCCCCCGGGCTCAGGCTTGGTCATGCGCTCGGCACGCAGTACCGCCGCGAACTGTTCGGCCGTCAGGTGTGCCTGCCAGGCATCCCTCCGGAGATCACTCTGAGCACGCCCTTCCGCTACTTCTATCGGGTGCGCAACCGGATCGTCCTCAACGGTGAGTATCTGCGGGCGGCGCCCAAGCAGATCATCCGTGACACGATCCTCGACGGCATCCATTTCGTCAACGCCCTGTGGGTGGCGCGCCCGCGCCGAGCGCTGTGGCGGCTCTACCGTGCCGCGATCAACGCGGCAGTTCGCGGACGCATGGGGCGAATGCCGGAGGCGCTGCAGCCTATCGCTGCCCGCATCCGCTGGAATGCTCCGGTATTCGAGAGGGAGCAGACGTGAGCTCGGCCGGGGTGCGCCGTACGGCGGGACGATTGAGCGGCTTCACGGTCTCGGTCCTGCTGGTCACGCTGCTCGGCGTCGTCTCCATCCCCCTGCTGACCGCAGCCGTGGGTCGCGACACCTGGGGCACGCTGGCACTCGTCCAGACCGTCGCCCAGTTCGGCGGAATCCTCGTCGCCTTCGGCTGGGGAGCGGTGGGGGCTGCCACGGTTGCAGGCATTCCTGAGGCGCGGCGCCCGGCGTTCTTCCGCCGGTCTCTGCAGGCCCGCGTCGGACTCTACGCCTGCGTCTTCCCGGTGCTCGCGCTGCTGCTGATCGTCATCACCCACGGTCAGGTCCTCATCTCGATCGTCGGCGCCGCCGTCTACCTGCTGCCGTACCTCGGCGCGAGCTGGTATTTCACGGGCGAAGGTCGACCCAAGCGCCTGCTGCTCTTTGACACCGTGCCCACCGTCATCGGCGCTGTAGTCGGCCTCATCGGTACCTGGGCGACCGGCGAGCTGTGGGTGTACCTGCTGTTCCAAGGGCTCGGCTACATCGCCGCGGTAAGCATTTCGGCCTTGATCGTGCGGCAGTCGCCGCAGGACGCAGGTTTCGTAGACCGCACCCCGCTGAAGACGCTGCTCTCCTCGCAGCGGCATGCCGTCTCCGCGACACTCGTCAGCGGGCTGTACGTCACCCTGCCGATGGTCGCTGTGGCGTCATTCCTGCCGGGACTCGTGCCGATGTACGCGATGGCTGATCGCCTGTTCAAGTACGCCTCGATCGCGTTCCTGCCCATCCAGCAGTTCTTCCAGAGCTGGGTCCCCGTCGATGACGGCGGCAGGCCCCGGCGGATGCGCATCGCGACGCGCGCGGCCATCGGCATCGGCGTCGTCGCCGGCACCCTGATCGCCGTGCTCAGCCCGTGGGCGTCGACGCTGCTGTCGGTCGGCGAGATCTTGGTGCCGCTGTCCGTGTCGCTGCCGCTGGGCGTCGCCTTCGTCGGCATCGCCGTCGCCGCAGTGGTCGGCTATGCGTGCCTGGTGAGCCTCGGACGCGTGCGCGCGCTCGCCGTGTCGACCGCCATCGGCGCGGCCGTCGGTGCACCGCTGATCGTCCTGTTCGCCGTACTCGGTTCCGTGCCGGCCGTCGCCTGGGCCGTTGCGATCTCCGAGATGTGCGTCGCGGGATACCAGATCTCTGTCCTGCGGCGCGCGCTGCGCGAGCAGCCCACGAAGGAGACGGCATGACCGACGTGCGCGTCAGCGTGTGCATGGCGACCTACAACGGCGAGGCCTACCTGGGTGAGCAGCTGGACTCGATCCTCGCCGAGCTCGCACCGCACGACGAGTTGATCATCGTCGACGATGCATCCGCCGACGGCACCGTCGCGCTGCTCGCCACCGTCGAGGACGCCCGCGTGCGCGTCTTCCCGCGCGATCACAACCGCGGTTACGTTCGCACGTTCGAAGAGGCGCTGCAGTATGCCACCGGTGATGTGCTCATGCTCGCCGACCAGGACGATGTGTGGATCCCCGGCCGGCGTGCGCTCTTCGTCGCGGCTCTCCAGAACGATGCGGTGGCCGCGTCGAACCTCGTTCTGCTCGGATCGGATGCTCCGCTCGTCCCGCCGATTCCCGGGATCTCCTGGCGTTTGAACGCGTCGCAGTCCGGGCACTCCGTGCGCAACGAGCTGCGGATTCTTGCCGGCATCATCCCGTATTTCGGATGCGCCATGGCGATCCGACGAGACGCGGTCGACCGCATCCTGCCGTTCCCGGATTTCCTCACCGAGTCTCATGATCTGTGGATCGCGACCTTCGCGAACGCGCACCGCACGATGCGTCATCTCGACGAGCCGACACTCCGTCGACGGCTGCACGAGGAGAACGTCTCGACGGCGCGTCCGCGTGGGATCGTCCCGGTGCTGCGAGCGCGGTGGATGCTGCTGCGCGCCTGGCTCGCCGCCAAGAAACGCTGACGCGAGAGCCAGCTCTCAGCCGAAGATGTGGTGCCACAGCGCCTTGCGTCCCTCCGGCGTGCCGTGGCGCAGGACGCGCGGTGCCTCGGTGACAGCGTGCAGCCGCGCCAGCAGACGTGTGCGCGCAGCGCTCGCCGTGCTGCGCCAGCCGCGCGCGGTGGCACGCTCGACGATCTCGCGGTAGAAGCGGCGGTCGTCGGTGAAGCGCCTGCCGTCCAGCAGAGTCTGCTGGGACGCGCTGCCGCTGTGCCGACGGTAGAAGAACACGCGCTCGGGGATTGCGACCAGGCGTCCACCGTCGAAGACGATGTCGAGCAGGATCGCCAGATCCAACGCGATCGGCAGGTCGTCTCGGAAGTCGTGTCGGCGGATCGTCTCGGTGCGGAAAACCAGCGACGGCCAGTACAGCCAGTCGCCCTTCACCAGGCTGGTGGCCAGCGGCTCACCGGTGAGAACGACATCGCCCCCTGTGGTATCGGGTGCGAGCATCCGCTGTTTGACGCGATCGGCGAGCGGCATACTCGGCTGATCGTTCTGATCGATCACGTCGACGCCGGGCTGGATGATGTCGGCATCCGGGTGCGCGGCGATGGCGCGCCGCACCGCGGCGACATAACCGCGCCCGAGTAGATCGTCGCTGCCGAGGATGACGAGGTGGTCGGCGCTCGCGCGCTGGACGCTTGCACGGAAGTTCGCAATGATGCCGGCGTTGCGCTCATTGCGTGTGTACACGATGCGGTCATCGTCGAGTTCCGCGAACCACGCGGCGACGCTGTCATCTGGGTAGGCGTCGTCGATGACCGTCATCCGCCACGCCGGGTCGGACTGGGCCTGCACCGAGGCGACGGTCTGGAACAGCATCCGGGGCTCGCCCCAGAACGGGAGCATGATTTCGATGGTCATCCCTCCCAGCATACGAAGTCCACAGGCGAGCGCCGATACGATAGAGATCATGGATCTTCTCGTCGTAGGCTCTGGTTTCTTTGGCCTCACCATCGCTGAGCGTGCCGCGGCTGCGGGCCGCAAGGTGACCGTTATCGAACGTCGCTCTCACATTGGCGGCAACGCGTACAGCGAAGCGGAGCCGGAGACGGGTATCGAGGTGCACCGTTACGGTGCGCACTTGTTCCACACATCCAATGAGACGGTGTGGGAGTACGTGAACCGGTTCACGACGTTCACGAACTACGAGCATCGCGTGTACACGAACCACAAGAATGTTGTGTACCCGCTGCCGGTGAACCTCGGCACGATCAACCAGTTCTTCCAGGCCGCGTACACGCCAGACGAAGCGCGTGCGCTCATCAAGGAGCAGGCTGGCGAGTTCGACGTCAAGTCGGCTGCGAACTTTGAAGAGAAGGGCATCGCTCTCGTCGGGCGCCCGCTGTTCGAAGCGTTCTACCGGGACTACACAGCCAAGCAGTGGCAGACCGACCCGCACAAGCTTTCCGGTGACATCATCAGCCGGCTCCCCGTGCGGTACAACTACGACAACCGGTACTTCAACGACACCTGGGAAGGTCTGCCGACCGATGGCTACACCGCGTGGATTGAGCGGATGGCAGATCACCCCAACATCGAGGTGAAGCTCGGCGTCGACTTCTTCGACGAGTCGCAGCCGTTGAACCGCAAGGCGCTCGTCGGGCAGGTTCCGATCATCTACACCGGCCCGGTAGATCGCTACTTCGACTACGCCGAGGGTGAGCTCAGCTGGCGCACCCTCGACTTCGAGCAGGAAGTGCTGAACATCGGCGACTTCCAGGGCACCCCGGTGATGAACTACCCGGATGCCGGCATCCCGTACACCCGCATTCACGAGTTCAAGCACTTCCACCCGGAGCGCAAGGACGTTTACCCGACGGATAAGACCGTCATCATGCGCGAGTTCTCCCGTTTCGCAGAGAAGACCGACGAGCCGTACTACCCGGTGAACACTCCTGCAGACCGCGAGGGCTTGCTGGCCTACCGGGAACTGCAAAAGGGTGAGAGCGGTGTCCACTTCGGTGGTCGCCTTGGCACTTACCAGTACCTCGATATGCATATGGCGATCGGCTCGGCGCTGACCATGTGGAACAACACCCTCGCCTAAGCTCGGAACGTGAGTCACGCTGCTGTCGGGGCGCCGGGTACGCCCCGGCGATACCTGCATTCGCTGTGGTTGCTTTCTGCCCGCGACTTGAAGGTCCGGTACTCGACGAGCTTCCTCGGCTATCTATGGTCGGTGCTGGACCCACTGGTGATGAGTGCGATCTACTGGTTCGTCTTCACTCAGGTGTTCAAACGTGACGTCGGCGAAGACCCGTACATCATCTTCCTCATCACCGCCTTGCTGCCCTGGGTATGGTTCAACTCTTCCGTGCTGGATTTCACCAAGGCATTCAAGAGAGACTCGCGCCTGGTCCGCTCGACGAACATCCCTCGCACGATCTGGGTAAACCGAATCGTGCTGAGCAAGGGCATGGAGTTTCTGTTCTCGCTCCCCGTTCTTGCACTGTTCGTGATCGGCAACGCGCTGATCGAGACGGACCCGGACAAAGTCGTTCACATCGGCTGGGGGATTCTGTGGTTCCCGGTAGCCATGCTGTTGCAGGTGATTCTGCTCGTGGGGCTCGGGATGCTGGTCGCCCCGCTGTGCGCGCTGTACACGGATCTAGAGCGCACTACCGGGCTGATCCTTCGGGCGCTTTTTTATGCGACCCCCATCATCTACAGTGTCTCGAACCTCCCCGGTCCGTTCGAGACGATCGGCTCCTTCAATCCCCTGGCAGGAATCTTCACGCTCTACCGGATGGCGTTCTTCCCCGATCTGTGGAACTTGAGCACGGTGCTGATCAGCGTCGTGATGACCCTCGTGATCTTCGTTCTGGGTTCATGGGTGTTCCGCGTACTTGAGCGCCCTGTGCTGAAGGAGCTGTGATGGCTGCCGCGATCGAAGTCCAGGGACTGGGCGTAAATTTCCGCCGCAACCGGCGTGGACGGCGGAGCTTCAAGGACCTCTTCGCCGGCGCATCACGACGTAGCCGTCCGGGGCAGTTCTGGGCGCTGCGCAATGTTTCTTTCACCGTGCAACCGGGAGAGTCGATCGGTGTCGTCGGTCGCAACGGACAGGGTAAGTCGACGTTGCTGCGGCTCGTCGCCGGCGTCCTGCTCGCGGACGAAGGCTCGGTGACCGTCAATGGCGGCGTCGCGCCGCTGATCGAGCTCACCGGCGGATTCGTCGGCGACCTCACGGTGCGCGAGAACGTTCGTCTCACGGCTGGCCTGCACGGCATGTCGCGCGACGAGATCTCCCGCCGCTACGACGGGATCATCGCGTTCGCGGAGCTCGAGGAGTTCCAGGAGACGCCGTACAAGCATCTCTCTAACGGCATGAAGGTGCGCTTGGCATTCTCGGTCGTATCGCAGCTGGATGAGCCGATCCTGCTCGTCGATGAGGTGCTTGCGGTCGGCGACAAGGGCTTCCGAGACAAATGCTACAAGCGCATCGACGAACTGCTCGCCGAGGGACGCACGCTGTTCTTTGTCAGCCACAACGAGCGGGACCTGCGACGCTTCTGCACGCGCGGCCTGTATCTCGACAAGGGTGCCCTGGTTCTGGATGCCGACATCAAAGAGGTCCTAGACCGCTACAACGCCGACTCCGCCGCCCGCTAGCCCCCGGTTGTCCCGGCTGCGCCGGTTGCGAGTGGCCACTTGTGGCTCCTTTCTGGCGAAGAAGTGAGCCACAACTACCCACTCGCAAGGAGTGCCGGGGGCATCACGCTGCGAGGAGGGTACGAACCTGGCGGAGGAGCGCGCGCGAGCGGATCGGGTCGTTGAGGTCGTCCTTATTGACGCGGATGATCGTCCAGCCTGCCTCCTGCAGGGCGCGAACCCGCTCGAAGTCGCGACGCCACTGCACGTCATCGGTTCGATGGTGGTCTCCCTCGTATTCGAAGGCGATGCGGAGTTCGGGATATGACAGATCAGGATGTAGAAGCCCTAGGCGCGTTTCGACCGGAAACCCAATCACCGGCTCGGGGAAGTCAGCAAAGACGAAAAGCAGACGCAGACGAGTTTCCTGAGGAGAATCCACGCCGACGCGGACCAGTCGCTTCGCCTCGGACAACATGAGCGCCCCACGTCTGCCGGCATGAGCGCGTACCGCGGTGCGCAGTTCCTGTTCTGTGCACAGCGGTGGAATGCGCGGCTCATCCGGGACGACGCGGCCGGAGATCAGAAAATCTCCGACGGACACGATCTCCTCGAGGCCGAGTCGATGCGCGCGCTGCGCCCCGTACTCGGCGAGCTGGCACCACGCAGTCGCCGGCGCGACGATCGGAATGCCGTCTTCGGTGAGGATGATGGACGGCGTGGCATCGAGCCGATGCGAGATCACGCCGTCGCGCCTTTTGCGTCGTGATCCGGTGCTGCTGATGTGCAGGTCGGCATCCGCTCGCTCGAGCGCGGACGGCAGCGGTGCTCCGGACAGCACGAGCGCGGTGCTGTGGCTGACCGCCTGATCCGGGCCGAGCAAAGGAACGAGGGCGATGCATCGTCCGCGAAGGGTCGACAGGTCGACGCCCTGTGAGCGGATGCCGCGGAACGGTTTGTCCACGTCACGTCCGCGGAGGCGGCCTCGCGCCGCGATGTCCGGAGCACCGTGGCGGCCGCTGACGAACGCGGTTGCGAGGGCGTGGTCGGGGAGAGGATCTCTGGCAGTCATGCTGAGCGAGTCTGCAGGATCCCGCATCCGCTCGTCCGCGTTATCCACAACCCAAACGTGCGTCGAGTGGGCGCGTGTGGCGCGAGATTCCGCGGTGTGATGTCTCATGACGTGCCTGACAGTTCATGTCTCAGTGGGATCTGACACTTCGTAGCGTGCGAGGAAGCCGCGGGGTTTGCCGTTGGGGATGTAGGTCCCCGCGGGT
>NZ_JBPXMT010000022.1:0-21782 GCF_051842835.1 Microbacterium sp. A93
CCCCTCCCCCCCCCCCCCCCCCCCCCCCCCCCCCCCCCGACGTCGTCCAGGTGGGGTGGTCAGTCGATCGCGATGACCGGCTCCCACTCGCCGGTGGCGAGGTAGGTGACCTTGCGGGCCACGGACACGCCGTGATCCGCGAAGCGCTCCAGGAAGCGGGAGGCCAGGGTGACATCCGCCGTGGTGGCGGCGGAGGCGTCCCATCCCGGTGCGGCCACGGACGTGAAGTTCTTCGCGTGCAGGTCGTTGATGGTGACGTTGAGCCGCACGATGGCCGAGGCGTGCTTCAGGTCGTGGCTCGCGAGCAGCTGCTCGACCTCTGCGGCCACCGCCACCACATGGTCCGCCATCTCGCGGAAGTCCTCGCGGGCGGACTCCGGGACCACCAGGTCCGGGAAGCGGCGGCGGGCCAACTGGGCGATGTGGCGGGCCAGGTCACCCATGCGCTCCAGCGAGGAGCTCATCCGCAGGGCGGCCACCACGGTGCGCAGGTCCGCTGCCACGGGGCCCTGGAGGGCGAGCAGCTCGATGGCCTTCTCGTCCAGGGCAGTCTGCAGGTAGTCGATCCGGGCATCGTTGGTGATGACGGACTCGGCGAGCTCGACGTCCGCCTCCTGGAAGGCGGTCTGGGCCTTCGTCATGGCTTCGCGCACCAGGCCGGCGATCTCCACGAGCTCGTCGCCCAGCGACTTCAGATCGGCATGGAACAGTTCACGCATGAATCCTCAATCCGGATGGTTGGTATGGGCCCCTGGGTGCAGGTGGCCATAGGGTGTCCCCGCGATTCAGGCACGGAACCGATCCCATCCTGACCATGGAAGGTGAACGCGAGTTGAACCGCGGGAACGTTCTCATGGACATTATGCCCCGTACCGGCCCGTGGCCGCTGAGCCTGTCGCGGTGGGTAGTCTGGAGGGCGTGACGGATCCCGTAGTCGTTGGTGTGGTGTGTGGCCTCATCGGCTTGATCCTCGGTGTGCTGGCCATGTTGGCATTCCGAGCCTCCGAGCGTAGCCGCGCCGTCCACCTGACCGTGGGCGAACCCTCGGTCCCGGACGGCGCCGCCGAGGTGCTCTCCGTGATCGGCCGTGCCTACGTGCTGGTGGATGCCGTGAACGGTGTGGTCCGGGCCAATCCCTCCGCCTATGCCTTCGGGCTGGTCCGCGGCCACCACCTGGTCCACCAGGACCTGTTCGAGCTCACCGACCGGGTGCGCTCGGACGGCATCATCGTGGACCGGAAGTTTGAGTTGCCGCGCGGGCCGCTGGGCCAGGGCACCCTGGTGGTGCAGTTGCGGGTGGCGCCCCTGGGTGAGGAGTACATCCTGCTGCTCGCCGATGACCGCACCGAGATCTCCCGCACCGAAGCCATGCGGCACGATTTCGTGGCCAACGTCTCCCACGAGCTCAAGACCCCGGTCGGCGCCATCTCCCTGCTGGCCGAGGCCCTCGATGACGCCGCGGATGACGAGGAGGCCGTCCGCCGCTTCGCCGGTCGGATGAGCATCGAGTCGGCCCGGCTGGCCGCCCTGGTCCAGGACATCATCGAGCTCTCCCGGCTCCAGGGCAAGGACACCGTGCGGGCCGGTGAGCCCGTGGACCTGGCCCAGATCGTCCAGGAGGCCGTGGACCGCTCCCGGATGCAGGCCGAAGCCCGGGACATCACCATCCGGGTGGCCGGTGAGGCCCCGGCCCGGGTGTTCGGCGATCACGACCAGCTCATGACGGCGCTGCGGAACCTGATCGACAACGCCGTGCGGTACTCCCCGGACGGCACCACCGTCGGCGTGGGGCTGAGATCCGTCCGCGGCCTGGCCCAGGTGTCCGTCACGGACCAGGGTGTCGGGATCCCCGAGGAGGAGCAGGACCGGATCTTCGAGCGGTTCTACCGGATCGACACCGCCCGCTCCCGCCAGACGGGCGGCACCGGCCTGGGCCTGTCGATCGTCAAACACGTCATCTCGAACCATGGTGGAGAGGTGACGGTCTGGTCCCAGCTGGGCCGTGGCTCGACCTTCACCGTCCGCCTGCCGGAGATGGAGTCCGATGCCGGGCAGCACCATGCACAGCCAATGACCAAGCGAGGCCCCGAGGCCTCGATCGCCGGGGAAGGAGCCCAATCATGAGTCGCATTCTGATCGTGGAGGATGAGGAGTCGTTCAGCGATCCGCTGTCCTACCTGCTGGGTAAGGAGGGCTTCGAGGTCGAAGTCGTGGCGGACGGCAATGAGGCCGTGGTCGAGTTCGACCGGGCCGGGGCGGACCTGGTCCTGCTGGACCTCCAGCTGCCCGGCCAGTCCGGCACGGAGGTCTGCCGCCAGCTGCGTCAGCGCTCCAGCGTTCCGGTCATCATGCTCACGGCCAAGGACTCGGAGATCGACAAGGTGGTCGGGCTGGAACTCGGGGCGGACGACTACGTCACCAAGCCCTACTCCTCCCGCGAGCTCGTGGCCCGGATCCGTGCCGTGCTGCGCCGCCAGAGCGAGCCGGAGGAGTTGATCAGCGCCACCGTGCAGGCCGGCCCGGTGCGCATGGACATCGAACGCCATGTGGTCTCCGTGGACGGTGAACAGGTCTCCCTGCCGCTCAAGGAGTTCGAGCTGCTGGAGATGCTGCTGCGCAACTCCGGGCGCGTGCTGACCCGCGGCCAGCTGATCGACCGGGTCTGGGGCTCCGACTACGTGGGGGACACCAAGACCCTCGACGTCCACGTCAAGCGGTTGCGCGGGAAGATCGAGCCGGATCCGTCCGCTCCGCGCTACCTGGTGACCGTCCGCGGCCTCGGCTACAAGTTCGAGGCCTGAGCGACTCCTCGCCCGGATCAACGAAGGGCCGGCACCTCTGAGGTGCCGGCCCTTCGTCGTGCTGCGGGGTGTTGCCAGTCTGTAGAGGAAAGCCCTCAGTGGCTCAGCGGCTCAGTGGCCGCCCTCTTCGGCAGCCGGGGTCTCATACAGGTGGTCGTCGGCGGAGGGATCCGCGCCGCCCGGGACATACTCGCGGTACTCCTCCAGGGTGCCGTCCAGGATGGTGATACCCACCGTCTCGGACTCGCCATCCACCTCCACGGTGGCGTCCACGATCTCGCCGGGGGAACCGCCGGCGCTCGGGATGACCTGCTCGTTGGCCGGGTCCTCGAGGATCAGGGACTCGTCGCCCGGAACGGAGAACCGGGTCTGCGTGCCGTCCACCGTGATGGAGACCTCGAGCGGCTCGCCGGAGGCGGAGGACAGGGTGCCGATGTAGCGGGACTCGGTGTCCGGGGCGCTCGTGACCAGCGCGATGTTGCGCAGCTCGGCGTCTCCCACCTCGGCCACGATGCCGTCGGACGGCGCGTAGTGCAGGCTGGTGGCCTGCTCGTTGATGGCGCTGCAGCCGGTGGCGCCCAGCAGGGCGGCGGCAGCCAGGCCGGCCACGGCGGCCTTGCGGACGGTGGCCTTGGAAGCGGCGAACTTCACAGTGTGTTCTCCTCGGGTGCGAACTTCGAACGCCGAAGGGTCATCCGGTGTGCGGACACGGGTGATCACATGGCGCGGTGCTGATGTGAGACTACCGTATCGACCCCTCCGGGGCGGCGTGCGACGCCATCATGGCGTCCCGTCGGATGACCACCTGCAGGCCTCGGTGGATGAAAGGCGCATTATGTCGATTCTGGGCACGGTGGCAAGGAACGACACGGGTGAGGAAAATGTGACGTGGTAAACTCTGGCGCAGTGAAAGGGGACCATCCACATGGTTTTTGAGGTCGGAGAAACAGTCGTCTATCCCCATCACGGTGCGGCGAAGATCGAAGAGATCAAGATGCGCACCGTCCAGGGTGAGGAGAAGATGTACCTCAAGCTCAAGGTGGCCCAGGGCGACCTGACCATCGAGGTTCCAGCCGAGAACGTAGACTTGGTCGGCGTGCGTGACGTCGTGGACCAGGAAGGGCTGAAGGTGGTCTTCGGCGTCCTGCAGGCCGAGTTCACGGAAGAGCCCACCAACTGGTCACGGCGTTACAAGGCGAACCTGGAGAAGCTGGCCTCCGGTGACGTCATCAAGGTGGCCGAGGTCGTCCGCGACCTGTGGCGCCGGGATCAGGACCGCGGGTTGTCCGCGGGGGAGAAGCGGATGCTGGCCAAGGCACGCCAGGTGCTGGTGTCCGAGCTGGCATTGGCCAAGAAGACGTCGGAGGAAGACGCGTCCGAACTGCTGGACGAGACCCTCGCCGCCTAGAGCAGAGGACTTCCCTGTACTGATGCGAACAACGGTCCTCATCGTGGCCGCAGGGTCCGGGTCACGACTCCAGGCCGGTGTGCCCAAGGCCTTGGCCACTCTCAGTGACGGGCGGACCCTGCTGGAGCACTGCCTGGAATCCCTCGTCGCCGCGCAGACCGCAGGCGCCATCGAGTTGAACGCCGTCGCCGTGGTGGTCCCGCCGCAACCGGAGGCCGCGGACGCCCTCGAACAGGTCTGCCGGGCCGCCGGAGACCGCGCGGGCATCACGGTCCGGTGCGTCCCTGGCGGGGCCGAGCGAGCAGACTCCGTGCGGGCCGGGCTCGCCGCCGTCCGTGCCCTGGCCGATGCCGCAGCTGATGCCGCAGCTGATGCCGCAGCCGATGACGACACCGCTGCTGATGCCGTCACTGATGCCGGGGTGGAAGATTCCGACACCCGGCACGCCGTCCTGGTCCATGATGCCGCCCGCCCCTTCGTGCCGGCCGCCGTCTTCCAGGCCGTGGTGACGGCCCTCGGCCAGGGGGCGGCCGCCGCCGTCCCCGCCGTGCCCGTGGTGGACACCATCAAGACCGTGACCCGCGTGGCGCAGGGACCGGAGCAGGTCTCCGGCACCCTGGACCGGGCCGGCTTGCGGGCCGTGCAGACGCCCCAAGGCTTCGAGCTCTCCGCACTGGAAGCCGCGCATCGGCGGGCCGAGCGCGAAGGCCCCGCGGCCGCCGCCGCACTGACCGATGACGCCATGGCCATGGAGGCGGCCGGCCATCCCGTGGTGGTCGTGCCCGGAGACGCCCGCGGATTCAAGATCACCACCCGGTTGGACTTGTTGTTGGCCAACGCACTGCTGGCCAGCACCCCGCTGGCCAACACGCTGTCGGACCCGTCCACCGCACCCCTCAGTCCTCTGGAGCCGCAGCCGTGAGCACCCCCGCATCCCCGCTACCGACCCCGCAGCCGACCTCGCACCCCTCGCAACAGACTCCGCCCCTGCCGCGCACCGGGATCGGCACCGACGTCCATGCCTTCGCGGCGGCGGGCGAGGACCGCGCCTGCTGGGTGGCGGGACTGGAGTGGCCGGGGGAGCCCGGGCTGTCCGGCCACTCGGACGGCGACGTGGTGGCCCACGCCGCCTGCGACGCCCTGTTCTCCGCGGCCGGGATCGGAGACCTCGGCCGGCACTTCGGAACCTCCCGCCCCGAGTGGGCGGGCGCGGCCGGCGTCGCACTGCTGGCCGAGGCCGCCCGGCTGGTCCGGGAGGCCGGATTCTGGATCGGCAACGTGGCCGTCCAGGCGGTGGGCACCCGCCCCAAGATCGGCACGCGCCGAGACGAGGCCGAACGCGTGCTCTCCGAGGCCGCCGGCGCCCCGGTCTCGGTGTCCGGCACCACCACGGACGGGCTCGGGTTCACGGGCCGGGGGGAGGGGCTGGCCGCGATCGCGACCGCCTTGGTCTTCCCGCTCGGCAACCGCTAGAGCACCACACGTCGACTAGGATTCCTTTCTGTGGCACAGCGCTTTTATGACACCAAGACGGCAACGGTGCGGGACTTCGTCCCCCTGACCGAGGGCGAGGTCTCCCTCTACTACTGCGGGGCCACGGTGCAGGGCATGCCGCACGTGGGCCATGTCCGCTCGGCGATCGTCTTCGACGTCCTCATCCGCTGGCTCGAGTACACCGGCCTGCAGGTCACCTCGGTCCGCAACGTCACGGACATCGATGACAAGATCCTGGAGAAGTCCGCGGCCTCCTTCGCCGACGACTTCGAGGAGGACGAGCTGTCCCCGGCCGAGGAGCAGTGGTTCGCCCTCGCCTACCGCTTCGAGCACGAGTTCGCCCGCGCCTACGCGGCTCTGGGTGTCCGCCGGCCCACCTACGAGCCCCGCGCCACCGGGCACATCCCGGAGATGCTCCAGCTCATCCAGCGTCTGGTGGAGGCCGGCCATGCCTACCCCGCCACGGACGGCTCCGGGGACGTGTACTTCGAGGTGCGGTCCTGGTCCGGCTACGGCGAGCTCACCCGCCAGCGGCTCGAGGACATGCAGGATGCGCCCGACGCCGACCCCCGAGGCAAGCGCGATCCGCGCGACTTCGCGCTGTGGAAGGGGGCCAAGGACACCGATCCAGCCACCGCGCTGTGGGACTCGCCGTGGGGCCGCGGGCGGCCCGGCTGGCACCTCGAGTGCTCGGCCATGTCCACCAAGTACCTCGGCAGCCACTTCGATATCCACGGTGGTGGGCTGGACCTGCGCTTCCCACACCACGAGAACGAGCTGGCCCAGTCGGCCGCGGCCGGGGACGGCTTCGCGAACTTCTGGCTGCACAACGGGATGGTCACCTACGAGGGCGAGAAGATGTCCAAGTCGGTGGGCAACACCATCTCCCCCGAACAGATGCTGGAGTCGGCCCGACCCAAGGCGGTGCGCTACTTCCTCGGCCAGGCCCATTACCGCTCCCAGCTGGACTACCGTCCCACCTCCCTGCAGGAGGCCCAGGCCGCGGTGGAACGCATCGAGGCCTTCCTGGACCGTGGGGCGGACGTGGTGGCGGAGGCCCAGCTGCGGCGCGAGGAGACGGCCGCCGTGGCCGGCGCCCTGAGCGGCGAGGTGGCACCCGAGGCCGTCTACGTGGCCCAGTTCTCCTCCGTGCCCACGGCGTTCCGCGCCGCGATGGAGGACGATCTGAACGTGCCGCAGGCCCTGGCCGTCCTGCATGACGCGGTCCGTGCCGGCAACAGCGCCCTGGCGGCGGAGGACATCGAGGCGGTGGAGCAGCACTACGCGGATGTGCAGGCCATGGTGGACGTGCTCGGGCTGGATGACGTCCCCGAGCCGGACAGTGCGCAGGACCCGTCCGCACAGCATGCCCTGGACGTGCTGATCCGCGCCCAGCTGGACGCGCGTGCCGCGGCCCGCGAGGCCAAGGACTGGACCACCGCGGACTCGATCCGGGACACCCTGGCCGCGGCCGGCGTCGTGGTGGAGGATTCTGCCGGCGGGGCCCGCTGGTCCCTGCAGTAGCGGGAGGACGGGGCGGGGCGGGGCGGGGCCGTAGACTGGGGGCAGTCTTGACCAACGCCAGAAAGGCACCCCTCCCATGGCCTCAGCACCACGCGCCGGATCCTCCCGCGGCAACAGCGGCAAGAAGGGTCCCCTGAAGGGTACGGGTGGTCACGGCCGCAAGTCGCTCGAGGGCAAGGGCCCCACCCCGAAGGCGGAGGACCGGGAATACCACAAGGCGCACCGCAGCAAGCAGCTCGCCGAACGTTCCAGCACCCGCCGGCCGGTTGGGCGCAACACCCGTTCCCGGCACTCGGATGAGACGGTGGCGGGGCGCAACTCCGTGGTGGAGGCCCTGCGTGCCGCCATCCCCGCCAAGGCGCTGCACGTGGCCACCCGGATCGAGATGGACGAGCGGGTCCGGGAGACCCTGAAGCTGGCTGCCGAGCGCGGCGTGCCCGTGATGGAGACCTCCAAGCCCGAGCTGGACCGGATGACGGATGACGCCGTGCACCAGGGGCTCGTGCTGCAGGTCCCGCCGTATCAGTACGCCGAACCCCTCGCGCTAGCCCGTGAGGCTTTGGAGCGCTGGGAGAAGGGCTACGCCACGGCACCCCCGCTGATCATCGCGCTGGACGGCATCACGGACCCCCGCAACCTGGGCGCCATCCTCCGCTCCGCCGCGGCGTTCTCCGCCCACATGGTGGTGGTGCCCGCGCGCCGTTCCGTGGGGGTGACCGCCACCGCGTGGAAGACCTCCGCCGGTGCGGCCGTGCGCGTTCCCGTGGCTCAGGCCGGCAACCTGAACACCACGCTGAAGGAGTTCAAGAAGCTCGGGATCTTCGTGCTGGGGCTCGACGGCGACGGGGACCGTTCCCTGACCGGGTTGCCCCTGGCCACGGAACCGGTCTGCCTGGTGGTCGGCTCGGAGGGCAAGGGCCTGTCCCGTCTGGTGCGGGAGAACTGCGACCAGATCGTGTCCATCCCGATCGCCTCGGACATGGAATCCCTGAACGCCTCCATGGCCGTGGGCATCACGCTGTACGAGATCGCTGTCCAGCGTGGAGGTGGCCGGGCCTGATGACCGTGACGTCCCAGCCCACCGGGTCCCTCCCGGTCCAGCTGCGCCACGTCGACGGACACCGTTCGCGGCCGTTCCCGCTGGGCATCGCGGACACGGTGGCGGGGTTGGTGGGGGTGGAGCATGCGGTGAACCTGGCGGTCTACGCCCCCGGCCTGTCCGAGGTGGACGTGGTGTTCACGGACCCCGGTTTCCCGGCGGACGCCGTGCCGCGGGGCGAGGACCTGCACCGGGCTCCACTGTTCGACGTCACGGACCACGTGCACCACGGCACGGTGTCCGGCCTGGGTTACGGCAGTCTCTACGCGCTGGTGGCGCGTGACCGGACCATCCCGGGGGTACACCGGAAACAGGCCGGCCGGACGGCCGCCGGCACGGCGGAGCCCCTGCCCCAACTGCTGCTGGACCCCTACGGTGACGCCGTGGTGGAGCGGGGCGGGGTGTACTGGTCCACGCGCGTGGCCGGGGACTTCGACTGGAACGGGGTCGCCCGGCCCCACACCCCGCTGCGGGACACGATCATCTATGAGGCGCACGTGATCGGCCAGACCCGGCTGCATCCGGGAATCCCCGAGGAGCTGCGCGGCACCTACGCCGGGCTGGCCCACCCCGTGATGGTGGAATACCTGAGGTACCTGGGCATCACGGCCGTGGAACTGCTGCCGGTCCACCATTACCGGGACGAGGACCACCTGCAGGCGTCCGGGCTGCAGAACTACTGGGGGTACAACACCGTCAGCTTCTTCGCCCCACATCCCGGCTACGCCACGGCGGCCGCGCAAGCCGCAGGGCCCCGCGCCATCCAGGACGAGTTCAAGGGCATGGTCAAGCTGCTCCACGAGGCCGGCATCGAGGTGCTACTGGACGTGGTCTACAACCACACGGCGGAGGAGGGCCCGGAGGGGCCGGCCTTCTGCTGGCGCGGCCTGGGCGACGAATACTATTACCGCCATGACGCCGCAGGCCGCTACCTGGACACCACCGGCTGCGGCAACGCCCTGAACTTCAATGATCCGCAGGTGGTGCGGATGACCCTGGACTCCCTGCGCCGCTGGGTGACCGAGTTCCAGATCGACGGGTTCCGGTTCGACCTGGCCGTCACCCTGTGCCGGGACGGCTCGCACCACTTCACCAACCGCCACCCGTTCCTCGTGGCCGCGCAGGCGGATCCCGTGCTGGCCGGGACCAAGCTGATCGCCGAACCGTGGGATGTGGGCATCGGCGGCTGGCAGACGGGGCACTTCCCCGTCGGCTGGTCCGATTGGAATGACCGCTACCGGGACGTGGTCCGGGACTTCTGGGTGGCCGACCGCGGCGCCCTGGAACACGGCGGCCAGGGCGGGTCCACCGCCCGGCTGGCGGACAGCCTGTCCGGATCCGCCGGGTTGTTCGAGGCCTCGGGTCGCTCGGCGCTGGCCTCCATCAACCTCGTCACCGCCCATGACGGTTTCACCCTGGCGGACCTGGTGGCCTACAACGAGAAGCACAACGAGGCCAACGGCGAGGACAACCGGGACGGCAACTCCCACAACCGCTCCTACAACCACGGCGCCGAGGGGCCCACCAAGGACGTGGACATCCTCGACGCCCGGGCCCAGACGGCGCGAAACGTGATGGCCACCCTGCTGCTCTCGCTGGGGGTCCCCCTGATCACGGCCGGGGACGAGATCGGGCGCAGCCAGGGCGGCAACAACAACGCGTACTGCCAGAACAACGAGATCTCCTGGACGAACTGGGACCTGGATGAGCGGCAGCAACGGATGCTCTCCACCACCCGGCGGCTGATCGCCATGCGCAAGGAGTACCTGGCCGGCCAGCCGTACTCCTATCCGGCCAGGGACCTGGGCTACCTGAAGTGGTTCAACAGCTCAGGCCATCCCATGTCCGAGGCGGACTGGGCGGATCCGGACCAGCGGCTGCTGCAGCTGCTCATCGGCGTCCCCGGCGGCCGCGGCACCGGGCTGATCGTGTTCAACGGCGCCGTGGAGGCGGTCCCCTTCCAGCTGCCGGCCACGGAGGTACTGCGGGAGATCTCTACCGAGCAGGGGACTGCCGTGCAGACCTTCACGCTGCAGCTGTCCACCGCGCACCACGGCGGTCCCCGCCGGGGGGCCCAGTTCGCGCCGGGGGAGAACGACGCCATCGAGGCCAACTCGATCATCATCTACTCCATCTGACCCCTTGCAACTGCCGGTCGAATCCGGCGCGTCTACCCGCCGGTCAGCCGGCGTTGACCACCAGGGCCATCTCGGCCGTCGAGGCCAGCAGCTCGTGCTGGGGGACCACCCGTACTGAGTACCCGAAGGCGCCGGAGCGGTCGATCATGAGGGAGCCGGTGAACTGCCAGCGGCCGCCGCCCAGGTCCTGGGCCGGTGCCAGCGCCAGGATGCTGGTGTCCACCAGGGCGTCCTCCTCGAGCGCGCCGGCGGGCTTGGTGGTGACCTTGCCGTACACCGCCTGAACGCACACGTCCTCGGGGGACAGACCGCCCAGGGTGACGTAGGCGGACACCTGCAGCTCGTCCCCGACCTGTGGTTCCTCGGTGACGCCGAGCGAGTCCACGTGCTCCACCGTGACGGAGTTGAAACCGGCCCGCACGGCGGTCTTCCACGCGGCGAACTCGCGGGCCCGGGCGTAGCCGTCCGCGTCCAGCAGGCGTCCGGCCTCGGCCGCCGGCCGGTACAGGTCCTGCACGTAGTCCTGCACCATCCGGTCGGCGGACATGGCGGGCCCCAGGGTCGCCATCGTGTGCTTGACCATGGCCAGCCACTGGTGCGGGATGCCGTCCGTGGAGGCTGCGGACGGTCCGGCCGCACCGGCCTGATCGGAGCGTTCGGCACCGTAGAAGCGGGGGACCAACTGGTTCTCCAGCAGGTCGTAGAGGGCGGCGGCCTCCACGTCGTCCCGTTGCTCGGCGGAGGCCGCGGAGGAGGCGGTCGGGATGGCCCAGCCGTTCTCGCCGTCGTACATCTCGTCCCACCAGCCGTCCAGCACGGACAGGTTCAGCCCGCCGTTCATGGCCACCTTCATCCCGGAGGTGCCACAGGCCTCGAGCGGGCGCAGCGGGTTGTTCAGCCAGACGTCGCAGCCGGGCATCAGGGTGGACGCCATCTGGATGTCGTAGTTGGGCAGGAACACGATCCGGTGGCGGACCTCCGGGTCGTCGGTGAACTGCACCATCTGCTGGATCATCAGCTTGCCCTGCTCGTCCGCGGGGTGGGACTTGCCGGCCACCACGAGCTGGATGGGGTGCTCCGGGTCCGTCAGCAGGCGCTTCAGCCGCGCCGGGTCCCTCAGCATCAGGGTCAGACGCTTGTACGTGGGCACGCGCCGGGCGAAGCCGATCGTCATCACGTCATCGTCCAGCACGGAGTCGGTCCAGGCCAGCTCGGCCTCGGAGGCACCGCGCTTGCGCCAGGAGGAGCGCAGCCGGCCGCGGACGTCGGCGATCAGGGCCTGCCGCAGGGTCCGCCGCATCCCCCAGAGCTCCTCGTCGGGCACGTCGAACACGCGCTGCCAGTCGTGTCCGGCCACGGCGGAGGCCCCGAACAGCTCGATGGCGCAGGCCGAGACCGTGTCCGAGACCCAGGTGGGGGCGTGCACGCCGTTGGTGATGGAACTGATCGGCACCTCGTCGGCGTCGAATCCGGGCCAGAGGCCTTTGAACATCTGGCGGGAGACCGCCCCGTGGAGTCGGGCCACACCGTTGGCCCGCTGGCCCAGGCGCAGGCCCATGACGGCCATGTTGTGCACGGAGGGGTCGCCGTCCCGGTAGTCCTCGGCGCCCAGGGCCAGCACGTTCTCCACCGGTACGCCCGGGGCCAGGCCGGCGCCGAAGAACTGCTCCACCAGGGCCCGGTCGAAGCGGTCGATCCCGGCGGGCACGGGGGTGTGGGTGGTGAACACGGTGGAGGCGCGGACGGAGCTCAGTGCGGCCTCCCACTCCAGGTCGTCGGACATGAGCTCCGCGATCCGCTCGATGCCCTGGAACCCGGCGTGGCCTTCGTTCGTGTGGTAAACGGACGGGGCCTCGGTCCCGGTCAGCCGCGCGTACAGGCGCAAGGCCTTGACCCCGCCCATCCCGAGCAGCAGCTCCTGCTGCAGCCGCTGCTCGCCCTCGCCGCCGTACAGGCGGTCCGTGATGGACCGGGCGGTGTCGTCATTGGCCGGGACGTTGGAGTCCAGCAACAGCAACGGCACGCGCCCGACGTCGGCCCGCCACACCTGGGCGTGCAGCGTCCGGCCCGCGGGCAACGGCAACGCCACGAGGGCGGCGGAGCCGTCCGACTCCTTCAGCAGCGTCAGCGGCAGGTTGTCCGGGTCCAGGACGGGGTAGGACTCCACCTGCCAGGCGTCGCGGGAGAGGGACTGCTTGAAGTAGCCGGACTGGTACAGCAGGCCCACGCCGATGATCGGGACGCCCAGGTCGGAGGCGGACTTCAGGTGGTCCCCGGCCAGGATGCCCAGGCCGCCGGAGTACTGCGGGAGCACGGCGGTGATGCCGAACTCGGGGGAGAAGTAGGCGATGGGGCGGGGTGTGGCCTCCGCGCCGGCGGCGGAGCCCCAGTAGTCCTGCTGGAACCACCGGTCCTGACTCAGATACCGGTCCAGATCGGCGGTGGCCTCCTGGACCCGGGACACGATCGACTCGTCGGCGGCCAGCTCGGCCAGGCGCTGGCGGTCGAACGATCCCAGCAGGGCCACCGGGTCCTGGTTCGGCTCGGCCCACGCCTGCGGATCCAGGTCCCGGAACAGGTCCTTGGTGAGAGGATGCCAGGACCACCGCAGATTGGTGGCCAGGCGGCTCAGGCCCGCGATCGAGTCGGGCAGACGGGTACGCACGGTAAAACGACGGATAGCCTTCACCCGGCCCATTATCCACGGACCGCACCGCCCCGGGGGCCCTTCGGGTGAACCCTGGCGGACGCGGTGGTGGCCGGCCGCTGAATCCTGGGCCCGCTGCGCCTCCGCGGGGCGGTCATTCCACGTCATCGTCCACCCTTCGGCCCCGATCGGTGGCCAGCACGGGATCGCCCCGGTAACGTCAGGCCCGTGGGAACTGCCAAGAATTCCAGCACCTCTGTCCAATCTCGCCGGGTGCCGCTGTTCAGCACCGAGGTCAAAGTCGGCCGCATTCCGGTCACCGGCGTGCAACCGGTCATCCAGTGTGGAGCCGTCCCGGCCAAGGCGGTCATCGCGGAGGACATCCCGGTCCGCGCCACCGTGTTCCGGGAGGGCCATGACCGGGTCGGTGCCACCGCCGTGCTTCGCGGTCCGGACGGCGCCGAGGTGCATCGGGTCCGCATGCGCGAGGGCGCCCCCGGCCTGGACGAGTACCTGGCCACCCTGCGCCCGCCCACCGTCGGCCCCCACACCTTCACGGTGGAGGGCTGGTCGGACCCGGTGGCCACCTGGCATCACGCCGCCACCGTGAAGATCCAGGCCGGGGTGGACGTCGAGCTCATGCTGGCGGAGGGCGGCGCCCTGTTCCGCAGGGCCGCCGCAGACCCGGAACGCTCCGAGACGGACCGCGCCATGCTGGCCCGTGCCGTGCGCGGCCTGGAGGACGCCACCCGGGACACCGCCGAACGGCTGGCGGCCGCCGATGACCCGGACCTGGCCGAGGTGCTGGCGGCCCGCCCGATCCGCGAGTTCGTCTCCGCCTCGCCCTCGTACCCGCTGGACGTGCAGCGGGCGCTCGCCGGCCGCGGCGCCTGGTACGAGTTCTTCCCCCGGTCCGAGGGCGCGGTCTACCACCCGGAGTCCGGCACCTGGTCCTCCGGGACGTTCGCGACGGCGGCCGAGCGGCTCCCGGCGGTGGCGGAGATGGGCTTCGACATCATCTACCTGCCGCCGATCCACCCGATCGGCCGGACGCACCGCAAGGGACCGAACAACACCCTGACCGCCGGCCCCCAGGACCCGGGCTCGCCCTGGGCGATCGGTGCGGAGGAGGGCGGGCATGACGCGATCCACCCGGACCTGGGCAGCGCCGAGGACTTCGCGGGGTTCGTGGCCCGCGCCCACGAGCTGGGCCTGGAGGTCGCCCTCGACCTGGCCCTGCAGTGTGCCCCGGACCATCCCTGGGTCACCGAACACCCGGAGTGGTTCACCACGCAGGTGGACGGGACCATCGCCTACGCGGAGAACCCGCCGAAGAAGTACCAGGATATCTATCCGCTGAACTTCGACAACGACCCCCGCGGGCTGCGCCGGGCCGTGCTGAAGGTCGTGGAGCTGTGGATCGCCCGGGGGGTGAAGATCTTCCGCGTGGACAACCCGCACACCAAGCCACTGTGGTTCTGGGAATGGCTGATCGCCAAGGTGCACCACCGCCACCCGGAGGTCGTGTTCCTGGCGGAGGCCTTCACCCGGCCAGCCATGATGCACGCCCTGGGCCGCGCCGGCTTCCAGCAGTCCTACTCCTACTTCACGTGGCGGAACACCCGGGAGGAGATCGCGGAGTACCTGCACGAGGTCACCGCGCTGACACCGGCCTTCTACCGGCCGAACTTCTTCGTCAACACCCCGGACATCCTCACCGAGTTCCTCCAGTTCGGCGGCCCGGCGGCCTTCAAGATCCGCGCCGTCCTGGCCACGATGTCCAACCCGATGTGGGGCATGTACGCCGGCTACGAGCTGTTCGAGCACGTGGCCCGGCCGGGGGCCGAGGAATACCTGGACAACGAGAAGTACGAGTTCCGGCCCCGCGATTTCGATCGGGCCCAGGAGCGTGGCGAGTCCCTGGCCCCGTACATCACCCGGCTCAACCAGATCCGCCGGGCCCACCCGGCCTGCCAGGACCTGCAGAACCTGACGCTGCACACCGCGGACCAGGAGGAGATCCTGGTCTTCTCCAAGTCCCGCCGGCACCTGCCGGACGGGCAGCGCACGGCCCCGGCCGGCGTCGGGCGTTCCCGGGGGAGGCACGACGCCGGCCCGGACGGCAACGCGCGGGCGTCCGGTGTGGTGTTCCCCGGGGTCCCGGACGCCGAGGCGCTCGCCGCCTCCCTCCCCGGTCCGGCGGACACGCTGATCGTGGTGGTCAACTGCGACCCCCACGCGGTCCGTGAGGCCACCGTCTCGATCGACCTGGCGGCCCTGGACCTGCGCCCGCAGGATGTGGATGCCGAGGGCCGGTTCGAGGTCGAGGACCTGATCACCGGGGCCCGCTGGCGCTGGGGAGCGGCGAACTACGTCCGGTTGGACCCCCACGTGGAGCCCGCCCACGTGCTCCGGATCGTCCGGAGCGCCTGATGGCCGGATCGTCCTTCCAGCTGCACACGCACGGGATCTCCCACGACCCGGACTGGTTCCGCACCGCGGTGTTCTACGAGGTGCTCGTGCGGGCGTTCCATGATGACAACGGTGACGGCTCCGGGGATTTCGAGGGCCTGATCAACAAGCTCGACTACCTGCAGTGGCTGGGGATCGACTGCCTGTGGGTGCCGCCGTTCTACCGTTCGCCGCTGCGGGACGGTGGCTATGACATCGCCGACTACTACGAGGTGTTGGACGAGTTCGGCACCGTCTCGGACTTCAAGCGCCTCGTGGCGGAGGCCCACGCCCGCGGCCTGCGGGTGATCATCGACCTGCCGCTGAACCACACCTCGGACCAGCACCCCTGGTTCGAGGCGTCCCGCTCGGATCCGGACGGACCCTACGGAGACTTCTACGTCTGGAGTGACACGGACGAGAAGTATCAGGACGCCCGGATCATCTTCGTGGACACCGAGGAGTCCAACTGGGCGTTCGACCCGGTGCGCCGGCAGTTCTTCTGGCACCGGTTCTTCTCCCACCAGCCGGACCTGAACTTCGAGAACCCCGCCGTGGTCGAGGCGCTGTTCGACGTGGTCCGGTACTGGATGGACATGGGCGTGGACGGGTTCCGGGCTGACGCGATCCCCTACCTCTTCGAGGAGGAGGGCACCGACTGCGAGAACGATCCGCGCACCCACCTGTTCCTGCGGGACCTGCGGGCCATGGTGGACGCCGAGTATCCGGGGCGCGTCATCATCGCGGAGGCCAACCAGCCGCCGACGGATGTGGTGGACTACTTCGGCTCGGAGGAGGACCCGGAATGCCACATGGCCTTCCACTTCCCGATCATGCCGAAGATCTTCTACGCCCTGCGGGACCACAAGGCCACCGCCATCCTCGAGGCCTTGGCCGAGACGCCCGAGATCCCGGCGGGCACCCAGTGGGGCACCTTCCTGCGCAACCATGACGAGCTCACCCTGGAGATGGTCACCCCGGAGGAACGCCAGGCCATGCTCGGCTGGTACGCCCCGGACTCCCGGATGCGTGCCAACGTGGGCATCCGCCGCCGGCTCGCCTCCCTGCTGGACAACAGCCGCTCCGAGCTCGAGCTGATCCACGCACTCCTGCTGGGGCTGCCCGGTTCACCGTTCCTCTACTACGGGGACGAGCTCGGGATGGGGGACAACATCTGGTTGCCGGACCGGGACGCCTCCCGCACCCCCATGCAGTGGAACCCGGACCGCAACGCGGGGTTCTCGGCGGCCGACCCGGGCAAGCTGTACCTGCCCGTGATCCAGTCGCTCGTGTACCACTACAACCACGTCAACGTGGAGGCCCAGCTCGCCTCGAACGGCTCCCTGCTGCACTGGGTCCGGGAGACCCTGGCCGTGCGCAAACGGCACCCCGTGTTCGGGCTGGGGGACTTCGAGGTGGTCCCGGCCGAGGCGGAGCAGATCCTGGCCTTCGTGCGGGACCTGCCGGCGGACCAGAGCGGGGAGCACTATCCGGAGACCGTGCTGTGCGTGTTCAACCTCGCCCCGGACCCGGTCGCCACGTGGCTGAGCGTGCCCGGGTATGAGGGCCGCGGACTGCGGGACGTCTTCGGCGGACGCCCCTTCCTGGACATCGGCGAGGACGGCCGGCTGCCCGTCACCCTACCCGGCCACGGCTTCTACTGGCTGCGGCTGCGCACCGGCCCGGAACTGATGCCGGGTGCAGTCTCAGCCGATCTGGCGGACCGGCCCAATCCCTACACCACGGCGCTTCCGGTCATCACCCCGCAAAGGTCCGCGGGAGGCACCCCATGAGCTCCGAGCCGGGCGGCCCCGCGGCCGCATCCCTCAGCCAGCTGCTGTCCGGCTGGCTCCCGGCCCAGCGCTGGTTCCCGGTGCGGGGCGGCAGCACGCTGCGCCGTATCGGCGGGATCCGGCTGGCCGAGGACACGGAATCCGCCGACGAGGTCCAGCTCCAGCTGCACGTGCTCGCGGTGACACCGCAGGCGCGTTCGGAGGCAGGCGCGCAGGCTGGCCGGGTTGCTGGCGGGGCCGCGTCCGGTGAGACGGCCGGCTCGGGTGAGGGGGCCGTCGTCGTCTCCGTCCCGGTGGCACTGCGGACCCGGGAACTCGAGGGGGCACAGGATGCGCTGATCGGCCGCTGGGAGGGGCCGACCGGGATCCGGTGGGTCTACGACGGCACCCAGGACCCCGCATTCCTGGCCGCGTGGCTGGAGATGATGCGCCGCGAGCTGCCCACCGCGGACGGCCGCTCCGGCGGGCACTCCTACGCCGACTTCGCCGACTGGCCCGCCTTCGAGGCCGCCACCCTGCGCGCCCGCGTGCTGCAGGGCGAGCAGTCCAACACCTCCGTGGTGGTGGAGGCCGGACGCGGGACGCTGATCCTGAAGTTCTTCCGCGTGCTGGCCGCGGGCGCCAATCCCGACGTCGAGATCGGCCTGGCGCTCTCCGCCGCCGGTTCCCGGGAGGTGCCGGTGACCTATGGCTCGGTGACGGCGGGGTGGAACCGCACCGGGGTGCCCGGTGCCAGCTCAGACGGTGTGGAGACCGGGCAGGTCTGCGTGTTGCGCGAGTTCATCACCGGTTCCCGCGACGCCTGGCGCGAGGCCACCGAGGCAGCGGAGTCCGGCCGGGACTTCACTGCCGAGGCGGCCGGCATCGGTGCCGCCACTGGGCGGATGCACCGTGGCCTCGCCGAGGCACTCGGCACGCGGCCGGCGGGGCAGCCCGCGGGGCAGTCTGCTGAACAGGGCCGGGGGCCCGAGGTGCTGACGGCGCTCGCCGGCCGACTCGAATGGGGCTGGCGCCAGGCGGCTCCGACCGTGGGGGCGGACTATGAGGGTGCGTTCCGCGCGATCCTGGAATCCCTGAGCACTCCCGCGGTGGTGAGCGCGCTGCCCCCGTTGCAACGCATCCATGCCGACTACCACCTGGGGCAGATCCTGGTCTCGCCGGCTGATCCCGCCGAGACCGGGCCTGACTCCGGTTCCACGTCTGGCTCCACGGCCGGTTTCACGTCCGGATCGAAGGCTGGCCCCACGGCCGGTTCCGAGGCCGGACTCTGGCGGTGGACCGTCCTGGACTTCGAGGGCGAGCCCCTGCGCGTGGCCGAGGAGCGCTCCGGCTGGGACCTGCCACTGCGGGACGTGGTCGGAATGCTGCGCTCACTCGACTATGCCGGAGCGCTGTCCGGCGCCCCCGCCTGGACGGGACCGGTTCAGCGGGCCTTCCTGGACGGCTACGGCCGGGCCACCGGTGTTCCGGTGGACACCGGATCCCCAATCTTCACCGCACTGCTGCTGGACAAGGCGCTCTACGAGGTCGTCTACGAACTGCGGCACCGCCCGGACTGGGTGGAGGTCCCGGCGGCAGCCGCCCGCAACGTCCTGCGGGGGATGGCCGGGACGGCTACCGTGGGCTACGAAGACCAGCCACCGCAACCGGGCGGGGTTCCGCCCCAGGGCCGGCGCACTATCCAGGAGGATGCCGTGGAACGGGACGATGCCGCAGCAACAGCCCATGCACCGGGTACCGCAGAGGTGGCCGGGAACGTGCTCCGTCCGCTGGAGGTGCACGCCGAGGTGCTGGATGCCGTGGCGCACGGCCGGTACCACCAGCCACACGAGGTGCTCGGCGCGCACCTGGGGGAATCCGGGTTGGTGACGTTCCGGGTCCTGCGGCCACAGGCCGAGCAGGTCTCCGTGGCGCTCGACGACGGCACCCAGGTGCCGCTGCGCCCCGAGTATGAGGGCGTCTGGGTCGGCACGGCTGAGGCGACCGAGCCGGGACACGTCCCGGGGTACCGCCTGCTCGTGGGCTATCCGGGAGGCGCCGCCACCGAGCAGGACGACCCGTACCGTTACCTGCCCACGGTCGGCGAGCTGGACCAGCACCTGTTCCGCGAGGGCCGGCACGAGACCTTGTGGACGATGCTGGGCTCCCGGGTGCGCCACTATTCCTCCGCCCGCGGTGAGGTGACGGGCACCTCCTTCGCCGTCTGGGCGCCGAATGCCACGGCCGTCCGGGTCAAGGGTGACTTCAACGGCTGGGACGGGCACCAGCACGCCATGCGGTCCATGGGGGACTCGGGGATCTGGGAGATCTTCGTCCCCGGCGTGGGCGCCGGCGCCGTCTACAAGTACGCCGTGCTGGGCCAGGACGGGCACTGGCGGGACAAGGCCGACCCGATGGCCCGCTGGACCGAGGTGCCCCCCGCCACCGGATCCCGGGTGGACGACTCCCGGTATTCCTTCCAGGACGCCGCCTGGATGGAACAGCGGGCCGCACGCGATCCGCATGATGCCCCGATGAGTGTCTACGAGGTGCACATCGGATCCTGGCGGCCCGGACTGAGCTACCGCGAACTGGCGGACCAGCTGGTCGAGTACGTCTCGTGGCAGGGATTCACCCACGTGGAGTTCATGCCGGTGGCCGAGCACCCCTTCGGCGGCTCGTGGGGTTATCAGGTCACGGGCTACTACGCCCCCACCTCCCGCTTCGGCACCCCGGATGACTTCAAGTACCTCGTGGACCGCCTGCACCAGGCGGGCATCGGAGTCCTGTTGGACTGGGTCCCGGCCCACTTCCCGAAGGACGAATGGGCCCTGGCCCGTTTCGACGGGCAGCCGCTCTACGAGTACGCCGATCCCCGGAAGGGCGAGCACCCCGACTGGGGGACCCTCGTGTTCGACTACGGGCGGACCGAGGTGCGCAACTTCCTGGTGGCCAACGCGCTGTACTGGCTGGAGGAGTTCCACATCGACGGGCTGCGGGTGGATGCCGTGGCCTCGATGCTGTACCTCGACTACTCCCGTGAGGACGGTCAGTGGGTGCCTAACCAGCACGGCGGCAACCACAACCTGGAGGCGATCAGCTTCCTGCAGGAGACCACCGCCACCGCGTACAAGCGGAATCCCGGGATCGTCATGATCGCCGAGGAGTCCACGGCCTTCTCCGGTGTCACGGCGCCCACCAGCCAGGACGGCCTGGGCTTCGGGCTGAAGTGGAACATGGGCTGGATGCACGATTCGCTGACGTACCTGTCGGAGGATCCGGTGAACCGCAAGTGGCACCACAGCGAGATGACGTTCTCCCTGGTCTATGCCTGGAGCGAGAACTACGTGCTGCCGCTGTCCCATGACGAGGTGGTGCACGGCAAGGGATCGTTGCTGCAGAAGATGCCGGGTGACCGGTGGCAGCGGTTGGCGAGCCTGCGGGCCTACTACGGCTACATGTGGGCGCACCCCGGCAAGCAGCTGCTGTTCATGGGCTCCGAGTTCGGTCAGGAGTCCGAGTGGAGGGAATCCCATGGTCTGGACTGGTGGGCCACGGATTCCCCTCAGCACAAGGGTCTGATGAAGACCGTGCGGGACCTGAACGTGCTCTACCGGGATTCACCCGAACTATGGAGCCAGGACCATGAACCCGCCGGCTTCGAGTGGATCGACCAGAACGACGGCGACCGGAACATCTTCTCCTTCATCCGGTGGTCGACCCCGGACGCCACTGGCGGTCAGGCGCGGCCTCTGGTCTGCCTGACCAACTTCTCTGGGAACCCCCACCATGGGGTCCGCCTGGGGTTGCCGCTCGTGGGGGAGTGGGAGGAGGCACTCAACACGGATGCCTCCAGCTACGGGGGTTCCGGGGTCGGGATCGTCGGTGGCGCGGAATCCGACACCCGGGCACGGATCACCGCGGTGGGGGAGCCCTGGCACGGACAGCCGGCCTCCGTCGAGATCACGGTGCCGCCCTTGGCCACGGTCTATTTCCGTCCCGTCCAGTAGGGGAGTCCCTCCCTCCAACACCGCAGTTAACCCCCGCAGTACGACGTCGGCCGGTCGCCTCCCCAGGGAGGGGACCGGCCGATTTTGCAAGCCGGCGAAAGCTGTGTATTGTCTTCTCTTGTGCCAAGGCGCGAAAGCCGAAAAGCTTCCGGGCCTGAAACACCGAGAATCCGCGGAATACCGGGGATTTGAGGGACTTCAAGGCACCGGGGACACCGCGAGGTGGAACCGCTGGCATGACCCAGGCAGCTTCAGAAGGACGTCGGTCCGGAAGAACAGCCCGGCGCGGTGGATTTGACACCGAGTCGAGAGCGGGTCTAGGCTAGGAAAGTTGCTTCGGAGCAACGAGTCAGTCGCTGAGGCGGTGGCTTGGGGGTCCGGATGTAGCGGATTGGGACTTCGGTTCTGACCCGGGGAATCGCCGGAAACGCCGATTTG
>NZ_JBPXMT010000023.1:0-7500 GCF_051842835.1 Microbacterium sp. A93
CCTTCGGAGATGGGGCGAGATCGAGATCCTCTCCGACGACAGCGTCGCGGCCGCGACGATCGACCGGCTCCGTCCACCACGCGGAAGTCATCGCCGTCGGCGGCGACTCTCCTACCCCACTCGAGCCTGCCGCGAGCTCCTCAAGCCCCCGCACAGCCCGCGGGCAAGTACCACCACAATAAACCGACGGGGTCAAAATTCAACGGCGACAAGGGGTCAATGTTCGACCGACGTTGACATTCGCCGCTCTCGCATCCGAGGCTAGTGCATCGTTGGGCGGGGCTCGGCCGAGCCCCGCCCCATGCCGCCTATTTGTATCCGAGGCGCTGGAAAAGGAACACGCCATTGCTCACTACGCGTGCAGCATCCCACTCGAAAGAAGCAGAGCCAGCCGCCTCACCGCTTCAGCATCATCGATTCCACGCGACCGAAATCCGTTAGCGTGGAGATGGAACATGACCGCGGCGACCAGTTCCTCGACATAGGCATCAATGCGATCAGAACCGGACGACGCTAGCTCTCCCACTCGCTGAGCAGCGAACCGCGTGTTCGACTCATACATGCCACGGGTAGTGGGATCCTCTCGAAGTTCGTTCAGGAAATTCGGTGAGGCGCGTCCGAGCTCAACGGAGATACAGGTCAGGTACGAGAGCACCGCCTGCTCAGGAGACGTCTGACGCGCTGCGGCTTGTTCAGCCTTGGCAGCCGCATCCCTGAAGTACTGCACGGCGACTTTATGTATTAGCAGGTTTCGTGAGGGCGCAATGGCGTAAAGAGTCGCCTTGGAACATGAAAGCGTCGATGCGAGCGTATCCATGCTGAAGTTGGCGAAGCCGTGCCCGAGAAACAGGTCTGTTATCGCGGACATGATTTGACGCTGACGAGCCGAATGGGCCTTAGCTTCGGGCGCTTCTTCCGAATCGGTCATCCCCCACCTCATCCTTCGGTTGACGAGCGTCAAATTTTATGACGAGTCCGGCCGTATCCGTCGCTACCGAGAGTAACGGATGAGCTGCACGAAGATGTCTAGAGGTCGAACCATTGCACGACCGCATCAACGTCAGCTCGTGCCGTGCGCAAGGCGTTCACGGGAACATCCAGCGCCTTGAATCCAAGCGCCACTGATGCAACAAGAACCTCATCGTTCGGAATTGCGAGCTCTCGCTTGATTGTCGGAGCGAGGAGCGCAGTTGCCCCCCTGGGCGATCGCGGCCACACCGTGACTCTCTGCCGCTAGTAACACCGATGAAATGTACGTGCCTGCGTCAAGATACCCATACCCTCCGATCTCACGGCCGACCGTGACCATTGCGACGTGCGGTGCACCAAAGAACTCATAGTTCTTGCGCGACTGGGCCGCTCGCGCCTCCTTACTCCGCTCTTAGACGCGAAAGAGGCAGACTCCCCGCGCGCTTTGCGTTGGATCTCGATCATGTCAAGATTGCCGTTTGAGTACTCAATCGAGCGGTGGCCGGAATCTGCGTTCTATGCATACGCGCCATCGTTGCTGCCAAACTTGGACCCACGCCAGTCCAAACTCCACATTCGGGTCGCATCGGCTTCCATGCTCTACATACTTTCGTTCATGCCGAGGGGCACCTCCAACGCAGATGCTCGTGCAAGACAAGCACAAGTGCTAGCGGCCTATCACATAGGCGTCGGAGGCCTCGAGCACGCTGCGATTCATCCGATCGGCAAGGGCGCGACTGCCAACTTAGGCGCTTGGCTGCTTGGAGAGAAGTAACACCTTCGTGTCGCCTTACGGTGCCGCCTAGAGGTGATTCTCCATTCGGATGAAGATCCCCTCCGCATCAACAGTGACCTGATCCGCCCAAAGGGGGCGGCACCATGCGACTGCCTTGCGGTCATTAATCACTCTATGGCCCGTTTGGATTGAGATCGGCACGCCAATGGGAGTGCCAGCGTGGTAATTCACGGTGAGCTGAGCTGAGCCGTGACGCTCGGTCGCCCTTCGCGCGCCAGGTGCGAAGCCATCGCTTGATCGACAACGATGGCAAGTGTGCCACCGTGCACGAGGCCGGGCGGCCCACCGAGGGACACGGAAGCGGTAAATGAACCTCGAAGTTCGTTCCCGTTTTCTCGGAGGGTCACGACCGGAGCCACCGGGTTGTACATCGACCACACCTCTGCGGCCGGCATGTCCGCGGTGATGAGCGGAGGAGATGCCCCCAGCACCAGGGCGTGTTGTATTCAAGTTCTCCCAGCGTCTCGGTGATGGCCTCGACTCGCTTCGACGCCTCGCCTGCTACGTCGCCCGTTACATCGGACAGCACGACAGCGTCAAGAAGGGCACGAACACTCTCCACCAGCACTGTGCGTTGATTCATTCCCTCAGGCTCGCTTCACTCTCGAACGCGGGAGTGAGGCATCTGTGTAGCACTAAGACGGTGATTCGACGCCCTGCCGAATGTAGCTCCGAGCAGCTTTTACATCTGCCACGTGCGTCCTCGGCGAACGCGGACAAGCACCCACCGAGACGCCAATTCAACCGCTTGATCCAGTCAACCGCTTTAAACAAATGCTTGAGAATTTGCCCGGCATCAAACATCATTGACGCCGATAATTCTCAAGGGCTGTACTATTTTGGAGTTTTTAGTACACTCACTGTATGAACCTCTCTCATAGCACGGCGCTTGTTACTGGCGCGGCATCCGGACTCGGTGCAGCAACGGCACTCGCCCTCGTAGAAGCCGGTGCCACCGTCGTGGGCATCGACCTCGCATCGTCAATCGAAAAAACGCCCCTCACTGACACCCCGGGGATTCAGCTTCACGCTGCAGATGTAACGAACGAATCAGAAGTGGCCGCCGCCCTGCTATCAATCGATACTTCTCTGCCACTCAGGGTTGTCGTGAACTGTGCCGGCATTGCACCGGCACGGCGCATACTGTCGTCGCGTGGTGCGCACGACCTGCAGCTTTTCCAGACGGCAATCGATGTGAACCTCGTCGGATCATTCAATGTACTTCGGCTCTCTGCTGAACTCATGGCTCGCCAAGAGGCGCTGGCCGGCGGACAGCGCGGAGTGATCGTGAACACCGCCTCCGTTGCCGCATTCGAAGGCCAAATCGGACAGGTTGCGTACGCCGCCTCCAAGGGCGGGATCGTCGCGATGGGTATTGCGGCGGCCCGCGACCTCGCACGCGACGGCATCCGCGTAATGACGATCGCGCCCGGGATTGTCGACACTCCCATGCTCGCTTCGTTTTCCGAAGAAGTACGAGAGGGGCTGGCGAAAGACGTACCCTTTCCCCACCGCCTCGCGAAGCCTGAGGAGTTCGCTCAACTCGTGTTGATGATTGCCGAACACGACTATCTCAACGGAGAAACAATTCGACTAGACGGCGCTCTCCGAATGGCACCCCAGTGAACATCAGTGGAGAAGGATCTGACATGCGTACATCGGTAATCGTTTCGGGTGCCCGTACCCCGATTGGCAAGCTACTCGGGGGGCTCAGCACCACGACCGCTGCCGAGCTCGGAGGGACCGCGATACGGAGCGCGCTGGACCGCGGAGGCGTATCACCCAACTCCATTGACTACGTAATCATGGGTCAGGTTCTCACTGCCGGAGCAGGCCAGCTCCCCGCGCGTCAAGCCTCGGTGTCCGCCGGGATCCCGATGAGCGCGCCAGCGCTCACGATCGGCAAGGTCTGCCTCTCGGGCATTCAGTCGGTCATTCTGGCAGACCAACTAATCCGCGCCGGCAGCTGCACCACCATAGTCGCCGGGGGGCAAGAATCGATGAGCATGGCGCCGCACATTCTCGAGTCAGCCCGCCGCGGGACGAAGTTTGGCTCGGCCACGATCAAAGACCACATGGCCGTGGATGGGCTCCAAGATGCGTACACCGGAGAGTCCATGGGTTTGCTCGCCGAGCTGAAGAACGATGAGGATTACATTGCCCGCGGCGATCAAGATGCATTCGCACTCATGTCGCACCAGCGCGCCGCTGACGCATGGGAAGCAGGAATCTTTGACGAAGAAGTGGTTCCGGTCGAAGTGACCGCGCGGGGTCAAACCAACGTGATTCATCGGGACGAGAGCATCCGTCGAGACACTTCGGCAGAATCGCTGGCGAACCTGAAACCGGCCTTCCGATCCAACGGAACCGTCACCGCTGGCAACTCCTCGCCAATCTCAGACGGGGCGTGTGCTCTCGTGATCATGGACAAGGCCGAAGCCGAAGCCGAAGAAATCGATTGGCTCGCCGAGATCGGTCAACATGGAATGGTCGCTGGCCCGGACACCGCCATGCAACTTCAACCCGCCAACGCCATCCGTCGCGCGTGTGAACGCGAAGGGATCACGCCCGCAGACCTCGACTTGATCGAGATTAACGAAGCATTTAGCGCGGTCACTCTCGCATCTGCAGCGGAACTGGGTATTTCTCTCGACAAGGTCAACGTCAACGGTGGAGCGATCGCGCTCGGGCACCCCATTGGTATGTCCGGTGCACGCCTCGTCCTCCACCTGGCGCTGGAGCTCGCTCGCCGCGGCGGCGGAATCGGTGCGGCAGCGCTCTGCGGCGGTGGCGGCCAGGGCGACGCGCTCATTATCCGCGTGCCAACGAAGCTTGACGCATGAGTAGCAACAGCCCCGTTCACCTCGAACGAGAAGGATCCCTCCTCTGGATCTCCCTTAATCGTCCATCTGCTCGCAACGCAATCAATATGGAAACTGCCCGCGCACTAGGGGCTGCAGTCGAGATGCTGGCGGCAGACGACGACCTCCGAGTCGGAATCTTGCGCGGCGAAGGAACTGCATTCTGCTCTGGTCAAGACCTGAAGGCGATCGCGGCCGGTGAGCCTCTCACTATCCCCGAGCACCAGGAATGGGGCTGGGCCGGTTTCGTTAGCCACTTTACGTCGAAGCCAATCATCGCTGCCGTCCACGGATACGCGCTGGGTGGCGGCTTAGAACTGGCACTTGCCTGCGATCTGGTCGTGGCGTCACAAAGCAGTTTCTTCGCCCTGCCCGAGGTGCGTCGCGGACTATTTGCGGCCGGTGGCGGTGTGCCCCGACTGGCTCAGCACATCCCCAAGAAGGTGGCATCGAAGTACGTTCTGACCGGCGACACTTTCACCGCAGAACAAGCGCTCGAATGGGGCCTCGTCACCGACGTCGTGCCCGATACGAACGTCGATTCGGCCGCCCGGGAGCTTGCTCTCCATATTGCCTCCAATGCCCCGCTTGCAGTACAGGCCAGCAAACGAATTCTCGCCTACGCGCACGCCGCCCCTATGTGGGATCTAACGGATTGGAGTCTGGTCTCCGAGCAAGCCTCGGCGGTGTTTGCCTCCCGAGATGCACTGGAGGGAAGCGCGGCGTTCACAGAAAAGCGCGAGCCCAAGTGGACCGGATCCTGACTGGCGCGAGCGGCCCCGCAAGCAAGGCGTGTCCGGCGAAAATCACGAAATCACGACAACTCGGAGCCAGCCCGGCCCGCCGTCTTCGGCAAGCGTGCCACACCAGTTCGCGACGGCGAGAGGGGCTGCTGAAGCTTTGGTTGAGTCCGGGGTTTATGCCACCAGGCAGACGGCTTCCATCACTATGGTCTCGAATTCGATCGGGGTCAGTTTCCCGAGTCGGCGTTGTCGGCGTTTGCGGTGGTAGATCCCTTCGATCCATTGTCAGCGCACGCGCCCACTCGGCCCATCGAGCCTTTGAGCTTGTGTTTCTTGAGCGACTTGACGAATTTCCGTGACCGAAATTGCTACCACGGTCGCTATGCACCACAACGCCTTCCGGGTAACCCCGGTGAGCGACAACCATCTCCAACACGTTGACAGCGAGACGTGCACCGGGTGTGCCCGCTTGTATCGGCGTTTGCGGGTCGTGATCGTGGAGCGGATCCCCGCGACATGGCATAGCCACCACACACGCCGCTCAAAGATCCGGTAGCCAAGGTCAGTGATGTCGTCCTGACGGCACCCGATACCCGACCTCAGGGTCGTCTTCGTGCAGTTCACGGAGCACCCCGATCAGATGCGCTTCCTCGACCTCGCGCGCCGAGACAAGGGCCTTGAGCCATTTGCAATACGCCTGTTCGGTGAACTCCAGCACCCTGCACGCCACCGCGACCGGCACCCGCACAGAGATACCGGCCGCAGCCATCTCACGGACGAGCGGGTAGATCATTTTGGGGGCAGGATATGCGCTTGCGACAAATAGTCCGCAGTCCGCCGGAGCACTTCGTTCTCCATCTCCAACTCCCGGATCCACCGCAGCGCCGCTGCCATCTCGCGGCGCTCGTCAGGATCGGTTGACGGGGTCATCCCATGCGAGCGGAACCGGTCATCCCGCACCCACGTCTGCAACGCCGTCTTCGAGATCCCCAGATCCCTGCATACCTGCTTCTGCGACACGCCCGACGCCACTATCGCCGCGGCATCACGCTTGAACTCATCGGAATAGATCTTCGGCACGATTGCCATCCTTCCAGCACGACCCCTGCTCGGGAATCATGCGGTCACGGACTCAACCGAACCTTCAGCAGACCCCCCGCGGGGCGGTGAAGTCCCGGTTCAGCAGGTCACCGGCGCGATTGCCGTCCTTGCCCGGAATCGTCGTCCTGATGCCCTTCGCGCGAGTGATACCCGACGAGCCGAGTGTCCTCATCGCCCGGTCGACAGCGCCACGCGACGCATCCGCGATCTGAGCGCGTCGGATCAGCGCGGTCATCTTCTTGCGCCCATACAACCCCTCCGGGGTCATTTTCCGACGCGTCGTCCCGTCCGCGCACAGCTCGGTGGTCCAGGCCGCTGCACGAACGGCGCCTTCGATCATCGCGTCGGTGATCGTCCTCCTGGCGATGCGAGGCGTGCGCCAGGCCCGGTAGGTGCGCGCAGCGACCTTCACGCCCTGCTCTCGCAGGACGCGGATGATCGACTCGACTGCATGCCCCTCGGCTCTCATCTGATCGATGAAGCCCATCATCAGCGGTTGCGGGGGTCGAGTTCCCCCGCGAAGAAAGTCGCCGCTGCTTTCAGGATCGCGACGTCCTCGCGCAGCCGCCGGTTCTCGGCCTTGAGGCGTTTGATCTCGGCCGCCTCTTCGCTGCTTTGCTCGTCCCGGTTGCCCGCGTCGATATCGGCTTGCACGACCCACCGGCGCAGCGACTCCGTGCCGACGCCTTCTTGGCGAGCGACGGTCGCGATCGCCTTCGCGGTTGACGGATACTCGGCCCGGTGCTCAAGCATGAGCCTGACAGCTCGCTCACGCAGCACGGGATCAATCTTCTTCGGCATAACGCCATCCTTTCAACTGGAAAGGAAGCGGCATCAAACCTGGGTCGGTTCAAGGTCCATGCCGGCGCAGAAAGTGAGGTCCAGTGCCGACAAGGATTCCCACGCGAAGCGACGGGTCAGCATCGAGTGTGTCCATAGCCGCTGCGAGACCCGCGGAGACATCAGGGTCTACGGCGTTTCGTACCTCGGGACGATTGATCTGGACGACAAGAATTGCTCCGTGTTTTTC
>NZ_JBPXMT010000024.1:0-6629 GCF_051842835.1 Microbacterium sp. A93
GGCGATTCAGGCGTCATCTGGCCATGAGGGAGGGGAGCCAGGTGACGAGGTCGGGGAAGAAGATCCAGAGGAGGGTGACGATGACTGCCATGGGCATGAACAGCCACACTGCCTTGAAGACGTCATTGAGTGTGAATTTGACCCCGAGGTTGACCTTGGGGTCCTGGACGATCTTGTGGATCACGAAGCTGAGCATGCCGACCGGTGGGGTCAGGATAGCCAGTTCGACCATGAACACCCCGAACACACCGAACCACAACAAGTCAATGTCCAGGGCGTGCAACACCGGGAGCAGGATCGGGATGGTGGTCAACAGAATGGCCAACGGGTCCATGAACGTACCTAGAAGGATGTAGAGGACCATGATCAGGATCAGGAATTGAATCCGGTCCAGTTCAGCGTCGATGGCGAAGTTCGCCAGGACCTGACCGAGGCCGGTCACGGAGATCAGGGCGGCCAGGATGTGCGCGCCGACCAGGACGAAGAAGATGGCCCCGACGCTGCTGATGGTGTCGACGATGGCAGTACCGACCATGGCGAGCGGTTTGTTCTTCCGCTGGAACCATATGCAGGCGATCAAAGACCCGAGCACCCCGGCGGCGCCGGCCTCCGTCGCGGTGAAGATGCCGGTGAACATCCCCCCGAGGACCAAGAGCATGATTGCAACCAGCGGCCAGATATTGGCAAGCGACACCCAGCGCGCCCGCCAAGACGCACCGATTCTCTTGCGTCCGCCAACCCATGCGGGGAAGAGGATCGAGAATCCCACGATCATGACAGCGAACAACGCTGCCACCGTGAGGCCAGGGACCACGCCGGCCATCAGTTGGGGACCCACCGGATTCTCGAGCAAGCCCGCGACGATGACGAGGAAGACGCTCGGAGGGATGAGCTGCCCGGGAAGTCCCGCGACAATCACGGATCCGAGCGTCATCTGTTTCCCATAGCCCGCGCGAAGCATCTCAGGGATACCGATTCGGGCAAGCGCATAGGTGGTCGCGAGCGTTGAGCCCGACACAGCGGCCAGGCCCGCACCGGCCGCGTTGGTGCCCACGCCCAGCCCCCCGGGAAGCCAGCCCAACCAGTTACGTGCCCCCTCATACATGCGGGTGGTTAACCCTGACTGCCACAACAGCAACCCCATCAACACGAACATCGGCAGCACACTGAGTGACCACGACGACATCGTGGTCAACGGTGTCGAGATCAGGACGTTACTGGCCGCGGCTGTCCCGGTCAGCGAGTAGATCCCGATCACACCGGGCACTGCCAAAGCGAACATCACGGGAATCCGCAACACCAGCAGCACGAACATCAGCACGATGGCGAACAAGCCGACCAGCTGTTTCGTTGGTGCAACGAATATGCCCACCAGCGGTGCCACTACCCCAACGACGATCAGCGCACGCAAGATCCACAAACGGTGAGGACTCACCCGCTTCGACTCGTTCTGGGCATCAAGCGTTCGGTTCTGGGCATCAAGCGTTCGGTTCTGGGCATCAAGCGTTCGTACGGGAGACATCAGAAGTCCTCTCTTGTCAATGCGAGGACATCAGTGTCCTCAGAAGCGTCATGCTCCACGTCGAACTTCCCACGCAACGCAGCAACCGCATCCCCTGCAAAAAGCACAACAAGCACGCCGAACGCAAAGGGAACAAGCACGTAAACCGGTGCGATGAACACATCGCTCGCGGGTGCCGTCTGCCCAATGTTCAACGCGTGAACGGCCTCCGTCGCGCCAAACCACGCAAAACCCAGACACGCCACAGCCGCGACCGAACTGGTGAAGAACCGGGCCTCCCGCCGAATCTGCGTCGGCAGACGACTGAACAAAATATCCGCCTCGATCGACTGCCCCCGAGCCTGCGCAACAACAAAGCCCAGACACGCCACAGCCGGCAGCCACACATAACCCACCATCTCCGTCGTCCCCGTAATCGGAACACCAAAGAACGTGCGACTGATCACATTCGCCAAGATGGCCGCGACCATATACAGCACAATCGCCGCCGCCGCCACCTCCAACACACGCGTCGCCACATGACCTACCCGCCGCCACCTCCCCAACGGGACGCCCAACCGATCACCCTCCGACACCATCATTCTCCTTCCCAAGCGCCTGCTACGGCTTTTGTCGCGCAGTCGTTGGAGACAGATCGTAGCAACGATCGTCTTTCGTAAAAGGTCGTGCCTGAGGTGCTCATCGGGCGGCGGCCCGCTCGACCCGGGCGTCGATCCAAGGGGTCAAGTCGATCTCGGTGTACCAGTCAGCAATGTCCTCGACCGGGCCATCATCGACGTATCCCTTGCCCTTGACGGTCGCATTCCATGACTCGGACTCCTCGCGGACGAGTTCCAGAAATGCAGTTCCATCAAGCAGTGGCGAGTCCTCGACCTCCGCAAGGAGCTCAGCATTCACCTCGTTCATCCGTTCGTCGACCTCTGGAGCGAACGCGAGGTACGCGCCTCCGGCCGCAGCGCTCAGCTCCGCTGCGTCTTTCGAAATTATCGAGAGTGTCTTGCTTATGGAGTCGTCGGACTTGTGGATGGCGGCCTCCGAAATCAATTGCTGGGCTGCTTCGGGGAGTGACTTGAACTTCGGGCCGGCATAGAGATTGGTCGGCATCGAGGCGAAGGCTGATGTGGTCAGATGCGACACGAAAGGCGCCACTTCGAGCATTCCTGTTCCAAGTGCTGTGACGTGCGGCGACAGCGAGCAGTCGAGCATCCCGCGCTGTAGCGCTTCATAGATTTCTCCGTGGGCCAGAGATACCGGGGTTGCGCCCAACGCCTCCAGCTGACGAGTGTGGATGACGCTTCCGGAACGGACCTGCTTGCCAGCAAGATCATCGAGCGTCGTTATGGGCTCAGTGCAGAAAAGTGCAGCCGGGCCATCCGCGCTGAACGCGATGATCGGGGTAATCCCTTGGGACTCGAACTCCTCGACCAGTTCCGGCGTCGCGAGCGCAGCCTCATCGAATGCCGCCATGCTTGAGGTGTACCCCGGGATGATTCCAGCCTGGCGAACTACGGAGGCCGACGTCATGAGATTATTTACGGGATACTCGGTCGGATTGTACTGCGGCCAAAATTCGGCGAGGTCGATTCGGCCGTCGGCGATCCCAGCGTCCACTCCCACGGAATTGTTGATGATCGAGTTCGCCCAGGCAATGTCGAGCGAGATCTTTCCGCCAGAGTATTCCTCGACCATCTCAGCGAAAGCTAGGTAGTTAGGCCCAGTGATCGACGCTGCAGATGGAGTAATAGTCTGGAACGTAAGCGTCACTGGTTCCATCTCTGCGAGGGCCGCTTGATAATCTTCAGCGCTGGCGCCCCAGGGAACGCTGTCCCCCTCGACTTGGCTGCCGACCGTGTCGGCGCGGGAACAACCCGACAAGACCAGAGCCGCAACGATACCGGTCGCTGCCGCGATCACTCTTGCTCCGCGCCTGCGCATTCTTCTTGTAGTAGTTTCCACGTTGAAACTTTCTTTTCTCTGCCGGTCATCGGCCAGTCAGCAAAGCTCGCAGGCTTCCCCGCTGTGTCGGGACCTACTGCGGGCCGGTCGCTTTCCGCCCATGCTCCGGCGATGGGATTGGGACCGCTCGATTGGTGTGAACGCGCGTCAGTTGCCCTCAACATCTAAATCAGGACGCCTGAAGCTTGACCAGCGTCGCACAGTCGTGCGACTCTGGTCAAGTCATGAAATGACAAAGCTGCTTTCTCGGCAGACGTCTAGCATTCGCTCCGTCGGAGTCGACAACTCTGCTTCGGCCTGGGTGAGGAATGGGTTAACATCGACGACACAGCCAGGTGCCAGCGCGGCGCATCGCAGGACGTCGCGTCACTTAGTGCTCGACGTGTGGAACGTCTCTCGTCATCGATCCTGGGGGTACGGCCGGCCTACGAAGTCCCGCTCTCTCCACTTTGGGTTGCCAACCGGTCCAACTCCACGCCTGAAGAGCTCGTGGCCGGCCGCAACGCGTCTACCGCCCTGCTGAGTTCATCGGCTGCCCAGTCTGCACTGAGTGGGTCGATCAACTGCTGGATTGCGAGGCCGTGCGCGAACGCTGCCAATCGGCGCGCCTCGCTGGCGGGGTCCACCGACGGAAAGAATTCGCCTGTGCTCTTGCCTCGATTCAAGCAAAGCTCCCACCGCTCAAGGACCCAATTGTGATGCTTCACGAGTCGCTGAGCGGCCTCTGCATTGCTTTGGGCATACGAGGTCATTGCCAGCCAATACTGCCACCAGATCTGGCGCGGCTCGTCGCGCAATTCGTATCGATTCAAGACCCGCCGCATCGCATCGTGAGGTGCCATAGATTCCAGGTTGGTCGGCACTCGCCAGTATCCGTAGTCAATCGACTCCAGCAGGAGATTGTGTCGCGACCCGAAATGGTAGGTGATGGTCCCTGTGCTGAGCCCTGTGGACCGAGCGATATCGCGCATGCTCGTACCCGGCACGCCGTTTCGGGCAACGCATGCAAATGTTGCGAGGATCACGTCTCGTCGTACATCTTCACCCTTCGGCTTTGCCACGGCTCCAGTGTACGCACACGAGTGTGCGGCCGACTTCGCCAGCAGCGGCCTGACCGCGAGCGTCGTTGTTGCGCCAACCAGAAACCTGCGCGCGAAACGATCGACCTTTGGTTTGCGCGGCCTCGCGCTGCGCGGACGCCGTCAAAGCGACGGATGAGTCCAATTGACTAAGCACTCCAACATCCGTGAGTGCAAAGGAAGGAAAACAAATGGCGCACCGTCCCGAGACCCGTGAGTCAGCCGGTCCCCTCGAAGGAGTACGGGTGATTGAGTTGGCAGGCATCGGCCCAGGCCCCCATGCCTGTATGATCCTGGCGGATCTCGGCGCAGAGGTCATTCGCATCGAGCGGACGACTGGTTCGGCAGGCCCTCCCGTGCCGCGTTCCGCTGATATTACCCTTCGGGGTCGCTCAAGTGTCGCCCTCGATCTGAAGTCTCCCGCGGCGGTGCGCACAGTCCTTACGCTGGCGAAGCGTGCCGACGTTCTCATTGAGGGATTCCGTCCGGGTGTGACCGAGCGTCTCGGCCTCGGGCCTGAAGAGTGTCTCCGCGAAAATCCCCGGCTCATCTACGGTCGCATCACAGGATGGGGGCAAACCGGTCCCTTGGCTGGGACCGCTGGACATGACGTGAACTACCTCGCGGTCTCAGGGGTTCTCCACGGCCTCGGGCAGGATGCTTCACGTCCGCACTACCCAAGCAACCTGTTGGGCGACTACGGTGCTGGCTCCACCTACCTCGTCATCGGAGTCCTTGCTGCCCTGCACGAACGAACCAGGAGCGGCGTTGGCCAGGTGGTCGATGCGGCGATCCTTGACGGAGCCGCACACCTCAATGCGATCACATCGTCGCTACTGGCTGCGGACAAGCATGTCGAACGACGCGGAGTAAACACCCTCGGTGGGGGCGCGCCGTATTACGACGTGTATGAGACAAAAGACCGAGAACACATGGCGGTGGGCGCACTGGAATCACCGTTCTTCGCGGAATTCTTGCGTCGAATGGATCTTGAGGAATACAGCGATCGGTCTGATCCATCCGGCAGGGAAGAGTTGCGTACTGCGATCGCGGAACGCTTTCGGTCGCGGACTCGGAGCGAGTGGACGGAAGTCTTCGGCGCTAGTGACGCATGCGTTACTCCGGTCTTGCGACTCAGTGAGGCGCCCGAGCACCCTCACGTCTCAGCGCGCGGAACCTTTGTGAAGCGTGGCGGAATCGTGCAACCTGCGCCGACGCCACGGTTCTCCCGCACGCCACCCGATCTCCCACCCCCTCCACGCCCGCTCGGGTCTGACACTGTGACAACGCTACGGGCGTGGGGAGTCGAAAACGTGGATCGACTGCTGGAGGAAGGCTCTGCGTACCAAGCGAACAATACGATCACTCACGCACAGTGATCGGAAATCAAACAGCGCCGACCAGCTACGCATGCGGTGCTCTAATCCTGGAATTTGACGAGAGTCGCACATGTGTGCAACTCTCGTCAGGTCAACAATCATCCGACCGCCCGCGCCGAGATATATCGGGCCGCGATAATCGTATCTCCGAGAGGAACAGCATGACCGAGGCGAAGCCAGAGTCACTCATCGATAGATTTCGTTCACTCGCCAACGACGATCCAGACCACGTGGCTGTCACCACCCCCAACGAGGCGGTCACCCGCCGTGAGTTGGAGAGTCGGTCCGACGCGATCGCGAAAGAGTTGCTGTCCCACGGCACTCAACCGGGAGACTTCGTCTCAATCGTCCTGCCGAACGGAGCGGACTTCATCGCAAGCGCGATCGCAGCGTGGAAGGTCGGCGCGGTCGTCAATCCATTGAACACCAAGCTCGCCGAGACTGAACTCGCCGGTCTGATTGACCTCGTTAACCCGCGGGTCGCTATCGTCGACGATCCGGCAAACGCCCACGGCCAACCTTTCGTCCTTGCCCATGCAAATTTTGATTCGCGAACCGACGTATCTCTCGACGCAACGGTCGTATCGCCGATGTGGAAGGCAATCGGGTCGGGTGGCAGCACCGGCCGTCCGAAGGTTATCGTCTCGCCGGTTCCAGCGCTGGCCGCTCTGCATGACGAGTCGCGAATCCGCG
>NZ_JBPXMT010000025.1:0-5945 GCF_051842835.1 Microbacterium sp. A93
AATGGTTGTCCGGCGGCGTCCTACTCTCCCACATCCTCCCGGATGCAGTACCATCGGCGCAGTGGGCCTTAGCTTCCGGGTTCGGAATGGGACCGGGCGTTTCCCCCACGCTATGACCGCCGTAACTCTTTCACCCAACCAAACCCAACACCCCACCACACCCCAAACAATGTCCTGGGTGTGGTTCGTGTCATGGTCGTGGGTAGTCTGATAGTTACAACACTACTGTTGCACTGTTCAATTATCACGGGTTGTTGTTTCGCAACCGCATAGTGGACGCTACGCATCTGGCCAGACCACACCCCTTTTGAAAAGACGTGGTCATGGTGTGTGTATAAGTTATCGGCCTATTAGTACCGGTCAGCTTCGCAAGTCGTTAGTCCTTGCTTCCACGTCCGGCCTATCAACCCAGTGGTCTGCTGGGGGCCTCCCGACCCGAAGGTCGTGGAAATCTCATCTCGAAGCTGGCTTCCCGCTTAGATGCTTTCAGCGGTTATCCTTCCCGAACGTAGCTAATCAGCAGTGCACCTGGCGGTACAACTGACATACCAGAGGTTCGTCCGTCCCGGTCCTCTCGTACTAAGGACAGACCTTCTCAAATTTCCTGCGCGCGCAGAGGATAGGGACCGAACTGTCTCACGACGTTCTGAACCCAGCTCGCGTACCGCTTTAATGGGCGAACAGCCCAACCCTTGGGACCTACTCCAGCCCCAGGATGCGACGAGCCGACATCGAGGTGCCAAACCATGCCGTCGATATGGACTCTTGGGCAAGATCAGCCTGTTATCCCCGAGGTACCTTTTATCCGTTGAGCGACGGCCCTTCCACGAGGTGCCGCCGGATCACTAGTCCCGACTTTCGTCCCTGCTCGAGCTGTCGCTCTCACAGTCAAGCCCCCTTGTGCACTTGCACTCGACACCTGATTGCCAACCAGGCTGAGGGGACCTTTGGGCGCCTCCGTTACATTTTAGGAGGCAACCGCCCCAGTTAAACTACCCATCAGGCACTGTCCCTGACCCGGATCACGGGCCGAAGTTAGATGTCCAGAGTGACCAGAGTGGTATTTCAACGATGACTCCACTCGAACTAGCGTCCAAGCTTCAACGTCTCCCACCTATCCTACACAAGCCACACCGAACACCAATACCAAACTATAGTAAAGGTCTCGGGGTCTTTCCGTCCTTCTGCGCGTAACGAGCATCTTTACTCGTAATGCAATTTCGCCGAGTTCACAGTTGAGACAGCGGGGAAGTCGTTACTCCATTCGTGCAGGTCGGAACTTACCCGACAAGGAATTTCGCTACCTTAGGATGGTTATAGTTACCACCGCCGTTTACTGGGGCTTAAATTCTCCGCTTCGCCTTACGGCTAACAGGTCCTCTTAACCTTCCAGCACCGGGCAGGAGTCAGTCCGTATACATCGTCTTGCGACTTCGCACGGACCTGTGTTTTTGATAAACAGTCGCTTCCCCCTGGTCTCTGCGGCCCCGATCCCCTCCGGAACGCAAGGTTCCATCAAGGTTGGGGCCCCCCTTCTCCCGAAGTTACGGGGGCATTTTGCCGAGTTCCTTAACCATGATTCTCTCGATCGCCTTAGTATTCTCTACCTGACCACCTGTGTCGGTTTGGGGTACGGGCGGCTAGAACCTCGCGTCGATGCTTTTCTTGGCAGCATAGGATCACCGGATCCCCCACCAAGTGGGGGCCTATCGGGTCTCAGGCTTCACGCCCGGCGGATTTACCAACCGGACACCCTACACCCTTGGACCAGGTCAATTCCATTGCCTGGCCCGGCTACCTTCCTGCGTCACACCTGTTAATACGCTTGCCTTACCGGTTCAGGTCCCGCGCTCGCCCACCACGCGCCCCGAAGGGCGTCTAGGCAGGTTCGGGCGGTTAGTATCACCGACTCAGCATTGGCGGTTCTTCGCCGGTACGGGAATATCAACCCGTTGTCCATCGACTACGCCTGTCGGCCTCGCCTTAGGTCCCGACTTACCCAGGGCAGATTAGCTTGACCCTGGAACCCTTGGTCATCCGGCGGACGGGTTTCTCACCCGTCTTTCGCTACTCATGCCTGCATTCTCACTCGTGTACAATCCACCAACGCTTCCGCCCTGGCTTCACCTCGTACACGACGCTCCCCTACCCATCCAGACATACATCTGAATGCCACGGTTTCGGCGGTGTGCTTGAGCCCCGCTACATTGTCGGCGCGGAATCACTTGACCAGTGAGCTATTACGCACTCTTTCAAGGGTGGCTGCTTCTAAGCCAACCTCCTGGTTGTCACAGCAACTCCACATCCTTTCCCACTTAGCACACGCTTAGGGGCCTTAACCGGTGGTCTGGGCTGTTTCCCTCTCGACCATGAAGCTTATCCCCCACGGTCTCACTGCCACGCTCTCACTTTCCGGCATTCGGAGTTTGGCTGACGTCAGTAACCTTGTAGGGCCCATCTGCCATCCAGTAGCTCTACCTCCGGAAAGAAACACGTGACGCTGCACCTAAATGCATTTCGGGGAGAACCAGCTATCACGGAGTTTGATTGGCCTTTCACCCCTACCCACAGCTCATCCCCTCCTTTTTCAACAGAAGTGGGTTCGGTCCTCCACGCGCTCTTACACGCGCTTCAACCTGGCCATGGGTAGATCACTCCGCTTCGGGTCTAGACCGTGCCACTAACTCGCCCTATTCAGACTCGCTTTCGCTACGGCTTCCCCACACGGGTTAACCTCGCGACACAGCACTAACTCGCAGGCTCATTCTTCAAAAGGCACGCCGTCACCCACACCCCCAAAAGGGGGCCAGGCTCCGACGGATTGTAGGCACATGGTTTCAGGTACTATTTCACTCCCCTCCCGGGGTGCTTTTCACCATTCCCTCACGGTACTGATCCGCTATCGGTCAACAGGTAGTATTCAGGCTTACCAGGTGGTCCTGGCAGATTCACACGGGATTTCTCGGGCCCCGTGCTACTCGGGAACATTCTCTAAGCGGCGGTATGCATTACAACTACGGGACTCTCACCCTCTACGGTCAGCCATCCAAAGCTGTTCGTCTATACACCCGCACCTCACCACGACAGTCCGGCAGAACCATCACGAAAAGTCCCACAACCCCGAACACGCAACCCCTGCCGGGTATCACACGTGAACGGTTTAGCCCCATCCGCTTTCGCTCGCCACTACTCACGGAATCACTTTTGTTTTCTCTTCCTGCAGGTACTGAGATGTTTCACTTCCCTGCGTTCCCCCCGACCGGCCTATGTGTTCAACCGGCGGTCACACGAACAACGTCGTGCGGGGTTTCCCCATTCGGACATCCTGGGCTCAACGTCCGGTTATCGACTCCCCCAGGCTTATCGCAGATTCCCACGTCCTTCATCGGCTCCTGTTGCCAAGGCATCCACCATGCGCCCTAAAAAACTTAGCCACACAAGGCCAAGCCCTCTATGAGCACCCACCCAACACGAAGGAAGGGCGGGATCAAAAGATGACTACATTCTCGGCGCCACCACACACCACCAGGGGGCAGTATGCGGCAGCAATAAAAATAAGATGCTCGCGTCCACTATGCAGTTCCCAAACAACAACCCGCACCACACCCCCACACCACCACCCCTTCAAAGAGGGTTATACGGTGACGCTTCAGCATGGCCGGAACCAGGACGAGCCACCCCCCACAAAAGAAGAGTGACCACCCGGAACAACCACCCCCCAACACCCCCACACAAACAGTGAGGACACCAGGAAAGCAGTCGGTCCTGTTGTCCCAGGACCCAACAGTGTGCCAAGACCCTCATCCATCCGGTCCAGTGATCCCCTTCCACACGCCGGCGCGGCACCCCAGGCAAACACCCGGGACACCCATTCCAAACGCAGTACTACGAGACCACCAGCCGATACGACCAGGGCACGATTCATTGATGTTCCACCCATGAGCAACTCGCCGACCCACATGCGGGGCCGCAACGAGCACTACACCTGAACCACCACACCACCAACACAACGGTCAGCAGCATGAATGATTAGGGGCTCCTTAGAAAGGAGGTGATCCAGCCGCACCTTCCGGTACGGCTACCTTGTTACGACTTAGTCCCAATCGCCAGTCCCACCTTCGACGGCTCCCCCCACAAGGGTTGGGCCACCGGCTTCGGGTGTTACCGACTTTCGTGACTTGACGGGCGGTGTGTACAAGGCCCGGGAACGTATTCACCGCAGCGTTGCTGATCTGCGATTACTAGCGACTCCGACTTCATGGGGTCGAGTTGCAGACCCCAATCCGAACTGAGACCGGCTTTTTGGGATTAGCTCCACCTCACAGTATCGCAACCCATTGTACCGGCCATTGTAGCATGCGTGAAGCCCAAGACATAAGGGGCATGATGATTTGACGTCGTCCCCACCTTCCTCCGAGTTGACCCCGGCAGTCTCCCATGAGTCCCCGGCATAACCCGCTGGCAACATGGAACGAGGGTTGCGCTCGTTGCGGGACTTAACCCAACATCTCACGACACGAGCTGACGACAACCATGCACCACCTGTGAACCCGCCCCAAAGGGGAAAGACCATCTCTGGCCCGGTCGGGAACATGTCAAGCCTTGGTAAGGTTCTTCGCGTTGCATCGAATTAATCCGCATGCTCCGCCGCTTGTGCGGGCCCCCGTCAATTCCTTTGAGTTTTAGCCTTGCGGCCGTACTCCCCAGGCGGGGCACTTAATGCGTTAGCTGCGGCGCGGAAAACGTGGAATGTCCCCCACACCTAGTGCCCAACGTTTACGGCATGGACTACCAGGGTATCTAATCCTGTTCGCTCCCCATGCTTTCGCTCCTCAGCGTCAGTAACAGCCCAGAGACCTGCCTTCGCCATCGGTGTTCCTCCTGATATCTGCGCATTTCACCGCTACACCAGGAATTCCAGTCTCCCCTACTGCACTCTAGTCTGCCCGTACCCACCGCAGACCCGGGGTTAAGCCCCGGGCTTTCACGGCAGACGCGACAAACCGCCTACGAGCTCTTTACGCCCAATAATTCCGGATAACGCTCGCGCCCTACGTATTACCGCGGCTGCTGGCACGTAGTTAGCCGGCGCTTCTTCTGCAGGTACCGTCACTTTCGCTTCTTCCCTACTGAAAGAGGTTTACAACCCGAAGGCCGTCATCCCTCACGCGGCGTCGCTGCATCAGGCTTGCGCCCATTGTGCAATATTCCCCACTGCTGCCTCCCGTAGGAGTCTGGGCCGTGTCTCAGTCCCAGTGTGGCCGGTCACCCTCTCAGGCCGGCTACCCGTCGTCGCCTTGGTGAGCCATTACCTCACCAACAAGCTGATAGGCCGCGAGTCCATCCAAGACCGATAAATCTTTCCACCCCCACACCATGCGGCGGAGGGTCGTATCCGGTATTAGACCCAGTTTCCCGGGCTTATCCCAGAGTCAAGGGAAGGTTACTCACGTGTTACTCACCCGTTCGCCACTCATCCACCCCAGCAAGCTGGGGCTTCAGCGTTCGACTTGCATGTGTTAAGCACGCCGCCAGCGTTCATCCTGAGCCAGGATCAAACTCTCCGTAAAAAACTACAAAAGAAACAACAACCAACCCAGCGGAAAACCAGGCCAGCCATCATTCAATCCATGGCAAAACCACCAGCACACACGGGGTGCGCACCAGCAGCTATAACCAATTTAATAAATTGGCATCAATAAACTTGGCACACTATTGAGTTCTCAAACAACAGGCACATGATGACTACTCACAAAGAATCCGGTTTAGACCGGGGAAATCTTTGCTTTTCCCATCTGCGGCTTTTCAAGCTTAGGCCCTCATTCCCTCCCCGTCAAATCGGCGTTTCCGGCGATTCCCCGGGTCAGAACCGAAGTCCCAATCCGCTACATCCGGACCCCCAAGCCACCGCCTCAGCGACTGACTCGTTGCTCCGAAGCAACTTT
>NZ_JBPXMT010000026.1:0-5710 GCF_051842835.1 Microbacterium sp. A93
GCAGATCAGTACGGGAAGAGTCATAAGCCATCCCCTGATCGTGCAAGACGAGGAGAACTGTCAGGCAGGTCCCGAGACACAACTGTCAGAAAAGCACTGAGACTTCACAGCTCGCTTCTGCGCGAAAAATGAGCCACAAGCGCCCGCTCGGACGCTATTCGGCGCGGGTGAGTTCGCCGATCTTCTCGCCGGCATCGTCCATCACGACAAGAACGTCGCCATCGATCTCGACGGCGCGCACGCCGCGGAGCCAATCGTCGACGCCCTCACAGGCCTTGAGGGTGGATGCGAACTGGGCAAGCTCGATGTGGGCGTCGTCGGCGGTGTAAGTGCTGAAAATTCCATTACACCCGTCGCTTCCGCTCACGTCGCCATCCTCGGTGAATTCCAGGTGCGGCTGGCCCGCTGCGTCCTCGCCCCACACTCCGACCAGTTCTGCCACCACGGCTGGATCCGGTTCGGCGGACGAGGTGGGCGCGGAACCCGGCTCTGTGCCTGTCGAGCAAGCGGTGACCAGCAACGTAACGGCGCCGGCCATCGCGGCCAACGTGAGGATTCTGGAGGTTCGAGTGCGCATGGACGTCATCGTAGTCGGCCCCACCTGGAGACGAGCGGGAAGGTTGAGCGAACCGTTATAACCGAGCCAAGAAGTGGGGAGAAGTCCCCATACATGTGACAGAACGGAGATCTACTGTTGGCTTCTGAGAGTTTGCTGGGTAGTCTTGCGGAGGTTTCTGTGTTCGCTCTGCGGGCGCGGAGTCCGCGATTTTCTGAGGAACGACGAGCAGTTTGTCGCTTCGGGACCATTATTCGATACAGAGCAAGGACATCGACTTTATGAAGAACAGAGGGATGGTGCGTCGTCCGCTGGCTTTGACCGCGGCCACGACGATTGCCCTTGGGGGGCTTTTCTTCGCGACACCTGCGTATGCCGCAGACGCCGCAGATGAGCCGACCGACCAGACAACCGAGACCACGCCTGTGGAGGATGCTCCTCCCGCCGAGGTCATCGAGGCCGCAGACGACGCGGCGGCCGCAGGCATCGATATCGTTGCTTACGGCGTGAACGCCGCTGGCGATGATGTCGTTATGGTCGTCGCGACCGGCAACGATGACGCGGCCGAGAGCGACGAGGTTAAGGCCTTCACCGAGTCTGCTGACATCGAAGGCGCCAAGGTCGTCACGGTCGATTCTGCTCCGGTGGCATACGCCGCAACCGATGTCGTGGGCGGCCAGGGCTACCTTTCGGTCCCCGATGCGGGCGGTGCCTGGGCCTGCTCGGTCGGATTCAGTGCCTTCTCTCCTGATGGAGCCCCTGCGCTGATCAGCGCAGGCCACTGTGCCTTCGAAGATGGCGTCAAGATCACCAACACCACGCTGTCGGTTCCCGGCCAAGAGCCTGCTGTCGGCGGCAGCGGCGCGGTGCCGGACGACCTGATCCTCCTGGGCACCTTCGGTTTCGCGCGGTACGGTGGCCTCAATGGCACGATCGGCGCTGACGGCGATGTCAACTCCACCGATATCTCGGTCATCGACATTAACCCGGACGGTGAGTTCAACCTCCTTCCCGAGGTGACTGACTGGACGACGGCGACCGACGACCTCGGTTCGCTCGCGGGCAGTACCATCCCAGTCAAGAGCGTCGGTGCACCGGTGCTCGGCGACGTCAGCAAGAGCGGTCGCACCACCGGCTTCACGACCGGCACGATCGACGAATACGACATCATCGAAGGCTGGATGGATATCGCTGGCCACTGGGTTCGCGGATTCCAAAGCGACGTTGAGGCTGCTCCCGGCGACTCCGGTGGCGCGGTCATCCAGGGCACCAAGGCCGTCGGCGTCATCAGCGGTGGAATCCCCGGCGTGTGGACCTGGGCGACGTCCATCGTCTACGGTCTCGAGCACACCGACGGCTACACGGTCGCACTCGACCTGGACGCTCCCAAGGTGACGGCTCCTACCAGCGGCTCGACCGTTGACGTCGGCTCGCTCATCGCAGGTACGGCACCTGGTGCCAAGTCCGTCAAGGTTTCCGGCGTTGGCGAGACGTTCAACGCAAACCTTGAGAACGGTGAGTTCACCTTCCTCGCTCCGACGAAGCCTGGTACCTACGAGTACACGCTGACCTCGACCAACGGTTTCAGCGCTTCGGAGACCACCACCTACACGGTGACCACGAAGTTCGCGCCCACCGCGGTGCCGGTCATCACGTCGCCTGCTGACGGTTCCACCGTCACCAGCACGGTCAAGGCAGTCAGCGGAACCGGTCTTTCCGGTGCTGCAGTCGTCGCCACGGTCGATGGCGTCGAGTACGAGACCACGGTTGACGGTGCGGGCAACTGGTCCGTCGCGGTTGAGCTCACCTACGGTGCGCACACCATCAGCGTGGTGCAGACCGCGAACGAGGACACTTCGGATGCTGCCAAGGCCGCCTTCAAGGTCGTCCCGGTTGCCGTCGGCGTGACGTCGATCACCAACGGCAGCACGTTCGCATTCGACAACGGTCCCAAGTCCCTTGCGGGCACGGGCATCAACGGCGCAACCGTCACGGTCAAGCTCAACGGTGCAGAGCCGACGGCTCTTGCTGCCGAGAGCGGCACCTACACGGCTGAGGTCGCGGATGGCGTCTGGAGCATCAACTTCGAGGCTGCTCTCGAGCCCGGTTCGTACACGGTCTCTGCAACGCAGAGCATCAGCGGTATCGCCTCGGCGCCGGTGAGCCTCGCGTTCTCCGTGCTCGTCGAGCCGGTCCCTGAGCCCGTCACGCCTCCGGCACCTGAGCCCACCACGCCTCCCGCTCCGGGTGGCAGCGGTGGCGCTGGTGACGACGGCAACCTTGCCGCGACTGGTTCTGACATGATCGTGCCCCTGAGCGCTTCGGCTGGTGCCGTGGTTCTGCTCGCCGGTGGCATCATGCTTCTGACGATGCGTCGTCGCAAGCTGATCGAAGGCTGATAGCTGGTAGCAAAAAAGGCGGGTACCTCTCCGGAGGTGTCCGCCTTTTGCTTTCCGTGGCTGGTGGGTTCCGTCCGAGCCCTGGTGCCGGTCCGAGCCGCGTGTCAGGATGACCACGACTCGGCTCCCCAAGAGCCGGCGTGAATCGGGAGGAAAAGATATGCAGCTGGCCATGGTCGGACTCGGCAGGATGGGCGCGAACATCGTGCGACGGTTGATGCGCGATGGACACGAATGCGTCGTCTATGACGTGAATGCGGATGCCGTGGCCGCGCTGGTCGCGGAGGGTGCCACCGGCGCCGACAGCATCGCCGATCTCGCGGTGAAGCTGGAGCCGACGCGTGTTGTGTGGATGATGGTGCCCGCCTCGCTCACCGGCTCGGTGGCCGAAGAGGTGGCCGCTGTTCTCGACAAGGGCGACATCCTCATCGATGGTGGGAACTCGAACTACCGCGACGACGTCCGTCGGGCGACAGCTTTCCGCGAGCGCGGTATCGAGTACGTCGACATCGGCACCAGCGGCGGAGTGTTCGGTCTGGAGCGCGGCTATTGCCTCATGGTCGGCGGCAGCGACGTCGCGGTCGGGCACATCGAACCCGTGCTGCGCACGATCGCACCAGGGCCCGGAGAGATCGAGCGCACGCCGGGTCGCACCGGTGCTCTCGCACCCGAAGAGCAGGGTTTCCTGCACTGCGGGCCCTCCGGCTCAGGACACTTCGTCAAGATGGTGCACAACGGCATCGAGTACGGCATCATGGCCTCGATCGCCGAGGGACTCAATCTGCTCAAGAATGCGGATGCGGGAGTGCGTGAAGCCGAACACTCTGCCGAGATCGCCCCACTCGAGGAGCCGGAGTTCTACCAGTTCCCGATCGACACCGACAAAGTCGCTGAGCTCTGGCGTCGGGGGTCGGTGATCTCATCCTGGTTGCTCGATCTCACCGCTGCCGCGCTGCACGACAATCCCACTCTGGACGGGCTCGCCGGTCGAGTCTCGGACTCCGGAGAGGGCAGGTGGACAGTCAAAGCTGCCATCGACGTCGGGGTGCCGGTTCCGGTGCTCGCGGCATCCCTCTTCGAACGCTTCGCGTCACGTGGCGAAGACCAGTTCGCGAACCAGGTGCTCTCGGCGATGCGTTTGCAGTTCGGCGGGCATCAGGAACGCCCAGCCGGAGACGTACTCGAGGCCGGTGCACGCAAGGCTGACGCCGGCTGAGCAGCTCGCGGGGCGGTGGCGGCTACGCCGCGACCGTCCCCACCGGCACTGCCGCCCCGGTCGCGGCGCTTTGATAAATCGCCGTGATGACCTCTGCGGTGTGCACGGCATCCTGACCCGTCGCCCGCGGAGCGCGACCGGCGGCGATTGCGCCCAGCACATCGCGCCACTGGGCCAGGTGACCTGCGTGGCCGATCGCGAGCGGGTCGGATCCGCCGCCCGGTGCTGAGCCGCCTGACGCCGGCGCCGGCACGTCGAAGGTCCATTCCCGAATAACGTCTCCGTCGAGCTCAAACCTTCCGGTGGTCGTGATGACGCTGAGTCGGGCATTGTGCCCGGGGTGGGCGCCGGTCGTCGTGGCGAGGATGCCCATGGCGCCGGATGCGAAGCGCAGGGTGGCGGTCGTGGCATCCTCGACATCGATCTCGTGCGTGACGGTCGCGGACTGGCCGGTCACTTCGACCACCGGACCCAGCAACATCAGCGCAAGATCGAGGTTGTGCAGGCCCTGGTTGGCGAGCGAGCCGCCCCCGCCGTCGCGCTTGCTGCGCCAGGGCGCCGCGCGGTAGTACGCATCGTCGCGATACCAGGGCACGAGCACCTCGCCCAGCAGAGGGTGACCCAGCGCGCCACTGGTGAGCAGTTCGGCGAGGGCGATGTTCTGCGGTTCGTAGCGGCGCTGTGCGATGCCGACGAGCGTGCGACCGAGCGCGTCTGCCCTGGCGATCAAGGCCCGCCCCGAGGCGGCGTCGAGCGCGATCGGTTTCTCGACCACGACGTGCTTGCCACTTTCGATCGCTCGCAGGGCGAGGTCGGCGTGTGTGTCGCTCGGCGTGCAGATCGCGACGATCTGGACGGAGTCGTCGGCGAGAAGCTCGTCGACGGTCCGACGCATCGTGGTGGGCAGGCCGCAGGCTGCGAGCGCCTCGTGGCGCGCGTGCGCAACGGCACGCACCTCGCCCAGGTTCGGCAGGTCGCCGATCGCTCGGGCGTGGATGCGGCCGATACCTCCGAGCCCGATGATCCCGACGCCCAGCGGCGCGCGTTCTGTGGCTGTGTCGTTCGTCATCTGCTCTCCTTCTCGGCGCAGGGCACGCAACGCTCGGCGAATGGGCGTACGCGCAGGCGTGCGACAGGGATGCGACGGCCACAGCTCGTGCAGACGCCGTAGGTGCCGGCATCCATCCGCGCGATGGCATCGTCGACCTGCTGTAGTTCTGTGCGGGATCCGTCGAGCAGGCCACTCAGCCGGGACCACTCGGCCGACAGCGGCACACCCTCGGGGTCATGCTCGTCGTCATCACTTTGGCTGCTGCGGTCGTGCGTGAGCTCGGCGAGCGTCGCCGTGAGCGCGTCGGTGCGCGCATCCGCTTCGCGCCGCAGCACCTCCAGGAGTGTGCGCAAGTGCTGAGCATCGTCATCCATGACCTCACTCTAATGGGGGTGCATCGGCTTGATCCGTGGGTCAGGCTGGTGGTTGAGTCCGTTGGTGGGTGAGCACTCTTTCACTCAGGCCTTTGAGGTCTAGATCTAGATCGT
>NZ_JBPXMT010000027.1:0-5641 GCF_051842835.1 Microbacterium sp. A93
GCTTCGAACAATTACTCGAATTTGGGTCTGACGGCGTGTCGGTTTGACATGCTGAATGGCTCAGATAAGATAGAGAAGTTGCCCTGCGGGCCTGGTTGTGATGACTGGGTCGTGGGAGCATCCGATCCTTGAGAACTCAACAGCGTGCACTTGTCAAATGCCAAATTATCCTCGTCGGTCTTCGGACTGGTGAGAATTCCTTTGGATCAAAGACCAGCCCTTCCGGGGGTTGGCATTTTAAATGAAGTCAGTTTGATTCATTTCTTTGGTCAGTTCAAACTCGCTGCTCACACCTTTTTCCGGTGTGTTCAGTATTTTTCTTTTACGGAGAGTTTGATCCTGGCTCAGGATGAACGCTGGCGGCGTGCTTAACACATGCAAGTCGAACGGTGAACCAGGTGCTTGCACTTGGGGATCAGTGGCGAACGGGTGAGTAACACGTGAGCAACCTGCCCCTGACTCTGGGATAAGCGCTGGAAACGGCGTCTAATACTGGATACGAGACGTGATCGCATGGTCAACGTTTGGAAAGATTTTTCGGTTGGGGATGGGCTCGCGGCCTATCAGCTTGTTGGTGAGGTAATGGCTCACCAAGGCGTCGACGGGTAGCCGGCCTGAGAGGGTGACCGGCCACACTGGGACTGAGACACGGCCCAGACTCCTACGGGAGGCAGCAGTGGGGAATATTGCACAATGGGCGAAAGCCTGATGCAGCAACGCCGCGTGAGGGATGACGGCCTTCGGGTTGTAAACCTCTTTTAGCAGGGAAGAAGCGAAAGTGACGGTACCTGCAGAAAAAGCACCGGCTAACTACGTGCCAGCAGCCGCGGTAATACGTAGGGTGCAAGCGTTATCCGGAATTATTGGGCGTAAAGAGCTCGTAGGCGGTTTGTCACGTCTGCTGTGAAATCTGGAGGCTCAACCTCCAGCCTGCAGTGGGTACGGGCAGACTAGAGTGCGGTAGGGGAGATTGGAATTCCTGGTGTAGCGGTGGAATGCGCAGATATCAGGAGGAACACCAATGGCGAAGGCAGATCTCTGGGCCGTAACTGACGCTGAGGAGCGAAAGGGTGGGGAGCAAACAGGCTTAGATACCCTGGTAGTCCACCCCGTAAACGTTGGGAACTAGTTGTGGGGTCCATTCCACGGATTCCGTGACGCAGCTAACGCATTAAGTTCCCCGCCTGGGGAGTACGGCCGCAAGGCTAAAACTCAAAGGAATTGACGGGGACCCGCACAAGCGGCGGAGCATGCGGATTAATTCGATGCAACGCGAAGAACCTTACCAAGGCTTGACATATACGAGAACGGGCCAGAAATGGTCAACTCTTTGGACACTCGTAAACAGGTGGTGCATGGTTGTCGTCAGCTCGTGTCGTGAGATGTTGGGTTAAGTCCCGCAACGAGCGCAACCCTCGTTCTATGTTGCCAGCACGTAATGGTGGGAACTCATGGGATACTGCCGGGGTCAACTCGGAGGAAGGTGGGGATGACGTCAAATCATCATGCCCCTTATGTCTTGGGCTTCACGCATGCTACAATGGCCGGTACAATGGGCTGCAATACCGTGAGGTGGAGCGAATCCCAAAAAGCCGGTCCCAGTTCGGATCGTAGTCTGCAACTCGACTACGTGAAGTCGGAGTCGCTAGTAATCGCAGATCAGCAACGCTGCGGTGAATACGTTCCCGGGTCTTGTACACACCGCCCGTCAAGTCATGAAAGTCGGTAACACCTGAAGCCGGTGGCCTAACCCCTTGTGGGAGGGAGCTGTCGAAGGTGGGATTGGTAATTAGGACTAAGTCGTAACAAGGTAGCCGTACCGGAAGGTGCGGCTGGATCACCTCCTTTCTAAGGAGCATCTGACGTTCGTTGTTCATTGAACGGCGTGACGTCCAGAACTCAGATCGAAGACATACGTTCTTCGCTGGGAGCTCATGGGTGGAACATTTGACATGGTGTGAAGGAAGATTTCTTCTCTTAGTACATCACTTTCGGGTGATCGGAACGGGGTGGGGGTTGGATGTTACATCTGCACGCTGTTGGGTCCTGAGGGACCGGATGCGACCGCACCTTTTGGTGTGGTCGTTCTGACTCTCAGGGCCTCTTGCTGTTTCCCTTTCGGGGGTTGCGGGGAGGGGTACCGCCCGTACTTTGAGAACTACACAGTGGACGCGAGCATCTTGCAGCTGATCAACGATCAGTTGCACAAGATGATCTTAAAGATCATTAGTCAATTTCAGACACACACTTTCGGGTGTGGGTCGAGTTTTGATTCAAACTCATGTGATTTATCAAGTCTTTAAGAGCAAACGGTGAATGCCTTGGCATCTGGAGCCGAAGAAGGACGTAGCAATCTGCGATAAGCCTCGGGGAACTGATAAGCAAGTTTTGATCCGAGGGTGTCCGAATGGGGAAACCCCGCTGGGCGGCGTGCCGACCTAGTGACTCCCGCCTGAATATATAGGGCGGGTAGAGGGAACGTGGGGAAGTGAAACATCTCAGTACCCACAGGAAGAGAAAGCAACCGCGATTCCGTTAGTAGTGGCGAGCGAAACCGGAACAGGCTAAACCGAGCATGTGTGATATCCGGCAGGAGTTGCATGTTCGGGGTTGTGGGACTTTTCAGTCAACTCTGCCGAGTTGGCAGCGTTACAAGATGGTATAGACGAACGGTCTTGAAAGGCCGGTCATAGAGGGTGACAACCCCGTAGTCGAAATGCCAACCTTGGCGCGAGAAGTATCCCAAGTAGCACGGGGCCCGAGAAATCCCGTGTGAATCTGTCAGGACCACCTGATAAGCCTAAATACTCCCAGATGACCGATAGCGGACAAGTACCGTGAGGGAAAGGTGAAAAGTACCCCGGGAGGGGAGTGAAATAGTACCTGAAACCGTTTGCTTACAAACCGTTGGAGCCTCCTTAGTAGGGGTGACAGCGTGCCTTTTGAAGAATGAGCCTGCGAGTTAGTGATATGTGGCGAGGTTAACCCGTGAGGGGTAGCCGTAGCGAAAGCGAGTCTGAATAGGGCGATTCAGTCGCATGTCCTAGACCCGAAGCGAAGTGATCTATCCATGGCCAGGTTGAAGCGCGTGTAAGAGCGCGTGGAGGACCGAACCCACTTAGGTTGAAAACTGAGGGGATGAGCTGTGGATAGGGGTGAAAGGCCAATCAAACTTCGTGATAGCTGGTTCTCTCCGAAATGCATTTAGGTGCAGCGTTGCGTGTTTCTTGCCGGAGGTAGAGCTACTGGATGGCCGATGGGCCCTAAAAGGTTACTGACGTCAGCCAAACTCCGAATGCCGGTAAGTGAGAGCGCAGCAGTGAGACTGTGGGGGATAAGCTTCATAGTCGAGAGGGAAACAACCCAGACCACCAACTAAGGTCCCAAAGCGCGTGCTAAGTGGAAAAGGATGTGGAGTTGCTTAGACAACCAGGAGGTTGGCTTAGAAGCAGCCATCCTTGAAAGAGTGCGTAATAGCTCACTGGTCAAGTGATTCCGCGCCGACAATGTAACGGGGCTCAAGCACGCCACCGAAGTTGTGGCATTGACATTATTGGTAGGCCTTCGTGGTCCAGCCGTGTTGATGGGTAGGAGAGCGTCGTGTGGCCAGCGAAGCGGCGGTGTGAACCAGCCGTGGAGGCTACACGAGTGAGAATGCAGGCATGAGTAGCGAAAGACGTGTGAGAAACACGTCCTCCGAAAGACCAAGGGTTCCAGGGTCAAGCTAATCTTCCCTGGGTAAGTCGGGACCTAAGGCGAGGCCGACAGGCGTAGTCGATGGACAACGGGTTGATATTCCCGTACCGGCGAAGAACCGCCCAAGCTAATCCAGTGGTGCTAAGTATCTGAATCCCAGTGACTGATCCCTTCGGGGTGACGGATTGGGCCTAGCGTACGACCCCATGCTGGTGCGGTTAGCGTATTAACAGGTGTGACGCAGGAAGGTAGTCCAGCCGGGCGATGGTTGTCCTGGTGCAAGTGCGTAGGCCGAACGGTAGGCAAATCCGCCGTTCACATAGGCTGAGACACGATGCGGATAAAAAGTGGATGATCCTATGCTGCCAAGAAAAGCATCGACGCGAGGTTCTAGCCGCCCGTACCCCAAACCGACTCAGGTGGTCAGGTAGAGAATACCAAGGAGATCGAGAGAATCGTGGTTAAGGAACTCGGCAAAATGCCCCCGTAACTTCGGGAGAAGGGGGGCCTTCGGCGTATAGGGATTTACTCCCAAAAGCGTTTGGAGGCCGCAGAGACTAGTGGGTAGCGACTGTTTACTAAAAACACAGGTCCGTGCCAAGTCGCAAGACGATGTATACGGACTGACGCCTGCCCGGTGCTGGAAGGTTAAGAGGACCGGTTAGCCGCAAGGCGAAGCTGAGAATTTAAGCCCCAGTAAACGGCGGTGGTAACTATAACCATCCTAAGGTAGCGAAATTCCTTGTCGGGTAAGTTCCGACCTGCACGAATGGCGTAACGACTTCCCAACTGTCTCAACCGCGAACTCGGCGAAATTGCATTACGAGTAAAGATGCTCGTTACGCGCAGCAGGACGGAAAGACCCCGTGACCTTTACTATAGCTTTGTATTGGTGTTCGGTGTGGCTTGTGTAGGATAGGTGGGAGACTTTGAAGCATGGACGCCAGTTCGTGTGGAGTCATTGTTGAAATACCACTCTGGTCACTCTGGATATCTAACTTCGAACCGTAATCCGGTTCAGGGACAGTGCATGGTGGGTAGTTTAACTGGGGCGGTTGCCTCCCAAAAAGTAACGGAGGCGCCCAAAGGTTCCCTCAACCTGGTTGGTAATCAGGTGGCGAGTGTAAGTGCACAAGGGAGCTTGACTGTGAGACTGACAGGTCGAGCAGGGACGAAAGTCGGGACTAGTGATCCGGCAGTGGCTTGTGGAAGCGCTGTCGCTCAACGGATAAAAGGTACCTCGGGGATAACAGGCTGATCTTGCCCAAGAGTCCATATCGACGGCATGGTTTGGCACCTCGATGTCGGCTCGTCGCATCCTGGGGCTGGAGTAGGTCCCAAGGGTTGGGCTGTTCGCCCATTAAAGCGGTACGCGAGCTGGGTTTAGAACGTCGTGAGACAGTTCGGTCCCTATCCGCTGCGCGCGTAGGAAATTTGAGAGGATCTGACCCTAGTACGAGAGGACCGGGTTGGACGAACCTCTGGTGTGTCAGTTGTTCCGCCAGGAGCACCGCTGATTAGCTACGTTCGGGATGGATAACCGCTGAAAGCATCTAAGCGGGAAGCCGGCCTCAAGATGAGATTTCCATACCTTCGGGTGAGAGGCTCCCAGCCAGACTACTGGGTTGATAGGCCAGATGTGGAAGCACGGTAACGTGTGAAGCTGACTGGTACTAATAAGCCGATGACTTGATAACACACCGTTTGTTGGTGCTACGCGTCCACTGAGTGGTTCTCGATGTACGGTCGAGAACCACATAACAATGACTTTGTTATGTGTTTGATTGAAACATCAATAGTGTTTCGGCGGCCATAGCGTGAGGGAAACGCCCGGTTACATTCCGAACCCGGAAGCTAAGCCTCACAGCGCCGATGGTACTGCAGGGGGGACCCTGTGGGAGAGTAGGACACCGCCGGACTTCTTTTAGACAAAATGGCCACCCAA
>NZ_JBPXMT010000028.1:0-2676 GCF_051842835.1 Microbacterium sp. A93
TGTATAGACGGCTCTTTCGGTAGCGGGTGTGTAGCGATCCGGTAGCACGGGCGCAGGTATCCGGTAGTGCTTCTATCGGGGTCACTGCGCCCGCGCTGTTGGGTCAGGCCGGCTGATCGACGGTCGGCTCGGCTGCGTTGGCGTGGGTGTGGCGGCGCATGTTCGGGCCGTCGAGCTGGACGATTTCGCTGTTGGAGACGATGCGATTCAGGATGGACTCGGCGATCACGGCGTCGTGCAGAGATTTGTACCAGTCTTCGGGGTCGAACTGGGAGGTCACCATGGTGGCGCCCCGGCCTTCGCGGGCAGCGAGGATGTTGAGGAGTTCGCTGGCGGTGTCCGCGCTGATCGGGGTGGTGAGGAAGTCATCCAGCACCAGCAGGTCGCAGGTATGGATGCCGGCCAGGAACTTCATTCGTTCTGGATCGCTGCGGTTCAGGACGGCGAGTTGATTGGCCAGGTCATCGAGGCGGAAGTAGCGGGCGGTGTGGTCCTGGCGGCAGGCGGCGTTGACCAGTGCTTGGGCGAGGTAGGACTTGCCGACGCTGGATTTTCCCAGCACCACGAGGTTCGAGGTGTTCTCGATCCACCGGCAGGAGCCCAGCCGGTCCACGACGTCGCGGTTGATGTTGCGTCCGGGCAGGTAGTGGATGTCCTCGATGCAGGCGGCGGGGTTGGGTGTCCGGGAGGCGCTGAGGAGTTTGAGCACGCGGCGTTCGGCCCGGGCGGTGGTCTCCGTCTCCAGGGCGTGGCGGATCTTCCGGGAGAAGGTCCAGTCGTCGTAGGCGGGGTCGTTGGCGATGTCGATGACGGCTTCACCGAAGGCGGTCATCCGCAGTCGGGTGAACAGGGCCATGTCCTGGGTGCTGAGGTGGTGGTTGATCATGATCTTTCAGTACTCCGTTGTCTCGGGCCGGTCGGTGCCGGTGGTGCCGGTGAGGGCTGCGAGGCTGAATTGCTCGATGCCGTCCAGGTGCGCGCTACGGGTATCCCGGGCCGGAGCCGGGGCAGTTCTGTGCTGCGGTGGGCCCGCCGTGGTGGTGGGGCGTGAGTCACGTTGAGCCCGGAGGGCGGTGATGCGGTGCTTGATCGCGGTGTAGCTGACCGGCCGGGTCTCGTTCTCCTCGACCAGTAGCCGACAGGCCTGCTCCAGCAGCAGCCGGTTCTCGTTCTTGCCCAACGACAGGATGTTCATACACGACCGGTATCCCTGGGCCTCAATGGCCTTGGCATCGAGCAACCCGGTCAGGGCTGCCACGGTCCCGGGCCCGACCTTGGCCGCCTGACGCAGGAAATAGGCCCGCGTCCAGAGCCCGGAGACGGCCTCAAAGCGTTCCGGGGCGTGGGCGGGGTCGGTGACGTACCCATGCCGATGCGACCCCTGCCGGTGGGCGGCGATGACCTCACCGGCGGCCATCACGGTGATCTCGTTGCCGCGGATGCGCACATCCACGCTCTGGCCGGCATGCCGGTAAGGCACCGAGTACTTCACCGTGTCGATCTGGAGATGCCAGTCCCGGCCGACCTTGGCCTTGCGCCAGGCCACCTGCAGCCAGGGCTCCACGGGCAGCTCGAGCAGCTCATCGGCCTCGGTGTCCTGGAACCACTTCCGGCGGCTGATGGGCCCGCCACGGAACGGAGTGCGGTCATTGATGGCATCGATACGGGCGGTGACGGCCTCGTTGAGGTCATCGAGCGTGGTGAACATCCGATCGGCCAGGAAATGGATGACCCAGTCGGTGACGATCTTCACCCCGGATTCCACGTGACCCTTATCCCGCGGCCGGTACGAGCGAGTGGGCACCGCGGCACTGCGGTAGTGCTCGAGGAAGTCCTGGTAGGCCTGATTGACCTCCCGGGCCCGGTCGTAGCGGCTGATCGCGTTCGAGGCCGTGGGCGCGTTGTCCGGGACCAGGACCTGGCTGACACCGCCGAAGTACTCGAACCCCCGCCGGTGGGCGTCGAGCCAGGAGCCCATCTTCTCGTCGGTATACCCCTGAGCGAAGACCATCCCGGAGTACGGCAGGGTGGCCACGAACACCGATACCCGGGTGGTGTTCCGGGTGATCGGATCGGTCAACGCCATCGCGGTGCCGGCCCAATCGACCTGCATCGTGTGCCCGGGAACATGAGCGATCGGCCCAGTCAGGTCATGGGTGCGAACATGCTCGCTCACGATCTGACAGAACCGCTCGTACCCGTAGAACCGGGCGCCCTCCGCAGCCGGGGTATCGAGATATCTGGCCCAGAGCACCTTCAGCGGCGGCTTCTTCCGCCCCAGCCTCGCGGACACGACCTTCTCGATATCCACCGGCACGAATCCCGTGGACGTGGCCTTACGTCCATCAGCGAAAAGCCGGTCGATATCCTCGGCGCCCAGCCCATCGATGTCCTCACGCGTGGACCACGCGTGGTCATCGACCACCTTCCGGGCCTTGGCGATGGTGCGATGCGAACACGCGGCCATCATCTCGATCTGTCTATACGGGTAGCCCTGCACCAACAGGGACATCACAAGCCGGTAATCGGCCATCAGCGGGAGTCCTTTCACTGGCCACAGCAAACTGCTGTAGATGAAAGACATCCTCCGAAGAACCCCACCCGGTGCGCTACCGGATCCCTACCCGACTGCTACCCGATCGCTACACACCCGCTACCGAGAACCCCGTCTATACA
>NZ_JBPXMT010000029.1:0-1483 GCF_051842835.1 Microbacterium sp. A93
CACTCTAATGGGGGTGCATCGGCTTGATCCGTGGGTCAGGCTGGTGGTTGAGTCCGTTGGTGGGTGAGCACTCTTTCACTCAGGCCTTTGAGGTCTAGATCTAGATCGTGCCCCCGCCGACGCGCGAGGAGGCGTGACGACTGCTGGGATGACGTGCCGTGAGCACTGAACCATTAGGGCGATGCGAGCTTCCTCCTGACGATGATGTCAGTGATCGAAGATGGGAGTTGTGACGTGTTGTTCCTTGGAGATGATTGGGCTGAAGCTCATCACGATGTGGAGTTGCAGGATGGGCAGGGCATGGTCCTTGTTCGTCGACGGTTGCCAGAAGGTGTCGTCGGTCTCGCGCAGCTGCACGCGCTGATTGGTGATCACCTCGACGAGACCGATAAGCCAGAGACTGTGTTCGTCGGGATCGAGACGGATCGCGGCGGGTGGGTGCAGGCGTTGATCGCGGCCGGCTATTCGGTCTATCCGATCAACCCGGTCCAGTCCGCCCGCTACCGGGAACGACACACGTCCTCAGGAGCGAAGTCCGACCCCGGTGACGCGCACGTTCTGGCCGAGATCGTCCGTTGTGACCGGGATCACCACCGCCGCAGCACCGGTGATAGTGAGCTCGCGGAAGCGATCAAAGCGCTTGCCCGCACCCATCAGACGATGATCTGGTCGAGGCAGCGGCAAGCGAACCAGCTGCGATCAATGCTGCGCGAGTTTTACCCTGCCGCTCTGATTGCTTTCGCGGATGACTTCTCGGGCAGAGATGCCCTTGCCGTGCTCGCGGCAGCCCCCACACCCGCCGCAGGGCGAGCATTGACCCGCACCCGGGTGATCAGCCTGCTACGACGGGCAGGACGCCAACGCAACCTCGACACCCGCGCGGGGCGGATCCTGACCGCGCTGCACGCCGAGCAGCTCGAACTCCCCGCCCCGGTTACGACCGCTTACGGGTCAGGGGTGCACGCAATCATCGCCGTTCTTGTCGCGATGGCTGTTCAGATCAGCGCGCTGGACACGGAAGTCGCGGCGTGTTTTGGCCGGCACCCGGACGCTGAGATCATCACCAGCCAGCCCGGACTCGGTGTCGTTCTCGGCGCCCGGGTGCTCGCCGAGTTTGGTGACGACCATGACAGGTTCGCTGATGCGAAAGCACGCCGCAACTACGCCGGTACTAGTCCGATCACCCGCGCGTCAGGAACCAGGCGCGTCGTCCTCGCCCGCTATGCCCGCAACAAGCGTCTCGCCGACGCGTTGCATCAGCAGGCGTTCTGCGCGCTGAGCACCTCACCTGGCGCGAGGGCGTTCTACGACGCCCACCGCGCCCGCGGCGCGACACACCACCAAGCCCTCCGCACACTCGCTAACCGACTCGTTGGCATCCTCGACGGCTGCCTCCGACACCACACCCCATACGACGAGGAACTTGCCTGGGCGCACCAACACGCCCTCGCGGCTTGACAACTTGCACCCCTGGGATATCTAG
>NZ_JBPXMT010000030.1:0-1294 GCF_051842835.1 Microbacterium sp. A93
GGGACTGCTGCACGGTTAGGTGACAGTTTCTAGTCACGCCGCGAGGGCGACGGTCGTGTTCATGATGGTCTCGAATTCGATCGGGGTCAAACGCCCCAGAGCGGCTTGCCGTCGGCGACGATGGTAGGTGCGTTCGATCCAGGTCACGATCGCGACGCGCAGCTGCTCACGCGTCGTCCAGGACCGCCGGTCGAGGACGTTCTTTTGCAGCAGGGCAAAGAACGATTCCATCGCGGCATTGTCTCCGCATGACGCAACCCGTCCCATCGATCCGACCAGCCGGTGCTGGGACAGAGCACGCAGGAACTTCCTGCTCCGGAACTGCGATCCGCGGTCGGAATGGACCACGCAACCGGCGACGTCACCGCGCATCTGCACAGCGTTCTCGAGCGCACGAACGGCGAGACTCGACTTCATCCTGGAGTCGATCGAGTACCCGACGATCTTGTTCCCGAACACGTCCTTGATCGCGCAAAGATAGAGCTTGCCCTCCGCGGTCTTGTGTTCGGTGATGTCGGTCAGCCAGAGCAGGTTCGGACCATCGGCCGTGAACTCGTGCCGTACCCGGCCGTTCTCATCGGTCACGGTGCAGAGGTCGCCGTGAACCGCAGGACCCGGTTTCTTGCCGTTACGGCCCCGCTTCTTCCCGAACACGGACCACCAGCCGTTCGCAGCCGTGATCCGCCACGCGGTCCGGTCCGCCATTGATTCCCCGGCGTCACGGGCCTCGTCCGCGAGCAGCCGGTGACCGAACTCCGGGTCATCCCGGTGCGCATCGAACAACGCATTCGCACGATATGCCTCCACCACCTCGCTACGCGTGATGGGGTCAGCCAGCCACCGGTAGTAAGGCTGACGAGCAAGCTTCAGAACCCGACACGTCACCGTCACGGGGATCCCCGCAGCGGCGAGCTCAATTACGAGCGGGTAGAACCTTTTCCCGGGAGATTCGCCTGCGACAGATACGCCGCCGCACGTCGCAGAACCTCATTCTCTTGCTCCAGCAGCCGAATCCTCTGACGCGCCTCCCGCAACTCCACGGTCTCACTGCGCGTCACACCGGGCTTGACCCCGTCATCGACCGCCGCACGCTGCAACCACTTGTGCAACGTCACCGTATGGACACCGAAGTCTTTCGCGATCTGCTCGATCGTCACACCGGGCTCGCGATTGCGCGCGACGCGCACGACGTCGTCACGGAACTCCTTGGGAAACGCTTTGGGCATGATGCCATCCTTCCAGGCCAGCCTCCGGGCTAGCCAGCTCAGATGTCACCTATCCGTGCAGCAGTCCC
>NZ_JBPXMT010000031.1:0-1250 GCF_051842835.1 Microbacterium sp. A93
GCCTCAAGAAAACGCAACTCCCCACGATAGAAAGTGAAAAGACATGGATTTCGAACTGACGAAGGAACAACGGGACCTCCAGCACCGTGCACGAGAATTCATCAACACGGAAGTGATGCCGCGGTATGCCTCTTGGCCAGTTACGAGTGCGGACTATGCCCCGGAGCTGTCCACCTGGTTGCGAAACAAGATGGTCGAGTACGGCCTGAACCTACTGACCGTCCCTAAAGAGTATGGCGGGCAAGGCCTCGGTGCCACCGAGGATGCGATTCTCGTCGCCGAAACAGTGAAGGTGCCACGAACACTGCCAGGAATGGGCTTTACACCCCAGCCCGTCATGTATGAAACGACAGAGGAGATAAAGGAGAAGTACCTATATCCGGTGCTCCGAGGCGATACCGGATACTCCATGTGCTTCACGGAACCCGAAGCCGGCTCCGACCTTGCGGGCATGAAGACGACCGCAGTGCGTAAGGGCGACCACTGGGTACTCAACGGACGAAAACTGTGGCGCACCGGTCACGCTTCAAGCAGCTACACCGCAGTGGCCGCGGTGACAGACGCATCGAAAGGGGCACGTGGTATCAGCATGTTCCTCGTCGACAACGACACTCCGGGATTCGAAGCTGTGCGAACCATCCCCGTGCTGTCGCGGGTCTGGGGCGAAGAGCAAGAGGTCGTCCTTCGAGATGTGGTCGTGCCCGCGGAAAACCTGCTCGGCGAGGATGGTGCCGGTTTCAAGATCGCGCAGCACCAGTTCAACCGCTTCAGGCTTCGTGTCGGCGCATCCGCCCTGGGCATGTCCGAGAGGAGCCAGGAGCTTGCGGTGGAGTACGCAAACACACGTGAGGTGTTCGGAGGGAAGCTCGGGGACAATCAGGCAATCCAATGGATGCTGACTGATAATCACTTCGATATCGAGTCGATCCGCTGGAACACGTTCCATGCGGCGTGGCTGGTTGATCGCGGGGCGAACGGGTACTCCGCGTCGAGGCTGCAGGCGTCGACAGTGAAGGCTTATTGCGTGGACGCTGGGCTCCGCGTCATCGACCGCTGCATGCAGATCCTAGGCGGTCGCGGGCTCGCCATCGACGACTATCCGTTCGGCGACTTCTGGGCGAAGTTGCGCATGGCGAAACAGATGGAGGGGCCCACCGAGATCATGAAGATCGTGATGGCCCGTGAAATCCTGGGACGCCGCGTATGAGCAGCATGACCGATCGTGCTGCTTCACGCCTAAAGGTCTTTGC
>NZ_JBPXMT010000032.1:0-1222 GCF_051842835.1 Microbacterium sp. A93
TCCGTGTTGATGAATTCTCGTGCACGGTGCTGGAGGTCCCGTTGTTCCTTCGTCAGTTCGAAATCCATGTCTTTTCACTTTCTATCGTGGGGAGTTGCGTTTTCTTGAGGCTGTCTGGCAAGGGCAACGACGACTTTTCCTTTTACCCGTCTACTTGCAACGAAGTCGATTGCTGTGGGGGCATCGACGAAATCGAACTGACGGGAGACGCGCGGCCTGATCAGGTTCCGCTGCCACATGTCGACCAACTCAACCATGAGCTGCGTGTTCCGGTCGGGATTCTGTCGAACGAGGTGGCTCCAGTCGACGCCGATGATGGAGCTGCTGGCCAGGAGAGGAACGTTCAGCGGGATTCGTGGAATTCCGGCGGTGAATCCGACGACCAGATATCGGCCTCCTGGCGCGAGGCTTCGCAGGGCGGGCTCAGCATAAGGGCCACCTACGGGATCGAGTACGAGATCGATTCCCTGCGGAGCGGCTTCGCACAGGGCGCGGGTGAACTGTTTCTGCTCTTGACTGGTTTTCAGGGTCGGGTCGTAGACGATGGTGGTGTCGGCTCCGGCTGTTTCGGCGAAGGCAACCTTCTCGCGGCTGGATGCACAGGCGATGACCGTGGCGCCAAGTGCTCTTGCCAGTTCTACTGTCGCTGTGCCAACGCCGCCGCCAGCACCAAGGACGACCACGGTCTCGCCACTACGGACCTCGCCGACATCGCGGAGCGCGTAGTACGCGGTGGTGTAGGTGAAAAGTAGCGCTGCCGCGTCGATTGGGGAGGTTCCGGCAGGCAGAGGGATCACCTGCGTTGCGTCTACCGTCACGTATTCAGCAAGCGCGCCCCGCCCAAAGCCCGCGACGAGCGCGCCGACTTGATGCGTTGATACCGCTGCTCCGACAGCGACGATGTCACCGCAGAATTCGGAGCCCGGAGTGAACGGCCGTGGCGGACGTACTTGGTAGCGGTCGGCGATGATCAGTGAATCCGGAAAATTGATCCCGACGCCTTGCACCCGCACCAGGACCTCGTTTGGCCCTGGTGCGGGGACAGGTACCTCTTCTAGGCGCAGAGACGAGGGCTCGCCCGGTTCGTGGCTGACCCACGCTTGCATAACGGGGCGCCTCATTGCGCACCTGCACCTGACGCGGGGTTGATTCGGGCGTCGCGCAGATTCTGACGACGTACTTTGCCGGCTGCGTCCCGCACGGGTTCGTCTACGAATTCGAA
>NZ_JBPXMT010000033.1:0-1025 GCF_051842835.1 Microbacterium sp. A93
GGCTCTGACGCCGCAGCGATCACGACGTCGGCAAAGCGTGACGGCGACGAGTATGTGCTCAACGGCACGAAGCAGTTCATCTCGGGGGCCGGGTCATCTGCCGTCTACCTCGTCATGGCGAGAACGGGGGCTCTTGGCCCTCGCGGCATTAGCGCGATCGTCGTTCCCGCCGATGCACCGGGGCTGAGCTTCGGACCCAACGAGAAGAAGATGGGCTGGAACGCACAGCCCACCCGTCAGGTGATCTTCGAAGGCGTCCGCGTCCCGGTCGCTAATCTTCTCGGACAGGAGGGCGAAGGATTCGGCATCGCGATGAAGGGCCTCAACGGCGGACGCGTAAATATGGGCGCCTGCTCCCTCGGCGGTGCCCAATGGGCACTCGACAAGGCGACTGCTTACGTGCAGGAACGTGAGGCCTTCGGCGCGCCGATCGCGGCGAACCAGTCGGTCGTGTTCACCCTCGCCGACATGGAAACGGACCTTCAAGCGGCCCGCGCGCTGCTTCAGCGTGCCGCGGCGAAGATGGATGAGAGCGCCGCCGATGTGGCATCCGCCTGTGCGCTCGCGAAACGATTCGCGACCGATGCCGGATTCCGCGTCGCCAACGAAGCCCTCCAGTTGCACGGTGGATACGGCTATTTGCACGAGTACGGCATCGAACGGGTCGTGCGTGATCTGCGCGTGCACCAGATCCTCGAAGGGACCAACGAGATCATGAAGCTCATCGTCGGTCGCAACCTGCTCTCGAGCAGCCGATGAACGCGGCTGCGACGTCAGAAACAGTGAGGTCAGAAGAAGCGGCACCGGGAGATGAGGTGCTCTTCGAACAGCGAGGCCGTCTCGGTCTGGTGACGCTCAACCGTCCGCGTGCGATCAACGCGCTGACCCACCGCATGGTGCAGCTGATTCGCCCGACACTCGCTCAATGGGCCACAGATGACTCTGTCGCCACCGTCGCGATCGTCGGTGCGGGCGAAAGGGGGCTCTGCGCCGGTGGAGATATCGTGTCGCTGTACAACGATGCC
>NZ_JBPXMT010000034.1:0-647 GCF_051842835.1 Microbacterium sp. A93
TTGATCGAGTTGGCTTTGCAGATCGTCAAGATCCCGAGCGGGCGCTCGGGCACGGAGCCATCGTTTGAGCGTCGAGTGACCGCGTTCGTTCTTGCCCTGGGTTTGCGGGTGGGCGACGCTGGAGGCGATGGCGTGAACACCGAGCGCGGTCACCATCGCGGTGAGTTCACCGATCCAGCCACGACGGATCGGGTTCAGGGCTGTCCCGTTATCTGAGAGCAACCGTTGTGGCACCCCATGGCGCTCTATGCCTGTGGTGACCACGCGCACGGCGTCTCGCGCGTTCTCGGACCGGGCGGCAAGAGACGCGATCTGCAGGCGGGAGTGGTCATCGTTGAGTTGAAAGATCGCGACGACGCGGCCGTCCGCGAGCGTCCAGTCCGTTGCATCGATCTGCCAACACTCGTTCGGGGCCGCATACCGGAACCGGACGTATGAGGTGCGGGGGCGTTTCTTCGGCTGGGCGGTGACGAGCCCGTTGCGGGTGAAGATTCGTGCCAGAGTCGCGCGAGAGGGTGGGGCGATTCCGAGCCGGTTCAGCTCGAATCCAACCGAGATGGGGCCATGGTCCCATCCCTCCGCTTCCAACCTGGCCCGAGCCTCGATCGCGAGCGCCTCAACAGGTGCAGGCGTTTTCCGTGGCGAGG
>NZ_JBPXMT010000035.1:0-623 GCF_051842835.1 Microbacterium sp. A93
TGTACGCCGGCACCGAGGGAATGGTCGTCTTCTCAGTCAGCGGGGAAGAGTGGGAGGAGCGACCGGGGACAGTGGGACTGCCTCGAGGTGGGGAAGTTCAGATCCGTGCTGCCGACGAAACAGTGCTCTCCGCCGGTCAAACCGGTCGGATCTGGCTCCGACGCGAAGCTGCGCTCGGTGAGTCGTTCCGCTATCTCGGAGCGACAGCAACCGCCAGCGAGGGGTGGCAAACACTCGGCGACATCGGCCATCTCGACGCGGACGGTTATCTCTTCATCGAGGACCGCGAAGCGGATATGCTCCTCGTCGGCGGAAGCAATGTCTATCCAGCCGAAATCGAAGCCGCTCTTCTGAGCCACCCGGCTGTCGTCGACGTCTGCGTAATCGGGCTTCCGGACGACGACCTCGGGCAGGCGCCCCATGCGATCATCTTCTCGCCGACCGGCGCAGACAGCAACGAACTTCTCGAGCACGCACGCGCCACCCTCGCTGGCTACAAGCTCCCACGATCATTCGAATTCGTAGACGAACCCGTGCGGGACGCAGCCGGCAAAGTACGTCGTCAGAATCTGCGCGACGCCCGAATCAACCCCGCGTCAGGTGCAGGTGCGCAATGAGGCGCC
>NZ_JBPXMT010000036.1:0-558 GCF_051842835.1 Microbacterium sp. A93
TATCGCCGATGTGGAAGGCAATCGGGTCGGGTGGCAGCACCGGCCGTCCGAAGGTTATCGTCTCGCCGGTTCCAGCGCTGGCCGCTCTGCATGACGAGTCGCGAATCCGCGCTCGTATCCAGTTGGGCGACGTGGTCGTCATCCCGGCACCGCTCACCCACAACGCGCCCTTTACCCAGATGGTCAGAACTCTCCTCGCAGGCGGCCGAGTCGTGCTTACCGAACGCTTCTCGGCCGAAGGCTTGCTCCGCACGGTTGAGCGCGAACGCGCCAACTATCTCTACCTCGTCCCGACGATGATGAGCCGGATCTGGAAGTTGCCCAATGAGGTCCGCACCAAATACGACATGACTTCCGTCCACACCGTGATTCATATGGGTGCGCCCTGCCCGGTCTGGCTGAAGCGAGCATGGATCGAATGGCTCGGGGCCGAACGGATTCTGGAGGTGTACGCCGGCACCGAGGGAATGGTCGTCTTCTCAGTCAGCGGGGAAGAGTGGGAGGAGCGACCGGGGACAGTGGGACTGCCTCGAGGTGGGGAAGTTCAGATCCGTGCTG